>NZ_AMSI01000008.1 GCF_000300515.1 Nitratireductor indicus C115
GTGCCGGCGCGGCGCACTAGATAACCGGTGATCGCTTCCGATACAAGGCCCAATCTGCGTCTATTTCGGCTCGCGGCTTGACCTTGTAGACAGGTTCCGTTATGGACACGCGACCTGCGGCGTGGGCCAGTCCCTGCGCCGTTTGTCATTTAACCCTAAAGACTGACAAAAAGACGGCGCACCGCGAAGCGGTTCAAGCCGGACCGGACACCGAAAGGCAAGAAAAATGTTCGCAGTCATCAAAACCGGCGGAAAGCAATATCGCGTTGCCGCCAACGACCTCGTGCAGGTCGAGAGGGTCGTCGGCGAGCCCGGCGAGATCATTCAGTTCGCAGAAGTTCTGGCCGTCGGTCAGGGCGATGACGTTACCTTCGGCGCTCCCCTCGTGGAAGGCGCCGCCGTGGCCGCCGAGGTTGTCGAGCAGGGCCGTGGCAAGAAGGTCATCGCCTTCAAGAAGCGTCGCCGTCAGAACTCGCGCCGCAAGCGCGGCCATCGCCAGCTTCTGACCACGGTGCGCATCTCCGAGATCCTCACCGGCGGCGCGAAGCCCTCGAAGAAGGCCGCTGAAAAGCCGGCGAAGAAGGCAGAGACGAAGTCGGAAGCGCCCGCAGCGGCTGCTCCCCTCTTCACCGCTCCGGCCGGCGAGCCCGACGATCTGACCAAGATCAAGGGCATCGGCCCGGTTGCAGCCGGTCAGCTCGCCGAGCAGGGCATCACCACCTTTGCCCAGGTGGCCGCCCTTTCCGACGAGGATGTGGTGCGGATCGACGAAGCCATGCCGTTCAGCGCAGACCAGATCAAGGACTGGCGCGAGCAGGCCAAGGAACTGTCGAAATAAGCCGGAAGGCTGTTTGAACAACAACGCGCTAGCGCGCGGCGATAATTCAGGCGTCCTGAGGGGCGCAAAGGAGTAAGCAAATGGCACACAAAAAAGCAGGCGGTTCCTCGCGTAACGGTCGCGATTCGGAGTCCAAGCGCCTTGGCGTGAAGAAGTTCGGCGGCGAGAACGTTCTCGCCGGCAACATCATCGTGCGTCAGCGCGGCACGAAGTGGCATCCCGGCGTCAATGTCGGCATGGGTAAAGACCATACGCTTTTCGCCCTTATTCAGGGCGCCGTTTCGTTCGCCAAAAAAGCCAATGGTCGAACCTACGTATCGGTCAACCCGATTACGGAAGCCGCGGAATAGCCGGTCCGCTCACCAAATGCCGGCGACCCATCTCGGGGGCCGGTGTCTGGACAGTCCGGAAAAGGTTCAAAGGGGAGATGGGTCGCCATCTCCCCTTTTTATTTTGCCCGGAGGAAGAAAGATGGTTGCCGAAAGTGAAGAGGTCGAAAGCGAAAGTATAAGGATCGAGTGCCCGGTTCTCGTCACCGAGCGTCTCGTCCTGCGCATCCCGCGCGATGACGATGTGACGGAGCTGGTGGAGCTGGCCAACAATCGGCGCCTCGCCGAGATGCTGGCCCGCATGCCTCATCCCTATCGTCTGCAGGATGCCGATGCATTCCTGACGCGCGTGCGAAATGGCGGAATGAAGGGCTGTACCTATGCGATCACGCTTTCGGAAAGCGGCGCCTTCATCGGCTGTGCGGGGCTCGAGAACCGCGAGACGGGGCTGGAAATCGGTTACTGGATCGGTGAACCCTATTGGGGGAGAGGCTATGCCACGGAAGCGGCCCATGCCCTCGTGGACCTTGCCTTCCGGGCGACCGATATCGATCGGCTCAATGTTTCCTGCCGGGTGACCAACACGGCCTCGCGCCGGGTCATTCACAAATGCGGCTTCCAGTATGCCGGACAGGGCATGATGGATTCCGCGGTGGCCGGCAAGGTTCCCGTCGAGCGTTATCAGCTCGACCGCCGGACATGGGTGAGCCTCAGAAGCTGGGGCGCCTGACCGGCAATCGAAACGTGAGTGCGGGCGAAGCAGATCGTCCGCTCTCGCACTTCTGCGCGCGATGCTGTACAGGGTTGCCGCAGAAAGAGCTCGTCTCGCCTTTTCATGGAAAAGCGTGGGAGGATGCATCTCATTGTTTCTCCCCATTCGTGCGGGGGCCAGGTGAAACCGCCTGGCTTTAGAGTGCTCTAGGAAAGACGGCCGAACCCATGAAATTTCTCGATCAGGCCAAGGTCTATATCCGCTCCGGCGATGGCGGGGCAGGCTCCGTTTCGTTCCGGCGGGAAAAATACATCGAGTTCGGCGGGCCGGATGGCGGCGATGGTGGCCGGGGCGGCGATGTCTGGGTTGAGGCCGTGGATGGCCTCAACACGCTGATCGATTATCGCTACCAGCAGCATTTCAAGGCCAAGACCGGCATGCATGGCATGGGGCGCAACCGGACGGGTGCCAAGGGAGCCGATACTGTGCTCAAGGTGCCTGTCGGAACACAGGTCTACGAGGAAGACAACGAGACGCTGATCTGCGATCTGACGGAGGTCGGGCAACGCTTCCGTCTGGCTGCCGGCGGCAATGGCGGTTTCGGCAACCAGCATTTCAAATCCTCGACAAACCGCGCGCCGCGCCGCGCCAATCCGGGCCTGCCCGGAGAGGAGGCCTGGCTCTGGCTGCGGCTCAAGCTGATCGCCGATGCAGGGCTCGTCGGTCTGCCCAATGCCGGCAAATCGACCTTCCTTGCGGCCGTCACTGCGGCCAAGCCGAAGATCGCGGATTATCCCTTCACGACGCTGCATCCGAATCTTGGCGTCGTGCGTGTCGATGCACGGGAGTTCGTGCTGGCCGATATTCCGGGCCTGATCGAGGGTGCGCATCAGGGCGTGGGCATCGGGGATCGTTTTCTCGGTCATGTGGAGCGCACACGGGCGCTCCTGCACCTGGTCTCGGCGCGCGAGGAAGACCCGGCCGTGGCTTATGAGACCGTGCGTGGCGAACTCGAAGCCTATGGTCATGGCATCACCGACAAGACCGAGATTCTCGCGCTGAGCCAGGTCGATCTGATCGACGAGGAAACCCGCGTGGAAAAACAGGCGGCGCTTGAGGCGATTGCCGGTCGCAAACCGCTCATGCTTTCAGCGGCAACCGGCGAGGGCGTTCAGGAGGTGCTGCGCGCGCTTATGCGGGTGATCGAGGAAGAGCGCGCAGAAGAGCAAGCAGCCGACACGGTCGATGACCGGTGGCAGAAATAGGCATTCAGGCAAGACAATCATGACCCGTTCCGAGCTTAAGGCGCATCGGCGCATCACGGTCAAAATCGGCTCTGCGCTTCTTGTCGACCGCAAGACCGGGCTCAAGCGGGAATGGCTTTCCGCTCTGGTGGACGACATCGCCAAGCTGCGGGCAGCCGGTGTCGAGGTGCTGGTGGTCTCCTCGGGCGCCATCGCGCTGGGACGCACCATTCTGGGCATTGAGCGGCGCAGCCTGCGGCTTGAGGAAAGCCAGGCCGCGGCGGCGGTGGGGCAGATCGCCCTGTCGGCGGCATGGGATCAGGAATTGCGCAAGCGCGGCCTGAAGTCGGGCCAGGTTCTGGTCACGCTGGGCGATACCGAGGAGCGCCGCCGCTATCTCAATGCCAGGGCGACGATCTCCACGCTGCTCAAGATGGATGTGGTTCCCGTCATCAACGAGAACGACACGGTCGCGACCAGCGAAATCCGCTATGGCGACAATGATCGGCTGGCTGCGCGGGTTGCGACCATGCTGGGTGCGGATCTGCTCGTGCTTCTGTCGGATGTCGACGGTCTCTACACCGCGCCGCCGGCCAGCAACCCGGATGCCGAGTTCATTCCTGTCGTGAAAGCGATCACGCCCGAGATCGAGGCGATGGCGGGGGCGGCTGCATCGGAACTGTCGCGCGGCGGCATGCGCACCAAGCTGGATGCGGGCCGCATTGCCACGGCTGCCGGAACGGCGATGTTCATTGCTTCCGGCACGCGGCTTCATCCTCTGTCGGCAATCGATGAGGGCGCGCGGGCGACGCTTTTCATGGCGAGCGAGGCTCCGGTGCGCGCCTACAAGACATGGATCGCGGGTCAGCTTGAGCCGGCAGGCATGGTGACGGTCGATGAAGGCGCTGTGCGCGCGCTTTCTGCCGGCAAGTCGCTTTTGCCCGCGGGCGTGACGAGCGTGAGCGGCAATTTCTCGCGCGGCGACACGGTGGCGATCCTCGGGCCTGACGGTCGCGAGGCGGCGCGGGGGCTTGTTGCCTATGATGCGGCGGATGCCGTAAGAATTGCCGGGCTGAAAACCGGAGATATCGCCGAGGTGCTCGGCTATGACGCGCGCGCGGCGATGGTGCACCGCGACGATCTGGTGTTGTCATCCCATATACGGCAGGGCCAGACGGAACAGGCGGAGGGATAGATGTTGATGGAAAACAGGCAGGAAGGCGCGGATATTGCCGCGCTCATGAACGATATCGGCAAGCGCGCCCGCGCTGCAGCCGGTCCACTGTCCATCGCATCTTCTGAGCAGAAGAACCTGGCGCTTGCTGAAATGGCTGCTGCGTTGCTGCGCAACGAGGACAAGATTCTCGCTGCGAATGCGGTTGATATGGCGAATGGCGAAAGGGCAGGGCTTTCGCCGGCACTGCTCGACAGGCTCAAACTCGACATGGGCCGCATCGCCGGCATGGCCGACGGTATCCGCGCCATTGCGGCTTTAAAAGACCCGGTGGGCGACGTGATCGCGGCCTGGGAGCGGCCGAACGGGCTCTCGATAGAGCGGGTGCGCACGCCGCTGGGCGTTATCGGCGTCATCTATGAAAGCCGCCCCAATGTGACGGCGGATGCCGGTGCTCTCTGTCTCAAGGCCGGCAATGCGGTGATCTTGCGCGGTGGGTCGGATTCCGCCCATTCCTCCGCGGCGATCCATGCTTGCATGGTGGAAGGGCTTGAGAAGGCGGGGTTGCCCGCCGATGCGATCCAGCGCGTGCCCGTGACCGATCGCGCGGCCGTGGGCGAAATGCTCAAGGGATTGTCGGGAAATCTCGATGTGATCGTACCCCGTGGCGGGCGCAGCCTCGTGGAGCGTGTCCAGAACGAGGCGCGCGTGCCGGTTTTTGCGCATCTCGAGGGCATCTGCCATCTCTATCTCGACAAGTCCGCAAAACCCGACATGGCGGTCGCCATCGCGGTCAATTCCAAGATGCGCCGGACGGGCATATGCGGTGCGGCGGAAACCCTGCTGGTGGATCGTGCCGCAGCGGATGTGCTGCTTGTGCCCGTATTGACGGCGCTTGAGGCGGCAGGCTGCGAAATCCGCGGGGATGCGGAAGTTTGCGCACGTTTTTCTGCGGCCAGGCCTGCCGTGGACGAGGACTGGAGCCGCGAATATCTGGATGCCATCATCTCCGTGAAACTGGTCGACGGGGTGGGTGAGGCAATCAGCCATATCGGGACATGGTCCTCGCACCACACCGAAGCCATCGTGGCCGAGGACGATGCGGCGGTGGAGCGGTTCTTCAACGAGATCGATTCGGCGATCCTGCTGCATAATGCCTCCACTCAGTTCGCTGATGGCGGCGAGTTCGGCATGGGCGGGGAGATCGGCATTGCCACGGGCAAGATGCATGCGCGCGGTCCGGTTGGCGTCGAGCAGTTGACCTCGTTCAAATACCGCGTGCGCGGCAACGGCCAGCTGCGGCCTTGATCTGCGTTTCGCTATGAGCGGGGGGAACAGGCCAGTGGCCGAGCGCTATCTGCGCATGCCGTATGTGGAGAAGGGAATGGCCGTCGGACTTTTCGGCGGCTCCTTCAACCCACCTCATGCGGGACATGCGCTCGTTGCGGAGACGGCGCTGCGACGGCTTCACCTCGATCAGCTCTGGTGGATCGTGACGCCGGGCAATCCCCTCAAGAATCATCGCGAGCTTGCGCCGCTTGCCGAGCGGATCGCGCTTTCGGAGAAATGTACCACCGATCCCCGGATCAAGGTGACCGCCTTCGAGGCGCGGCATCGTATCCGCTATACGGCCGACACGATCCGGCTCGTACAGCACCGCAATCCGGGCGTCGATTTCGTATGGATCATGGGCGCCGACAGCTTACGCGACTTCCACCGCTGGGAACGCTGGCGGGAGATCGCACAGTCCATACCGATCGCCGTGATCGACCGGCCCGGAGATACGCTGGCATTTCTCTCTTCCACCATGGCCAAGACATTCGATCATGCGCGCATCGATGAGAACGATGCACCGGTCCTCGCGCATCGTCGACCACCCTCCTGGACCTTCATTCACGGACCGCGTTCCTCGCTGTCCTCAACCGCGATCCGCGATGCGGCGCGCGAGGTTTAGGGGCACGGTTTGATCGTGCGGCGGCTCCCTCGCCGCCCTATCGGGAATGGGCCGGGCAAAACATGTGATTGGCCCATGTCTTGAAAGTGTTAAGAGACTCTGCCTATCTAAAAGACGTCAGGCGGTATTAAGCGCATGACGAGCTTGTTCTTATGGGAAAGGAAAGACGCTGAGAACAGCACTTACGAAGAAGGCTGACATGATGCCTTCGCCGGCCGGAGCCAGCGGCAATCTGGTGGCCCGGGCCGTAGAAACAGCCATCGCGAGTCTCGAAGACTCCAAGGCGGAAAACATCGTATCCATCGATATCCAGGGCAAGTCGCCCCTCGCCGACCACATGATCGTGGCGTCGGGTCGTTCGCATCGCCATGTTGCGGCGGTGGCGGACCACCTGCTGCGTGCGCTCAAGGAAGCCGGTCTGGGCACGGCGCGCGTCGAAGGTCTTTCGGGCGCGGACTGGGTTCTGATCGATTCGGGCGACATCATCGTCCATATTTTCCGCCCCGAAGTTCGTGAGTTCTACAACATCGAGAAGATGTGGCAGGCTCCGGACCTGGAGGATGAGACGGTTCACTGATCGCCTGCCCGTAAGGGCGGCGGGACTTTGAGCCAGCTTTGCCCCCATGGGGCGGAGAGGCTGGAATGCGCGTTGGAATTTGCGCCGTGGGCCGGATGAAGGCCGGCCCCGAAAGGGATTTGGCGGGCCGTTATCTCGACCGTTTCGCCAAAAGCGGCCCGGCTGTCGGGCTGGAGTTTTCCGGCCTCAACGAGTTTGCCGAGAGCCGTGCGCGCGGCACCGACGAGCGCCGCCGCGAGGAAAGCCGCAAGATCAGGGAGATGCAGGCCGATGGCGCCGCGATCTTCCTTCTCGACGAGCGCGGGAAAAACCTGACCTCAGAGGCGTTCAGCACGGCCATCGCGGATTTGCGCGATCAGGGCCGGCGCCAACTCGTTCTGGTGATCGGCGGGCCTGACGGGCACGACCCGGAATTCCGCCAATCGGCCGAGCGTGCCATCTCGTTCGGTGCGCAGACCTGGCCACACCAGCTGGTGCGGGTCATGCTCGCCGAGCAGCTCTATCGCGCGGCCACCATTCTTTCGGGGCACCCCTATCATCGGGCGTGAGAAACGTCGCTCCATCTTCCCTCTGCCCCGCAATCATGCGGAGGGCGGACGATTTCAGCTTGATGCAAAATACTCAGATTGTTGACAGGTTGAAAAATACAACCGATGATTGATCTAAAGGCGCATCATGGTTGATGGTTCCTTAACGAAAGGGGCCTTAATGTCGCTCGTGGTTTCTTCCGGGAAAGACGAAGGATGATAAAGGCGCCGGATTCGGCAAAGCTTGGGTTCTCGTTGCGCGCGGCGCTGGCTGCGGCGCTGCTTCTGGGTTCGGCGCTTGGATCGCCGGCGCAGGACGGCATCGAGGTGCTGGAAAGCGAGCGGGAAAAAACCAGCGCGGAATATCAGGATGTCAATCGCGAGATCGAGCTTTCCCAGCAAAGGCTGGACGAGATCACGGCACAGATCGCCAGCATCAAGAATGACAACGCATCGATCACCGCAGCGCTGATCCAGGCGGCCAAGACCGAGCGCAAGCTCAGCGAAGACATCGACGAGATTTCCCTGCGCCTGACGACGCTGCGGCACGAGGAGGGATATCTGCGCGAATCGCTCCAGGCCCGGCGCGGTGTTCTTGCCGAGGTGCTGGGCGCTCTTCAGCGCATGGGCCTCAATCCACCTCCGGCCATTCTGGTGCGGCCCGAAGATGCGCTGGCTTCGGTTCGAAGCGCCATTCTTCTGGGCGCCGTCGTGCCGGAGCTGCGCGAAGAGACGGAGGTGCTTCTGGGGGACCTTCGCGATCTTTCGCGCATCGTCACTTCCATCGAGAGCGAGCGGGACAAGCTGCAGAAGACGGTGACCGAACAGGTTGAGGAAAAGGAGCGGCTGACGCTGCTGCTCGACGAGAAGAAACGCCTTCAGGACGAGGCGGAAAACCGCATGGCGGAGGAGCGCAAGCAGGCTGAGACGCTGGCCGCGCGTGCTGGAAGCCTGCAGGAACTCATCGGATCGCTTGAAACCGAAATCACGTCGCTGCAAACGGCTGAGGAAGAACGCAAGAAGCGCGCCAGCGAGCCAACTTCGCCTGAGCATCGGCTGGGAGAATCCGTGCCTTTCGCTCGCCGTGTGGGCGGATTGTCTTTGCCGGCTTCCGGCCAGTTCGCAGCGCGCTTCGGCGAGGATGATGACACGGGCGCTGCGCTCAAGGGCGACATTCTAAGAACACAATCGGGGGCAATCGTAACTGCACCAGCGGGGGCGACGGTGCTTTATGCCGGGCCTTTCCGTTCCTATGGTCAGCTATTGATACTGAATGCCGGCGACGGTTATCATATCGTGCTTGCAGGGCTGGGGAAGGTCAACGTTTCCCTTGGTCAATCGGTGTTGGCGGGCGAGCCTATCGGAACGATGGGTGAAACGCGGCTGGCAAGCATTGCAGGCCCGGTGGGCGAAGGCTCCATGCCGGAATTGTATGTGGAATTCAGGAAGAACGGGAAACCGATCGACCCCAAAGCCTGGTGGGCTCCGGGACACTCTGGAAGGACAGGAAATGAAACGTAACTTGTCGCTATTGTTTGCCGGCGCCCTGATGGGTGCGTCTGCGGTAACGCTTGTGCACAGCGTTGGCGGCTTCGCGGCAAACGCGGCCGGCTCCGACACCTACCGGGAACTCGCCATTTTCGGCGATATCTTCGAGCGTGTGCGCGCGCAGTATGTCACGCCGCCGGACGATAAGAAGCTGGTAGAGAGCGCCATTAACGGCATGCTCTCCTCGCTTGATCCGCATTCCTCCTATCTCAATCCCGAAGCCGCCAAGGACATGCGGGTGCAGACCAAGGGCGAATTCGGCGGGCTTGGCATTGAAGTCACCATGGACAGCGAACTGGTCAAGGTCGTTTCGCCCATCGACGATACGCCTGCCGCCCGTGCGGGCGTTCTGGCCGGCGATCTGATTTCCAAGATCGATGGCGACGAAGTGCGCGGCATGTCGCTCAACGATGCGGTCGACAAGATGCGTGGCGCCGTCAACACCCCGATCAAGCTGACGATCCTGCGCGAAGGCGCGGACAAGCCGATCGAGCTGACCATCGTGCGCGATATCATCAAGGTGAAGGCGGTGAAATTCCGCGCAGAGGGCGATGTCGGCTACCTGAAGATCACCTCCTTCACGGAGAAGACCTTCGACGATCTGATGAACGCCATCGACACCATCGGCAAGGACATTCCGAACGACAAACTGAAGGGCTATGTGCTCGACCTGCGGCTCAATCCGGGCGGTCTGCTCGACCAGGCGGTCAGTGTGTCCGACGCCTTCCTCGACCGGGGTGAAATCGTCTCCACCCGCGGGCGTGAAGCGAATGACATTTCGCGGTTCGATTCGCGGCCCGGTGACGTGGTCAATGGCAAGCCGATCATCGTATTGATCAATGGCGGCTCGGCGAGCGCTTCGGAGATCGTGGCCGGTGCGCTGCAGGATCACCGCCGTGCGACCGTGCTCGGTTCGCAGTCCTTCGGGAAAGGCTCGGTCCAGACGATCATTCCGCTCGGCGAGAGTGGCGCGTTGCGTCTGACGACCGCGCTTTACTACACGCCATCGGGTGAATCGATCCAGGGCAAGGGCATCACGCCGGACATCAAGGTCGACCAGCCGCTGCCCGAGGAATTGCAGGGGCGCGACCTGCGCCGTGGCGAATCGGATCTGCCGGGCCACATCAAGGGCGCTGAGGAGAACGACGAGGGATCGGGCTCCATCGCCTATGTGCCGCCGGATCCGAAGGACGATGTTCAGCTTGCAGCTGCACTTGAATTGCTGCGCGGCGAGAAAACAGATCCGGCCTTCCCGCCTAACCCTGACAAGGCGGTCATGAATCAGTAGAACAGGTGCATCGCCGGCGGGTTTCCTGCCGGCGATGACATCAGGGTTTCATGAAGGCCCTGCAGGATTTGTGACCTTGACGGTTGTCACGGGTGGGTATGACTTCGGGCAAAAAGGATATTGACCGGCCGCTTGGGCGCGATGCCAAGCCTTCCAGGAAGAGCCGTGGGCGCTCTTTCGGCAAGGGGAGCATTCTGCTTGGTCTTGCTGCCGTTGCAGTGGTTGGCGTTTCGCTTGCCGTTTCATTGCGTGAGCGTCCTTTCAGGACGCCGGTCCCGGTTGCGGTTACAGAGCCTGTCGAAACAACCACGGTGGCCGAGACCAAGCCGGAGGCGACCTCGGTGCGCACCGGGGCTCCAGACGCCGCCATCGTGAAGGTGACACCCCAGGAAAGCGAGCCAGCTTCAGGCAATGGCGTTATCGTCATTCGCGATCCTTCGGCGATGGGGCAGCACCCACGCCTTGCCCATCTGCCGGACCGCGCGCTTATCGAGGAATCGGAGGCCGGTCCTCTGCCGGTGCGCCAACCGGGCGGGCGTCGGCCGTTCGATGTTTATGCACGCAGCTGGTCGGGCGCTCGGGGCGCCCGCATTGCAGTTGTGATCGGCGGGCTCGGGCTTTCGCAGACGACGACGCAGCGGGCCATCGAGGCGTTGGGGCCTGAAGTAACGCTGGCCTTCGCGCCCGCAGGCAACAGCCTGTCGCGGTGGATGCAGACGGCGCGCAAGGCCGGGCACGAGATCATTCTTCAGGTTCCGATGGAACCCTTTGGGTATCCGAACGAGAACCCCGGGCGTAACACGCTGACCGTCGATTCCGGCGAGGGACAGAATCTCAGCCGTTTGCGCTGGGCGCTGTCGCGAATCACAAACTATACGGGCGTCATGAACTATATGGGCGGGCGCTTCACGGCCGATGAGGGCGCGCTTGAGCCGGTCATGGAAGAGCTTTCCAAACGGGGCCTGATGTATCTGGATGACGGCACCTCGGCGCGCAGCAAGGCGCAGGATCTGGCCAGCAGTCTCTCGGTACCGTTTGCTGCGGCCGATGTGCTCATCGACCCCATCGGCGGAAACCGCCGCCCGGCCCCGGCAGATATTTTGAAGAAACTCGATGAACTCGAGCGTATCGCGCGCGCCAAGGGCTATGCAATCGGTACGGGTTCAGCTTTCGACGAGACGATTGACACCGTGGCCGGATGGGCCAATGAGGTGGCCGGGCGCGGCATTGAGATCGTGCCGATTTCAGCCGTCGCCTTCGATCCAGAGGCGCGGTGAAACAAGGCGGGGCCAATCGACAGAATGAGCAAGAAATCAGGTGAACTCCCCTACCGGCCGTGTGTCGGCATCATGGTTCTGAATGGGGATGGACTGGCCTGGGCCGGTCGGCGCATTGTCAACGAAGGAACGGACGAGCTGTCGGGTTCAACACGCCTGTGGCAGATGCCGCAGGGCGGTATCGACAAGGGCGAGGAACCCCGCGATGCCGCCTATCGCGAGCTCTACGAGGAAACCGGCATGAAAAGCGTCGCGCTGCTTGCTGAAACACCGGACTGGATCACCTATGATCTGCCTGAGCATCTGGTGGGCGTTGCCCTGAAGGGCAAGTATCGCGGGCAGAAGCAGAAATGGTTCGCTTTCCGCTTCGAGGGCCGCGACAGCGAGATCGCCATCAACCCGCCACCCGGCGGACATGAGGCGGAGTTCGACGCCTGGGAATGGAAGCCGATGCTGGAGCTGCCGGAACTTATCGTTCCTTTCAAGCGGCCGGTCTATGACAGCGTCGTCGCCGCTTTCCGGCATTTGGTTCCGTAGATTGGCGGGTACCCTTCATCCCGCCCTCGTGGTTCGACAAGCTCACCATGAGGGCGGGATGAAGGATGAAGGCACGACCTCGGGATCAGGAGGAATGCGTGGCAAGACAGGCGGCGCGCCGCCTGCTTGCCCGTCCGCGTGAGGCCAACAGCGAACGGTCAGGCCTTCTTGTTCTGGCGATTGTCGATGAGGTCGTCGACGACGGCGGGATCGGCGAGTGTCGATGTGTCACCAAGCGCACCGTAATCGTCCTCGGCGATCTTGCGCAGGATGCGTCGCATGATCTTGCCGGAACGGGTTTTCGGCAGGCCGGGCGAGAACTGAATCTTGTCCGGTGAGGCGATGGGGCCGATCTCGTTGCGCACATGCGTGACCAGCTCCTTCTTGAGCTCGTCCGACCCCTTAACTCCGGCCATCAGGGTGACATAGCAATAGATGCCCTGGCCCTTCACATCGTGCGGGTAGCCGACCACGGCGGCCTCGGACACCTTGTCATGGCTGACGAGCGCGGATTCCACCTCCGCCGTCCCCATGCGGTGGCCGGACACGTTGATGACATCGTCCACGCGGCCCGTGATCCAGTAATAGCCATCCTCGTCGCGGCGGCAGCCGTCGCCGGTGAAATATTTCCCCTTGTAGGTGGAGAAATAGGTCTGGATGAAGCGCTCGTGGTCGCCATAGACGGAGCGCATCTGACCGGGCCAGGAATCGGCGATGCACAGATTGCCGCTGGTCGCACCTTCCAGAATCTTGCCGTCGCCATCCACCAGTTCAGGCTGAACGCCAAAGAAGGGGCGGGTGGCGGAACCGGCCTTCAGGTCGGTCGCGCCGGGCAGCGGGGTGATGAGGATGCCGCCCGTCTCCGTTTGCCACCAGGTGTCGACGATGGGCGACTTCTTCTCGCCGACCACGTTGTAATACCATTCCCAAGCCTCGGGATTGATGGGTTCTCCCACGGATCCGAGAATGCGCAGCGACTTGCGGGAGGTGCGGGTGACGAAGTCGTCGCCGGCGCCCATCAGCGCGCGGATCGCGGTGGGCGCAGTGTAGAAGATGTTGACCTTGTGCTTGTCGACCACCTGCCAGAAGCGGGAAGCATCCGGGTAGTTGGGTACGCCCTCGAACATGAGGGTGATGGCGCCATTGGCAAGCGGGCCATAGAGAATGTAGCTGTGGCCGGTGACCCAGCCCACATCGGCGGTGCACCAGTAGATGTCGCCTTCATGATAGTCGAAGACGTATTCATGCGTCATCGAGGCGTAGACCAGATAGCCGGCCGTGGTGTGAAGCACGCCCTTGGGCTTGCCCGTGGAGCCGGAGGTGTAGAGGATGAACAGCGGGTCTTCCGCTTTCATCTTCTCCGGCTTGCAGTCGGGCTTGGCCTTTGCCGTCTCCACATCGTACCAGAGATCGCGGTCCTCGAACCAGTTGATCTTGCCGGCCGTGCGACGGACCACCAGCACATGGCGAACCTTCACGCCCGCCTTCTCGGCGATGGCGATGGCCTTGTCGGTGTTTTCCTTGAGCGGAATCTTCTTGCCACCGCGCAATCCTTCGTCCGCGGTGATGACGAAGTCCGACTTGCAGTCCTCGATGCGGCCGGCAAGCGAGTCGGGCGAAAAGCCGCCGAAGACCACGGAATGGATCGCCCCGATACGCGCACAGGCGAGCATCGCGTAGGCCGCCTCGGGGATCATGGGCATGTAGATGGTGACGCGGTCGCCCTTCCTGACGCCGCGCGACTTCATCACATTGGCAAGACGGCACACATGCTCGTAGAGCTCGCGATAGGTGATCTTGCGGTCGTCATAGGGATTGTCGCCTTCCCAGATGATCGCCGTCTGGTCTGCGCGCTTCTTCAGGTGGCGGTCGATGCAGTTGTAGGCGACGTTGGTGACGCCGTCCTCGAACCATTTGATGGAAACCTTGCCCTTGAAGGAGGTGTTTTTCACCTTGGTGTAGGGCTTGAACCAGTCGATGCGCTTACCGTGCTTGTTCCAGAATTTCTCCGGGTCCTTGATGCTGTCCTTATACCACTTCAGATAGGTGTCGTTATCGATCAACGCGTTCTTCTTCCACGCGGATTTCACGCGGTGAACATGCACTTCGGACATTTGCTCCTCCCGGTATGCGCTCGCTGGAGACCGGGCACGCGCTGAACGGCGCGGGGCCTCCTGGCTCGCGCGCATTATTACCATTCTGTTGTCGTCGACAACATTAGACATTGGGTGGCGGCAAAAAGTGACGCGAAAATGCGACATGGATTGTGTTAGCACTTGTCGTAAATCGCTGCTAACATTCTGTATTTAAATAATAAATGATGGCTTTTAAGCTAGTTTACCATGGACCATCAAGTCCTTTCCCTGCAGAATTTCCCGGTGGCTTGAACGCGATTCGGAAAGGCAAGGCATGCAGCATGCGAGCGAATTCGAGCTGATGCTCAAGGGCTACGGGATGACAACGGCCGAGTTTCTGTACCACATGCCCGATCATCCTCATCTCCTGCAGAGTTTCATCTGGCAGGACTATGATCTTGCGCCGGATTTTCCGGCGCTTCATCGCTTTATCGGTTTCTGGAAAGCGAAACTCGATGGGCCCTTGCATTCAGTGGTCTACACGCATCGCCGTCTCATATCGGCGAGCGAGTGGCGCAGCGTGAAGGGTGAGCTCGCCCTTCACTGAGAACCGGCGTCGTGAAGGCAAGGTGCCGAAGGTTTTTCGCAACCCTCCGGCACCTGTCCTGTTTTCAAACGGCGGGCGGGTTGAGCTGTGCGAAAGCTGCCTGCCGGCGATAGGGGAAGTAGGGGTAAGGGGCATCCACCAGACTTGCCGCGTCGAGGCGGGCGACCTGCTCTGGAGTGAGCGACCAGCCGATGGCACCGAGATTCTGCCGAAGCTGTTCCTCGTTTCGGGCTCCGATGATGACGGATGAAACGCTCGGGCGCCCGATCAGCCAGTTTATGGCAATCTGCGGCACGGTCTTGCCCGTTTCGGCGGCCACTTCCTCAAGCGCGTCGACAACACGATAAAGCAGTTCGTTTGGAACCGGAGGGCCGAAGCTCGCCGTATCGTGCAGGCGGCTCTTTTCGGGCAGTTCTTCACCGCGGCGGACCTTGCCGGTGAGGCGGCCCCAGCCGAGGGGGCTCCAGACCAGCGCGCCCAAACCCTGATCCAGGCCAAGCGGCATCAATTCCCACTCGTAATCCCGACCGACAAGCGAGTAGTAGACCTGATGTGCCACATAGCGTTGCCACCCGTGGCGATCGGCAGCGGCAAGGGACTTCATCACCTGCCAGCCGGAGAAGTTGGAAATGCCCGTATAGCGGAGCTTGCCGGTGCGGGTGAGGTCATCGAGCGTGGACAGCACCTCCTCGACCGGTGTCGCGGCATCGAAGGCGTGAAGCTGGAGGAGATCGATATAATCGGTACCAAGCCGTGCGAGGGCCGCATCGACGGCGCGGATGAGACGAGCGCGCGAGGTGCCTGCTTCATTTGCCCCGTCACCCATCGGCAACGCGGTCTTGGTGGAGATCAGCACCTTGTCGCGCCTGCCCCGGATGGCCTCGCCGAGCACTTCCTCGGATGCGCCGTCCGAATAGACATCCGCGGTGTCGAAAAGATTGAGGCCGGCCTCGAGGCAGATGTCGATCAACCGTCGTGCTTCCGTGGCGTCGGTGTTTCCCCAGGCGCCGAACAATGGGCCTGTGCCACCGAAAGTGCCGGTGCCGAAACTCAATACGGGTACCTTGAGGCCGGACGCCCCCAGATTGCGGTATTCCATTGTCATTCTCCTTGTGTGTCGGGGTGAGACAGATTCAGTGTGCCTGCTCGCATGCGGGAGATGCGATGCGGGACGGGTGACCGAGGCGTCGGGCGAAGAGGGCAGTTGCAAGGGCTGCCAGCGGAACGAGCCCTGCAACCCAGATCACCGCATCGAGACCGGGACCCTTGTCGATCACCGTGCCGCCAAGCCAGGCGCCGATGGCGTTGCCGAGGTTGAAAGCGGCTATGTTGAATGAGGAAGCGAGGCCCTGGCCTGCGCCGTCGGCCTTTTCCAGTACCCACATCTGCAGGGGTGGAACCGTTGCGAAGGCTGCGGCGCCGAACAGGCCGATGGCAATTACGGCCGCGACCTTGTCGTGCATGGCAAAGCTCATGGCGAAGAGGACCGCCGAAAGGGCGGCGAGCGAGCCGAGCATCGCAGGCACCAGCCGCCAGTCGGCGAGGCGACCGCCGAGAAGGTTTCCGGCGATCAGGCCAGCGCCAAATACGAGCAGCACGGGGGAAACGGCACTCTCCGAAAAGCCGGTGATCCGGGTCAGGATCGGAGCGATGTAGGTGAAGGCGGCAAAGACGCCGATCCAGCTCAGAACCGTAGTGAGGAGGCCAAGCAGCACTTGTGGGCGGCGCAGAACGGCAAGTGAATTGTCTTCGGCCTCCTGGCTTTGGGGAGCGTCGTCGCGCGGCACGAGCAGGGCGATGACGGCAAAGGCTGCAAGGCCCACCAGCGTGACAGCCAGAAAGGTGGAGCGCCAGCCGAACGCCTGTCCGAGCCAAGTGCCGAACGGCACACCCAGAATGTTCGCCACGGTCAGGCCGGTGAACATGACCGCGATTGCCGAGGCTTTGCGGTCAGGGGCTACGAGCCCGGTGGCGACAAGCGAGCCGACGCCGAAAAATGAGGCATGCGCGAAGGCCGTCAACACTCTTGCAGCCATCAGTGACCAGTAATCGGGCGCCAGCGCACAGGCGAGGTTGCCAAGGGTGAACACCACCATCAGCGCCAGAAGCAACGTCTTGCGTGACCAGCGTCCGGTCAGGGCGCCGAGGATGGGGGCGCCGACAACGACCCCGAGCGCATAACCGGAAATGAGCAGGCCAGCTGCGGATATGGTGACGTCCAGATCGGCGCTCACCTCCAGAAGCAGGCCCATGATGACGAATTCGGTGACGCCGATGCCGAAGGCACCGGCGGTGAGCGCGTAAAGGGCGAGGGGCATATCTTGTCCTTGGTCGTGATGGCGCCGGTGACGGGACCGGCCTTCAAGGACTAGATGGACCTCACGTCACTGATGAAATAGATTGCGATAATTCAAAACACCTGGGATTTGATTTCAACAATGCCGCGCACGGACATCAATCGTTCCGGAGAGATGGAGGTTTTTACCCGGGTGGTGGAGCTGCAGAGCTTTTCGGCTGCGGCGCGTGACCTGAAAATGACGCCCTCGGCCGTGAGCAAGCTCATTGCCCGGCTGGAGGCGCGGCTGGGGACGCAACTTCTGCGCCGTTCCACGAGACGTTTGCAGATAACGCCCGAAGGCAATGCATTTTACGAGAGCGGGCTGCGGATTCTGGCGGATATGGAAGCGGCCGAGAAGGCCGCTGCAGCCGGCGCTGCGCCGCGCGGACGGTTGAAGGTCAACAGCAACGTGCCTTTCGGCCAGCACAGGCTGGTGCCGCTCGTGCCTGCCTTTCAGGAGCGCTATCCCGAAGTCGCGGTCGATCTTGTACTCACCGACCATGTGGTCGATCTCCTGGAAGAGCGTGCCGATCTTGCGATCCGCGCGGGGCCGCTGGCGGATTCCAGTCTCATCGCGCGCAAGTTGGGGGAGACGCGCATGGTGCTGGTGGCTTCACCCGCCTATCTTGCCAGACACGGCAAACCGGACGTTCCGGCCGATCTGGAAAAGCACAATCTTTTGGGTTTCTGCTTTTCGCGTATGCACGAAGGCTGGCCGTTTCTTGGAAAGGACGGGCAACCGTCTTCCATCAGCCCTTCGGGTCGCTCGCTTGTCAGCGACGGAGAGACCATGCGGCTGATGACGCTGGCAGGGGCGGGGATCGCTCGGCATGCACTCTGGCATGTGGGGGCGGATATCGCCGCTGGAAGGCTGGTTCCTCTGCTGGAGGCCTTTAATCCGGGCGATGTGGAGACGGTCCACGCCGTCTATGTGGGGCAGGGGCCGTTCCTGCCTGCCCGGGTGCGGGCGTTCCTTGATTTTCTCGTGGAGAGAATTCAGCTGGAATGAAGCCGGCTTATTTCTTTTGTTCAAGCCCTGACCTCCCGGGTGTATGATGCGACTTCGCCGAAACGGTTTCGAGGAGGCGGAAATCGGGAGGAGTCAAGCGGGCTCGGGCTCATCCCCTGGGGCAGGCCTTTATAGGCAAAAGGGGTTAAACATGAACGGATTGGCAAAAATCTGCTGGATTACGGCGCCCATCTACGCCGTGCTTGGAATGATCTTCGGTGTCGTGATGGCGGCGTCGGGCGACCATACGCTGGCGCCCGCGCACGGGCATCTCAACCTGCTCGGTTGGGCGACCATCGCGCTCTACGGCACATTTTACACGCTCGTTCCCAAGGCGGCGGAAAGCCGCGTTGCGAAATTGCAGGTTCTGTTGGCCGAGCTTGGGGTTCTGGTCATCGTGCCGGGCATCGCCATGGCAGTGATGGGGCAGGGCGAAGGGCTCGCCAAGGCAGGCTCCCTGCTGATACTTGCGGGAATGCTTTTATTTGCAGTGACGGTGATGCGTTCGGTGGGAAGTGGGCCGGTGCGCGCCTGATTTTCATCGCTGATGCGGCGGAGCGCCGGGATCTTTCCCAGCGCTCTTTTCATTCGCGCTCGATCTTTTCCCATATGGCATCGACGATCCATTGCATCGCCGGAACAATCTCCTTGCGTTCCATGTGGCAGCTGTCGACGCCTGAAATGAAAAGCTCGGGTCCCACAACCAACGCCAGCATGCGAATCAGCTTGCGCCGCTGTTCCTTCTCCAACTCCGTGTTCTCCAGCGCTTTTTCCAGGAGGCCGAAGCGACGGCCGCCACGCCGGTAGACGCGCTCGGAGCCCGTCGACAATGCATTGGCGCTGTCAAGCAGGGTGGCGGCCAGAAAGCGCCGAAACTTCACCTCATCGTTTTCAACGATGCCGAACAGGAGTTCGGGAACACGGTGCAGTCGCTCGCGCACGTCCGCCCCGGAAAGCTGGGCGAAAAAATCATCTGTCGCAGGCATCGCCGCATCGAAGCCTGCTTCAAGGATCATGGTTTCGATATTCGGATAATAGCGATAGGCCGTGGCGCGTGACACCAGCGCCCGGTCGGCGACTTCCTCCATGGAAGGCGCGCCACCCTTTTCGAGAATCTCACGCAGAGCAGCCAGAAGCGCGCGGCGGGTCCGCAGGCGCTGGTTCTGGCGCTTGTCGGTCGGCGGCTTCATCTTTTCAGTTGACATTTTTTCTCCTTGTGAGACAAAATCTCATTATAAGAACATGTATAGCACCGGTTGGGGGCAACCATCAATGACAATCCTGGAAATGAACGGCCTGACGGGGCCGGGCTTCGTGCTGGGGCATCGCGTGACGCTGTTGCCGTCGCCCGAAACGTTCTCGCTGCTTGAAGTCATCACGGATCCCGGCGTGGCGGGGCCGCCCATGCATCATCATCCCGATTTCAGTGAGTTCTTCTACATCTGCGAGGGAACGCTCGATGTTCTCCTGTCGGGCGGACGCAAGAGGCTCGATGCACGCATGGGGCTGAGCATCGGCCCCGGTGTGGCGCACAGTTTCATAAATCCCGGCGACCGGGCGGTGCGTTTCATCACCGGGTTTTCACCACGCGGTTTCGAAGCATTCTTCGAGGCGGCGCGGATACCGGCGCACGAACCCGCCGCGCAAAAACGCTCAATGGCCGCCGACCGCCTCGAATGGGTGGCGCGGCATGGCCGATCCTTTGGCATGATCATCTGTGAGGACTGAATGAACACCCTTTCCAAAACCTGCTGGCTGGGGGCGGCGATCTATGCGCTTCTGGGCATGATCTTCGGCATTGTCATGTCGGCATCCGGCGACCACACGCTTGCTGCTGCCCACGGACATCTCAACCTTCTGGGCTGGGCGTCGCTGGCATTGTATGGTGCTTTCTATTCACTTTACCCGCAGGCCTCGATGGGCCTGCTGGCGCGCGCGCAGGTAGCTCTAGCGCATCTGAGTGTCATCGTGCTGACCCCAGGCATTGCCCTGGCTGTCCGGGGAGAGGGTGAAACCCTCGCCAAGGCAGGCTCCATCCTCGTGCTTTTATCCATGGCGGCGTTTCTGGCGGTTGTCGCATTCCAGACGCGCCGCGCGGTGCGGCCCGCCTGACTGGAAAATGCGCCAGCCCAGCCTCAGCGCGTGCCGAAGATCGCCGATCCGACGCGCACGCTGGTGGCGCCGAAGCCGACAGCAATTTCATAGTCGCCGGACATGCCCATGGAGCATTTCTCGACGCCGGCTTCACGGGCGAGCTTTTCCAAAAGCGCGAAATGCGGGCCCGGGTTCTCGTCGAAAGGGGGAATGCACATAAGCCCCTCGATGGCCAGATCGTGCTCCTCTCGGCACCGCTTGACGAAAGCTACTGCCTCACGCGGGTCGATGCCCGCCTTCTGCTCTTCCAGACCCGTATTAACCTGGACATAAAGCCGCGGGCTCCGGCCCTGCTTCTTCATTTCGTCCGCCAGTGCGCGAGCGATCTTTTCGCGGTCGACCGTTTCGATCACGTCGAACAACGCCACGGCATCGGCGGCCTTGTTCGATTGCAGCGGGCCGATGAGGCGCAGCTCGATATCGGGGAAATCCGCCTGCATCGCAGGCCATTTGCCCTGCGCTTCCTGAACGCGGTTTTCGCCGAACACCCGCTGCCCTGCCTCGATCACAGGCCGGATTGCATCGGCGTCAAAGGTCTTGGAAACGGCCACCAGCGTTACCGAACCGGCGGGCCGGCCGGCGGCCGTTTCGGCCTTCGCGATTGCTTCCTTCACCGCACGCAGATTTTCGACGGCCTTGCTCATGATGCCCGTTCATTCCTCGCTTCTGGCCCAGACCGAGCGACAGGCGGGGCTTTCGCCGCCTGTCGCAAGAGTGCTTAGGAGTTGACGCTCCGGCGAAACCATGGTGAAGGTCCGCCGTCAAAGTTTCTGCTTCTTATCATGTGAAAATCCGGCCATGGCAACCGAACGTTACAACCCCCGCGTCTCCGAACCTCGCTGGCAAAAGGCCTGGGACGAAGCCAAGCTGTTCGAAGCCCGCAACGACGATGCGCGGCCGAAATATTATGTGCTTGAGATGTTCCCTTATCCGTCCGGGCGCATCCATATCGGCCACACGCGCAACTACACGATGGGCGACGTGGTGGCGCGCTACAAGCGGGCCAAGGGTTACAATGTGCTCCACCCGATGGGCTGGGATGCATTCGGCATGCCGGCCGAGAACGCGGCGATGCAGAACAAGGTGCATCCCAAGGAGTGGACCTACCAGAATATCGCGGTGATGCGCGACCAGCTGAAGACCTTCGGCCTGTCGCTCGACTGGAGCCGCGAATTCGCCACCTGCGACGTGGATTATTATCATCGCCAGCAGATGCTGTTCGTCGACTTTTTCGACAAGGGGCTGGTCGGCCGCAAGACCTCCAAGGTGAACTGGGACCCGGTCGACCAGACCGTGCTCGCCAACGAACAGGTGATCGACGGGCGCGGCTGGCGCTCGGGCGCGGAGGTGGAAAGCCGCGAACTGGCGCAATGGTTCTTCAAGATCACCGATTATGCCGAGGATCTGCTCGAAGCCATCGACGGTCTCGACCAGTGGCCGGAGAAGGTGCGCCTGATGCAGCGCAACTGGATTGGCCGCTCGGAAGGCATGCTGGTGCGCTGGGCGCTGGTTGCCGAAACCGCACCCGACGGGGCGAGCGAACTGGAAGTCTACACGACGCGGCCCGACACGCTGTTCGGTGCGTCCTTCATGGCGATTGCTGCCGACCATCCGCTTGCGAAGCAACTGGCCGAGACGAACGAAGCGCTCGCCAATTTCTGTGACGAGTGCCGGCGTATCGGTACCTCGGCGGCAGCGCTGGAGACCGCCGAGAAGAAGGGCTTCGATACGGGTCTGCGTGTGCGCCATCCGCTCGATCCGGAATGGACGCTGCCGGTCTATGTGGCCAATTTCGTGCTGATGGACTACGGCACGGGCGCGATTTTCGGCTGCCCTGCGGGCGATCAGCGCGACCTGGATTTCGCCAACAAATACGGTCTGCCGGTCATTCCTGTGGTAATGCCCGAGGGCGCGGATGCCGCGACCTTCCAGATCACCGAGGAAGCCTATGCCGATGACGGCGTGATGATCAATTCGCGCTTCCTGGACGGTATGACGCCGAAGGCAGCGTTCGATGAGGTGGCAAACCGCCTTTCCTCGATGGCCATCAACGGACGCCCGGTGGGCGAGCGCAAGGTGAATTTCCGCCTGCGCGACTGGGGTGTTTCGCGCCAGCGCTACTGGGGCTGTCCGATCCCGATGATCCATTGCGAGGCCTGCGGCATCGTTCCGGTACCCAAGGCGGACCTGCCGGTCAAGCTGCCGGACGATGTGGAGTTCGACCGTCCAGGCAACCCGCTCGACCGGCACCCCACATGGAAGCATGTGAAGTGCCCGAAATGCGGCTCCGACGCGCGCCGCGAGACGGACACGATGGATACGTTCGTGGATTCCTCCTGGTATTTCGCCCGTTTCACGGCCCCCTGGGAGAACAATCCGACCGACCCCAAGGCCGCCAATGAATGGCTGCCGGTGGACCAGTATATCGGCGGCATCGAGCATGCGATCCTGCATCTGCTCTATTCCCGCTTCTTCACCCGCGCCATGCGCGATACCGGGCATGTGGCCCTGGCCGAACCCTTCAAGGGCCTGTTCACGCAGGGCATGGTGGTTCACGAGACCTATCGCACGGCAGACGGGCGCTGGCTCGCGCCGGGCGAGATCCGCATCGAGGGTTCGGGCGATGCCCGCATCGCCACGGAGCTTGAATCCGGCAAGCCGGTGGCCATCGGTGCGCTGGAGAAGATGTCGAAATCCAAGAAGAACACGGTGAGCCCCGAGGACATCACCGAGTCCTTCGGCGCGGATACCGCCCGCTGGTTCATGCTGTCGGATTCGCCGCCCGAGCGCGATGTGGAATGGACCGACGATGGTGCGGCGGGCGCGCATCGCTTCGTCCAGCGCGTCTGGCGTCTGGTTGGGGAAGCCGCCGATCATATTCGCGGCGTGGCGCCTGAGGCTGCACACGAAGGTGCAGCACAGGCGACGTCAAAGGCCGCGCACAAGGCGCTGAAGGCCGTCGGCGAGGATATTGAACGCCTGGCTTTCAACCGCGCCATCGCGCGCATCCACGAACTGGTCAACGACCTGCAGGAGCCGGTTTCCGCGCTTGGCAAGGGGGCGGACGAGGGTGTGAACGAGCCTGCGCGCAAGGCTGCGCGCGAGGCGGTCGAGATTCTGATCCGCCTGGTCGCTCCTTTCATGCCGCACCTGGCGGAAGAGTGCTGGGTGGCCATGGGTGGAGAGGGGCTGGTGGCTGCCGGCGCCTGGCCTGAATTCGATCCCGCGCTTGTCGTCGACAATGAAATCGTGCTGCCGGTCCAGATCAACGGCAAGAAGCGCGGTGATTTGACAATTGCCCGCGACGCGGATCAATCTGCGGTCCAGGATGCGGTGCTGAAGCTCGATTTCGTGCAAAAAGCCTTGGACGGCGCGACGCCGCGCAAGGTCATCGTGGTTCCACAGCGTATCGTCAACCTGGTTGTGTGATTCGCTGCCGGTCTCTTACGAATTGGATTGCAAACAGGGGGTATCCTTGAACCCGACGTCTCGTGTCTCGCTTCTGGCCGGTCTGGCGCTCGCTCTCGCGGTGGCTTCCGGCTGCACGGTGCGCCCCCTTCTGGCAACGCCCGATGTGGCGCCGGGCAGCGCCGCCTCGACGCCGGCGCTTTCCTCGATTGCCATTTCGCCGGTCGACACGCGATATGGGCAGCAGGTTCGCAATCACCTGATCTTCCTTCTGAACGGTGGTGCCGGGCAACCCGCCAATGCGCGCTATACACTCGATCTGACAGTCACCCGCTCCACGTCCACCGCCGCACAAATCCAGGTCGGCACGGATAACGAGCCGACGGCTGCCACGCTCACCATGGTTGCAACCTATACGTTGAAAGACAGCGCTACAGCGCAGCCATTGGCTTCGGGAACGCGGCAGGTGACGTCCGCTTACGACGTTCCGCGGCAGGAATTTGCGGCGCTGCGCGCGGTTCGCAATGCCGAGGACCGTTCCGGGCGCGAACTGGCCGAATTGTTGCGCCTTGCACTGGGCCAGGACTTGGCGAAGGCCGGCGGGCGGCTTTAATATACTTGTCGGCAGCAATCCTTGCGGGAAGGAAATCTGCGGCCTGTTGCGTGGCGCGTCATTGCGGCGTCACACTCTTGGTCGAAACAGCCGCCTGAGGCTGGCGTTTGATTTCGAGTCCGCGCAGACGAAGCCGACCAGGAAGGGCGGGGGCAGAATGGCGGTTGATAGGGAAGCCACTATGCTTCAGGGAGCACATTGCCGATGGACCTGCACACTGCATTAACATCGGTTGCCGCAGTGCTTGGAAACCGGGTTCTGGGCCGCGAATTCTACGCGGCTGATACCCCGCACGTGGTCGATCAGCTTATCGCCGAGCGCACGACGCATCTTTCGCAGAGAGCGTTGTGGCCGCTCGCCCAGCCTTTTCTCTATCGCTTTTTTCACTATCGCCAGGCCGTTCGCATGGCCGACGAGGTTGGCGAATTATCGGGTTGGGACTCGTTCTCCTATATCAGCCGTCTGTTGTCTCTCGACGTGACATCACAGGGACTTGAGAACATTCCCGCAAAGGGCGGTTTCATTCTGGCGCCGAATCACCCGACCGGCATCGCCGACGGGATTGCCGTTTTCGATCTCATGAAAACGCTGCGCAAGGATCTGGCGATCTTCGCCAACCGCGATGCGCTTCGGGTCAATCCGCGGTTCCGCGATATCGTCATTCCCGTGGAATGGCGAGCGGCGGAAAAATCTCACGCAAAGAGCCGCGATACGCTGGAGATGACAGCCAAGGCCTTTTCAAACGGCAAAGCCGTCGTGCTGTTTCCGTCGGGGCGTATCGCCTACTGGAACAAGGACAAGCTGACGGAACGCCCCTGGCAGCCATCCGTGGTGGCGCTGGCGCGGCGCTATGAAGTGCCGGTCATCCCGGTCAATATCACGGCGCGCAATTCGGGATTGTTCTATCTTCTGTCACGCTATTCGACGGAATTGCGCGACATGACGCTGTTTCACGAGCTTCTGAACAAGAAGGGCCGGGCGATCAACATGATCATCGGCAAGCCCATCGAGCCGGACGCACTGGGAGGAGGGGAGCCGGCCGATGTGGCCGCGCGCCTTCAGGAGCACACAGTGCACCGGCTGCGCGAGGATGCCAGCGCAATGTTCGAAGGCTGACGGCTCGGCTACCTTGTCCAGATCATCCGGGCGGATGCTGTTGGGGGCTTGACCCGAGGATTCATGCCGGATCGCCGATGCAGTGCCGGCGATCCAACACATATGTCGTTTGCTCAGCCGATCTTCTGGCCGGTCTTCGCCCAGTCGGCGAGGAAGGCTTCGAGACCCTTGTCGGTCAGCGGGTGCTTGACCAGCGCCTTGAGAACGGACGGGGGAACCGTGGAAACGTCGGCGCCGATCAACGCGGCCTGCTTGACGTGGTTCACGGAGCGGATGGAGGCCGCGAGAATCTCGGTGCCGAAATCATAGTTGTCGTAGATGGTGCGGATTTCGGCGATCAGATCCATGCCGTCGATGCCCATGTCGTCGAGGCGGCCGATGAAGGGCGAGATGAAGGTGGCACCGGCCTTGGCGGCAAGCAGGGCCTGATTTGCCGAGAAGCAGAGCGTCACATTGACCAGACGGCCCGAGGAGGTGAGCGCCTTGCAGGCCTTGAGGCCATCCATGGTGAGCGGCACCTTGATGCAGATATTGTCGGCGATCTTCGACAGGACCTCCGCTTCCTTCATCATGCCGGCAAAGTCGGTCGCGGTGACTTCTGCCGAAACCGGTCCTTTGACCAGGTCGCAGATTTCCTTGGTCACTTCCAGGATGTCGCGGCCCGACTTCAGGATCAGCGACGGGTTGGTCGTGACGCCGTCGACGAGACCCGTTTCGCTCAGATCGCGAATTTCGTTCACATCGGCCGTATCGACGAAGAATTTCATGGCAAACTCCTTGGCAGGGAAACGCGGGGGAACTCATCCCCTCCATATGTTGGGTCTTTGCTCTAATGCAAGAACAGGGCAAGGTCACGCCCAATGAGAGAAGATTCGTCCGCAAAACGTGTCGTGCCCGTCATGGTGCCGATGCCGGCCGACCGGCCCTATTCCTATGCCGTTCCCGAAGGCGCGCGTGTCGTGCCGGGCTCCATCGTGCGTGTGCCGCTGGGTCCGCGCGAGGTGGCGGGCATCGTCTGGGACGGGCCGGGCGGTGAAGTGTCGGCAAAGAAGCTGCGGCCGATTTCCGAGGTGTTCGACTGTCCACCGGTCGGCGAGGAGGTGCGTCGGTTCGTGGACTGGGTGGCTGCCTACACGTTGTCGCCACCCGGCATGGTGGCGCGCATGCTGCTGCGCGCGCCGGCGGCCTTCGATCCGGAGCCTCCCATCGAGGGGATGCGGTTTGTCGACGGAGCGGGACCCGACCGCATGACGGCAGCGCGCGCGCGGGTTCTGGAAATGGCGCGTGACGGCCAGGCATGGACGCGGGCGGGGCTGGCCCATGCGGCAGGCGTTTCCGCAAGCGTTATCGAGGGATTGCGCGAGCAGGGTGTGTTCGAAACCGTCGCCATCCCGCCGCAACCGGTTGTGGCGCCGCCCGATCCGTCCTATGCCGGTGCGGAATTAACAGCGGACCAGGAGCGTGCGGCCGAGCGCCTGCGCGAAAAGGCCGGCGCGAACGCTTTCACCGTGACCCTGCTCGACGGCGTGACAGGCTCGGGCAAGACCGAAGTCTATTTCGAGGCGGTGGCGGCCGCGCTTGAGCGCGGCAAGCAGGTGTTGATCCTCATTCCCGAGATCGCGCTGACGCAAGCCTTTCTGGAGCGCTTCCAGGACCGCTTCGGGGCGAAACCCGGCGAATGGCATTCCGACCTTGCGCCGCGCAAGCGCGAGCGCGTCTGGCGGCAGGTGGCCGAGGGGCAGGTGCGGGTGGTGGCGGGCGCGCGCTCGGCACTTTTCCTGCCGTTTCGCGAGCTTGGGCTGATCGTCGTCGATGAAGAACATGACCCCGCCTACAAGCAGGAGGACCGGGTCTTCTACAATGCGCGCGACATGGCGGTGGTGCGCGGCCACATCGGCAATTTCCCGGTCGTGCTCGCCTCGGCCACACCATCGCTCGAAAGCCGGGTCAATGCCAACCAGGGGCGTTATGAGCGTATAGTGCTCTCGGCGCGTTTTGCGGATGCGGCCCTGCCGGACCTTGCCACCATCGACATGCGCAAGGCGCCGCCCGAGCGCGGCGGCTTTTTGTCGCCGGTGCTGATCGATCAAATGAAGAAGACGCTGGCGCGAAAGGAGCAGTCCCTGCTCTTCCTCAACCGGCGCGGCTATGCGCCGTTGACGCTTTGCCGGGTCTGCGGACATCGCTTCCAGTGTCCGGACTGTTCCAGCTGGCTGGTGGAGCACCGTTTTCGCGGGCAGCTCGTCTGCCATCATTGCGGCCACAACGAACCGCGCCCCGAAGCCTGCCCGGAATGCGGTGCGCTCGATCACCTCGTCGCCTGCGGGCCGGGGGTGGAGCGCATTGCGGAAGAGGTGGACCGGCATTTCCCGGACGCACGCACCATTGTCCTGTCGTCGGACATGCTGGGCGGGGTGAAGCGATTGCGGCTCGAGCTCGACGCCATCGCCAAGGGTGAGGCCGACATCATCGTCGGCACGCAGCTTGTCGCCAAGGGGCACAACTTTCCCGCCATGACGCTGGTCGGTGTGATCGATGCCGATCTGGGGCTTGCCAATGGCGATCCGAGAGCGGCAGAGCGCACCTTCCAGCTTCTCGCGCAGGTGACGGGACGCGCCGGCCGCTCGGGGCGGAAGAGCCTTGGCCTGTTGCAGACCTACCAACCGGACCATCCGGTGATGCGGGCGATCGTCACGGGAGACGCCGAAGCGTTTTATGAGCGCGAGATCGGCGAGCGCGAGCGTGCCGGCCTGCCGCCTTTCGGTCGGCTTGCCGGCATCATTGTCAGCGCTGCGACAAGGCAGGAAGCCGAAGGCCATGCCCGCGCCCTGCGCCGCGCCGCGCCGCGCTCCGACACGATAGACGTCCTGGGACCGGCGGAGGCGCCCCTGGCGCTGGTCGCGGGCCGTCATCGTTTCCGTCTTCTGGTGCAAGGCACGCGGCGCTGCGACCTGCAGGGTTATCTGCGGGCGCTGCTGACGGCAGGGCCGAGGCCGCGCGGCTCGATACGCGTCCAGGTGGATATCGATCCGCAGAGCTTCCTTTAAGATGCAAATCGGTGAATGATGGAGCGTGGAGCCTAAAGCGCCGAAAGGGGAGCGCATGATGGCGTTGAACGCAAAACGATTGTGGAAGGCAATGCTTCCCGCGATGCTGATGGCAGGTGCGGCATTCGCACAGGAGGATGCCCTGAGCATCGACGAAATCCATTGGCCGCAGATCGACAGCTACTGCACCTTTCTCAAAAAAGGGCAGGACTTCCACTTCGACGATCCGGATACATGGCGATTCGTCGCTTTCACCAACTTGCCGCGAGAGGCGGAGGCCGATCCGATGGAGCGCGTGTTCATGCGCATCAATGGCGATCTTCTCGAACTAGGGTTGGAGACACTGGAGAAGAGCAAGGGCGGAACGGAAATCCGTCTCTATAAAAGCCATGATGCGGACCCCTATGCCGTCACCTTCGAAATCGAGGAAGGCGAGCAGGGAAGCGAGTCCACCAATTATAGCGGTACGATCCGCGTGCAGCGTGGCGAACAGGAGGCGAGCGTCAACTTCGAGGGTGACTGCGGCGTATAGTTCAGGTTTGCCTCTGATTTGCGGGCCGTCTATCTATTTGGCGCGGCACGATTCGGGTGCCGGAACCGTGTATGAGGAAGCCTCTTCATGATTGAGTTTTACTGGCCGGGATCTTCAGGCGAGTGGCTGGCCTGGTCATCGGCGGCCGCGACTGGCCTGATCGGCTTTTTCGTCATGTTCATGCCCCGCCTGGCGCTCCGGCTGTTCGGCTTGCAGGCGAAGAACGAGCGTAGCGAAGTTCTGGTCATGCCGCGCTCGGTCATCGGCGGCTTCTATGTCGGCTTTGCCATGGCTGCGCTGTCGATGGCGCAGCCGTTCATCTATCTGACGCTCGGAGCTTCCTGGGCACTGGCCTTCTTCGGCTGCATCATCTCAATGCTTTCCGATGGCGCGCGTGCACTCTACAGCTGGATTTTCCTGCTGCTTTCGGCGGTGCTGGCCACCCTTCCTCTGGCCTTTGTGCTCGGATTCATTCCCTGACGGTATCAAAATACGTCAAAAGTGCGACAAAACCTCCCCTTCTGCGAGGGCTATGCGTGTTGCGACTCTTGGAAGCCTGTGATAGACGGCAATCGGCTTCCAGCAGGTGGGCGCTGATGGTGTCTGTCTGCGAGGGGAAAATTTCAATCAGGTCAAGGATTTAGCCAGAGCTAAAAGCTCCAGCTGAAAATTTTGTGGCCTTCATGCGTGAGAGAAGACCATCCCGTGGCACAATCTGGCTCGATTATCTCCGGAATGGCAGGGCGATACGCAGGCTCTCTTTTCGAGCTTGCGAAGGAAGCCAAGGCGATTTCCACAGTTGAGGCCGATCTCGGCCGTTTCGAGAAAATCCTCTCCGAGAGCGCCGATCTGCAGCGCCTCGTCGAGAGCCCGGTTTTCTCCGCCGACGATCAGTTCAAGGCCATCGGCGCCGTTCTCGACAAGGCCAAGATCGGCGGCCTTGTCGGCAATTTCCTGCGCGTCGTCGCGAAGAATCGGCGTTTGTTCGCCGTTCCGCAGATGATCCGCGCCTTCCGTCTCATCGCTGCAGAAGATCGCGGCGAGGTCTCGGCAGAAGTTACCTCGGCGCACGCTCTCAGCGCGGCCCAGGAAAAGGAACTCGCAGCCACGCTCAAGGACGTGGCCGGCAAGGACGTTGCGGTCAATCTCACGGTTGACCCCTCCATTCTCGGCGGGCTTGTGGTCAAGATCGGCTCTCGCCAGATCGACACTTCGCTCAAAACCAAACTCAATTCGCTCAAGCTTGCACTGAAAGAGGTCGGCTGATGGACATCCGCGCGGCGGAAATTTCCGCAATCCTGAAGGATCAGATTAAGAACTTCGGCAAGGAAGCCGAAGTTTCAGAAGTTGGCCAGGTGCTCTCCGTGGGCGACGGCATCGCCCGTGTCTACGGCCTCGACAATGTTCAGGCCGGTGAGATGGTCGAGTTCCCCGGCGGCATCCGCGGCATGGCTCTGAACCTTGAAGTCGACAATGTCGGCGTCGTTATCTTCGGTAGCGACCGCGACATCAAGGAAGGCGACACGGTGAAGCGCACGGGCGCCATCGTGGACGTTCCGGTCGGCCCAGAGCTTCTTGGCCGCGTGGTCGACGCCCTCGGCAATCCGATCGACGGAAAGGGTCCCATCAAGGCGAAAGAGCGTCGCCGCGTCGACGTGAAGGCGCCGGGCATCATTCCCCGCAAGTCGGTGCATGAGCCGATGTCAACGGGCCTCAAGGCCATCGACGCCCTGATCCCGATCGGCCGTGGTCAGCGCGAGCTCGTCATCGGCGACCGCCAGACCGGCAAGACCGCCATCATTCTCGACACGTTCCTGAACCAGAAGCCGCTCAATGACGGCGACGACGAGAGCGCCAAGCTCTATTGCGTCTACGTGGCTGTCGGCCAGAAGCGCTCCACCGTCGCGCAGCTGGTGAAGGTTCTCGAGGAGCGCGGCGCGCTCGAATATTCGATCATCGTCGCCGCAACCGCGTCCGATGCCGCTCCCATGCAGTTCCTGGCTCCGTTCGCCGGTTGCGCGATGGGCGAGTATTTCCGCGACAACGGCAAGCATGCCGTGATCGCCTATGACGATCTGTCCAAGCAGGCCGTCGCCTATCGTCAGATGTCGCTTCTGCTGCGCCGCCCGCCGGGCCGCGAAGCTTATCCGGGCGACGTGTTCTACCTGCACTCCCGTCTGCTCGAGCGTGCGGCCAAGATGAACGACGAGATGGGCTCTGGTTCGCTCACCGCTCTGCCGGTCATCGAGACGCAGGCCAACGACGTGTCGGCCTACATCCCGACCAACGTGATCTCGATCACCGACGGCCAGATTTTCCTTGAGACCAACCTGTTCTTCCAGGGTATCCGCCCGGCTGTGAACGTGGGTCTGTCGGTGTCGCGCGTCGGCTCCGCCGCCCAGATCAAGGCGATGAAGCAGGTTGCCGGCTCGATCAAGGGCGAGCTCGCCCAGTACCGCGAAATGGCGGCCTTTGCGCAGTTCGGCTCGGATCTCGATGCCGCTACGCAGCGCCTGCTCAATCGCGGTGCCCGCCTGACGGAGCTTCTGAAGCAGCCGCAGTTCTCGCCGCTCAAGACGGAAGAACAGGTTGCCGTGATCTTCGCCGGCGTCAACGGCTATCTCGACAAGCTGTCGCTCAAGGACGTCACCCGTTTCGAACAGGGGCTGCTTTCGCACCTGCGCGCCGACGGCAAGGCCGTTCTTGAAGGTATCCGCAAGGAAAAGGCGCTTTCCGACGATCTGCGCGAGAAGCTCAAGGCCCAGATCGACGCATTCGCCAAGAACTTTGTCTAAGGCCGATCGAGCATGGCTTCCCTAAAGGACCTTCGCAACCGGATCGCCTCCGTCAAGGCGACGCAGAAAATCACCAAGGCGATGCAGATGGTCGCCGCGGCGAAACTGAAGCGCGCCCAGGAAGCGGCGGAAGCCGCGCGCCCCTATGCCGAGCGCATGGGGGCCGTTCTGGCGAACATCGCTGCGGCGGTCTCGGGCAATGACGCCCCGCCGCTGATGGCGGGAACCGGTAAGGACGAGACGCATCTTCTGGTCGTCTGCACGGCCGAGCGCGGCCTTTGCGGCGGCTTCAACAGCCAGATCGCAAAGCTTGCCCGCGAGCACATCCGTTCGTTGCTCGGCCAGGGCAAGACAGTCAAGGTGCTGTGCGTCGGCAAGAAGGGCTATGATGTCCTGCGCCGCGATTTCGCGCAGAACATCATCGACCGTGTCGACCTGCGCGACGTCAAGAAAATCGGCTTCGAGAACGCCAATGAGATCGCCCGCCGGGTGATCGGCATGTTCGACAAGGGCGAATTCGACGTCTGCACCCTGTTCTACTCCGAGTTCCAGACGGTCATGTCGCAGATTCCGACCGCGCAGCAGATCATTCCGGCCTCCGTGCCGGCTGCGAGCGATGCGGCGGATGCAAGCGGCGCCGATGCGGTCTACGAATACGAGCCGGACGCTGCCGCGATCCTGACCGATCTCATCCCGCGGAATATCGCGGTGCAGATCTTCCGTGCGCTGCTTGAAAACGCAGCGGGCGAGATGGGCGCCAAGATGACCGCCATGGACAGCGCGACGCGCAACGCGGGCGAGATGATCGACAAGCTGTCGATCACCTATAACCGCCAGCGCCAGGCGCAGATCACCAAGGAACTCATCGAAATCATTTCGGGCGCGGAAGCGCTCTAAACCTGGACTCGCAATTCCGGATGGAAAGCCGGTCTCCACTTTCCTGGAATTGCCTAACGGACCGAAGAGGTTAAACGAACATGGCCAAAGCAGCGACCCCGAAGGCGGCGCCCGCGACCGCCGCCAAGAAGGCGGCCCCGGCGCGCAAGACGGCTTCCACCCGGTCGGCATCGACCACGTCCACCCGGTCGGCATCGACCGGCAGTGCGGCGAAGAAGGCAACCGGCGCTGCCGGTACCATCCGTCAGGTTATCGGCGCCGTCGTCGACGTGCAGTTCGAAGATCATCTGCCGGCGATCCTGAACGCTCTTGAGACCGAGAACCAGGGCAACCGCCTCGTGTTCGAGGTTGCCCAGCATCTCGGCGAGAATACCGTTCGCTGCATCGCCATGGACTCGACCGAAGGTCTCGTTCGCGGCATGGCCGTTCGCGACATGGGCGCTCCGATTTCGGTGCCGGTGGGCGACGCCACGCTCGGTCGCATCATGAACGTTGTGGGCGAAGCGATCGACGAAGCCGGTCCGGTCAAGGGTGACGGCACCCGCGCCATTCACCAGCCTGCTCCCGAATATGTCGACCAGTCGACGGAAGCCGAGATTCTCGTCACGGGCATCAAGGTCGTCGACCTGCTCGCGCCTTACGCAAAGGGCGGCAAGATCGGCCTGTTCGGCGGCGCCGGCGTGGGCAAGACGGTTCTCATCCAGGAGCTGATCAACAACGTCGCGAAGGCGCATGGCGGTTACTCCGTGTTCGCCGGCGTGGGTGAGCGTACCCGCGAAGGCAACGACCTCTATCACGAGATGATCGAGTCGGGTGTGAACAAGGACCCGGCGAAGAACGACGGCTCCACCGAAGGTTCCAAGTGCGCCCTCGTGTTCGGCCAGATGAACGAGCCGCCCGGCGCTCGCGCCCGCGTTGCTCTGACCGGCCTGACGGTCGCCGAGCACTTCCGCGACCAGGGCCAGGACGTGCTGTTCTTCGTGGACAACATCTTCCGCTTCACGCAGGCAGGTTCCGAGGTGTCGGCTCTTCTCGGCCGCATTCCCTCCGCCGTGGGTTATCAGCCGACGCTTGCCACCGACATGGGCGCCCTGCAGGAGCGCATCACCACGACCACCAAGGGCTCGATCACCTCGGTGCAGGCCATTTACGTGCCCGCCGACGATCTGACCGACCCGGCGCCGGCCACTTCGTTCGCCCACCTGGACGCGACGACCGTGTTGAACCGCGCCATCTCGGAAAAGGGTATCTACCCGGCCGTGGATCCGCTCGACTCCACCTCGCGCATGCTCGACCCGATGATCGTCGGCGAGGAGCACTATCAGGTGGCTCGTCAGGTGCAGGAAATCCTCCAGCGCTACAAGTCGCTGCAGGACATCATCGCCATTCTCGGCATGGACGAGCTTTCCGAAGAGGACAAGCTCACGGTTGCCCGCGCCCGCAAGATCGAGCGCTTCCTGTCGCAGCCGTTCCACGTGGCTGAAGTGTTCACCGGCGCGCCGGGCCTGTTCGTCGAGCTGGAAGACACCATCCGCTCGTTCAAGGGCCTTTGCGACGGCGAATACGATCACCTGCCGGAAGCTGCCTTCTACATGGTCGGCACCATCGAGCAGGCCGTCGAGAAGGCACAGAAGCTCGCTGCTGAAGCGGCCTGATCCGAAGCGAATAGGGAGTAGTGGACAGGAATTGCGGTGATGCCGGATACGAAGTCTCCTTCGTCGCAGGCAATTCGCTGTCCGCTGGTTAAACATGGCTGACGCTTTCAAGTTCGATCTGGTCTCGCCCGAGCGGCTCCTCGTCTCGCAGGAAGTCGAATCGGTTGTCATCCCCGGCACCGAGGGTGAGCTGACCGTGATGGCCAATCACGCTCCGACGATGACCAGCGTCAAGCCGGGCGTCCTGACGGTGAAGGCTGCCGGTGGCGGTACCGAACGCTATGTGGTGTTCGGTGGCTTCGCGGACATCCTGCCGGAAGGTTGCACGGTCCTGGCTGAATCGGCTGTACATGTCGATGACATCAATCGCGAGGACCTTGCGCGCCGCATTCAGGATGCGCGCGAGGACGTGGCCGATGCCGAGGATCATGAGACCCGGCTACGGGCTGAAGATTTCCTCCACCAGCTGACCACGCTGGAAGGCGCGATCATTCCGGCCTGATTTTCAGAGACAGTGTCGGGGGACACTTAGAGCGGATCGGCGTTTCATTCTATCTCTTTATTTTCTGCATTCATGCGGGTGTCTGGCGGCACCGCCTGACTGCAAAATCCTGCAAGCCGGGCCAATGGCCCGGCTTTTCTGTTTCAAAGCCGGATGATTTCTTGAGAGATTTCGCTCGTAAAGGTGCCGGGGCTTGAACCGCCCTTAAGGCATGACCATATCGGGGCTGAGTTCAACAAACCGAAAGGAGGTGGTCCAATGTCGAGTGATTTCCGTTCCAGCGCGGTTTCGACGGATTGCCTTCACGGAGAGCAGTCTCTCCGCTGAAGGCACGAAGCGCGGCCTGCCTTTGCCTGTAAGGTCGGTCAGAGCCGTGCGGGAACATGAAAACACGGGGCCGCTTCTTCGGAAGCGGCCTTTTGTTTGGCGTCGACGCCTCTCAACAGCCGATTTCCGCCCGGATTTCATCGACGAGCTTCTTGTTGGGGCAGACATTCTCACAAGGGATGCCGTCTTTGTCGGCATCGGCCCTGCTGTAGCCCTCGCGCCACATGATGACCGCTTCCCGGCAGGAGCTGACCGTCTTGCAGGTGCGCCGAGCCTGCGCAATGACAAGGGACTGACCGACGTTTGCGTCACGCGCAATGCCATTGTCAGCGCCAAACAGAGCCAGGCCCGCAATAAAGATGAAAAATCCCCTGCCCATTGGATACCCCTATCCAGGGGGTATTATGGGCGAGGGTAATTAGCCGTGCAACTCCTGGGCGGCGCTCAGCAGTAAAGCGATATCCGCCGGCCGCCGCCATAGGCTGCGACCAGCCTTGTTTCCAGAAGCCTCCTGCCTATGTCCAGGCCATCCGACGTGCGGACATCGGCCAGCACACGACCATAATATTTGCCGCCGCTGATGGCGCTGATCGATACCTCGCCTGCTTCCAGCAGGGAGGTGAGTGCATCCCTTGCTTTGCGGGCGGCATTTCGTTCAGCAGGGCATTTGCTTCGCATTTCGGGAGCATCTATTCCGCGCAGACGCACGCTCACCTGTATATGCTGACCCGGCCACATATGCGCTTCAGCCACGAACGTGTCGCCGTCGATCACGCGAAGAACCCGCACCTGCACAGGGCCGGAAACGATATCACGACGGCCTGCCTCGACCGGCGTCGGGATTTGCAGAAGACTGAATAGAGCAATGAAGGCACAACGGATCATTAGAGGAATATATTCCTCTAATGAGACCAAGGCAAGCGATCAAGGTTTGTGAGGCGGCGGGAATGCCTGATGTCGGCGTGCAAGCGGAAGAACGCAAAGGTGAGACGGTGCAGCGTTTTCGTAAAACGGAGAGAGCCGCTGAACAGAACCGTCGGGCGCTTCAGAAATCCGTCGCGATGCCCTTCACTTCCCAATCGCCATAGCGTGCGGGGTCATGGCCGCCCCGGCCGCCGAGTTCCTTCGGGTTTGCATCGGCCTGGCGCTTGTAGTCTTCGCGTCGCGCCTCCGCTTCTGCAAGCGCGCGCCTTGCGGCAGCCGAAAGTGTCTTCGCCGGGGCAGGGGATGAAGCAGCGGATGCGGGATTTTCCGTGTCTTCGCTCACGATCGATCTTCCTTCCGAAACAGGAATATTGAATACACGCAGCGCGTTACCCATCATATAATCGATTGGTCGCGCGCTTGAAGACGCGATGACGCGGAATTTTGGAGCCCGTTACGACAATGAACATGATACGCACAGCGATGCTTCTGGCCCTGATGACGGCCCTGTTCATGGGGGTGGGCTATCTGATCGGCGGTACCGGCGGCATGATGATCGCCTTCTTCATTGCCGCCGCGATGAATCTTTTCAGCTATTGGAACGCCGACAAGATGGTGCTGAGAATGCACCATGCTGTCGAGATCGACGAGCGGACCGCACCGGAATATTTCGGCATCGTGCGGGATCTCGCCGCGCGCGCCGGCTTGCCCATGCCGCGTGTCTATCTGATCCAGAACGACCAGCCGAATGCGTTCGCGACGGGCCGCAATCCGCAGAATGCTGCCGTGGCGGCCACGACCGGCCTTTTGCAGCGTCTTTCCTATGAGGAGGTCGCGGGCGTGATGGCGCATGAACTCGCGCATGTTCAGAACCGCGATACCCTCACGATGACGATCACGGCAACGCTCGCCGGCGCGATCTCGATGCTTGGCAATTTCGCCTTCTTCCTCGGCGGCAACCGCGACAACAACAATCCATTCGGCTTCATCGGCGTGCTGGTGGCCATCATCGTTGCGCCGTTCGCCGCCATGATGGTGCAGATGGCGATCAGCCGCACCCGTGAATATTCGGCCGACCGGCGTGGTGCGGAAATTTGCGGCAATCCGCTGTGGCTCGCCTCCGCGCTGAAGAAAATCGCCGCCCGCGCGCATGAGATCGTCAATCCGGATGCGGAGCGCAATCCCGCCACGGCGCATCTCTTCATCATCAATCCGCTCTCCGGCGAGAGAATGGACAATCTCTTTTCGACCCATCCCAACACGGAAAACCGCGTTGCGGCGCTTGAAGCCATGGCCCAGCATATGAGCGCCGCAGCCCCTCGCTCCACACCGCGGCAAGCGCCCGAAGCAAGGGCGGACGAGGCCGCGGGACCCTGGGGCGCACGACCGGCCGAGCCTCGACGGGAACCTTCCAAGAAAGCCAGTGAGCCGCGTTGGGGGCGGGATGCGGGCGACGGGTCGAAAGGCCCTTGGTCGTGAGCCGCTCCGCGCGACGGCCGGACGTTCACAAACACAGCGCAGCAGAACAGGAGCCGGAAAAACCTGGCCTGGCTGCTCGTCGTGTCGCCGCGAAGCTCCTCGCTGCCGTGGTCGATGCGAAGGCATCCCTCGACGGATTGACCGATCCGGCGCATGGACAACCGAATTTCCGCGCGCTCGAGCCGCGTGACCGGGCGCTGGTCCGGGCAATCCTCATGAGTGCGCTCAGGCACCGGGCGACCGTCGAGGCGTTGCTGGCAAAGCGGCTGGAGCGCCCATTGCCGGCCAATGCGCGTGCCCTGTCGCACACCTTGCATGTGGCGGCAGCGCAGATCCTCTTTCTCGACGTGCCTGACAGCGCTGCCGTCGACCTTGCCGTCGCGCAGGCCAAAAGCGATCCGCGCCTGTCTCGTTTCGCAGGGCTGGTGAATGGTGTCTTGCGCAATCTCATCCGCGTCAAGGCGCGGGCGCTGCCAGCCGCTCTCGCGCAGACGCGGGAAGCGCCCGATTGGTTTGCCGAGCGGCTCGAGGCGGCTTATGGCGCGGAGAAGACGGCAGCAATCCTTGCCATGCACAGGCTTGAGCCGCCGGTGGACTTTACCGTCAAGAATGATCCCGAGCGTTGGGCGGAGGCTTTTGGCGGTTTTGTTCTGCCGACCGGCTCCGTACGGGTCTCGAAGCTTGAACATTCGGTCGATCAATTGCCCGGCTTCGCAGAGGGCGAATGGTGGGTGCAGGATATGGCTGCCAGCCTTCCCGCACGGCTGTTTGGCGATGTGAAGGGCAAAAGAGTTGCCGATCTTTGTGCCGCACCCGGCGGCAAGACCGCGCAGCTGGCGCATGCGGGTGCGCTGGTGACGGCGGCCGATCTCTCCGCGAGCCGGCTGAGGCGTTTGCGCCAAAATCTCGACCGTCTGGGATTGTCTGCCGAGGTGGTGGAGACGGACATTCGCAAGTTTGAACCGGACCAGCCCTTCGATGCGGTGTTGCTCGATGCGCCTTGTTCCTCCACGGGCACAGTGCGGCGGCATCCGGATGTGCCCTGGACCAAATCGCCTGAAGACATCGACAAGCTCGCAGCTCTGCAACGTTCCCTGCTCGACCATGCGGTCAAGCTGGTGAAGCCCGGCGGATGCATCGTCTTTTCCAACTGCTCGCTCGATCCGGCGGAGGGGGAGGCCATGCTCTCCGGCTTTCTGGCGCAGACACCGGAGGTGATGCTCGATCCCGTCGGGTCCGACGAAATCCCCGGTATCGCACCCTTCATCACAAAAGAGGGAATGCTGCGGACCACGCCGGCGGACCGCTTCGGTGAAGGCGAGGAAATGCGGGGGCTCGATGGATTCTTTGCCGCACGGCTTGTTCGCAAAAGCTGAGTTGCCGGCTGCGTTTGTCGGGCTTGTTTTCAAGCCGCTGTTTGAGATAATATTTCGACTTCGCACAAGCCTTTGAATCAACTAGACTCTCGCGCGGCCTGAAAGCATGCGGCACGGGGGCTTTTTCACCGTTGGCCAGAGTGCGAGGGCGCCAAGCGGTGGCATGGCCGGCTTTCGCGAGGGTCGTTCATGTATCGGTATTGGAAGAAGATCGCTGCCTGTGGACACAGTGAGGGGGCATTCCCCCTATCAGCTATGGGGACTTGTCACGCGGCAGGCCTGGACGCGCCTGCGGCGGCGCTTGCGCGCGGGTCCGTCCTATCGCTGGCGTTATTCCGGCCGCACGCCTGAACGTGTGCTCATCGCGCCGCCGGATCTGCGTCTTGCGGATCCTCAGGTGGCGCGCGACATCTATCATGGGCAATTCCTGCTTGCCGGACAGCTTGTCGAAACGCGCGGACAGTCGCCATTCCTCGTGCCGGTGCAGAATCGCGCCTGGCAGGAGTCCCTGCACGGTTTCCGATGGCTGAGGCACATGCGCGCCGCCGACAGCGAGCTCGCGGCGGCCAATGCGCGTGCCCTGGTCGAAGACTGGATATCGCTTCATGGCAAGCGTATCGCCGGGCTGCCCTGGGACCCTGCCGTCACGGCGCGTCGCATTATCTCATGGCTGCAGCATTCCTCCGTCGTGCTGCAAGGGGCCGAACTCTCCTTCTACCGTCAGTTTCTCAAGCTCATTGCGGTGCAGATGCGCTATCTGCGCAGCGTTGCGTCGGAAATGCCGGATGGCGAGGAAAGGCTGCGCGCTCGCGTTGCACTCGCTTTCTGCGCGCTTTCTCTGCCCGCACCCGCGGCAGCGCTCAAGGCGGCCAGCCGCAACCTCGTTTATGAGCTGGAGCGGCAGATTCTGCCGGATGGCGGGCATGTCTCGCGCAATCCCCGTGCGGTTCTGGAGCTTCTTGCCGATCTTCTTCCGTTACGACACACCTATGCCAACCAGGCGGAGCAACCGCCGCAGGCGTTGATCGACGCGGTGGAGCGCATGCTTCCGGCATTGCGCTTCTTCCGCCACCGCGATGGCAGCATCGCGCGCTTCAATGGTATGGGGATCACCTTGCACGACCGTGTGGCGGCGATCCTGCGATATGACGACACCGGTGGCGCGCCGCTTCTCCATGCGCCGCACTCGGGCTATGAGCGCCTGGCGCTCGGTTCCACTACAGTGATCGCCGATACGGCGCCGCCGCCGCCGAACGATCTTTCACATTTCGCGCATGCGGGGTGCCTCTCCTTCGAGATGTCGTCCGGGCGGCACCAGTTCATCGTCAACAGCGGGGTGGACTGTTTCGGGGATGACAGTTTCCGTCCACTGGCGCGCACGACAGCCGCGCATTCCACGATGACACTCAACGACACGTCGCAGGCGCGTTTCAGCTTGTCGCCGCAATGGAGCGACCTGATCGGCACGCCTCTTCTTTCCGGACCGCGCAAGGTGGAGTGCCAGCGCGACGATGGCGATGGCGAACATCGTTTCGCGGCGAGCCATGATGGTTATGTGGCGCGGTTCGGACTGATGCATCAACGCCGTCTCAGCCTCTCTGCGGGAGGAAACCTTCTGGAGGGCATGGACAGTATTCGCAAACCCGACGGAACGCGGACACTCGCCGAGGGCAAGGACATGGCGGCGCTGCGCTTTCATGTGCATCCCGACATCGACATCTACCGCGACCCCGAAGGCCGGTTGATCCTGACGGGAGAAGCGACGGACACCTGGCTGTTCACTTCGGACGATGTGGAGCCGGTGGTGGAAGAATCCATTTTCTTCGCGGGACTGGGCGGCCCCCGCAAGAGCCGGCAGATCGTTCTTTATGCCGATCCGGCACAGTATCCCGATATACGATGGCGGCTGCGCCGGACCCACGCCATCAACGGTGAAGGTTGAGCGCCTCTCCTCGGCCAGTGGCAGACAGGCGCTCGTCCTGGCAATGATGGGCGGTCAGGTCACCGACTGAAAGCGTACTTCGCTGCCGTGCAGAAAACAGCTTCTGTCGAAGAGCCTGAGATCGAGCGGATTTGGCAATCGCACATCATCCAGCCCCGGACATGCCCGCCTGGACGGGTCGTAGCTGCGATCGATCTGGGTGATGAAGACGAAGGTCACCCCGCGTTCGCGGGCGAAGGACCGTAATGCCGTGACCTGGCTCATGAGGTCGGGGTTTTCCCGTTTCTGGTCGAGCAGTTGCAGATAGTCGATTACGGCGATTGTTCCCCGAGGGACATCGGCGAGCGCGGCAATGATATGTTCCGCATTGATGGTGTCGGACGTATCGAGGGTGAGAAGCTCCTTGAAAGGGGCTAGGTCTATGTCCAGTGCCCGGAAGCGGGCGAGCACGTCGGAACCGGAATATTCCAGCGTGAAGAAAAAGGCCCTGTTGCCTGCCTTCATGGATTGAACCGCAAGTTCCAGGCTCATCAGGGTCTTGCCCTGCCCCGGGCGCGCACCCAGGAGAAGAAGATCGCCGGGAACGAGCCGGGAGAAGAGCTTTTGTGCGGGCGAGACAGTGGCGGCCTTCTGCGCGAGAAGGCTCCAGCGGGCAAAACCCTCTTCGCGGGCAATGCGGTCAAGCGCCCCGGAGAGCGGGAGCTTGTCCTTTCGGGCAAGGTCTCTGGCACGGCGTTTAAGGTGATAGACGGGCGCGGACAGTTTCATCGGCAAACCTCCTGTGGCGGGCGAATGCCGCAACCCCTCCTCATGCGTTCCTGCCCGGACAGTCGGTTCGGTTTTTCGAATGCGCCCTGCATGCCTTTTGCTTTCCCAGTGGAGGGGGGAGACGCGGGCCGCGCCAGAATCGAAAGGATAGACGAATTCCGCCAGCCCATAAAGCAAACCGCCCGCGAATTTCTTCGCGGGCGGTCGATCTTCAATCGCAGCGCAGCTGGCGCCGGATACGGGTCAGTTCGCCTTGGGCAGCGCGTAGGCGATGATGTAATCGCCACGGTCCGGCGATTGGCGTGCTCCGCCTGCCGAAACGATGATGAACTGCCGTCCGGTCTCCGGCGATACGTAGGTCATCGGAGTGGCCTGCGCACCCACGGGGAGGCGGCCCTTCCAGAGTTCCTCGCCCGTGCGGGAATCGAAGGCGCGCAGGTAATAGTCCTGCGTACCCGCATAGAAGACGAGGCCGCCGGCGGTCGTCATCGGTCCGCCCAGCGAGGGCATGCCGATGGGGATCTGCAGACCGGTCTTCATGCCGAGCGGGCCGGTGTCCTGCAGCGTGCCGGCGGGAACCTGCCAGGCGATCTGGCGCGACTTCAGGTCAATGCCGGTGATCGTGCCGTAAGGCGGCTGGTGGCAGGGAACGCCGAGCGGGGACATGAAGCCGTTCTTCCAGGCCGCGTAGGGCGTGCCCTTCTGTGTGGAAAGGCCGTCATGGGCGGCCGAGCCGCCGCGTGCTTCCACCTGGTCCTGAGGGATGAGCTGGATGAACTGCGGCATGCGGATGTCGTTGACGATCAGCATGTCGTTGTCCTCGTCCACCGAAGCGGAACCCCAGTTCATGCCGCCGTAGTAGCCGGGGAAGATCAGGCTCTTGTCGGTTCCAGGAGGCGTGAACTCGCCCTCATAGCGCATCTTCTTGAATTCGATGCGGCAATAGAGCTGATCATAGGGCGTGGCGCCCCACATGCGGGTTTCGGTGAAAGGCTCGGTGCCGATGGCCGGCATGCCGACCGAGTATGGCTGGGTGGGTGCAACGAAGTCTTCCGGTACACCGCCATCCTGCGGGACCGGTTTTTCCTCGACTTCGGCGATCGGTGTTCCGTCGCGGCGGTCCAGCACGAAGATCTGGCCACGCTTGGTAACCTGGATCAAAGCGGGAATGCGACCGCCCTTGCCGTCGGGCACATCATAAAGCGCCGGTTGCGAAGGAACGTCATAGTCCCAGATATCGTGATGAACGGTCTGGAATTTCCAGCGCTCGCGGCCCGTCTCGATATCGAGCGCGACCACGGCGGCGCTGTATTCTTCCGCCGCCTTCGAGCGGTGTGCGCCGAAGAAGTCGGGTGTCGCATTGCCCGTAGGCAGATAGACGAGGCCGAGGTCCGCATCGAAGGCGGGCGTCGACCAGACATTCGGCGTGCCGCGTGTGTAGCTTTCGCCGGCGGGCGGGAGCTTGGTGATCGATGGATTGCCGAGGTCCCAGGCCCAGACCAGTTCACCGGTGACGGCGCTGAATGCGCGAACGGCGCCGGAAGGCTCACCCGTCTCGACATTGTCCCAGACCCAGCCACCGATCATGACCAGATCGCGCATCACGGTGGGGGCGGAGGTCTGGAAGTAGAAACCGTCCTTCACCTCGCCCATGCCCTGTTTCAGGTCCACCGTTCCGTTGTCGCCGAAATCGGGGCAGGGTTCGCCGGTCCTGGCATCGATCTCGATCAGGCGGGCATCGATCGTGGTCATCACGATGCGCTGCGCGCAGACGGATGCCTCAGCCGTTTGCGCCGGTGCGGCGGGGATGGCAGGTGCTGTGGCCTCGGGAGCGGCAGTTTCGCCCGCGTCTTGCGCGGGGGCAGCCGTCTGCGGTGCGGGGGCCGCTGCCGCAAGAGCATCGGCCGTGGATTCGTAGTAACTCACGCCCCGGCAGCGTTGCCACAAGGGAGCGCTGGCCTTGGGATCAAAGGTCCAGCGAGGTTCGCCGTTTTCTGCGTTCAGTGCGTGCACGATGTTGTGCGGCGAGCAGGTGTAGACCGTGTCGCCGACCTGAAGGGGCGTGTTCTGGTCCTGCGCCATGGCATCGGGCGCATCTCCGGTGCGGAAGGTCCAGGCGACTTCCAGGTCCTTCACGTTGTCCGCGTTGATCTGGTCGATGGGAGCGAAACGCGTGCCGCGAGAGGTGCGGCCATAGGCGCGCCAGTCTGTATCGTCGGAAGCCGTAAGGCCAGCCGGCGGCACGGTGTCGCTGGCAATCTCGTTGCGGATCAGGCCATGCGGCTTGAAGGCATAGAAACCGGTTGCAGCCAGACCGGCGACCAGAAGTGCTGCAACGGCAAAGGGAAGTCCCTTTGACGTTTTGCCCCGGCCGGCAAAAAGCGGAACACAAAGTGCCACGACAACGGCGATGACCGTGGGGGCAACGAGGCGGGGAACGAGCGGCCAGAACGAAAGGCCGGCTTCCCACAGCGCCCAGGCGATGGTTGCCAGATAAATGAGCGCATAAAGCCAGACGCCGGCGCTGCGGCGCATGAAAAAGAGAATGCCCGTCAGCACAAGGCCGATGCCGGCAAGAACGTAATACCAGGAGCCGCCGAGGCCGGCGAGCTCGACACCGCCCCACACAAGGGGCAAGCCGATCAAGGCAATGATCACGCCGACGACGGGCAGCAACCATCCGGCCTTCCGCGTCGGTGTCGTATTGCTAGACATGAGAAATTCCTCGTTGGTGCTTTTCGCCGGATCCTGTTTCAGGGAACCGCGCGACAGGCTGTTGCTTTCCCGCGCAAGGGGATATGAAATCCTCCATGGGAGAAGTCGATTTCGCGGGGAACGGGATCAAGCGGGCTGATCAATATGGCGAGGCTGACCGCTCGGCGCGACAATTCGATTGCATATTAATAGATAATATATGAACAATAATCAATGTCACACAGCGAGTACGAAGGCCGGGCGCGTCTCGGACAACGCATCCAGAATGTGAGCCGGCTTTGGCGCAGGGCCGCCAATCAGCGTCTTGACGATTACGGGGTGTCGCATGCAACGGCGGCGCCGCTGCTTGCTCTCTGGCGGATGGGCGGTGAGGCCCGGCAGGGCGTCGTGGCGGAAATGGCGGGGCTTGAAGGCCCTTCCATGGTACGGCTTGTCGATGTGCTTCTTGCCGAAGGGCTCGTTACACGGCGCGAGGATCCAAGTGACCGCCGCGCCAAGATACTTCAGCTTACGGCACGGGGCGAAGCCCGCATGGAGCGCATCATGGCCGTGCTTGATGATCTGCGCGAGGAGCTGCTTGCAGGCATCGAGGAAAGCGAACTGGCAAGGGCTTCTGCTGTTCTGGAGCAGCTGGAGGCCACCCTGGAACATATCTGAGACTTTGCGGGCAGAATGCGCGGAAAAGCCCGGCAAAATGGCCTGCGGAAGTGCTGCGCGCTTGATTTGCCGGACGCCTGCCGGTACCTCCCCTCCATTCCTTCCTGAAGCCGGAGCCGCCAGCCATGTCTGTTGCCGCGAAAAACATTCCCGCCCCCGATCTCGTTCCCGTCAAGCGCGCCCTCCTGTCGGTTTCCGACAAGACCGGCATTGTCGATTTTGCCCGTGCTCTCGTTGCGCGGGGCGTCGAGATCGTGTCGACCGGGGGAACCTCTGCGGCTCTTTCCAAGGAAGGTATTCCGGTTCGCGACGTGTCGGAACTGACGGGCTTTCCCGAAATCATGGATGGCCGCGTCAAGACGCTGCATCCGGGTGTGCATGGCGGTCTTTTGGGCATTCGCGACGATGCAGACCATGCGCGCGCGATGAAGGAACATGACATTGCGCCGATCGACCTTCTGGTGATCAATCTCTATCCGTTCGAGGAAGTCCGTTTCGGCGGCGGCGATTATGCGACCACGGTCGAGAATATCGATATCGGCGGTCCGGCCATGCTGCGCGCGGCGGCCAAGAACCACGCCTATCTGGCCGTAGTGACAGAACCCGCCGATTATGCGGGTATTCTGGAAGCGCTTTCCGAGAACGACGGAAATCTACCCTATCGCCTTCGTCAGGAGCTGGCGGCGAAGGCCTTCGCGCGCACCGCCGCATACGATGCCGCGATCTCCGGCTGGTTCGCCGAGACGCTTCAGGTCGAAAGCCCGGCTTTCCGCGCCGTGGGCGGCAAGCTCAAGGAAGTGATGCGTTATGGCGAGAACCCGCATCAGAAGGCGGGCTTCTATGTGACCGGAGAAGCGCGGCCTGGCGTTGCCACGGCGACCCAACTTCAAGGCAAGCAGCTTTCCTACAACAACATCAACGATACGGATGCCGCCTTTGAGCTGGTGTCCGAGTTCGCACCGGAGCGCTCTGCCGCCGTCGCCATCATCAAGCATGCCAATCCCTGCGGTGTTGCCGAAGGCGGAAGCTTGCGCGAGGCGTATGAGAAGGCTTTGGCCTGCGATCCGGTTTCGGCCTTTGGCGGCATCGTGGCGCTGAACCGTGCCCTGGACGCGGAGGCCGCCGAAGAGATCGTGAAGATCTTTACCGAGGTCATCATCGCGCCGGAAGCGAGCGCGGAAGCCCGCGCCATCGTTGCCAGCAAGAAGAATCTGCGCCTTCTGGTGACGGGCGGCCTTGCTGATCCGCGCGCGCCGGGCCTTTTCGTGAAAAGCGTTGCGGGTGGCCTCCTGATGCAGTCGCGCGACAATGGCGTGGTGGACGATCTCGATCTCAAGGTGGTGACGAAGCGTGCGCCGACGGAAAAGGAAATGGCCGACCTGATCTTCGCCTTCCGCGTGGCCAAGCATGTGAAATCGAACGCCATCGTCTATGCGCGGAACGGCGCGACCGTTGGGGTGGGCGCGGGCCAGATGAGCCGTGTCGATTCAGCCCGCATCGCCGCCCGCAAGGCGGAAGACGCCGCACAGGCCGGCGGTTACGCCGAGCCGCTGACGAAAGGATCGGTGGTTGCGTCTGATGCCTTCTTCCCCTTCGCAGATGGTCTTCTTTCGGCGGTGGAAGCTGGCGCCACGGCGGTCATCCAGCCGGGCGGTTCGATGCGCGACGAGGAAGTCATTGCCGCGGCGGATGAGCATGGCATCGCCATGGTGATGACCGGCATGCGCCATTTCCGTCACTGACAAACAATTGTCATTGTTTTAACCGCTCCGTTTTCCCGGAAAGGAAAGCGGGGCGGTTTTCATTTTTCGTGTGTGTTTGGCCGTTTGCTCCCTGTTGACAGTGACAGGCAAAGCTGACCGAATATTCGCGAGCGGTTTCCCGTTCTGATCGAACTCATGACCCGCTCTCTACTTTTTTGACCCCGTTACTGATCCGCCATGGCAGGCAATGCCGCCTGTCTGTTGCGGGTCAGGGGGCGAACGGGCAGCCCTGGAGGAACGCTATGCGTACGGCACGCCAAATCTCGCTCTTTCTGTTCGCGTTTTTCGCGCTTGTCGTAAGCGCCGGCGCACAGGATGCGCGACGGATCGTTACCACCCAGAACGGGGATTATTTCGGTTTCGACCTGCGCACCGAGCAGAATGTTTCGCTCGAGCAGTGCAAGAATGTGTGCCTTGGCGACGCGCAATGCCGCGCATTTACCTACAATACGCGCGCCGAATGGTGCTTCCTCAAGTCCGACTTCAATCGGCTGAATACGTTCGATGGCGCGGTGGCTGGAAAGGTGGTCGTCAACGGTGCGGCAGCCGATATCGGCGCACCGCCGCCTCTGCGCTTCGTTGCGGACTACGTGATCCAGGAAGCACAGCAGTTCAAGGCGGATACGCTGAAGGGAGCAAGCGCTGGCGAGGAGGGTTTCGTCTCGCTGGTCTCGTCTGCCGGCGAACGGCTTGCCTCGGGCGATCCGCATTCGGCGATGCGCGCCTATCGCGCCGCCATTGCCATCGAACCGCAGGATGCCCAATTGTGGAGCGGGCTTGCCCGCGCAGCCATTGCTGCCGACCCTATTCCGAACGTCACCTCCTATGCCCTGCAGCGCACGGGTACGGGAGCGGCGATTACCGCCTACACGCTTTCGCGCAGCACCGACGATCGCGCGGAAGCCCTGGCGGCGCTTGCCGCCGCCCTTGAAAAACGAAACATGTTCCGCCCGGCAATCAGCGCCTATGAGGCAAGCCTTGCCCTGCGCGGCGTGCCGGAGGTGCCGGCGCTCTATGCGGACCTCAAGAGCCGCAAGGGATTCCGTATTCTCGATCACACGGTCGATTCCGACAGCGCCTCGCCCCGCATTTGTGTTCAGTTCTCCGAGGACCTCGTGAAGAGCGGGGTCGATTATGCCCAATACATGACGGTGGAAAACGAGCGGAATGTCGCCATCGACCGTTCCGAGCGCGAACTGTGTGTGAGCGGACTCAAGCATGGCGGGCAATACCGCGTGGTCGTGCGTCAGGGGTTGCCTTCGGCAATTGGCGAGGTGATTGCCCAACCCTCGGCGCTGGAAATCTATATCCGCGACCGTGCGCCCTCGCTGCGGTTTACGGGCGATAATTTCGTGCTGCCTTCCACAGCGCGCCAGGGCATTCCGTTCGTCTCCGTCAACACGAAGAGCGCCAAGCTTGCCCTTTACCGGGTGGGGGATCGGGCGCTGACTCGGCTCCTGACGGAAGAGAAGTTCCTGCGCCAGCTCAATGAATACGAGGCGGATGAAGTCATCGGCTCGATGGGCGAACCGGTCTGGAAGGGCGAGGTGGAAATCGCCTCCGAACTGAACAAGGACGTGGTCACCAGCATTCCGGTGGACGAGGCTTTGCCGAAACGCGAACCGGGCATCTATATGCTGAGCGCGGTTCCCGATGGCGATACCAGCAAGAGCTGGGATGCGCAGGCGACGCAGTGGTTCCTCGTTTCCGATATCGGCCTGTCCACCTTCACCGGCGATGACGGGCTTACGGTTTTCGCGCGTATGCTTTCGAGTGCTGCGCCTGCCAAGGGCGTGAAGCTCCAGCTTCTGGCGCGCAACAATGAAGTGCTGGGCGAGGCGGAAACCGATGCGGATGGCCGCGCGGTTTTCGCGCCGGGGCTTTCCCGCGCGACGGCGGGGCTCGCGCCTGCCGCGATTCTCGCCGAAAGCGGGGAGCAGGATTTCGTGTTCCTCGACATGACGCGGGCCGGTTTCGACCTTTCGGACCGGGGTGTCACCGGTCGCGCTTCGCCGGGGCCGCTCGATGCCTTCGCGTGGACCGAACGCGGCATCTATCGCGCCGGCGAAACGGTGCATGCGGCTGTGCTTCTGCGCAACCCTGCCTCGGAAGCCGTGGACGACCTGCCGCTGACCTTCATCTTCTACCGGCCAGATGGCGTGGAATCGGGGCGTATGGTCTCCAAGGGAGCGGAGCTGGGCGGACATGCCATCGATCTTGCCCTGCCGACCACGGCCATGCGCGGCACATGGCGCATGGCGGTCCACTCCGATCCGAAGCAGCCGGCCATAGCGGAAAAGATGTTCCTGGTGGAGGATTTCGTCCCGGACAGGACGGAGTTTGATCTGACGGCGGCTGATGAGGAAGTGCCGGTCGGCGGAGAGACCCAGGTGACAGTCGATGGCCGCTATCTCTATGGCGCCCCGGCGGCGGGGCTTGGCCTTGAGGGCGAACTCAGCGTCTTTGCTACGCGCGAATGGGAAGCCTTCCCCGGCTATGTGTTCGGTCTCGAGGATGAAGAGGACGTGGAAGCAAGCCGCACGCCGCTTGCGGGCCTGCCGGACACGGATATCGAAGGTAAGGCCGTGTTCCCTGTAGGCATCGATGCTGCGCCGTCGACCACGCAGCTTCTTGCCGCGGAACTGACCGTGCGCATGCGTGAGGCGGGTGGGCGCGCCGTGGAGCGTTCGCTCGATATCGGGATCGCCGCGCAGACCGACATGATCGGCGTGAGACCGGAATTTTCAGGCGGACAGGTGCCTGAGGGCGGTACGGCGAATTTCCGGGTGATCGCCGTCGATCCGGACGGCGAGCGCATCGTCATGCCGGGCGTGAAATGGTCGCTGCTCAGGGTGGAGCGGCGCTACCAGTGGTATCGCAATGACGGCTCCTGGAACTACGAACCGATCACCTCCACAAGCCTCGTGCGCGAGGGCACGGTGGATGCGGCAGAAGGCAGCGAACCGCAGATCGGCGTTTCCGTCGACTGGGGCCGCTATCGTCTGGAGGTCGAGAGCCCCGATCCCGACGGTCCGGTGACGAGCGTCGAATTCAGCTCCGGCTGGTATGTGGCGGCGGGTTCCACCGAGACGCCGGACGGGCTGGAAGTGGCGCTCGACAAGGAGAGCTATGCAGTCGGCGACACGGCGGAACTGAAAATCTCGCCACGTTTTGCGGGCGAGGTGCTCGTTACCGTCGGTACCGAGAGCCTGATCGAGACGTTCACCGCGCATGTGCCGGAGGGCGGTGCGACGGTTGACATACCGGTGACGGAGGCGATGGGTGCGGGGACCTATGTCACGGCCACATTGTTCCGTCCCGGCGAGGCTGCGGAGAACCGCCTGCCCATGCGGTCGATCGGGCTGCGCTGGCTGAAAGTGGACCCCGCCGCTCGCAATCTCGCCGTGGAGCTCGGCGTGGAAGACAAGGTGCGGCCCAATGAGACGCTGGTGATCCCGGTTTCGGTCGCGGGTGCCGCGGGGGAGGAAGCCTATGTAACGGTCGCGGCCGTCGATGTGGGCATTCTGAACCTTACGCGCTACCAGGCGCCGGATCCGGCGGGATGGTATTTCGGCCAGCGCATGCTCGGTATCGAGATGCGGGACATTTATGGGCGGCTGATAGACGGATCGCTCGGCGCGACAGGCCGGCTGCGCACGGGTGGCGATGGCGGCGGCATGACGCCGTCCGGCAGCCCGCCCACTGAAAAGCTGATCGCCTTCTTCTCGGGCGTCGTCCGGCTCGATGCAGAGGGCAAGGCCGACGTTGCGTTCGACATTCCGCAGTTCAACGGCACGGCGCGCATCATGGCCGTCGCCTGGTCGAAGAAGGGCGTCGGCAGCGCATCGAAGGATGTCATCATCCGCGACCCGGTGGTGCTGACGATGAGCCAGCCGCGTTTCATGGCGCCGGGCGACGAAACGCGCGTCCTGCTCGAGGTTGCCAATACGGACGGGCCGGCCGGCGATTATACGCTGACCGTCTCTTCTGAGGGCGAGCTCAGTGCCGACCTGCGGTCCGTTCCGGCCACGCTGACGCTTGCTGCGGGCGGCAAGGCCAATCTCGCCATTCCCGTCTCGGCAAAGAATGCGGGCGCGGGCGCGGTTTCCGTCGCGCTTACGCATGCGGACGGGCTGACGGTCGACAAGTCGGTCAGTCTGCCGGTGCGGCCGGGCGTCATGCCGGTTGCCGAACGGCGGACGGTTTCGCTTGCGCCCAATGGGGGCAGCATCAGGGTGGACCGGGAGCTTTTGGCCGACAGTTTCATCGACGGGGCTTCGGTGACGCTCAACGTGTCGCGGAACGACGGTTTCGATATTCCCGCCCTGCTCATGTCGCTCGATCGCTACCCTTATGGCTGTGCCGAGCAGACCACGAGCCGCGCGCTGCCGCTTCTTTATGTGAGCGAATTGTCCAAAGCCGCAGGAATGGACGAGGATCCCGAGATCAAAGGTCGTATCGAGGATGCGATCAAACGGGTGCTGTCCTACCAGTCCGCTTCCGGCAGCTTCGGCCTCTGGGGGCCGGGGTCGGGCGATCTCTGGCTGGATGCCTATGTGACCGATTTCCTGACACGGGCCCGGGAGCAGGGATTTGTCGTGCCTGAACTTGCCATGGATCAGGCTCTTTCAAACCTGCAGAACTCGCTCGCCTATGACACGGACGTTCAATCGCGCGGCGGCGAGATCGCCTATGCGCTCTATGTCATGGCCCGCAATCGCAAGGCTTCGGCAGGCGACCTGCGCTATTATCTCGATACGCGGATCAATGAATTCACGACGCCGATCTCGCGGGCTCAGATCGCGGCGGGGCTTGCCCTCTATGGCGACGCACAGCGCGCGGAGACGGGCTTCAGCTCGGCCTTCCGGCTGGCGCAGGGCATGAAGGATGGCTACACGGCGCGCAGCGACTACGGGTCCCGGCTCAGGGACGGCGCGGCGATGCTGGCTCTCGCCGCCGAGAGCCGGCCCGAGCCGGCGCTCGTGCCGCAGATGACGCAGCTTGTCGCCTCCATTCGCGGGTCGACACGCTATATGAGCACGCAGGACGAAGCCTGGATGCTTCTCGCCGCCCGCGCGCTCAGCCAAACGAGCCAGGAGCTGCGCCTGACGGTGGACGGTGCGGCACATGCTGGCGCCTTCTCGCGGCGCATCCCAGGGGCTGATCTTCTCGACATGCCGCTGACGGTGGCCAATGCGGGAGCGGAACCGGTGGATGCGGTCATCACCACCATCGCTGCGCCGCAACAGCCGCTTCCCGCAGGCGGCGAGGGCTTCACCATCGAACGCACCTATTACACGCTGGACGGGGAGGAGGCGAATGTCTCCGAGGCGCGCCAGAACGAGCGCTATGTGGTGGTGCTGAACGTGACCGAGAGCAACAAATGGCCCTCGCGCGTTCTGGTTTCCGATCTTTTGCCTGCCGGTTTCGAAATCGACAATCCGCGTCTGGTCAACAGTGCGGATATCTCGAATTTCGACTGGCTTGGAGAGACCAGCGCCGTGCACACCGAATTCCGGGACGACCGTTTCATCGCGGCCTTCGACCGCAGCTCCGGCAGCGACCGTAGCTTCCGGCTTGCCTATGTGGTGCGGGCGGTGACACCCGGCGTCTACACGCATCCTGCAGCGAGCGTCGAGGATATGTACCGCCCGCAGCTCAACGCACGGACGGCGACCGGCTTCATGGAGGTGCTGGGGCAACAGTGAGGCTCGCTTTGACGTAGAGCGGAATCAGGACATGAAACGGCTTCGCACGGTTCTCGTTTGCGGATGTGCGCTGGTCGCGATGGGGATCGCGGCCGGCGTGGCGCTCGACCGTCTCGACAAGGCGTATCCACCGCCGCTGGCCAAGCTCTCGCTGTCGCAGGAAGTCATCGACCGTGACGGCGCGCTGTTGCGGGCCTATGCGGCGCCCGATGGGCGCTGGCGGCTGCAAGCCCGCATCGACACGCTCGATCCGCAGTTCCTGGCCATGCTCGTCGCCTATGAGGACAAACGGTTCTGGAGTCATTCAGGCGTCGATCTTCGCGCCATCGCCCGGGCGGCGTTCCAGCTTGCGACAAGCGGGCATATCGTGTCGGGCGCCTCGACGCTTTCGATGCAGCTTGCCCGGCTGATCGAACCGCGCGAGGAGCGCAGCTTTGGCGCAAAGCTGCGGCAGATGGCGCGGGCCCTGCAGATCGAAAGGCGATTGTCGAAGCGCGAAATCCTTGAGCGCTATCTCACGCTGGCGCCCTATGGCGGCAATCTGGAAGGCATTCGCGCGGCCAGCCTCGCCTGGTTCGGCAAGGAGCCGCACAAGCTGGGGCTCGCGGAGGCCGCGCTTCTCGTCGCTCTGCCGCAATCGCCGGAGGCACGTCGGCCCGACCGGCATCCCAAGATCGCAAAAGCTGCGCGAGACCGGGTGCTGTCGCGCATGGCGAGCGCCGGCGTCATCATCGAGAGCGAGGTGGAGCGAGCCTCTGAAACGAAGGTCATGGCAAGGCGTTTGCAGATGCCCGCCTTCGCTGCCCATCTCGCCGATGCCGCCTTGAAGGCCGAACCGGATAAAACCCGCCACGAGCTTTTCATCCGCCGGTCCGCACAGGCCAATCTCGAAGCCGTCGCAGCCGATGCCGCGCGCCGCATCGGCCCCCGTATCTCGGTGGCGATGATCCTTTCCGATGCCGCTACGGGAGAAGTCCTGGCACGGGTCGGGTCGGCCGGTTATTTCGATGCTCGCCGCGCCGGCTGGATCGATATGAGCGTGGCGCAGCGCTCGCCCGGCTCGACGCTGAAGCCCTTCATCTATGGCCTCGCCTTCGAGGAAGGCCTGGCGATGCAGGAAACCATGATCGAGGATCGGCCGGGCAATTTTTCCGGATACCGGCCACGCAATTTCGACCTTGCCTATCAGGGCGATGTCAGTGTGCGCACGGCGCTGCAGATGTCGCTCAACGTGCCGGCGATCCGGCTGCTCGATGCCGTGGGGCCGGTGCGGCTCGTTTCCCGGATGCGTCAGGCGGGAGCGGAACCGATCCTTCCTCCCGGCGAAACGCCGGGTCTCGCTATCGGGCTGGGCGGCGCGGGCATGACGCTTGAGGGGCTTGTGCAGCTTTACGGAGGGCTTGCCAATCGCGGGCGGGTCCGCCCCTTGCGTTACCTTGCGGCAAGCGAAGCGCTGCCCAATCCGCCGACGATCCTGACACCGCAAGCCACGTGGCAGGTTGCCGATATTCTGTCGGGTGTCACCCCGCCGGAAGGTGCGCCGCGGCTCGGCATCGCCTACAAGACCGGCACATCCTATGGATATCGCGATGCCTGGGCCGTCGGTTATGACGGGCGTCATGTGCTGGGCGTATGGGTGGGCCGTCCCGATGGAGGTTCGGTGCCGGGGCTGACCGGCTATATGGCGGCAGCACCCATTCTGTTCGAAGGGTTTGCAAGGTCGGGTGCGGGGCTGACCCCGTTGCCTTCTGCGCCGGCTGGTGCGGTGCGGCTTGCAGCAAGCGAATTGCCGTTTCCCATGCGCCGTTTTTCGCTCGGGTCGCCTGGCCATATGGCCGGCGCACCGACCGAGCCTGCGCCTGAGATCGTGTTTCCACCTCAGGGCGCGCGCATCGATCTCGGCTTGCGGTCGGGTGGCGTGGACAGCATGCCGCTGGCACTCAAGATCAATGGCGGGCGGGCACCTTTCCGCTGGCTCGCCAATGGCGCGCCGCTGCCTGATACATTCCGCCGGCGCACCGCCTCTTGGGTGCCGGACGGTGGTGGAGCCTCCACGCTTACCGTCATCGACGCGGCCGGTCGCTCGGCGACTGTTCAGGTTTTTTTGGAATAGTTTGCCTGTTTACGTTGGGTAAGGGGTGATTTCGCCAGGCCAGAAAATCCGTTACAATTCTTGAGCGCGCATGTGCCCGGAGAGGGGTGCCGAGGGCGCTTTGGCTTCTTGCTTGCCGCATTCATTTGGACGTCAAGGGAGACTGCCAGGCATGCAAAATGCTCTGGGGGGAACGGGAAAAGTGCTCGGCTCAAGATGAACACACTCAGCCTGCGGGCATCGGATTTCGAGCCGGGACACAGGGTGGCGGCCTTTCAGGACGCTGTTTCCTCCATGTGTAAGCTCGACATCACGCCGGCCGACCCCGAAACTTTTCAGTCGCATACCGAGATCGGCCTTCTGCCCACATTGATGACCGGACAGACCATGCATTCCGCCTGCACGGTGGTGCGCACGCCGACACTGGCGGCCGAAACCGGCGACAACATCATGTTGCATGTGCCGGTGAAGGGCGCGTTCTCCATGCACCAGCGCGGCGGGCAGGATGTGGTGTGCGGGCCCGGCCAGATCTATGTCGATCCCAATGAGATGCCGGGCATCGCGGAGTTCGGCGAGGGACGGACGGAAGTGTTCTATGTGTCGATCCCGCGCGGTTGCCTGCAATCCAGTGCACGGGGTCTCAATGCAGTCATGCGCGACACGGCGGCGATGACGCCGCAATGGCGGCTCTTTCTAAGATATGCCCAGTCGCTGCATGCGGAATTGCGGCTCCTGCCGCCGGACCAGGCGCTGCAATGTGCTGCACACGTGCAGGATCTTGTTGTCATGGCGCTGGGGGCTGCGAATGAGCGCATGGAGATTGCGCGCGGACGCGGCGTGCGCGCGGCGCGGCTCAAGGCCATCAGGGACGATATCGAACAGCATCTCACCTCGACGGAGCTTTCCGTGGACTGGATGGCTGCCCGCCACGGCATTTCGCAACGGTATATCCGGTCGCTCTTTGCAGGTGAGGAAACCACTTTCCGCGATTATGTGGCAGTGCGCCGGCTGCGCCTTGTTCATCGCATGCTGACCGATCCGGCGTGTAGCGGTTTGACCGTCAGCGAAATCGCCATGAGCGCGGGCTTCGGCGATCTGTCCTGGTTCAACAATTGCTTTCGCAGGACCTATGGCCGGACACCGAGCGATATCCGTGCGGAAGCTCTGGCGGTGGCCTTTTCCCGCAACTGACGCAGGATTCGGGATGAGTGACGCGGGAAAATCGGGTCAGTGCCGTCGCCCCCGCATCGGGTGCCGTCCAGCCCAAGAACGGCAGGGCAAAGCGCAATAGGATTGTGCGGACGGCTTCGATTCGGGCGTCGCTCTGCAAGGGACATGTAATTAAGAACGAGGAGCCCCTTGATGTGGGATTTCAGCGTCACGAACGCGTTTCGCCTGATGGCGGCGACGACGCCCTTTCTGCTGTTTCGCGCGATGGTCTATTTCGGTATCGCCGTGGCCTATGTGCTGGCGACGGGTGTCGGCGCCGGGGTCGGCTATGGCATTGGCGGCTTCGCCGGACCTGACGATCAGGCAGGCTATGCCATATGGGGCGGGGGGATCGGTTTTTCGCTGACAGCGGGCGTTCTCTACTTCCTGCGGGAATATATTCTCTACACTGTCAAGGCGGCGCACATCGCGGTGCTCGTGGAGAAGATGGATGGCCGCCCGTTGCCCGAAGGACGCGGCCAGATGGCCTATGGTGCCTCGGTGGTAAAGGAGCGGTTCGCGCAGGCCAGCGTGCTGTTTGCCGTCGATCAGCTGGTCAAGGGGGTGATCCGGGCGATTACCGGGCTGGTGCAGGGTATTCTTTCTTTCCTTCCCATTCCGGGCCTCGACAACATTGCGCGCATCCTGCGTGCGTTTCTCAACGTCGCGGTCGGCTTCATCGATGAGGTGATCCTTGCGCATGCCATCCGCACCCGCAGCGACAATGCATGGGCTTCGGCCCGCGAGGCGCTGGTGCTTTATGGCCAGAACCATAAGGCCATGCTCAAGAATGCCGCGTTTCTTGCCGTCATCGTCTATGGTCTTTCCTTCCTCGTCTTTCTGGTGATGCTCGCTCCCGCCGCAGCAGTGGTTTATCTGATGCCGGGTGCATGGAGCGCCGGCGGCATGATCTTCGCGCTGCTGTTTGCCTGGGCGGTAAAGGCTGCGCTGATCGAGCCTTTCGCCATCACCTGCATGATGCAGGTCTTTTTCAAGGTAACGGAAGGCCAGGTTCCCGATCCCGCCTGGGATGCGAAGCTGGAGCAGATGTCCGGGAAATTCCGCGCACTGAAGGACAAGGCGGTGGGCGCTATGGGCGGTCGCCCCGCGGGAGGGCAACAAGGCCCGGGTGCTGCGGGCCACGAAGGGGCTCTGTGATGCGCTGTTTCTTAAAGCAGCGACAGGCCGGGGGCTCTTCAGGACGTGAACACCCGATCTGTGTGGCGGTCGCGGGCCTTGCCCCGCTCGCACTTGCCGCAGCGCTCTCCGCCGCACATCCGGCACGTGCGGCGGAGAGCGACCATGCCGCCGTTCTCGTGCTCGACGCTTCGGGTTCCATGTGGGGGCAGATCGCGGGAGGGCAAACCAAGATTGAGGTTGCCCGGGACGTGCTCGGCGATTTTCTTGCGCTTCGCGATCCTCAGGTGCCGCTTGGCTTCATCGCCTATGGGCACAATCGCAAGGGCGATTGCTCGGACATCGAGGTTATCGCACCGACAGGAATTCAGCGTGGCGGCGGTCTGGCGACGCGTCTCAATGGCATCAGTCCCAAGGGCAAGACGCCGCTCGGCCAGTCTCTGCGGCTGGCGGCAGGGCAGATACCGCGTACGGCGGAATCTGCCGATATCGTACTCGTCACCGACGGTCTGGAAACCTGCGGTGTCGATCCCTGTGCCGTCGCCGAAGAGTTGATGGCCGAAGGGATCCGCATTCGTGCGCATGTGGTGGGGTTCGGCCTCACGGAACAGGAGGCGCAAAGCCTTTCTTGTGTGCCGGAGAAGACCGGCGGCCTGCTTCTGCGGCCTCAATCGGGCGACGAACTCGCCGAAGCGTTGACGCGCACGGCGGAGCGCGTGGAACGGCAGCCGCCCGTGCCGGGCAAGGCGGTGCTCAACCTGGCGATCAAGGCGGATGTCGCCGGACGGCCCGATGCAGTCGAGTGGCACGCGCGCAACCTGGCTAGCGGTGAGGAGCGCAAGCTCGGCCGGCTCGTCTTCGACGGCAGCCGCACGGCTCTTCCCGTGGAGCTTGAAGCGGGGCCGTGGCTCATCAGGGCGGAGGCAGGCGAGGCCGGACGGGGAGAAATCGAGCTGACGGTCGCAGCCAGCGACAGCCGCACGGTCTATGTGCCGTTCACTGGCGCATATCCCGAAATCTCGCTCTCGGACCGGGGGCCCTATACGGCGGATATGAGCATTGCGCTGCCCTATGAGGTTACGCGCGAGGGGCTGGCCAAGGGCGGGGCGGACTTTCTGATCTATCAGCTTGAGCCGGGCCAAAAGGACCTCGGCAAGGCCCTGACCTGGACCTATGTGGAGGGAACGCTGGGGCGCAAGCTCGCCGCATTGCAGCTCGTCGGCGGCCCCGGTCGTTATACGCTTGCCTTTGCGCGCTCCGGCGAAACGGATATCGCCAATGTGCAGGCGCGTTTCGACATTGAGGTTGAGGCGCGACCCGCGGTCTCGCTCGAAGCGCCGGCAGCAATCAACCCGGGGATGGCCATTCCGGTGTCGGCACGGGGCGCGCATTACTATCTCGACCGGATCGAGCTGCATCGGGACGGGCAGGCTGTCAGCTATGATCATTCGCGCACCTTGCAGGATCTCTATTGGCCTGACGGCAGCAATGCGCTGAAGGCTCCGGCGGAGGTAGGGCACTACGAGCTGGTCTATATCCGCAACGATGCTGCGGGCGGGGACGCGGAGATCGTGGCGCGGGTTCCGATAGAGGTGCGGGAGGGCGATCTCTACCGGGAGGAGCGGGAGCGTCCCACGAGCGGCGCTCATCAGAAAGCTGAGGCCGGCGGCGATGGCATGGGCCATGGTCCTGACGATTTTCTTGCTGCGGAAGATGTCGGCTTTCGTTGCGACAAGCGAACGGCCTGTCAGATCCGCGATGCCGAAACCGGGCTGAGCTTCGTGCTGCCGGCGGGCTGGTTTACGGATATTCCGGTTTTCGGCGGGCGCACGGCAGGGCAGGCGCAAGCGGGGGAGATGCTTCCGTTCCCATCGATCAGCTTTTTCAGTGCTGCGGAGGTGCCGGATACGATCGTCCTCAATCCTCATCAATGGCTTCGCATGAACGGTCCCTGTGAGCCGATCAATGTGGGCGAATTGTGCATGTTCGAGAGCGCCAATCCGGAAGCCTCCACTGCATTCGAGCTGCTCATCGCGACGCTGAGCTGGGACGGCACCCGGCCGGGCGTGGTTCAGGTTCCGCCAAGCGATGCTCCTCCGGAGACCTTGCAGCAATGCGGTACGCGCCAGGAATGCCCGTTCTTCGAAGCGGAGACAGGGCTTGGAGGGACATTGCCGCCAGGCTGGGCCGTCGATGTTTCGACGCTTGCGGTGGACGGCAGAAGCCGGGCGACCTGGTTCTCCTACAAGAGGGATGGCGTCGAGAAATACATGGCGCTGAATCAGGACGGAAACGATCCAGGCATCAATTGCGCCGCCACCGGGGCCGGTCGCCTGTGCGAGTTTTCAGAGACGATCACGCCGCGCGAGAAAAACACCCTTGTGGAGACGCTTTATCGCAAACCCGTCGGCGGGGGCTGAGGGGCCGGGTGGCGCGCGCTGGCAAATCAGCGCGCGCCTTTGCCGAAGATGACGGTGCTGATGGTCGACAATATGATCAAGATGTCGAGATCCACGGACAGATGCTTGATGTAGTAAAGGTCATAGGAAAGCTTGTCGATTTCCTGCTGGGTGGTTTCGGCGTAGCCCGAATTGACCTGTGCCCATCCGGTTATTCCGGGGACGACCAGCCAGCGATGGATGAATTTCGGCTCTGCCGCCTCGCTCGCCTGCGCCACATATTCCGCCACCGGCCGGGGACCGACAAGGCTCATTTCTCCGCGCCAGATGTTCAGAAGCTGGGGCAGTTCATCGAGCCTCAGACGGCGCAGGAAACCACAGCCGCGAATGATGCGGTCGTCGTTCTTGCGCGTCGAGCCACCCTGACGTCCCAGATGCATGGTTCTGAATTTCAGCATGTTGAACGGCTGTCCCGCATAGCCCCGGCGTGTCTGCACAAAAAGTGCGGGACCGCCATCGAGGGCCCGGATGTAGAGCCAGATCAGGATGCCGAGCGGCACCGTAAGCGGTGCGGTCAAAAGAACGGCGACAATGTCGAAAACCCGCTTGGCCTTGGAGTAGTAAATCTGGCTCGGGCTGTAGGCCAGGTGGGAGATGTCGAAGGCATCGACATCCACGCGGCCGCGACGCATCTCGAGGAAGCTGATCCAGGGCGTGATCTTCGCACCGACCATGTAGGCACGGGTGAGGAAGCCCGACCATTCGGGATTGTGGTGGGTCTCGCTGTCGATCAGGATGCGGTCATAGGGCGTGATGTCGGCATCCTTGTCGCGCAGAACCGCAACGCCGCCCAGAAGCGCGTTTGCGCGCTCGGCATCGGGAAAGTCGAGAATCGCGACGGAATCATGAAGCGATCGGCGCAGCCGCAGATTGGCGAAGACCATCGCGACCGTGATGATCGGATAGCAGGTGAGAAGTGCCGAATAGCTTATCGGAATCCGCGCGCCCGACAGCATGGCCACTGCGGCATTGAAGAAGACAAGCGTGACGAATACAGCCGTCGTGAAGGGATAATCCTGTCTCCTCAGCCCCAGCAATGCCAGGGCGATCGCGAAAGGCAAGGCCACCAGAACGGTGCAGACAATGGCGAGGTTGTCCCAGTCACTGCGCTCCGCGTTGAGAATGAAGGCCGTATAGATCAGCGACTGCAAGGCGCCCGCAGCGAGGATTTCAGGCAGCATCGGCTTCAGGTAGCGCAACCAGCGGTAGCGGCGCACGGAAGCCCCCTGGCCAAGAAGGTTCACAAGGTCGGGATGCGTTTGCGGCTGGGCTGGTTTATTCCCACGCTTCTTCCGCGCCGTCCTGTTGGAGCCTCCTTCGGTCTCAGGAATGTTGGATTTTTCAGGGGCGTGCTTCAATTCGATCGGGGCTCTAGACTTGCTGCCTACAGGGAATGCTTATAGGTTGTATTCTCATAAAATCACAACCCAATCCGCATATCTTCGTTAATTCCCCGTCCGCCGCTTACCGGTTTTACGGATTGCAAGGCCCCAACCTGCGCACCAACCCCCCGATGCGATTCGGAACGGTTCTAAAGTGTTGCCCTTATATTGATGAAAAGTGCAACTCATTTGGCATCAATTCTGACCTCTGGCATTTACGATTTGTGCCAAAGGTCCTATCGAGCTCACTCCGAATCCGGTTTTTTTGCGGGTCTTATGCATCGTAACGCCTATGTTCTCCTTTGCCTGACAACTCTGTTCTGGGGCGGCAACGTCGTCGCCGGAAGGCTTGCGGTCGGGCATGCCTCACCAATGATCCTGACCACTCTTCGCTGGGTGATCGGCGTGGTGATCCTTTACGCGTTTGCCTTGCCGCATCTGCGGCGTGACTGGCCCGAGATCAAACGCAATCTGCCGCTGCTCGCCGCGCTCGGTGCGTTTGGCTTCACCGGTTTCAATGCGGTTTTCTACAGTGCCGCGCAGTTCACCTCCGCCATCAATATCGCGATCGAGCAGGGCGCCATTCCAATGGTGATCTTCATCGCCAATTTTGTCCTGTTCCGCATGCAGGTAACGGGGCTCCAGATGGTAGGCTTCCTGCTTTCCCTGTTCGGTGTCGTTCTGGTTGCGAGCCATGGAGAGCCGGCGCGGCTTCTGGAACTCGACATGAATTTCGGCGATGCACTGATGCTTGGCGCGGTTCTGCTTTATGCCGGCTATACAGTGGGCCTGCGGCTCAAGCCGAACATTCACTGGCTCAGCCTGATGTTCGTATTGTCGCTGGCGGCCTTTTTCGCGTCATTACCGCTTCTTGCCTGGGAAGTGGGAACGGGTCGCTTCATCGCGCCCGACACGCAGGGGCTGATGGTGCTGTTCTACGCGGCCCTGTTTCCTTCGGTCCTGGCGCAGATTCTCTATATCCGGGGCAATGAGCTGATCGGGGGGAACCGCGCGGGGTTGTTCATCAACCTTGTGCCGATTTTCGGTACGCTTCTGTCGATCGCCATCCTTGGCGAGGCATTCTATCTTTACCACGGGGTGGCGCTTCTGCTGGTTCTTGGCGGCATCTGGATCGCGGAGCACAGCGGTCGCAGGCAGGCAGCACTTGCCGCCGGTGGCGGGGCCAATCCGGCTCCCTGACAGCACGTCACTCAAGCGATGGGGGGTGGTTTCGCCCGGCCAAGAGATACAGATAAACAAGGGATACAAATAAAAAAGCCGGCGCTTGCGCCGGCTTTTCTTGTTCGAAGATCGCTCTGTCTTTCCGTGCTCTCGCACAATACGTCAGACGGTAACGTCGAATTGCAGTGGCTTGGCCGAAAGGATTGCCTTGTTGGCGCGCAGTTCTTCAAGCACTTTCGCAGGGAACGGACCGTCGAGATAGAGCAGCGCGATGGCGTCGCCGCCGGGGCGGTTACGGCCGAGCTGGAAGTTTGCGATGTTGACTTCGTGCTTGGCGCAGATGCCGCCCAGAATGCCGATGATGCCCGGCACGTCGTAATTGGTGGTGTAGAGCATGTGCTCGCCCACCTCGGCGTCGAGATTGATGCCCTTGATCTGGATGAAGCGCGGCTTGCCATCGGAGAAGCAGGTGCCTGCGATGGTGCGCGTCTTCACCGAGGTCTTGACCGTCAGCTTGATGTAGCCGTCGAAAGCACCGGACTTGTCGCGCTTGACTTCCGAGAGGATGATGCCGCGTTCCTTGACCATGATCGGCGCCGAGACCATGTTGACGTCCGACACCTGCGGACGGATGAGACCGGCCAGGGCGGCGCTCGTCAGCGCGCGGCGGTTCATGTCGGCGGTGGAGCCGTCGAACAGAATCTCGACTTCCTCGATGGGCTCCTCGGTGACCTGGCCCACAAACGCACCGAGAACTTCGGCAAGCTTGATGAAGGGCTTCAGGCGCGGCGCTTCCTCGGCCGAGATCGAGGGCATGTTGATCGCGTTGGTGACCGCGCCCTTGACCAGGTAATCGGACATCTGCTCGGCGACCTGCAGGGCCACGTTCTCCTGAGCTTCGGTGGTGGATGCGCCCAGATGCGGGGTGCAGACCACATTCGGCATATCGAACAGGGCGTTCTCCGTGGCAGGCTCCACCTCGAACACGTCGATGCCGGCGCCGGCAACCTTGCCGGATTTGAGCGCCTCGACCAGATCAGCCTCGACCACCAGGCCGCCACGGGCGCAGTTGATGATGCGCACGCCGTCCTTCATCTTGGCGAAGGCGTCCTTGTTGACGATGCCGCGTGTCTTGTCGTTGAGCGGTGTGTGCAGGGTGATGAAGTCCGCACGGGCGAAGAGCTCGTCCAGCTCGACCTTTTCCACGCCGAGTTCCGCAGCGCGCTCGACCGACAGGAAGGGATCGAAGGCGACCACATGCATCTTCAGCCCGATGCCGCGCATGGCAACCACGGAGCCGATATTGCCGCAGCCGATGACACCAAGCGTCTTGCCGGTGATCTCTACGCCCATGAAGCGGTTCTTTTCCCACTTTCCGGCATGGGTCGAGGCGTTGGCTTCGGGAATCTGGCGGGCGACGGCAAACAGCATGGCAATGGCATGCTCGGCGGTGGTGATGGAGTTGCCGAAGGGCGTGTTCATCACGATGATACCGCGGCGCGAAGCAGCCGGAATGTCGACATTGTCGACGCCGATGCCGGCGCGGCCGATGACCTTGAGATTGGTGGCGGCCTCGATCAGCTTTTCGGTGACCTTGGTGGCCGAGCGAATGGCGAGACCGTCATACTGGCCGATGACGGAAAGGAGCTTTTCCTTGTCCTTGCCGAGGTCCGGCAGGTAGTCGACCTCGACGCCGCGATCCTTGAAGATCTGGACGGCGGTCGGCGAAAGTTTATCGGATACGAGTACGCGAGGCATAGCGGTTTCCTTCGATCGCAATATGCTTGGGGACGGCTTGCCCTGCCTCCTGTCTGATCCTTCGCCCCATCGGGAGAGAAGAAGAGGAAGCAGGGCTTGCGCCTATGCGGGTATGATTGCTCAGGCTGCGGCCTTGAGCGCTGCCTTCTGGGTTGCAAAAGCCCAATCGAGCCACGGCATCAGAGCTTCCAGATCGGAAGTCTCGACAGTGGCACCAGCCCAGATGCGCAATCCGGGAGGCGCATCGCGGTAGTGGCCGATATCCTGGGCAACACCCTCCTTGCCGAGCAGGGACACCATGCCCTTGGCGAAGGCAGCCTGGCCGGCGGCATCGAGCGCGGTCACTTCCGGATCGACGATGGACAGGCAAACGGAGGTGTTGGAGCGCGTCTCGGGCGCTTTGGCCAGATTGGCAAGCCAGCCGCTCTTTTCGACGAACGCGTCGATGGCAGCGAAATTGGCATCGGCGCGGGCAACGAGACCATCGAGACCGCCAATCGACTGGGCCCATTCCAGGGCGTCGATATAGTCTTCCACGCAGAGCATGGACGGGGTGTTGATCGTCTCGCCCTTGAAGATGCCTTCAATGAGCTTGCCGCCCTTGGTCATGCGGAAAATCTTCGGCAGCGGCCAGGCCGGTGCATAGCTTTCGAGGCGCTCAACCGCGCGCGGCGAAAGAATGATCATGCCGTGGCCGCCTTCGCCGCCAAGAACCTTCTGCCAGGAGAATGTGACGACGTCGAGCTTGTCGAAGGCCAGGCGCTGGGCGAAGGCCGCCGATGTGGCATCGCAGATGGTCAGGCCCTTGCGGTCGGCGGGGATGAAGTCGCCATTGGGGACGCGAACGCCCGATGTGGTGCCGTTCCAGGTAAAGACCACGTCGCGGTCGAAATCGATTGCGCTCAGATCGGGTAGTTCACCGTAGCCGGCCTCGAAACGGCGGACATCGGCGAGCTTGAGCTGCTTTGCCACGTCGGTGACCCAACCGGCGCCGAAGGATTCCCAGGCGACCATGTCGACACCGCGTTCGCCAAGCAGCGACCACATTGCCATTTCCATGGCACCGGTGTCGGAGGCGGGGACGATGCCGATCCGGTAATCGGCGGGCACCTGCAGTACTTCGCGGGTGAGGTCGATGGCCCGCGCAAGCTTTTCCTTGCCGATGGCGGCCCGGTGCGAACGACCGAGAGCGGCATCGGAAAGCGCATCGAGCGACCAGCCAGGACGCTTCGTGCAGGGACCAGAGGAGAATTGGGGATTGGCCGGGCGGTTTGCCGGCTTAGGTAGTGTGCTCATGATGTTCCTATCCTTGCAGATAGCACGCCTCTCGGTGGGGAGAGGTGGCCCACGGACGGCATTATGCTTTTGCGGGGCGCGCGTCAAGAGGCTCTGTACGGGTACGGAACCGTGTTTTCCGCGCGTGCGGCGCTGCACATGGTTCCCTAGACGCCCGTGAACCTCTATAGAGGCGTTTTGTTTTCATAAGTCAGTCTGGCGGTGGTTCGCCGGAGACGCGCCGGGAAGGAAGTTTTCATGGCTAACGTGGTGGTCGTCGGTTCGCAGTGGGGCGACGAAGGCAAGGGCAAGATCGTCGATTGGCTTTCCGAACGCGCCGATGTGGTGGCGCGTTTCCAGGGGGGCCATAATGCCGGCCATACGCTGGTTATCGACGGTGTCAGCTACAAGCTGTCGCTCCTGCCGTCCGGCGTCGTGCGCCCCGGCAAGCTGTCGGTCATCGGCAATGGCGTGGTGTTCGACCCGCATGCCTTCGTTGCAGAGCTCGACCGTCTGGCCCAGCAAGGCGTGACGGTAACGCCCGACCGCCTGAAAATAGCCGAAAACACAGCGCTTATTCTCTCCCTGCACAGGGAGCTTGACGGGTTCCGCGAAGACGCGGCGTCCAACTCGGGCACCAAAATCGGAACGACGCGGCGAGGTATTGGACCTGCCTATGAGGACAAGGTCGGCCGCCGCGCCATCAGGGTCATGGATTTGGCGAATATCGAAACGCTGCCAATGAAGGTGGACCGGCTCCTCACCCACCACAATGCGCTGCGTCGCGGCCTTGGCCATCCGGAAGTGACGCCGGACGCCATCGTGACGGAGCTGACCTCCGTCGCCGACAAGATCCTGCCCTATGTTGATCGCGTCTGGAAAATCCTCGAGGACGCGCGCCGTGCCGGCCAGCGCATCCTGTTCGAGGGCGCTCAGGGCACGATGCTCGATATCGATCACGGCACCTATCCCTTCGTGACCTCCTCCAACACCGTTGCGGGTCAGGCCGCCACGGGCGTTGGTCTCGGGCCAGGTTCCGTCGACTATGTGCTCGGCATCACCAAGGCCTATACGACACGTGTCGGCGAGGGGCCGTTCCCGACCGAGCAGGACAATGAGGTCGGCGAGTTCCTCGGCACGCGCGGCCATGAATTCGGCACCGTGACGGGCCGCAAGCGCCGTTGTGGCTGGTTCGATGCCGTTCTCGTACGTCAGGCCGTGGTGGCGAATGGAATGAACGGCATCGCGCTGACCAAGCTCGACGTGCTGGATGGGCTCGACGAGATCAAAATCTGCACCGGTTACAAGCTCGACGGCGAAATCATCGATTACCTCCCCGCAAGCCAGGGCGCGCAGGCCCGGCTCGAGCCTGTCTACGAGACGCTGGAAGGCTGGAAGGAAACGACCAAGGGCGCGCGCAGCTGGGCCGATCTGCCGGCGCAGGCGGTTAAATATGTGCGTCATGTCGAAGAGCTGATCGGGGCGCCTGTGGCGATCCTTTCGACCAGCCCTGAGCGCGAAGATGCGATACTTGTTACGGACCCGTTTCAAGATTAGTTTCGCGGGCTAACTATTTCAGCCGCCCGCCGGCGGCTGTGGTGTAAGAAGGTGGACAGGTAAAAGTATGGCGGATTTCTCTGCGGTTCTGAGGAAGACGATCGACGGGCTCAGGGACAACACGCCTGAAGCCCGCGAGAGGATCTATCAGAAGGCCCGGACGACGATCGAGGCGAAACTCGCCGCGATCAATCCGCCGCCTTCCGCTGCCGTCTTCGACCGCCAGCGCAAAAGCCTGGAAGATGCGATCGCTTCCGTGGAAGCGGATTTCGCTCCCATCATCAAAAGCCTGCCGCCCGAAGACGATTTCGACAGCATCTTTGCCGAACTCCATTCGGACCCGGTCAAGAAACCCGAGCCCGCTGCTCCCGCACCGACACCGGTAACGCCTCCCAAGCCGCCGGTAAAACCTGAAGCGACCGAGCCGGCCAAGCCATCCTCCAGCAAGCCGGAAGCAGACCTGCCGTCCTTTGACGAAGAGCAGGATACTTCTGGAGACGATGCGCAGACAGGCGGCGGCCAGGATCGCGAAGCGCGGAACGATGGCGGTGCAGTGCCGCCGCCGCGCGCCATCCGCCCGCGCCAGAAGAAATCGTCAAGCAAGGTGCCGGCTATTGCGGCCGGTGTTTTGCTGCTTGCCGCTGCGGCCGCGGCGGGTGGCTGGTATTATGTGAATATGCAGCCTTCCACACCGGGCAATGGCGGTACGGAAGTGGCCGGGCAGCCAGCCGAAACGACCGGGCAGGAGCAGGGTGGTGCGCCATCCGGCGATGCGGCTGCGAACAATAACGGAGCCGCGCAACCGGCTGCACCCGCACAGGAGCGCCCGCGCAAGTTCACGCAGCGCCTCACGCCCGATGGGCAGGAGGTGGATGAGGGACCTGCGGGTGGCGAACCCGGCCTTGGCGAAGGAACTTCTGTGGCGCAGGCCACCGCTCCGTCGAGCAACGATCCCGCGACCGCGCCGAACCCTGCGCCCAACGGCAATGTACAGTCTTCTGCGGCGAGTGCGGGCGGTGATCAGGCCGTGCCGGTGGGGCAGCGCGCGATCTTCTATGAAGAGCGCACCAACGCTTCGCAAGGCTCGGCCGACCCCGGCTCGGTGGTCTGGTCCGTCGTGCGGGAATCGCCGGGCAACGATCTGCCGCCCGAGCCGGTCATCCGCGCCGAGGCGACCGTGCCAGACAAGAATCTTCAGATGAAGCTCACCATCCGCCGCAATGCGGATCAGTCTCTGCCGGCGAGCCATATCGTGGAGATCATCTTCCTGACGCCCGAGAGTTTCGAGGGCGGCGGCATCGAGAATGTGCTGCGCGTGACGATGAAGCGTTCCGAACAGGATACGGGCAATCCGCTGCTTGGCATTCCGGCGAAGATTGCCGACGGTTTCTTCCTCGTCGCACTGAGCGACAGTAAGGCGGATGAGCAGGCCAATCTTCTGCTCATGCAGCGCCAGAGCTGGATCGATATCCCGGTGGTCTACAAGTCGGGAAGGCGAGCCCTTATCACCATCGAAAAGGGCATTCCCGGCGACAAGATATTCACCGACGTGCTCAATGCCTGGCAGAACGCGGCGGCCGGCGGATAACGGCAGCCCTGCTTCTCAGCCTCTCCCTGTATGCGGGGAGAAGGGGCCTCGACGTTTGCCCGTCGCCTTCTCCAGTGTCGCCAATATGAAGCTCGGAGATGGTGACAGGAACGACTGTATGGGGCTCGACTGACCGCAATAACTGAAAGCGCAATGAAAAAACGCCGGGGCATGCCCGGCGTTTTCTTGTTTCATCCTGCCGCGAAATGCTTGGCTCAGGCGCCCGTTGCCTGCTGACGCGCGGCTTCGGCCTGCTGACGGGCAGCCAGAGCCTGTTCGCGGGAAGCCGCCTGGACGGCTTCCTGAACCTTTTCGAAAGCGCGGACCTCGATCTGGCGCACGCGTTCGCGGCTGATATCGAATTCGCCCGACAGTTCCTCGAGCGTCAGCGGTTCGTCGGAGAGACGGCGGGCCTCGAAGATGCGCTTCTCGCGGTCGTTGAGAACGGACATGGCGTCGCCGAGCATGCGGCGGCGGTTTTCCAGTTCGTCCTGCTCGACAAGCATATCCTCCTGGCTCTCCGAATCGTCCACCAGCCAGTCCTGCCATTCGCCGGACTCGCCTTCCGTGGCGCGGATCGGAGCGTTCAAGGAAGCATCGCCCGAAAGGCGGCGGTTCATCGAAACCACCTCTTCCTCGCTCACATTGAGGCGCGTCGCGATTTCGGAGACCTGCTCGGGATTGAGGTCACCGTCGTCGAGCGCCTGAATCTTGCTCTTCACCTTGCGCAGGTTGAAGAAGAGGCGCTTCTGATTTGCAGTGGTGCCCATCTTCACGAGGCTCCACGAACGCAGGATATATTCCTGGATCGAGGCCTTGATCCACCACATGGCATAGGTGGCCAGGCGGAAGCCGCGATCCGGCTCGAATTTCTTCACGGCCTGCATCAGGCCTACATTGCCTTCGGAAATGACTTCGCCGATCGGCAGGCCATATCCGCGATAGCCCATGGCAATCTTGGCCACGAGGCGCAAATGGCTGGTTACAAGCTTATGGGCAGCCTGAGTGTCGTCACGCTCGGAATAACGCTTCGCGAGCATGTATTCCTCTTCGGGCTGGAGCATGGGGAAACGACGGATTTCCTCCAGGTAGCGGGTCAGTCCGCCTTCGCCCGAAGCGATGCTGGGTAATGTCTGGGCCATCAAGCACCCTCCTCAGAACGGTTCATCGTTTCGTGGAAACGCTGTCCCGCCCAATTTCCTTGTTTTCGCATTTATGCGGGTGTCAGATCATTTCATCTGACTGCAAAATGCTCTCGCCGGACCTTCGCCCTGATGGAAACGCCGCTCTTTTGGCGCTCGCTTCCTGCGGGGTCGGCACGGCCGAATTTCGACGCACCGCACCATATCCCATATGGGACTCATTTCCGACAGTTAAAGCTTCTTCAGAAAGTCAACAAATCGTCATCGGGTGATGAACGATATTACTGTACCGCTTATTACAAAATTTCGAATGCCTTTGTCAATGCCGTCATGTCGGCAGGGGGCGGGGCCTCGAAACGCATCAGTTCCCCGCTTGCCGGATGGCGGAAAGCAAGAAGGCGCGCATGCAGAGCCTGACGGCCGAATGCGGCAACGATCGGGCGGACTTCCTCCGGCAGGCGATTGATCTTGGTGCGGAAGGCACGGCCATATTCCTGGTCCCCGACCAGGGGGTGGCCGATATGGGCCAGATGCACGCGAATCTGATGTGTGCGCCCGGTTTCCAGCCGGCATTCGAGCAGTGCGGCAAATGCGCCGCCCCTGCCGTCGGAACCATAGCGCTTCTTCACCTGATAATGGGTCACCGCATGGCGCGCATCGCTGCGGCCGGCCGGTACGACGGCGCGCAGGGTGCGGCTCTGCGCGTGGCGGCCAAGGGCCGCGTCGATGCTGCCGGCCATTCGGTCTGGCGCACCCCAGACCAGCGCCTCATAGGCCCGTTCGAGATCGCCGCTGCGCCCGTGATCGGCAAAGGCCTCGGACAGGGCGCGATGGGCCCGGTCGGTCTTGGCGACGACCATCACGCCGCTCGTATCGCGGTCGAGCCGATGGACGATCCCAGGCCGCCGCACTCCGCCAATGCCTGAAAGCGTATCGCCGCAATGGTGCAGCAGCGCGTTGACCAGCGTTCCTGTCCAGTTTCCGGGGGCGGGATGCACCACCAGACCGGCAGGCTTGTTGACGACGACGAGGTCGGCATCCTCATAGAGGATGTCGAGGGGAATGGGTTCGGGAAGCGGTTCGGCGGGTTCGGCCTCCGGCATCTCCAGCCCATAGGTTTCGCCGGACGCGACCTTGTGCTTTGGTTCGGTGACGGGAGCATCGCCGCAGCTTACCGCGCCTGCGCGGATGAGGGTCTGTACACGGCTGCGCGAAACGGCCTCGCCGAGCATCGCGGAAAGCCATCTGTCGAGCCGTTCGCCGGCGGCGTCTTTATCGACGCGGAACTCTTTCCAGCCTTCCGCATCTTCCCATTGGCCGAGGTCTTCGTTATCAGGTTCGCGCATCAGGACTGCTTTCAAGACGGTGAGATATGGTAAGGCCAGAAGAACAGGAAGACGAACCGCAGGAGGCGCTTGACCCGGCTGCCGAGCGGGTGCGCCGCAAGCTGGTGCGCTTCATGGCCATCAACCTTGCCATTCTGTTCGCTGCGGTTATGGCCGTGGTGCTGGCCTTTGTCTACAAATCGCTGCGTTCGCAGCCCGCCCCGGCAGCGGAAGAAACGATGCTTCTTCCCGGCGATGCAAAGACGGCCACGCTCGATGTTCCGCAGGGCGCGAGGGTTCTTTCGTACTCCATCGACGGGATGCGTGTTTCGCTGCATGTTTCCCTGTCCGATGGAAAGCAGGAAATCCGCATCTACGACCTTCGCAACGGCCAGCTGGCCGCGCGCTATTTGATTGGCGACTGAGCGGCGGAAAGCGGCGTATATTATTTTCCGCCAATGGCGGGATTGATGAAATGGGCTGTTGCATTTGCGACGGAAGCTGACTATATCGCAGCTCTTGCCGCGCTCCCATCGTCTAGCGGTCTAGGACGCCGCCCTCTCACGGCGGAAACAGGGGTTCGATTCCCCTTGGGAGTGCCAGCATTCTTCCCTGACTCGATGAATTTTTGACCTGCCCTGTGCGGCTAAGGCCTGCTTCTACGTGCTCGCAAGCCGTCGATGACCCGCCGCGCGAGGCCCCAGGGAATGCGGTTAGCGGCGCAGCTTCAACATCGCCATGTCGATGTCGAGGGGCGCAGCCAGATCCTCGATGGAATCATAGAGCAGTTCCAGCGCGTAATGCGGGTTGTGGGCATAGATGCCCGGGTCTGCCGTAACAAGCTTCCAGTTGTAGGCGGCGCGCAGCAGCCGTGGGGTCCAGGCCTTGTAGGCGACGGGCTTTCCGTCGGTCAGGTCGGCCGCGCCATCGCCATTCGCATCGGCAAAAAAATAGGGATGGCGGTGACCGTCATAAACCATGGGGCTCGCTGCCACCTTGGCTGAATAGGAAATCAGCATATTCATCAGGCGCTGGGCATTCGCTTCGATGTCGGAGCGTATGCCTACGTTCAGATCGCCGCTGCCGTCATAGCTCTGGCGCGAAATGCGAATGTCGCGGGGATTGCCTGTCTCATGACAGGTGAGGCAGGTCTCGGTGGAAACTTCCAGACTGTGGGCATCGTGGCACGAGGTGCAACTGGCGACCGGGCGGGCATGAAAGAAGCGGTCTGAGTATTCCTTCCCGGGATAATGATAACCGGCGGCGCCATAGCCACCGAGCCAGCTTGCCGCAGCAGTCGCGTAGTGCGGATTGATGAAGCTCAACTCCGGGTCGGAGGTATCGGCCGGACGTTCGCCGATGGCATTGCTGACGGTAGCGCCCGCCGCGCGCCCTTGATGGCAGGTCATGCAGGCGGCCTCAACACCTGCAACCGGATGCATGATGCCGCTCGGCAGGCGGACTTCCTTGATCTCCGAGAGGCGTGGATTGTGGCAGGTGGCGCAGTCGACGACACCACCGGTCGGCACGGGTTTTTCGGGCACGCCGGGTGTGCTCCCGTCGAGGCCGTGGAATGAACGAAAGCCGGCGCCTGAATGGCACACGGCGCATACCGGTGGAATTTCGCCGGCATCGTTCCAATGGCTGAAGGAGGGCGAGCGGGCATCGGAATGGCCGGAGCGCATCCATGCCTCTATGGCCGCGAAGTTATCGACGGGGATGTTTTCCGGGTGAAAGGGGCCGCTATCGGGCATGACATATGGTCGCACAGGGCTGGTGCCGCCGCCCGTATCGCTTGCGGTATTCGGTTCCTGCGCCGTGCCGGGGGCCGTGTTCCCAAGAAGAAATGCCGAGGCCGCCAGGACAAAGGCAGCGGAGAATACTGTAATTGCTCTGTGCATGGCAGTTTTTCCGACGGCTGGATTTCCAAACTCTAGCTGATAACCATAATAGCCGGGTCACCGTTTCGGGCAAATGCGACATGAAGGTCGAAATGGCGACAGACCGGAGGAACGATGCTGGGCCAGGAATTTCGAGCGGGATTGAGCCTGCCGATCAAGACCCCGCCCCGGACCAAGGCGGGAATCATCGATCTCATCACCGAGGAAGCGGCCATAACGGCGGCGCCCGGTGAGGAACTGCGGGTCGAGATGGCAGTGTCGGAAGGCGCGCTTGTCGCACAGGGCGCGCCGCTCGCCAGGCTGCGCGGCCACCCGCAGATTGCATTCGTCGCTCCCATGGCCGGACGTGTCGCTTCAATCACGCTGCGGCCGGGGCATCGACTTGGCGAGATCGTGCTGTTCCGAGAGGCAGATGGCGGGCGGTTCCGTCACGACAGAGCGGCTGCCTCAAGCGGGCGGGACGAAGTGGCCGTGCGTGCCCTTATGCAACAGGCGGGACTGTGGAGTGCATTGCGCAGCAGGCCGTTCGGCCACATGCCGCGCGCCGATGAAAAGCCGGCGGCAATTTTCGTCATGGCGGTGGATACGCGTCCCCATGCACCCGATCCGAGCGAGGCGCTGAAAGGCAAGGAGGAGGCATTCGCGCGCGGGCTCGATGCGCTGACGGGGTTTACCGAAGGCCCGGTTTTCGTCTGTCAGTCACGGGGCGCGAATGTCCTGAGCGACGCTTCCAATGGCCGCTTGCGGATCGTGACGACAGGGGAGCGGCATCCGCAGGGGCTCGCCGGCTTTCAGATCCACGCGCATTTCCCGGCAGGGCTGAAGGCTCCCGTCTGGGATATCCATGCGGAGGAGGTTGCGGCTCTCGGCGCGCTTCTTGCAAGCGGACATCTGCCTGAGACGCGGCTGGTGAGCATTGCCGGAGCGGCGCTGAGCGAAAGCCGGCTCGTGCGCTGTCAGCCGGGGGCGGATTTGCGCGGATTGAGCTATGGCGCCGTGCGGCCCGGCAATCACATTCTGCTTTCGGGCTCGGCTCTTGATGGCCATGAGGCGCGTTGGCTTGCCCCGCGCGACAGACAGTCGACCGTATTGCCGCGCCATGGCCAGCGTCGGCGGGGGCATTGGTTCGGCGCGGCGTTGTCGCGTGCGGCGCGGCCCTTGCCGATCATCCCGACGGCGGCGCTCGAACAGGCCTTCGGCGCGGCGTTGCCGGCAGCGGCGATGACGCGCGCACTCGCTTCCGGCGATGACGAAACCGCCGTCAGGCTTGGCGCGCTTTCGCTTCTTGAAGAAGACCTGGCGCTTGCCGATTATGTGACTGCGGCGGAACCGCGTCTTTCCACGATGCTGCAAGGCATTCTTGCCCGCGTTGCGGCGGAGGAGGGGTAATGATCCGAGGCATCTGGGATCGCGAAACCGTGGCGTTGCTCCTTCTGGCCGCGATTATGCCCATGGCGCTGACCTTTCTCTGGTTCGGTGGAAGCGGAGCGATCGGCCGGCTTGCGCTTGCGCTCATTGTCGCAGGGCTATGGCACCTGATCTTCATGCTGGCGCGTGCGCAACCGCCTTCATTCGCCGGTGCCATCGCTGCCCTGGCCGTGGCGATGCTTGTGCCGGAAGAGCTTGGCATGCTGCAGCTTGCCCTGGGTATCAGCTTCGGTTCGGTGATGGCCGAACTTGTGTTTGGCGGCTGGGGGCGCAATGTGGTCAATCCGGCGACGGTGACGCTTGCGTTTCTTGGCTTCAGCTTTCCCGCTGCGCCCTGGCCGGAACTCGTCTTGCCCATAGCCTGGGCGGCCATACCGGCTGCGTTGATCGGCGTGGGTTTTGGGGTGATGTCAGGGCGTATCGTGGGCGGTGCGGTTCTTGCCGGAGTGTTTGCGCTTGCATTCGGCGTGGAGCCAGGGCCGGTTCTGCCGGCGGCGGGGGTGGTTCTTGTGCTGCTCGTCTGCGATCCGGTCGCCAGCGCGGCGACCGGCGGCGGGCGCTGGCTGAACGGCCTGCTTTATGGCGGCCTTGTCGTGCTTTTCATGCTTGCCTGGAAGACTGCCGCGCCCGTGCAGATTGCGGTGTCGGCGGCGCTGTTTTCCTCCCTTGCAGCACCGCTTCTCGATGAAGCCGCCATAGGCTTGTGGCTCGCGCGCCGAAGGAGACGTCATGGCTGACCTCAATCCGTTCACTGCATGGCGCCGGCTTCTGGCCCTGCCGAATGAAAGCCGGCTGAAGACTGTGGCGATGGCATTCCTCGTGTCAGCCATCTGCGCCGTGCTGGTCAGCGGTGCGACGGTGGTGCTGCGGCCTATCCAGGCGGCCAACCGTGCCGCGGAAGAGCAGGCTCGACTGGAAGCGCTGGTGGCAGGCATTCCCGGCATGGCCGATCTCCTGCAGCGTTCGGGCGGCTCGTTGAGCACGGTGGTCATGGACCTGGCGCGCGGTTCGGCGGCCCGCGAGGTCACGCCGGAAACACTTGAGACGGCACTGGCCGATCCGGCCAACTGGACAGCGCTTCAGGCGGGTCAGGACATTGCCGGGCTGGGGCAGCGCCCGAATTTCGCGCAGATCTACCTGCTTCGCGACGGAGACCGGATTTCGCTCGCGCTGCTGCCGATCAGCGGGGCGGGTTACAATGGCAGGATCGATGCGATCCTCGCCCTGCGGGGCGACATGAGAACCGTTGCGGGGCTCGCCGTAACGCGCCAGTCGGAAACACCGGGTCTGGGAGCGCGCATCGAAGAGCCGGCATGGCTTGCAAGCTTCGCCGGAAAGCAGGTGAGTGACGATACGGGAACAGTGCGCTTTTCGGTGGCGCGGGGCACGGCTTCCAGTGCCTATGAGGTGGATGGCATAACGGGCGCTACGCGCACCGGCAATGCGGTCACACAGATCGTGCGGTTCTGGCTCGGGCCGCAAGGCTACGGCCCGCTGATCGATGCGATCAGGCGCGGGGAGTTCTAGGCCATGACCGCGCCTTCGCCTCTCTGGTCCACGCTCACCGATCCACTGGTTCGCCAAAATCCGGTGATGCTGCAGATTCTCGGTATCTGCTCCGCACTCGCGGTGACGACATCGATGGCGACGGCGCTCACCATGGCGGCCTCGCTCACCGTGGTTCTGGTTCTTTCGGCGGGCATTATCAGCATCATCCGACGCCATATTCCCGATGCGATCCGGCTCATTGTCCAGATTGTCATCGTTGCCTCGCTGGTCATCGTAATCGACCAGATACTGCAGGCCTATCTTCACGATATCAGCCAGAAGCTCTCCGTGTTCGTAAGCCTTATCACGACGAATTGCCTCGTCCTTGGGCGGACGGAATCCTATGCGCGTCTCAACCCGCCTGTTCCTTCCATGGTCGATGCACTCGGCAACGGTCTTGGCTATTCGCTGGTCCTGGTGGTTCTGGGCTCGCTGCGCGAGTTGTTCGGCGCGGGCAAGCTGCTCGGCTGGCAGGTGCTGCCGCTGGCAGAACAGGGGGGGTGGTTCACGCCGATGAGCCTGATGCTTCTGGCTCCCAGCGCATTCTTCCTGCTCGGCGGTCTTGTCTGGGCATTGCGCTCCCTCCGGCCCGAGCAGGCTGAACCGGCGGAGTTCGTCCCGCCGGTGACGCGGGAGGCGGGCGAATGAACGATCTTGCCGGTCTTTTTCTGCGCGCCGCTTTCGTGGAGAACATGCCGCTCAGCCTGTTTCTCGGCCTGTGTACCTTTCTTGCCCTGTCGCGGCGCACGGAAACAGCCATCGGTCTCGGCGTGGCGATGATCGCGGTAATGGGCGTGACGGTGCCACTCAACCAGCTCATCTACAACGCGCTGCTCATGCCCGGCGCCTGGAGCTGGGCCGGCATGCCGGAGGTCGACCTTTCCTATCTTTCGCTGATCGCCTTTATCGGCGTGATTGCGGCGACGGTGCAATTGCTTGAAATGCTGCTCGATCGCTTCTTTCCGGCGATCCATGCGTCCTTCGGCGTCTTCCTGCCTCTTCTTACGGTGCAATGCGCGATCCTGGCGGGAAGCCTGTTCATGGTGGAAAGGCATTACACGCTGGCGCAGTCCTTCGTGTTCGGCCTCGGCGGGGGAACGGGCTTCGCCGTGGCGGTAATCATGCTCGCGGCGGTGCGCAGCCGGCTTGCCTATGCCGATCTCCCCGCAGGATTGCGGGGGCTGGGCATCGCCTTCGTCCTGACGGGCATGATGTCGCTCGGCTTTTCCTCCTTTGCGCAGATGGTGGCGCCATGAACGAGGTGGTTCTCGCCAGTCTTGTGGTGATGCTTCTCGTCGTCGGACTGACGGTAGGGCTTCTGGCGGCGCGGCGGCGGCTTGTTCCGCAGAGCGCCGTGACTGTCACAGTCAACGATACGACCCGCATCGAGGCATCGCGGGGCGACAAGCTGCTTGGGGTTTTGCATGGCGCGGGCATCGGCATTCCGGCTGCCTGCGGGGGTTCGGGCACATGCGGGCTGTGCCGTGTCACGGTGACGGGCGAGGGCGCGGGCGAACCGCAGGCAACCGAACGCGGCATCCTTTCGGCAGCCGAGCGGAGGGCGCATATGCGCCTTGCATGCCAGACCACGCTACGCGGTTCGTGCGCTGTGACGGTTCCGCAGGACGTGCTGGCGGCGGGTGGCGGTTTCACCTGCCGGGTCGTGTCGAACCGCATGATGGCGCCGCTGATCCGCGAGCTGGTGCTGGAATTGCCGGAGGGCCAGCCTTTCGATTTCAGGGCCGGCGGCTTCATGCAGCTCACCGCGCCGGCCTATAGTCTCGATTTCGGCAGGATCGACCTCGATGAGGGCTTCCGCGAAGCATGGCGCATTGCAGGCTGGGACCGCATGTCCGCAGTCTCTCATGCGCCCGTGACGCGTGCATATTCCATTGCCTGCCGCCCGGAGGACAGTGCCCGCGGGCAGGCGGTCTTCAACATCCGCCTTGCCGTGCCGCCGGTCGGTCGCGAGCTGGAGGTTCCGCCGGGCGCGGTGTCATCCTGGCTCTTTGCCCGCAAGCCTGGCGACATGATCGATGTCTCGGGGCCGTTCGGCGATTTCCATGTTCAGCCGACCGACCGCGAGATGGTCTTCATCGGTGGCGGTGTCGGCATGGCGCCACTCCGGGCGATGATCCACGAACAGATCGGCAAGGGAAGCGGGCGCAGGATGCGCTATTTCTACGGCGCTCGCTCTCTGGCCGATCTCTTCTATGTGGAGGAGTTCGAGGCCATTGCCGCTGCGCATGAGAATTTCATCTGGACGCCGGCGCTTTCCGACCCGGCTCCCGGCGATCGCTGGCGGGGTGCGACCGGGTTCATCCATGAAACGGTCCGCGATGCCCTGCGGGGGCATCCTGCGCCGGAGGATTGCGAATACTATTTGTGCGGACCGCCCGTCATGATCTCGGCTGTTCTGGCCACGCTCGAGCGGCTCGGTGTCGAACGGCAGTCCATCTTCAACGACGATTTCGGAGTCTGACCCATGAGCGCGTTCCAGATCCGGCCCAGCCGCCGCACCCTTCTCGTTATGACCGGTTCGCTGCTGGCGGCGCCAGCCATCGCCCGGTCGCAGACGCGCGCCGTCGAGGTGATGGAAGGCCGTGCCTTTGCAACCGGCTGGCGCCTGACACTGCCTGCGGGCGGGCGCGGCGAGGTTTTGCGCGCACCCATCGAGGCGTTGCTGGCGGAGGTGGATCGCCAGATGTCGCCATGGCGGGCCGATAGCGTCGTCAGCCGCTTCAATGCTGCGGGAGCAGGCGAGCATGCGGTACCAGCCGAAACGGCGGCCGTGACCGCTGCCGCGTTGCGCATCGCGCGTGATAGCGGCGGGCGGTTCGATCCTACGGTCGGTCCGCTCGTTGCCCGCTGGGGGTTCGGCCCCATCGAGGGGGACGGCGTGCCGGACTGGCATGGCCTTGCGGTCGGCGAGACCGATATTGGCAAGTCGCGGCCGGGCCTGACACTCGATCTCTGCGGGATCGCCAAGGGGCGGGCCCTGGACGGGATGGCTGAGATCGTGCGCGGGGCCGGCCATGATGATTTCCTGATCGATCTCGGGGGCGAGCTTGCCGCAGGCGGCCGGCATCCTTCCGGCCGGGACTGGCAGGTCGCGGTGGAGGATCCGCGCGGCGATGGTCTGGAACCGGCAGGCATGCTGCGGCTTGGCGGCATGGCGGTAGCGACCTCGGGTGGGCGGGCACAGAGCTATTCGCTGGACGGGCGCAGCTACAGCCATATCATCGACCCGGCAACGGGCGAGCCGGTGGCCGGGGCTCTGGCCTCCGTATCCGTTATCGGGCAAGCGGCCATGTGGGCCGATGGCTGGGCGACGGCGCTTGCAGCGGCAGGCCCGGTGGAAGGCCCCGCGCTGGCGCGTCGCGCGGGAATTTCCGCGCTCTTCCTCATCCGGGAGGATGCAGGCCTGCGGCACGAGGCGACCGGCACGTTCGACCGGCATCTGATTTGAGGCGATACGGGATTTAACGCGGAAAGGACGAGAGATGGAACTGGTTCTCGGCGTTGCAGTCTTCCTCCTGGCGGCGGTCGGGCTCGCCATCGGGCTCATTCTCGGTCGGGGTCCCATCGAGGGTTCTTGCGGAGGGCTTACCTGCATCAAGGGCGCTTCCTGTGCCGGTTGCCATAGTCGGGCAGGAAAGGAAGCGGAGGAAGCGCCATGAGCACGGATTTGACTGTCGCTGCGATCATGCAGACGGATTGTCCCGTTCTGGCGCGGGAAATGCCCATCAGGCGCGCGGTTGCTCTGCTTGTGGAGAGCGGCGTTGCGGCAGCATCGGTTACGGACGAGAGCGGGGCGCTGGTCGGTATCCTCACGCAGAAGGATTGTTTTCGCCCGGCACTGCATGCCAGCTATTATCAGGAATGGAAGGGAACCGTCGCCGATCACATGACGGCGGGTGCGGTGTCGCTGTCGACGTCGGACGATCTCATATCTGCGGCGCAGGCCTTTCTCGATCATCCGCACAGGGTGTTTCCGGTTCTCGATGAGGGGCGTCTTGTCGGAATGTTGCGCCGCGCGGATGTGCTTGCCGCGCTCCTGCGGGTGGGGTGAGCCGGATATCGCGACAGGAACGCTATGGGCATTTTGAAATGCATTCTCGTGGCCACTGATTTCTCCGAACGGTCCGACCGGGCCGTTCGCCGCGCCGTCCTGCTCGCACGGCAAACCGGGGCAGCGTTGTCGCTCGTGCATGTGGTGGATGACGATCAACCGCGCCAGATCGTCGAGAGCGAATTCGGCATGGCGTCCCAGCTTCTGGAGGAGCAAGCGAAAACGCTGGAAAGCGTGGACGGCGTTTCATGCCATGCGGAAGTGAGACTTGGGGATGCCTTTGCCGGCATTCTGGCTGCTGGTCAAGAGCAGCGGCCCACGAAGCCGGGGCGGGGCTTGTGGTGGTGGGAAGCTGCGGAAGGAATGGAATCGAGAAGATGGTTCTGGGCAGCGTGGCCGAAGAACTCTTGCGCGTCGCCGATGTGGATGTGCTTGTGATCCCGTCCGCCGCCTGACGATCCGGGCCATAGCACCGTCATGAAATCACAGCTTATGTTTTTTGGTTATAACTGCCCGTGAAATTGCGATAGGACAGTTAGCCGCCTGCGCTATAGGGTCGCTGAAAGCGTTCCCTATAGAGGTTCCCCAGTGACAGATGAAGTTAAGGAGGTGCGGGACGGTGAAGTTGTTCCGGCACCCGCTTCCCAAGGAAATATTGAAAAGTCGAATCATATCAGATCGTTGATATGGGGCGCGGTGGTGGCTGTCATCATCGCCGTCTTTTTGCCGGCTCCTCTTTTCGCCTCCAATCTCTCATTCCTGTTCTACATGATGCTGTGGCTCACCATGGCCATGTCGTTCAACTTCGTTGCGGGCATGGCCGGATATATGCCTTTTGGTTATGTGGCCTTCTATGGCGTCGGCGCCTATGCCATGGGCGTGCTTTACAAGACGTTCGGGATGCCCATTCCCATCGCGCTGGCAGGCTCTGCGGCAGCGGGCATACTGGTCGGCCTTCTGGTTGCGCCGACGCTGCGGCTGAAGGGGGTTTACTTCGGCATCGTCAGCCTGGCGCTCGCCATGGCGATGAAGCTTGTGATCTCGCTTATGCCGAGAGATATCACCGGTGGAAGCCTTGGGCTCATCCTGTCCTCGGCCAATGATCCTCTGGCGGCCTATTATGCCATGTTCCTCGTCATGATGGGCGCGCTTGCTGCCGGCACATGGCTTTCCATGTCGCGGCTGGGGACGGCGCTCCGGGCGATCCGGGACGACAGCGAGGCGGCGGAAGTGGTCGGCGTCAATGTGGTCGCCACGCGGCTCAAGGCGTGGATCATGGCCACCATGTTTCCCGCGCTCGTGGGCGGGGTCGAGGCTTGGTACACCAACGCGATCGACCTCGATTCCTCCTTCAACCTGCTGGTGACGGCCAAGAGCATTGTCTATGCGATGGCCGGCGGTCTCGGCTTCCTCGTGGGGCCGATTGTCGGCGCCAGCGCGCTCTACGGGATCGACCAGCTTATCTGGCGCAATTTCCCCACGCTCAACCTGCTCATTCTCGGCGTCGTCATCATCGCTTTGATGCTGCTTCTGCCACGCGGCATCGTGGGAGCCTTTGCGCAACGCTTCTCCCGCTTCCGGCGCTTCATTCCGTAGTCGTACAGGACTGAAACAAGATGAACGAACTTCTGCTTCAAGGCCTGGTCAACGGCATCGTCGTCGGGCTGATCTATGCGCTGATCGGCGTCAGCCTCAATGTGATCTTCGGCGTGTTGCGCGTCGTCAATTTCGCGCATGGCGAATTCATTGTGCTTGGCGCCTATGCGGCCTATTTCGCCCAGGCCTGGCTCGGCCTGTCGCCGCTTCTGGCGATGCCCCTGGTCTTCGTGATCTTCGGTGCGATGGGATATGGCCTCTATTTCGTGCTGGTGCAGCGCCTGTCCCGCTCCAACGATCCCGAGCATGCCTCGCTGCTGGTCATGTTCGGCCTTTCGCTGGTGCTTGGCGCGCTCATGCTCCTGGCTTTCGAGGCGGATGCGCGCTCGCTGAATTTCACGCTTGATCCGCCCTTCCTGATGTTCGGCAACATCATTCTGCCGACCACGAAGCTGCTCGGGCTGGTTGTCGCCATCCTGGTGACGGGGGCGCTCGCTTTCTTCCTTTACCGGACAATGCCCGGCAAGGCGCTGCGCGCCATCATCATGAACCGCGACGCGATCCAGATCGTGGGCGTGGATCTCAACAGGCTTTCAGCCCTCACCTTCGGGCTGGGCCTGGGGCTGGCAGGCATCACCGGCATCCTCGTATCGATGATCTTCCCGTCCTTCTCGCCGTTCATCGGCCAGGATTACACGCTGATCGGCTTCATCGTGATCGTACTTGGCGGTCTCGGTCATCCCATCGGTGCTGTGGCCGGCGGCATATTGTTCGGTCTCGCCGAACAGACCGCCATGGTCTTCTTCAGCGGAACGGTGGCAATGCTCCTTGGATTCGTTTTGCTGATCGCAGTCATTCTCCTTCGTCCCGCCGGTCTCTTCGGCGTGCAGAACTCGCGGTGACGCCATGTTGAAAGTCGACCAGCTCGTAAAGAAATTCGGTGGCATGACGGCCCTTGGCGGTGTCAGCCTTACACTTCCCGATCAGTCGATCCTTGGCCTTCTGGGCATGAACGGCTCCGGAAAGACCACGATGCTCAATTGCATCAACGGTCTTTATGAGGCGACTTCGGGGGAAATCACGCTCGATGGCGTCAGCCTCATCGGCAAGTCGCCGCATGCCGTGTTCTCCGAGGGCGTGGGGCGCACATTCCAGGTGCCACGTGTTTTTCACCAGATGTCTCTTCTGGAGAACCTTTCGGTCGCACTCCTCAACAAGGGGCTCTCCAACGCTGAAGTGGCCGAGATCAGCGCCCACTGGCTCAACAAGGTGGAGCTCTACCGACTGCGCCACAACTATGCGGAGGAGCTTTCAGGCGGACAGCAGAAGCTGCTGGAGCTTGCCCGCATCATGGTGGCCAATCCCAAGCTGGTATTGCTCGACGAACCCTTCGCCGGCGTCAATCCGGGTCTTGCCCTGCTGCTCATCCGGATCATTCGCGAGATGCCGAAGGAAGTCGGGTGCTCAGTCCTTCTCGTCAGCCACGATCTGACATCGGTCTATGAACTGTCCGACAACATCCTGGTCATGCATGAGGGCAAGGTGCTGGCCGAAGGCAGCGCCGAGGTCATCCAGAGCAATCCCGACGTCATCGAAGCCTATCTGGGAGCCTGATCATGGATGGCGTTGAACTCAGCATGAAGAACATCTCCGTTGCCTATAACGGTGACATCACGGTCCTCAAGGACGTGGCCCTGCGGGCACGCCCGGGGGAGGTGACGGGCATTATCGGCCCCAATGGAGCCGGCAAGTCCACCGTGCTCAAGACGATCTTCGGTCTTCTTTCGACCAAGGCCGGCACGATCAGCATGGGCGACCGCGACATTACCGGCCTCAAGGCATTCCAGAGGGCGTTGGAGGGCATCGCCTTCGTGCCGCAGAACCGCAGCGTCTTTGCCGGGCTTTCCGTCTACGACAATCTGCTTCTGGGCTGCTGGCCGTTCCGCAAGGACAAGGCGCGGATCGACCGGGCCATCGACGGCATTTTCGAGCGCTTTCCGATCCTGAAGGAAAAGCGGGCGACCCCTGCAGGCTCCATGAGCGGCGGGCAGCAGCGGTTTCTCGAAATCGCCCGCGCGCTGGTCACCGAGCCGAAGGTCATTCTTCTGGACGAGCCGACGGCGATGATCGCGCCGAAGATTTCAAAGGACATCTATGCCCTGACGCGCAGCCTTGCCGATCAGGGCGCGACCATCATCCTCGTCGACCAGAACGTGCGCCAGTGCGCCACGATCTCGGACCGGCTCTACATCCTGGAACTCGGCCGCAACAAGGCTGAAGGGACCAAGGAAGACTTCGCCACCGACGGCCAGCTCAAGGAGATGGTCGCCGAATGGATGAACTACAAGATCGACGTCTGAGACGTCACGGACCCAAGATCAAGAAAAGGGGAATGACCATGTGGACCATCACCAAACGAAACTTTCTGGCGGGCACGCTGCTTGCCTGCCTTGCCCTGCCGGGCGCCGCGCAGGCGCAGGAGAAAATCCGTATCGGCATGACGGTTTCGTCGTCCGGTAATTTCGCGCTTGCCTCGCAGTCCGGCGTGCGCGGCGTCGAAATCTGGGTGGACGAGATCAACGCCAAGGGCGGCCTCGACATCAAGGGCGAGAAGCGTCTCGTCGAGCTCGTCAAGCGTGATGACCGCTCTGACAAGCAGATGGTAGCGCGCGTTTATGAAGACCTGATCGCGAACGAGAATGTCGACCTGCTGATGGCGCCCTTCGGCTCCACGCTGACGGCTGCCGCAGCGACGGTGACCGAGCGTCTGGACAAGTTTCTGGTGATCTGGTCGGCGGCGTCCGATGCTCTTTATGACCAGGGCTTCAAGAACATCGTGTCGGCAACGCAGATGCCCGTGTCGCGCATGCCCTCGGCTGGTCTGGAAGCGGCGGCTGCCCTCGGCAACAAGAAGGTTGCCATCATCAATGTCGATGAGCCGTTTCCGGCGGGCCTTGCCGACGGCGCCGAGGCGATTGCCGAGAAGCTCGGTATGGAAGTGGTGCTGAAGGAAGACTATCCGAAAGGCACGAAGGATTTCAGCCTGCTGCTGCAGAAGGCCCGGGCGGCCGGAGCCGATGTGTTTTTCCCGACCAGCTATGAAGGCGACCTGATCTCCATGGTGCGCCAGATGCACCAGATGAACGTCAACTTCCCGATGACTTTCATGGTCTACGCATCGACACCCCAGTTCATCGATATCGGTGACGATGCCCAGTACATCTACAGCCACACCAATTTCCACCCCACGATCAACTGGGCTGTGAATGCCGGTCTCAACCGGGAAGGGTTCCTTGAGGCCTACAAACGCCTCTTCCCGAACGTTTCCTACGAGCCCGATTTCCAGACCGTTCTTGCCTATGGCGCCGCCGTCATCGCCGGCGAGATCATTCAGAATGCCGACAGTCTCGAAGCGGCTGACCTGAAGAAGGCGGCGATGGCGCTTTCCGACAAGCTGACGGTTCTGGCCGGTCCCTATGCGATCGACGAGACCGGCAAGCAGCTGAAAATGCCTTTCCCGGTGGTGCAGCTGCAGCCGGGCAAGGGGCTTGTCACCGTGTGGCCGAAAGAGGTCGCGGTGGCCGAGCCGATCTACCCCATCCCGGGTTGGGATAAACGCGACTAGCCATCCGTGCCCGGCCACGGAACCCAATGCCGGGGCCGGGCGCATTTTTTAGAAAAGAACATCATGGACCCCTCATTCGCATCCCTTGCGGAGCTTTCCCAGGCTCTGCGCGCAGGCGCTTTCACTTCAACCGATATCGTCCGACATTTTCTCGACCGCATCAACGCCATGAACGGCACCCTCGGCGCATTCGTCGGGGTGAATGCCGAAAGGGCGATGGAGATGGCGGAAGGACTCGACAAGCTGCGCGCATCCGGCGTCGTCTACGGCCCCCTGCACGGATTGCCGATTGCGGTGAAGGATCTGGTGGACTGGCAGGACGAACCCTGTTCCGTCGGAAGTGCCGCCTGGAAAGAACGCCGCTCGCAAAGCGATGCGACCGTGATGCGCAAGCTTCTTGCCGCAGGCATGATCCCCATCGGGCGTACGGCCATGGTGGAGTTCGCATTTGGCGGCTGGGGTACCAATCCGCTCTGCGGCACACCGCGCAACCCGTGGGACATGCAGGAGCATCGCATTCCCGGCGGGTCGTCCAGCGGGTCTGGAGTGGCCGTCGCGGCAGGTCTCGCGCCAGCAGCGATTGGCAGCGATACGGGTGGTTCTGTGCGTATTCCGGCTGCGCTGACCGGCATTGCCGGTCTCAAGCCGACCTATGGGCGCATCAGCCTGAAGGGCTGTTTCCCGCTTTCGGGAACGCTTGATTCCGTCGGTCCGATGACACGCACCGTAGAGGATGCTGCTCTTCTGTTCGAAGCCCTTGCGGGCCCCGATGCGGACGATCCGGCAACCCTGATCGCTCCTGAACTCGAAGCCGATGCCTGGCGCAGGCTGCATGTGGAAGGGATGCGCGTGGCGGTCATGCGCGAGGAAGATTTCCCGATAGCCATCGATCCGGATTGCCAGGCAGCCTATGACCGGACGAAGGCGTCTCTCGCCGATCTCGGCGCGCATCTCGTTCCCGTCGAACTGCCGTTTTCGTTCAACGAGCTCACGGAGCGCAACGGACGCATCATCGCGGCCGAATCCTATGCGATCCATCACGATTATATCCATGACGAGCGGCTGGCCATCGGGCCTTATGTGCGCCAGCGCATTCTGGGGGGCGCCAATATCAGCGCCAAGGATTATCTGGCGACGCTGGCGGATCATCGCCGCATGAAGAAGGTGTATGACGCGTTTATGCAGCCCTACGGGGCGCTGCTGACGCCGACGGTGCCCTTTCCCGCAGTGTCGCTTGCCGAGGTGGATGAACAGAGCTTCCCGCTCGCCGCCTACGGCAGGCCCGCCAACTATGTGGGCGGATGCGGCCTTGCCTTGCCGGCGGGCTTTACGGAGACGGGCCTGCCTCTTTCCGTACAGCTGATGGGAAGGGCGTTCGATGAAGCTTCCGTGATCGCTCTCGGTCACGCGCTTGAAAAGGCGCTTTCGGTTCCGGCAAGACGGCCTGGAACGATGGCTGCCTGACGACGAAAAATCCTGGGAGGAGTTCCGAAGATGCAGTCCGTTTGCGATACGCTTTTGGCCAATGCCCTGTTGTTCGACGGTCTTGGGGGCGAACCCTTCCAGGGCGGTCTCGCGATCCGCGAAGGCCGCATCGCGGCGGTGGGGGATATCTCGGGCTGGAGCGCGCCTGAGACGATCAATCTCGACGGGCTTTGCCTGGCGCCCGGCTTCATCGACGTGCACACCCATGACGATCTGGCTGTGCTCAACGACAGCGCCATGGAGCCCAAGGTGACGCAGGGTGTGACGACGGTGATCGTCGGCAATTGCGGCATCAGTCTCGCGCCGTATGAAAATCCCACGGAACTCGTGCCGCCGCTCGGACTGCTCGGTTCTGCGCAGGATTATCGTTTCGGGTCGTTCGAAGCTTACCGTGCGGCGGTGGATGCGGCCCATGTCGCGGTCAATGTGGCTGCGCTTGCCGGCCATGGCACATTGCGCGCCATGGTGATGAAAGACACCGACGCGCCGGCGGGGGAAGCGGAACTTGCGGCGATGCGCGCCCTGCTGGGCGAGGCGCTGGAAGCCGGAGTTCTGGGCCTTTCCACGGGGCTTGCCTATCCGGTTGCCCGGCATGCCCCGACGGCCGAGGTGGTTGGGCTGTCCCAGGAACTTGCGGCTCATCCCGGAGCTCTTTACGTCACGCATATGCGCGATGAGCGCGACAAGGTGGAAGAAGCCGTCTGGGAAACCATTTCCATCGGTCGCGAGGCGGGGGTACCTGTCGTCATCTCGCACCATAAGTGCATCGGGCGGCACAATTACGGACGCTCGGTGAAGACGCTCTCCATGATCGACAATGCGCTGCGCCATCAGGATATCGCCATGGACGTCTATCCTTACGAGGCAAGCTCTACCGTGCTTCTGCCCGAGCTGACGCGGCATGCGGATCGCATTCTCGTCATCGATTCAGGGGCGCACCCGGAATTCAACGGAATGGAACTTGCAAAAGTGGCCGAAGCGATGGATTGCGACCAGGCAGAAGCGGCCAGGCGGCTCGCGCCGGCGCGGGGCATTTATTTCCAGATGTCGCCCGAGGATATCAACCGTATCATGCGGCACCCGCGAACGATGATCGGCTCGGACGGCATCCCGGGGCCGATGGCGCATCCGCGCCTTTGGGGAACATTTCCGCGCGTGCTCGGACGGTATGTGCGCGAGGAGCGGGTTCTGCCGCTGAAGGAGGCCGTGCGAAAGATGACCTCGCTGCCGGCGCAGATTTTCGGGTTGGCGCGGCGCGGACGCCTTCAGGCCGGTTTCCACGCCGATCTCGTCGCCTTCAACGCGGAGACCGTTCTGGATCTCGCCGATTACGACACGCCTGACCGCCCTTCCGTCGGCATCGAGCATGTATTCGTCAACGGCAAGGCGGTTCTGGCGCATGGCGCCGTCACCGGCGCGCGTGGGGGCCGGTTCGTGGCGCGCGGCGAGGCCTGATCCTCCGTCTTCAATGGAGAGTGTTCCGGTTTGCAGCCGGGTGATCCTGCCTGGCGGCAGAATCCTCTAAAGTGTAAGGAGCGATCCTTCAGATTCGCTCCTTACACTTTAAGCTTTTGATCTTGTACATGTCATTATTCCGGAATCGGATCCCGCTTCCGGGAGACATGCGTTAGCCGCTGCTGTGCAGCTCCTGGCAGGCCGATTTCAGAATCTTGATGAACATGTCCTCGGCATTCGAGACCGGCCGGTTTTCCGATGTGAGCGCGGTGATCGTGAACTGAAGCTTTGGCACCAGCGGGCGCAGGCGGACGCCGCGCGTGAAGCGGGCGGAGAATTCGTCGACGATGGCGCAGCCGACACCCTGGCTCACACAGGCGGCGGCTACCGAATAGGTGTGCACCGAAATGCGCGGCTCGTAGGGCATGCCTTCCTGATCGAAGGCGTGGCGCAGAAAGGTGCCGACGGGAGATTCCTTTTCCAGGCCGACAAACGTTTTCATGTCGATGTCGCGCAAATGTATGGGCGATGGGTCGACCGGTTTGTCGGGATCATCGGTTTCAAGATAAGTCAGGTTCATCGTGCCGACGGTGGTGGAATTTATTCCAGGGGTCTCGACGATGGAGAAGGCGACCGCAAGATCGAGATCAAGCGCCCGCAAGCGTCGCAAGAGCATGTCGTAGTGGTGGGTGAATATCTCCACCTTGAAGCCTTCCCAATGTTTGGGCAGCTTGGAGACCACTTTCGGCGCAAGGCCAACGCCAAGGCTTGGCAGAAAACCTACCCGCAGGACATCATCCGGGTTGCGGCCGAGATTACGCGCGAGAGTGCGAAATCGCTCAAGCGCGGCCTGCACGTCGACGGCCTCGGAAAAAAGAAGATCCGCTTCGCGTGTGGGCACAAGGCGCTGTTTCACCCGATCGAAGAGTTTGAAGCCGAGCAGGGATTCCGCATGTTTCAGGGTGCGGCTGAGGGCGGGCTGCGAGACATTCAAGCGTTCGGCTGCCGCGTTGATCGATCCGGCGAGCCGGATCGCGTGGAATACTTCAATGTGACGAAGCTGCATTGCGCCGTTGATCGGTTGCGAGGGATAGATGCCTTGGTTCTGGTACCGTCGGTACCATACTAAACGTCTGTGCGGAGCAGTGGGCAAGAAGTTTGGTGGCAGATGGCCCGGAATCAGCGAAAGGACCCTTTTCCGGCTAAGTTTTTGGACGCGCGAGGAAGGTTATGGCGCAGCATAAGGCCGTAATTGACGTGACACGAAAGTGTCATCGAACTGTTACATAGAGTTGTTATCCCGCTCCCGACGTCGACAGGGCGTCTGACCGAATTCCGAACAGGGAGCAGTCTCCAATGAACAAATTCCTCCTTACCGCCTCGGCGGCCGCGATCGCCCTTGCCGGGTCGGTCGGCCTCGCGGAGGCGCGCGATCAGATACAGATCGCTGGATCGTCCACCGTTCTTCCCTATGCGTCGATCGTTGCCGAGGCCTTCGGCGAGAACACCGAGTTTCCGACCCCGGTTGTCGAATCCGGTGGCTCGGGTGCCGGCCGCAAGAAGCTCTGCGAAGGCGTGGGCGAAAATACCATCGACATCGCCAATTCGTCCTCGCGCATCAAGCAGTCGGACATCGATCTCTGCGCCCAGAACGGCGTCAAGGAAATCCAGGAAGTCCGTATCGGTTATGACGGCATCGTTTTTGCGTCTGACATCAACGGTCCCGAATATGCCTTCACACCTGCCGACTGGCACAACGCGCTTGCCGCGAAGGTGGTGAAGGACGGCCAGTTGGTCGCCAATCCCTACAAGAAGTGGAACGAGATTCGCGCCGACTTGCCGGACCAGGAAATCCTGGCCTTCATCCCAGGAACGAAGCATGGCACGCGTGAAGTGTTCGATGAGAAGGTGATCGTCGACGGCTGCGAGGAAAACGGCACCCTTGAGGCTCTGAAGGCCGCCAATGCCGGTGACGAGAAAGCCGCCGAAAAGGAATGCATGGCGCTTCGGACTGATGGTGTGTCGATCGACATCGACGGCGACTACACCGAGACGCTCGCCCGCGTTGACGCCAACAAGAACGGCATCGGCGTGTTCGGCCTGTCGTTCTACCAGAACAACACCGACAAGCTGCGCGTCGGCACCATGGGCGGCATCGTCCCGTCCGTCGAGACGATCGCTTCGGGCGAGTATCCGGTTTCCCGCCCGCTCTACTTCTATGTGAAGAATGCGCATCTCGACGTGATCCCGGGCCTGCAGGAATACATCGAGTTCTTCGTGTCCGACGAGATCGCCGGTCCTGACGGTCCGCTGGCCGCCTACGGCCTCGTCTCCGATCCTGAACTCGCCAAGACCCAGGAAAAGGTCAAGAACCGTGTCCCGATGGGCGCGCTGAACTGATCCTCGCATGATATGGAGACGGCGCCGACAGGCGCCGTCTCATTTTCGATCAGGGCGGATACAGGCTAATGACCCCAGGGATACTCGCAATCATCGTGCTGGTGCTCACCGTAGCCGGCTATTTCCTCGGCCGACAACGTGCGCTGGCTCTGGCCAAGCGGGAGGGCGTGCGCCTTCACTCCTTGCCCAGTCATTACGGACAAGCCGTTGCACTGTTCACCGCAGTCCCGGCCCTGCTTCTTATGGGCGCGTGGCTGTTTCTGCAGCCGCTTCTCCTCGAGAACCAGGTCAGCTCGCAGATACCGGACAGCGTGATCCCCGAGGGCGGCGCGCGAAGCCTGGTAATGGCCGATGTCCGCCGCATCGCAGACGGCATGGACCGTCTTGTCGGATCGGGGGGCCTCAACGAGGACGACCTCTCATCAATGCGCGCTGACTTCTCCAATATCCGCGGTCGTCTCGCGGAGGTTGGTGTCGCGCTCGGCTCCGATGTCGAACCAGCCGTCTTCGAAGCCGCCAAATCCTATCGCAGTATCGCTGGAACGAGTACGCTCCTGAGAAACATCGCGGTGATCGCCGTGGCTCTCGGCTTCGGCTTTCTGGCGTGGAGGCAGGTGCGGCCGGCAATGCGTGCCCGCAATGTCAGCGAAACATTCATTCGTTCCCTCCTGATCGGGTCATCGCTCGTCGCCATCCTGACGACGTTCGGCATCGTGACATCGCTCCTCTTCGAGACGATCCATTTCTTCCGACTGTATCCGGCTAGCGAGTTTTTCTTCTCGACGGTTTGGAATCCCCAGTTTCGCGGCGGTTCTGACCTGGGCGTCCTTCCGTTGCTCTGGGGCACATTCTACGTTTCTTTCGTCGCCCTTCTCCTGGCCGTGCCGATCGGCTTGATGATCGCAATCTATCTGGCCGAATATTCCGGCAAGGCGCTGCGCAGCTTCGCAAAACCGGCCATCGAGATTCTCGCCGGCATACCGACCATCGTCTACGGTCTTTTCGCCCTCATCACGGTCGGGCCTTTCCTGCGTGACTGGATCGCCCAGCCTCTTGGACTGGGAAGTTCGTCGTCATCCGTCCTTACCGCCGGGCTGGTCATGGGGATCATGCTGATTCCCTTCGTCTCCTCGCTGTCCGACGACGTCATTAACGCTGTGCCGCAGGCGATGCGCGACGGTTCCTACGGTCTTGGCGCCACGCAGTCCGAGACCATCAGGAAGGTCATCATGCCAGCCGCCCTCCCGGGCATCGTTGGTGCGATCCTGCTGGCGGCCAGCCGCGCCATCGGCGAGACCATGATCGTCGTCATGGGTGCAGGCGCGGCCGCGCGCCTCGGCCTCAACCCGCTGGAGGCGATGACCACGGTGACGGTGAAGATCGTCAGCCAGCTAACCGGCGACACCGAGTTCGCCAGTCCCGAGACACTGGTCGCCTTTGCGCTCGGCCTCACGCTTTTCGTTTTCACGCTGGGCCTCAATATCCTTGCCCTCTACATCGTGCGCAAATACCGGGAGCAGTATGAATGACCGACCTGACAGCAATGCCTGCCGTCGTCGATTCCCAGAGCCGCTCGCTTTTCAAGCGCGGCGAGCGTACGCGGCGGCGCCACGCGGCGGAGAAACGTTTCCGCATGATCGGCCTGGCGGCGGTCATCTTCGGCATCCTCGCACTGTTCGGTCTGCTCGGCTCAATTCTGAATAACGGCGCCTCGTCGTTCCGGCAGACCTACATCACGCTGGACATCCACCTCGACCCCGCCAAGCTTGACAAAACGGGTGATCGCGATCCCGAAGCGCTACGTAAGCTCACGACCTTCAGCTATCAGCCGCTCATCAAGATGGCACTGGACGCACTGGTCGAAGGGAAGGGCGTGAGTGTGGAGGGGCTCACAAGCAAGGATCTGGAGGGCATGATATCGAAGGAAGCGCCAGCGGAGCTGAGGCGCTTTGTGCTCGCTCATCCCTCGAGAATCGGTGAGACCGTCACGTTCGCGTTTCTCGCCGACGGACGTATCGATGGCTACTACAAGGGCCGGGTGACCATGGCGACGGCGGAACTCGACCGCAACGTCACCCCCGAACAATTGAGGCTGGCCGACAAGCTGAAGGATGCCGGCGTGCTGGCGACCCGGTTCAACTGGTCGTTTCTCACCGCGCCGGATGCCTCCGACACACGGCCGGAAGCCGCGGGCCTTGGCGTCGCCATTCTGGGCTCAGCCTACATGATGCTGATCGTCCTGGTCCTATCGCTGCCGATCGGCGTGGCCGCCTCGATCTATCTCGAAGAATTCGCGCCAAGGAACAGGCTTACGGATGTCATCGAGGTCAATATCGCGAATCTTGCCGCCGTGCCCTCGATCGTGTTCGGTATATTGGGGCTTGCGGTGTTCATCAACTATGCAGGGTTGCCGCAGTCCGCACCGATCGTCGGCGGCCTGGTTCTCACGCTGATGACGCTACCCACAATCATCATTGCGACCCGCGCGGCGCTGAAAGCCGTGCCACCATCCATCCGCGAGGCGGCACTGGGTGTGGGAGCATCGAAGATGCAGGCCATCTTCCATCACGTTTTACCGCTTGCCGCACCGGGTATCCTGACCGGAACGATCATCGGTCTCGCCCAAGCGCTCGGCGAAACCGCACCGCTGCTGCTCATCGGCATGGTGGCCTTCGTGCGCGAGTTTCCGGCAGCGCCGCCGGGCGGCTTCTTCGATCCTGCATCCGCCCTGCCGGTTCAAGTTTACAACTGGACCCAGCGCGGCGATCCGGCGTTCATCGAGCGGGCGTCCGGTGCGATTATTGTGCTGCTGGTCTTCCTCATCATAATGAATCTGGGTGCCATCTTCCTGCGTCGCCGCTTCGAGCGTCGTTGGTAACGGAGTAAAAGGACATGAACATGCTTACAGACGCTGCTGTTGAAGAAAAACTGCAATCCGCGTCGAAGCCAGGCGTCAGCAAGATGGTCGGAAAGGACGTGACTGTCCACTATGGCGAGAAGCAGGCTTTGTTCGGAGTCAATCTCGAGGTGCCGGAAAAACAGGTCATGGCGCTGATCGGCCCCTCGGGATGCGGCAAGTCGACCTTCCTGCGCTGCCTCAACCGAATGAACGACACGATCGACATCTGCCGTGTCGGTGGCTCGATCATGCTCGACGGCGAGGACATCTACGATCCGCGCATCGATGTAGTGGAACTGCGCGCGCGTGTTGGCATGGTCTTCCAGAAACCAAACCCGTTTCCGAAGTCGATCTATGAGAACATCGCCTATGGCCCGCGCATTCACGGTCTTGCCTCGAAGAAGTCGGAGTTCGACGAAGTGGTCGAAACCAGCCTGCAGAAGGCGGGCCTCTTCAACGAGGTGAAGGACCGCCTGCATGAGCCTGGCACCGGCCTTTCCGGCGGCCAGCAACAGCGCTTATGCATTGCGCGCGCCATTGCGGTTTCTCCGGAAGTCATCCTGATGGACGAGCCCTGCTCGGCGCTCGATCCCATTGCCACGGCAAAGGTGGAAGAGCTGATCGACGAACTGCGCGAAAACTACACCATCGTGATCGTCACGCACTCCATGCAGCAGGCGGCACGTGTGTCGCAGCGCACGGCCATGTTTCATCTCGGCAATCTCGTCGAGGAGGGGCCGACGGACAAGATGTTCACCAACCCGGACGACAAGCGCACCCAGGACTACATCACCGGTCGCTTCGGCTGACATGGAACCGCATTCTACGAGGAACATGACCATGGGCGAACATACCGTCAGCTCATTCGACGAGGAACTGGGCCATATAGACCGCCTCATCCGCGAGATGGGCGATCTGGCGGGCGCGATGACGCGGGCTTCCACCAATGCACTTCTGAGTTCGGATACCGCGCTTGCCCAGCGGGTGATCTCGGACGACACCATCATGGACGCCAAGCAGCGCGAGCTGGATGAGCGCGCGATCACGCTGATCGCCAAGCGCCAGCCGATGGCGCAGGACCTGCGCGGCGTGGTCGGCGCCATTCGGATGGCCGCGGACCTGGAGCGTATCGGCGATCTGGCGAAGAACATCGCCAAGCGCGTTGGTGCGGTCGGCCAGAGCGCGACGCCGCGCACGCTGGCGCATTCCATCGACAACATGGCCGGGCTGGTGCTCGACCAGGTAAATGCGGTGGTGGATTTCTATGTCCGACGCGAGGCGGAGCAGCTTGTGCCGCTGCGGGACGAGGATGAAAAGATCGATATCCAGTACACATCGATCTTCCGCGAACTCCTGACCTACATGATGGAGGATCCGCGCAACATCACGGCGTGCACGCATCTTCTCTTCTGCGCGAAGAATCTGGAGCGTATCGGCGATCACGTGACCAACATTGCCGAAAACGCCTATTATGTGATGACAGGTTCGCAGCTTCCGGTGCAGCGGCCGAAGCTCGACGAAACGCAGATGTCGGTCGAAGCCGATTCGTGACGGGGGACGGGATTGCCTCGGATCGCTTGCGCCGCATCCGCGCGCTGTCGGGCAGGTTCGCCCGGCCGCTTCATGCTTTAGAGTGGTTCATCGTTTTGTGGAAACGCTGAACCCTCAATCTCGTGCTTGTCCGCATTCATGCGGACGTCAGGCGATTCCTCCTGACTGCAAAATGTTCTAGGAGACCGGAACGATGATTGCCCCCAAAGTCATGGTCGTCGAGGATGACGAACCTCTTTGCGTTCTGCTGAAATACAATCTGGAGGCCGAGGGCTACCAGGTGGAGGTCATCTCGCGCGGTGACGAGGCGGAAGTGCGGCTACAGGAAAATGTGCCCGATCTCCTTGTGCTGGACTGGATGGTGCCTGCCGTTTCGGGCATTGAATTGTGCCGGCGGCTGCGCATGCGGCCGGAGACCGAGCGGTTGCCGGTCATCATGCTGACAGCGCGAGGCGAGGAAAGCGACCGCGTCCGCGGCCTTTCCACCGGCGCGGACGACTATCTCGTCAAGCCGTTCTCGACGCCGGAATTCGTCGCTCGCGTGCGCGCACTTCTGCGACGCGCCAAACCGGAAGTGTTGTCCACCGTGCTTTCGGTCGGCGATATCGTGCTCGATCGCGAGTCGCACCGGGTTTATCGGCGCAAGAATGAAATCAGGCTCGGGCCGACGGAATTCCGTCTCCTGGAATTCATGATGCAGCATCCCGGACGCGTTTTTTCGCGCAGCCAGCTTTTGGACAATGTCTGGGGTGAGACGATCTATATCGATGAACGCACCGTCGACGTGCATGTCGGGCGCTTGCGCAAGGCCGTCAATCAGGGGCGCCTGCCGGATGTGATCCGCACGATCCGCGGAGCGGGATACGCAATCCGCGAAGCCTGACGGCAAAATGCCAGAGCCGGTGCGGCACCGGCCCTGGCTGAGCTTGATGACTGGAATTCGATCATGCTGATCTTTGATCAACGACCGGATCAGTGGCGCGTTGTGCGATGATCCTGCTGCATGGCGACGTTATAGCTCGTTGCAGGCTCGATGGAGCCGACGAGCTTACCATCCTTGGTGATATCCCATTCGATGGTCGCGTCCTCATATTCGAGAGCGGGGTCTACATAGACGCATGTGGCCAGAACGCGGGGAGCCTGTCCGTCGAGCTCGCGCCTTGAGGCCGGCATCTCAGCCTGACATTCCTCAAACGTCTCGTAAATCGGCGTCGGCGCGGGAAGCTCCTGGCATTCGCCCAGGTCGCCCGAGCAACCGACAATCAATAGAAGTGCAGCAATGTGTTCCATGGCTTACTCCTTTCATTGTCTGGAAACGGCGGGCCATGGCCGCCGGTTCCGCGAATGCCGTGTTCCGGCCGTTTCGCCGGTTTGGTGATGCTTAGCTGCCGCGGCGCATCAGGCCTGCAATGAGGGAAATCGCCAGAAGCGCGAGGAAGATGAAGAATAAGATCTGGGCCATGCCGGCCGAAGCGCCAGCTATGCCGCCGAAACCAAGAGCGCCAGCGATCAGCGCTACAACAAGAAAAACTACAGCCCAATAAAGCATCGGAACTCTCCCGGTGGTTATCTATGCTTCAAAAACGCTTGTCCTTCGGCTTGGTTCCGGGAAAAACAATTTATTAATAAATAAAGCCGCCCGGAGGGCGGCTTTTCGTTTCGAAATATGTTTTGGATTTCAGGCGGCTGCCTTCGATTGCCGGTCGAAGAACAGAGCCTGACTGATAAGCGCCTTGACCATGTCCGGGTTGAAGGGCTTGGTCACCAGGAACGCTGGTTCCGGCCGTTCACCGGTGAGCAGACGCTCGGGAAACGCCGTGATGAAGATGACCGGAACGGAGGTGGATGCGAGAATTTCGTTCACGGCGTCCAGGCCGGAACTGCCGTCGGCTAGCTGGATATCGGCCAACACCATTTTCGGCTGGGTCTTTGCGAACATCGCCACCGCTTCCTTATGGGTGCGGGCGTTACCGACCACGCGGTGTCCGAGGCTCTCGACCATTTCCTCGATATCCATCGCGATGAGCGGTTCATCCTCGATGATAAGAATTTCCGTCGCCACCTGGCGGGAAATCTCTTCGCTCGCATCACGCAACATGGCGTTGAGTGCCGTTGTGTCGACACCGAGTATTTCAGCCGCTTCGTTGGGATGGAAACCCTCAACGGCAACGAGAAGGAACGCCTGGCGAGGGCGCGGGGCCAATGCCGAAAGATTGCTCAGTGCATGACGCTCCCAAGCGGAGGCCGGCGATTCATCGGGGACGCGGATATCCAGCGCCTCGAAGAGGGCGACATAGAGCTTGAAGAGCGCGATCTTGTCGGTTGGAGCGTCGGGAAAGATGCTGGTATCGGCGATCAACGCCTCGAGCACCGCCGCTACTCGCGCGTCGCCGCTTGTCTGCGAGCCGGAAACGGCCCTTGAAAACCGCCGCAGATAGGGAAGCTGCGGGGCAATGCGCGCTGACAGGTTCATGAGTATGTGATCTCCCTCAAAATATATGCAAATTCCAGTAAGCAGTCGCGTCAGTCGGCTTTTCAACGTGCGAGTCTGGAAAATGTTCCAAACCGGTGGAACAATTTCGTCTCATGGGCGTTTCGCTTCAAATCCAGGTGTGGCGTCGGGGCTTTGGGTAAGCTCCTTTCGGTGCGTCAGACGGGGCAAACAGGTAAGCAATGGACGAAAAACAGGCATGAAATACGAAAAGCCAGCCAGCCAGCGTACATCTGGCCACCGCGGAAGTGCGGACGATCCACTCGGGGTCAACTCGGAGATCGGCCGGAAACTCAAGCAATATTACGACGATCTGGTCTCCGAAGAAATTCCGGACAAGTTCGCCATGCTTCTCACTCAGCTTGAAGCAAGTGAACGTTCGCAGCAGGGCGAAGATAAGGACTGATTTTCATGAGTGTCTACTCGGGGTTCCGCGAAGATCTGCTCGGTACCGTGCCCAGCTTGCGGGCATTTGCGGTGTCGTTGGCGAAAAATGCGGATCGGGCCGACGATCTGGTGCAGGAAACGCTCGTCAAGGCGTGGGACAAACAGCAGAGCTTTCAGCCGGGAACGAACCTGAAGGCCTGGTTGTTCACGATCCTGCGCAACGAGTTCTATTCACAGATGCGCAAGCGCAAACGCGAGGTCGAAGACAGCGATGGCGCCATCACAGCGCGCCTTTCCGTGCACCCCGCGCAGGAAGGATCCGTTGACCTCAAGGATTTCCGCAAGGCGCTGGAGCAACTGCCGGAAGATCAGCGCGAGGCGATCATCCTGATCGGTGCTTCCGGATTTTCCTACGAGGAGGCTGCGGAAATCTGCGGCTGCGCGGTCGGAACCATCAAGAGCCGGGTAAGCCGTGCGCGCAACCGGTTGCAGGACATACTGGAGATTTCCGGCGAAAGCGATTTCGGACCGGATGCCATCTCCGCACAGATCACGAACACGGCGTTCGTCGCCTAAATTCAGCGATGCTGGATCAGAATCCGGGAAATATTTCAGGAGGAGCCCCTCAGTTTGGCGGGCTTTCTTCTTGTTCCAGTGCATCGGGGGCTGCGATTGCGGCCACCAATGCTTCGATCAGATCGCTTTCGCGATAGGGCTTCTCGACGACGCGAATGCCGGCGAAGGGCTCAAAAACCGTATGGTTGGCGGCATAGCCAGAGGCAAAGATGAAAGGAATACGGCGAGTTTGCAGAAGCTTTGCGAACTCGTCGGTCCATTGCTCGGAAATCTTAATATCGAGAATGGCGCTTGAAATCTTCCGTGCATCCAGAAGATCGGCCTGGAGGCTCTCGAAGGAATCGATCGTCACAACGTCGACGGCGCCGTGTTCGCGGCAGAGTTCCTCGACATTCATGGCGATCAGCGCTTCGTCTTCCACCAGAAGGACACAGGCACCGTTAAGAGGCTTTACCAAGGGGCGTCCTTTCTGAGCCAGCTAGTTATGCGATTCAATCTCACCCCGCGTGGTGTTTGTCATTAAAAAAAGACATGCCTCTGTGTTTTGGGAACCATTTGGTTTTTGGGCGCTTTTCCGTCCGCTGGAACAAAATGGGGGCACAGGATGACATCCGAGACAATCGAACTGCACAAAAGCCTTCCCTGCACGCAATGCCCGCTGCGAAGTGTGGAGAACTTCCGCGATTTCGAAGAGGACGAACTGACATTCGTAGGACGCTTCAAGAAGGGCGACCTTGCGGTGAAGAAGGGCGCTACCTTGCTCGTCGAGGGAGCGCATAACCCGCATCTCTACACGGTGCTTTCGGGATGGGGTTTTCGCTACAAGCTTTTGAGCGATGGCCGCAGGCAGATCGTGAACTATGTGATGCCGGGTGATCTGGTGGGGTTGCAGGGTAGCCTGACTGGCGAGATGCAGCACTCGGTCGAGGCGCTGTCCTCCATGGTGCTTTGCGTTTTCGAAAAGGCCGAACTTTTTTCTCTTTACGAGCGCTTTCCCGCGCTTGCCTATGACATCACGTGGATGGCATCTCGCGAGGAGTGCATGCTCGATGAGAATCTTTTGACCGTGGGACGGCGCACGGCGCTGGAAAAGGTTGCCTATCTTCTGGTGTTCCTGCTGGATCGCGGCAGGCGCAGCGGAATGACGCAGAAGCCCGTTCTGTCCATCACCCAGCAGCATGTTGCCGATACGCTCGGCATTTCGGTGGTGCATACCAACAAGACCATTGCCAAGCTGGCCAAGCGCAGGCTTCTTGAATGGGAAGACGGCGGTTGCCGGATCACAGATCCGGAGGCTTTGGCCGAACTGGCGGGCTGGAGCGCTGGGAAAGAGGCGAGGCGGCCTTTTCTATGATGGTGTGCTGGTGGATGTTGCGCTGGGGCAGGCGTTGCTGCCTGGCGGTCGCCAGAGGCTCGATGCCGGGGAGAATGTTCCCGGCGATGGCATAAACGGTCAGAAGCGCGGGGATGGCGATGAAGCCGCCGATCGGGCCCCACATCCATAGCCAGAACGCAATCGCCAGAAATACGATGAAGGGATTGAGGGTCATGCGCCGGCCGATCACCGTCGGCGTCACGAATTGCGCTTCGATGGCATTCAGGCCGAGATATACAACCATCGGCATGCAGCTTGCAGTGAGGGTGTCGAAGGTGGCAAGGCCCACCCCGAACAGGACGAGCGCCATCACCGCCGGGCCGATATAGATCACAAAATTCAAAAGGGCTGCCATGGCACCCCACAGAGGGGCGGAAGGCACTCCCAGAAGCCAGAGCGCGACGCTGACTGCAATGCCGAGACCCACATTGATGATGCTGATGGACAGCAGATAGTCGGAGACGGCGTTTTCGACATCACGAAAAATATGCGCCACACGCCAGCGCAGGCGGCGGTCGAAACACAGTTTCAGGATCGCGATACGTGTCTGATGACGCGTCGCGACGAAGAAGTAGAGGCTGGCGAAGAAGAGAAGAAGCTGTGCCAGAAGCGTTGGTGCAAGCACCGCCACATCCTGCATGGTCGAGCCATCCTCGACGGCCACGGTGACCTTCGACCCTCCGGTGACGGATCGAATTTGTTCCTGCAGTTCCTTCATCGTGTTGAGGGGCTGGCGCAGGCTTGAAAGCTGAAGTTGAAGCTCGCCCCAGATCTGCGGGAGCCTGTCGGCCCAGGCCGTCAACGGAGTGCCGATGGCGATCAGGAACGCACTCACCAGAACGATGAAGATCAGGACCACGATCACGGCGGAAAGCGAGGACGGCAGGCCACGGTTTTCAAGCCGGCTCGCAATAGGTCCGAGCATGAGCCCGATGAAGACGGCCAGCGTCAATGGCGAGAGCAGGAAGCGCGCATGATGCAGCGTCAGGATGAAGACCATCAACCCCATAAACAGCAAAGCCACCTGCGAGCCGGATGTCATCAATGTCTTCAGGTCAATGATGTGACCCGTGGATTTGCGACGCATGGGAAGTTTCCAGCTGTTGAGATCGCCCTTGGACCTAACAAGGCGTGAGGGCGCTTTTGGTTCCTTCCGAGGGAACCGTTGCTCGATTTCCGCGTTGCAAAAGAGAAGCGTAACACAGGGAGATTGCCGAAATGGCCACGAGTTCGCGAGCCCCGAAGAATGCAGACGTTACAAGCACCGACCTCGAAAAGGATATCGGCCAGCTTCGGGCCGACATGGCGCAGTTGGTGGAGCATCTGAAGAAGATGGGCGAGCAGTCGGGCAGTGCTGCCCGGAAGGCAGCCAATGAAGGCGTCGAGCAATTGCGTGTGCAAGGCGAAGCGGCCATGCGCTCTGTGCGCGATGGAGCCGAGGACCTTGAGCACCAGTTGGCCAGCACCGTTCGCGAACGGCCCATCACCTCGCTGGCTTTGGCTCTGGGAGCCGGATTCCTGATTGCTCTCGCCACCCGTCGATAAGGTGCCACCATGCTGGCAAGATTGCTTGCCTCGTTCGCAGCCGGAGAAATGTCCGGTGCGGTGAAGCGCCTGCGTATTTCAGCCGCGGCCTATATGGCTGCGGCGTTGCTGGCGCTTTTCGGCGCCGGCTTTCTTGTATTCGCCGCTTTCATTCTTGCGGCCGACAGATGGGGCGCGGTGAATGCAGCGCTCGGGTTTGGCATCGCGTTTCTCGCGGTGGCCGGGATCGTGCTTCTGGCGCTCAAGATATGGACCTCGGTTCAGTCACGCCGTGCGCGTCGCCGGCGGGTCTCCGATGCGGGGCTTCTGGCGGGTACTGCAGCCTTGACCTTGCTTCCCTCGCTTCTTGCCCGATCGGGCAAGATCGGCGGTATTGCGCTGCCGATCGTTGCGGCTGTCGGTTACGCCATTTATCGCGAGAACGCTCGGCACTCGGATGAGGATGAGGTGGGACCAGACGGCGCCTAGAGGCTTTCGCTCCGCCGATGCGAGAGTAGAAATGTCATCGGCGGCACGGCTTCTCACATTCGGTTTCAATATGGAACCCGAGGCAAAGGCTCCGCATTTTCGAAACAGTTGAAGAGTTTCGAGAAGAAGGAGCAATCACGATGCCTCAGAAGACGACACCGCAGGATGCGCGTCAGGGCAGGCGCGGATTCCCTGTTCTGCTTGTGCTGATGTTCGGGCTGCTTCTGGCTGCCGTCGCATGGTGGGGCGTCGAGGCCTACGGTCTGATGCTCGATCAGCAACAGGCGGTAGAGATGCCGGCCTCGCACGATACGCCCGCAGGCTGACGCGGAAAGACAATCGATATTTCATGCAAAGTCCAAGGAGAAAACCATGAGCAATGCAGCTGAAGTTCTTAAACCGAGGACCCATGCGGATTCCATGAACATCGGGTTGAGCGATGCGGACCGCAAAGAGATTTCAGCAGGTCTTTCGGAGATTCTGGTCGGGACCTACCGGCTTCTGATCAAGACCCATATCTACCACTGGAATGTGGTCGGTCCGCTGTTCCATTCGATCCATGTCCTGACGGAAGAACAGTACAATGCGCTGTTCGAGGCGACAGATATCATCGCGGAACGGATTCGCGCGCTCGGACATCATGCCCCGATTCTGGCGGGCAAGGGACTGGACACTTCGATCGAGTTGAAGGCTTCGGGGCGCTCAGCGCTTGAGATGGTGCGTGATCTCGTTGAGGATCACGAGGAAGCGGTGCGCAAGATGCGCGATATCGGCACTATGGCTGATGAAAAGGGTGATCTCGTCACGGCCGACATGCTGACGGCGCGCCTTACCTTTCATGAAAAAGCCCTCTGGATGCTGCGTGCACTGATCACGGATTGATGCGGCAGGTTCAACGGCCTGAAATACAGGGAGCGGATCGCCGGCTGGCGATCCGCTCCTTTTCTTGGGGAGATTGCTCTTGCGGCGTTATCAAGGGACGCTCTTTACGCAATTGCGTCCTTGCGGGTATTGCCTGTGCAGGTTGCATCATCCGAACAGCGAGCCACTTCCATATGAAGCGTATTCTCTTCCTTCTCGTTGTTGGCCTGCCTTGTGCGTTTGCATGTGAAGCAGGGGCCGAGACCGTCCACATTTCCGGCCCTGCCGGAAAGCTGGAGGCGGAGGCCGTTTCCGTGCCGGATGCACGGCATGTGCTGGTGATCGTCCCGGGATCCGGGCCGACCGACAGGAATGGAAATTCATCCCTGCCGGGTCTTGCCTCCAATGCCTATAGGTTTCTTGCCGAAGACCTCGCTGCGCGCGGCGTTGCCTCGTTGCGCATCGACAAGCGAGGTTTTTTCGGGAGTGCAGGTGCCTTGGCGGACGCCAACGATGTGACCATCGAGGCCTATGCGGAAGATGCCCGCCGCTGGGTCGACCGTGCCGCCGGGCTTGCGCCATGCGTTTGGATTGCGGGACATTCCGAGGGTGGGCTGGTCGCTCTCGTTGCCGCGCAGAAGCCTCCTGAAAGCCTTTGCGGGCTTATCCTGATTTCCACGTCGGGCCGGCCGACCGGCCAGCTTCTTATCGAGCAATTGCAGGCCAATCCGGCCAATGCGCCGTTGATGCCCGAAATCAAATCCGTCGTTGACGATCTTGAGGCAGGCCGCCCGCGCGATCCCGAAAGTTTGTCGCCGGTGCTCCAATCTTTCTTTTCCCGTGGGCTGCAACGCTACATGATCGACCTGTTTTCCTACGACCCGGCAATCATTGCCGATGCGTGGAGGGGACCCGTCCTTATCGTGCAGGGCGATGCTGATATGCAGGTGAAATTGCAGGATGCCGAACTCCTTGCGAAGTCCATGCCGCAGGCGCAGCGTGTGGATCTTGCGGGGGGAACCCATATGCTGAAGGAAGAGGTGCCCGGCAATCCCATGGCGACCTACTCTGATCCCTCATTGCCGCTTCATCCGCAGCTTGTTCCTGCCATCGTGAATTTCCTCGAGGCTGCCGACCGTTCGAGATGATGCCTTGGCCGAAGAGGCAGCCATGACATCGCCTGTCAGGGTTTTGCCGGAGCCAGAACGGCCAACGCGCCGGGATGGAGCTCGAAGGTCGTTTTCTGATCGAGGTCGCAAAGCTCTCCGTCCATGGCGCATTTGAACCGCTTGTTCGGCGATGTCAGATCGAGTGTCACGCGTGTGGCGCGGTGGATTTCCACCTGTGCATTCTTCTTCCAGCGCCCGATCCCCATGTTCAAAACCATGAGAATAAGGTCGCGGCGGCGCTTTGCCCTCGTGACATAAATGCCGAGTTCCCCGCCGTCTGGCTTTCCGGCAAAGGGCAGGCGCTGGCCTTCGGCGAAGAGGTTGTTGGTGACGGCAAGGCTCGAGGTGGTGGTCAGCATCTGCGCTTCGCCCATGTGAAGGCGCACCTTCAAGGATGGCGGGCGGATGAGCGTGGCGAAAGCCGCACGCACCGAGGCCATCATCTTTCCGATGCGCGAGCGAAACGTCATACGCTCGCGGATACGAATGAGCTTGGGGTGCATGCCGATGGAAAACTGATGCACGAAATAGCGCTCGTTGGCGCGGGCGATATCCACCTGTCGTATTCGGCCCGTCGCAAGCGAGGCAATCGCGTCTTGCAGTTCCAGCGGGATTTCAAGGCTGCGCGCGAACAGATTCATCGTGCCTGCGGGCAGAACGGCGAGGGCCTTATCGGTGTGGGCGACGAGGCTCGCCGCCAGCGATATCGTGCCATCGCCGCCGCCGGCCAGCAGTATCTCCGTTTTCCGATCGGCAGCGACTTCACGCATCAACGAGACCAAGTCGTCGCCACCGGTCAGTTTGACCTCGACGGTGTGGCCAGCGGCGCGAAAAACCCGTTCGATGTCGCGCGCAAGCGCCTCCACATCAAGGCTGCGCAAGGTTCCGCCGTTCCGGTTCAGTACCGCCACCACATGCATGAACGTTGTCCTCGCACCAATCCGTTGCAGTCCGCGCAAAAGAAGGGAGTGGCCAAAAGGTTCCCACTCATGGAGCATCTAATTCTCGGGAAATGTCGGAACCACTCGCGCCAAGACGCGTTCTATGGATGCAAACAGCCGCGCACCGACCTCCCTGGCAAGTTTGGTTCAGTGCGCGGCCTGTACAGAAACACTGCACATGGAGAGCTTATCATGATCCGCAACCTTTTGGCGACCACCGCGATCGCTACGCTTGTGGCCACCGGTGCGGTCGCGCAGACAAGCACCCCGCCCACAACCGGTGCTCCTGCCGCCGCTCCTGTCGAACAGCCCATGACCGTTCGGGCCGAAGGTCATCTCGCCTCCGAGCTTATCGGAAAGTCCGTCTATAACGGCACTGGCGATGACGCCCAGAACATCGGCAAGGTGACCGATCTTGTCCTTGACGATGCAGGCGATGTCAAAGCCATCGTCGTCGGCGTTGGCGGCTTCCTTGGTATTGGCCAGAAGGAAGTGGCGCTTGAGTACGATCTAGCCGAATGGGCCGAGAAGGACGGTGATCGCTGGCTGGTTATAGAAACCACGGCAGACGCGCTGAAGGCTCAGGAGGAATTCGACCGTTCGGCCTATCGCCCGATGCCTGCCGATGCCGATGTGAAGGAAACCAAGCCGGCGACAAAGGATGATCTGGCGAAGGCGCCGGTCGAGACTGACGATAGCGACGATAGCACTGCCATGGCCCCGGCTTCGGATGCCGGCAGCGGCACCAGCGGTGGCATGGCTGCGGCTCCGGCTCCGGAGGCGGACAGCGCTTCTGACGCAGGCCAGACCACTGCCGAGGCAGACAAGACCGACAAGCCGGCCGGCGAGATGTCCGCTCAGGCTCCCGCCAGCGATGAGGCCATGACCGACGACACCAAGACCTCGGCCATCGACAGCTCGGAGCTGGAAAAGATGCCTGTCGAGCAGATCCGCACCGAGGACCTGACCGGCACGGCCGTCTACGGCGCCAATGAGGAGCGTATCGGCGAGATCGGCGACATCATCCTGTCGCAGGACGGTAAGGTGGATGCTGTGCTGGTCGATGTCGGTGGCTTCCTGGGTCTCGGCGAGAAGGAAGTGGCCATTGGTATGGACAATCTTGCCTTCATGACCGACGGCAACGGTTCGCTTTATCTCTACACCGACTTCTCCAAGGAAGCGCTGGAGAGCCAGCCGGCCTATGACGAAGGCACCTATGCCGAGAAGCGCGACGAAATGCGGATGCAGGTTCAGTAACGCGCGTACCGCATCGTCGCCAAGAAGCCCCGTATCCCCCGATGCGGGGCTTCTTATTGTCTACAAAAGCTGAACAATGCGTATTGCCCGTCCACCCTGTCATTACCGGGCAAACCGTCCCATCTTCCGTGCTAAGTTCCAATCGTCCTTGCGGACGCTGCTACGAGAAAGGGGCGCGACATGCTCACTCAGATCGAAGGCATTCATCACATCACCTCGCTGGCGCGGGACGCCCAGGCAACGGACCGTTTCGTCACTGAGACGCTGGGTCTCAGGCGGGTCAAGAAGACCGTGAATTTCGACGCGCCGGATGTTTATCATCTCTATTATGCAAACGGCACGGGCGAGCCTGGAACGGTGCTTACCTATTTTCCGTTTGCGCATATCGGCGCTGGACGGCGTGGTTCCGGCGAAGTGGGGACGACCGTTTTTTCGGTGCCTCAAGGCGCGCTTGGCTTCTGGGAAAAGCGTTTCCGGGCTCTGGGCGTTGTTGGGCTTTCCCACGAGGTTCGTTTCGGCGAGGACCGGCTTCTGTTTTCTGGAGCGGATGGTGACGGGTTTGCCCTGGTCGAGACGACCGGCGATCAGCGTGCGCCCTGGGCTGGAGCGGATATCGACGCGGAGGTCGCCTTGCGGGGCTTTCACTCCGCATCGCTGGTGCTTGCCGACAGGGGCGGCACGCAGGCGCTTCTCGAACTGATGGGCTACAGGCCCGAAGGCGAGGAAGGCCGGGTGCTGCGCATGGTGCGCGAAGGCGCCAATGGCGCTGGCATCATCGATCTTGAAACGCAGCCGGATGCTCCGGTTGCCCGGCAGGGCGCCGGGTCGGTCCACCATATCGCATTTGCCGTGGCGGACGATGCCGCGCAGCTGACCGTGCGCAAGGTACTCGTGGACAATGGTTTCCAGATCACGCCGGTGATCGACCGGGATTATTTCCACTCGGTCTATTTCCGTGCGCCGGGCGGTGTTCTTTTCGAGATCGCGACCAATCAGCCGGGATTTGCCCGAGATGAGGACCCGGAGCATCTGGGTGAAGCTTTGAAACTGCCGCGGCAGCATGCGTCTTTGCGCGAGACGCTGGAACGCAGCCTGCCGAAGATCGGAGATTGAGGATCATGGCAAACGATGCCTATGCCTATCACCTTAATTCGGCGGGTCCGGGCAAGCCGCTGCTGGTCCTTTTCCATGGGACGGGCGGTAATGAAGAGCAGCTCCTTTCCCTCGGCGCGAAACTCGCGCCGGGGGCGGGTCTCCTGGCGCCGCGAGGCGATGTCAGCGAGCATGGAGCGGCGCGTTTCTTCCGCCGGACGGGCGAGGGCGTCTACGACATGGTGGATCTCAACCGTGCGACGGGCAAGATGCGGGCCTTCATCGCGGCGCATGTGGAGAGGGAACAGCCGAGCGCGGTCATCGGTCTTGGCTATTCCAATGGAGCGAACATTCTGGCTTCGGTTATCTTTTCGGCGCCGGCATTGTTTGACGCGGCAGTGTTGATGCACCCGCTCATTCCGTTTCGTCCCGTCTGGGGCGGGGCCACCGTCGATACGAAACTGCTTGTCACGGCGGGCCGTCACGATCCCATCTGTCCGCAACCCCTGACCAGCCGGCTGCTCAGCTATCTGGAGGATGCGGGTGCGGACCTGCGGGCGGAATGGCATGACGGCGGACATGAGCTGCGGCCGAATGAAATCAACGCGGCGGCGGATTTTCTGGCGCCGCTTCTCGATAACGGAAAGGACAATTCATGAGCGACACCAAAGCCATCACTATCGAAGACAACGGCAGCAAGGGGCGCTATGTCTATCGCGCCGACGGTCATGAAGCGGAGATGACCTTCTCGCGCGTCGGCACAAGCCAGATCATCATCGATCATACGGGCGTTCCCGATGCCTTTCGAGGACAGGGCGTTGGTGTGGCGCTGGTCACGAGGGCCGTCGAGGATGCGCGTGCGAGCGGAATAAAGATCCGGCCCTTATGCCCTTTCGCAGCGGCACAGTTCCGCCGGCATCCTGAATGGCACGATGTTCTGGTAGACCGCTGATCGAAGGATGATGTTTTGGCCGCCGCCAGTGTCCCGCTCCCCCAAACCGGAAGTCGGGACACTGGCGGCGGTCATCTCCCCCTGGAAATGCGCTGCAAGGCTGCTGTCAAGCTGCCTCGCGCAATTCCTCCTGCGCCTTCTCGATGAAGGCCCTGTGAAGCGCCTTGACCGCTTTCTGGCGATCTTCGCTGTGGACGAGAAACTGAACATCGACACCGCGTCCTGTCTCCTGGGCGGAGATCGGAACGATGCCCTGTTCGTCAAGGGCCTTCAGGCCGCGGAGCATCACGTTGAGGCCGGTCAGGTCGCGACCGATCACCGACACCATGCCGGCACGGCGGGTGGTGATGCGGGCGGCGGGATAGCGCGCAGCAAGGTCGCGCTCCACACGACGCACAGTCTTCAGCGTCGATTCCAGATGATGCACGATGGTGTTGGCGTTGGACGTCTTGGAAACGATGCGCACCCGGTGGCGGGTCAAGACATCGAGGATTGCGGCGTCGTAGCCCTTCACGCCCACCATGTCCTGCTCGAACAGTTCGAGCGTGGTGACCGGCAGGCCGGTGACCATCTCGACACCCGGTTGAGAAGCGGGTTCGGCATCGATGAGCGTGCCAGGGTCTTCCGGCTCGAAGGCGTTTGCGACACGGAGCGGCACGCCGGCCTGGCGCAGCTTCTTGGCTGCCTTGGGATGGATCGCTTCCATGCCCATGTTGGATAGCTGGTCGGCGACATCGTAGTTGGTGCGGCCGATCTTGCGCACATTCTCGGTCCCAACCTGGCGCGGGTCCGCACTGGAAAGGTGGAATTCCTTGTGAATGATCGCCTCGCGCGCGCCGGTCAGCGCGGCGATCGTGGCGAAGGTCACTTCGGAATAGCCGCGATCGAATTCACGCATCAATCCTTCCCTGCACTGGGAATAGCCCGTGACGATCGGAAGTTCGCGTTCGAGGTCGATTTCGCCGAACGCGCGCTCAATGCGTTCGTTGAGTGTCGGCTGGGTCTCATCGCGCCAGCCGGTCAGGTCGACGAAGCGGGCATTCACCCCATGCCGGCGCATCAGAAGCGCAAGGTTGCTCGCCGAATGCGCTTCACCCAGTGCGGAGAGCAGTTCGCGGATGGTCTGCATATGCTCGCCGAGCTGGAAATGACCGTAGGAGCACAGGCGTTGCAGGTCGATAAGGCATCCGCGCGCGCCTTCGATGCGTTCGCGCACGAAGTCGTCGGCCGCGTGGCGGTCGCCCGCATCGTCGAACATATCGTGGTTTATTGTGCGCATGGCGCGGTTGACGCCGCTCAGGGCCTCGAGCCAACCATGTTCGTTGTCCGCCTGAGCAAATAGAGCATAGACACCCGGCTCTCCGGATTTCTTGTGTTCCAGAAGCTTGTCGGTAATGCCGCCAAAGGCCGAAACCACGAAGACGCGCTCATAGAGCTCGGCTTCTGCGCGTTTGCCGATCAGGATCGTGTCGATCAGCTCGCGGGCGCGGCTCATGGACGTGCCACCGATCTTCTCGACCGTGTGATGACCCCGCTTTTGCTGTTCGCTTCTGCCGTCGGTGCTGGAGGTCTTCAGGGGTTCTTGTTCAGTCATGCTCATCTGTCTTTGCGCCTGCTCTTGTGGCCGGCCGCGCAGGCGCGGCCAGCCGGTGTAACGCCGTCTCAGGCAAGCTCGCCGGTGGCGATCTCTATCGCTTTCGGTTCGCTGCGATCGGCAAGGAAATCGGGCCGTGCCTTGCGCGCGCCGAAGGGAGCTTCCAGCCGGTTGGACAGGGCGTTGAACACAAAGAACGCATTCGAACGTGCAAATGGTGTGATGTTGCCGTTCGAGCCGTGCATCGTGTTGCAATCGAAAAAGACCAGCGTGCCGGCCTTGCCGGTTGCCGGCGTGATGCCGTGCGTGGCCGCTAGCTTCGTCAACGCCTCATGGGAAGGGACGCCCACTTCCTGCTTCTTGAGCGAGGATTTGTGGTTGTCGTCGGGCGTTTCGCCCGCACAGGCGATGAAATGCTTGTGGGAGCCCGGCATCAGCATCAACGGGCCGTTGAGGGCGTCGTTGTCGGTCAGGAGCAAGGATGCAGAGACTGCACGCATACGCGGCATGCCGTCTTCCGCGTGCCAGGTCTCGAAATCCGAATGCCAGTAAAACTCCTTGCCGGTGAAGCCCGGCTTGTAGTTCAGGCGGGACTGGTGGACGTAGACGTCGTCTCCGAGCAGGAAGCTGGCAATGCCGGCGACGCGGCGGTCGCGCGCGAGGCGATTGAACAGCGAACTCTGTTCCGGCAGCTTGAAGATGGTGCGGACTTCATCGGAACCCGGCTCGGTGACGACGCTTCCTTCCATCAGATCGCGTTCGCCGCCGCGCAGGGAGGACGATTCTGCCTTGAGCGCCTCAACTTCTTCCTCGGAAAAGACATCCTTGAGGATGAGGAAGCCGTCACGGTCGAACTGATCTGCCTGCTGCGCGGTCAGGGGCGCATCGGGGCGCCATTGGCTCCATACGGCCTTGTCCTGGCGCGGCAACCAGCGTTCTTCCGGCAGCCTGCTTGGATAGGGATCCTGACTTCGGTCACGCTCCTTTGACATCGCTGTCATGGTTCGTTCTCCTTGTTCTAAGGGTAAAGGCCGGGTCCGGAGACCCGCGCCGGGATGCATTGGATCGGCTCATCGCTTTATCGCTGTTGTTCCGATCTCTGTTTTCCGCATTCATTGATGCGGAGGTCAGGTGACTTCACCTGACTGCTGGATGCTCTAGGCATCCTCGAGCGCATAAGAGCCATCGGCGCGGTGCACTTCATTGCCGGTAACGGGCGGGTTGAAGGTGCAGGCCATGATCATGGGTTTGCCGGCATCGGAGCGCAGGATGTGCTTGTCGTGCTTATCGAGCGCATACATGATGCCGGGCCTGATTTCATGGACTTCGCCGGTGGCGCAATCCTCGATGGAGCCGGTGCCATCGACGCAATAGACGCACTCCAGATGGTTCTTGTAGTGCATGTGCAGCTCGGCACCGGCATGGATGGTGGTGATATGGAACGAAAAACCCATATCATCGGATTTCAGCAACAGGCGCACGCTGTCCCAGCCTTCGGAAAAGACGTGGCGCTCGGTGTTTTTGGCGTCGTTCAGGTCTCGTACGATCATGTTTCCTACTCCGCTGCGATCTTTCCGCTCTGATTCAGCTCGGCCACGGCTGCTTCCAGAATGTCGAGGCCACGGGCAAAGGTCTGCTGCTCGATGGTCAGCGGGCAGAGAACCTTGACCACCTCGTCATGGGCGCCCGAGGTTTCGATGATCAGCCCGTCGCGAAACGCGCGCTTGCAAATCTCCGAAGCTGTTTCGCCCGAGCCGACATCAACGCCCATCATCATGCCGCGACCCTTGACCCTGCTGCCGGGCAGGAGCGCGGCGATCTTGTTCAGGCGCTTTTCCAGATAGGCGCTGCGCTCTGCGACCTCGCTGCGAAACGCATCGTCGGCCCAGAATTTTTCCAGTGCCACGCGCGCCGTGACGAAGGCGTGGTTGTTGCCGCGGAAGGTGCCGTTGTGCTCGGCCGGGCCAAACTGGTCGTATTCCGGCTTGACCAGAACCGTCGCGAAAGGAAGGCCGAAGCCGGAAAGCGATTTGGCCATGGTGATCAGGTCGGGCGTGATCCCCATCTCCTCGAAGGAGAAGAAGCCGCCGGTGCGGCCGCAACCGGCCTGGATATCATCGATGATGAGCAGGGCTCCGTGCGCGCGGGCGATCTCGGCCACGCGGCGGACCCATTCGCGGGAAGCCGCGTTCAGGCCGCCTTCGCCCTGCACCGTTTCCAGGATAATGGCCGCTGGCTTCTCCACGCCGCTGGACGGCTCGGCAAGCATACGGTTCAGAAGGTCGGCGGTGTCGATGTCGCCGCCCATGGAGTTATGGTAGGGCACGTGCGTCACGTGATCGAGCGGGACGCCGGCACCGCCGCGATGATAGCCATTGCCGGTGGCAGCGAGCGCACCGAGCGTCACGCCGTGAAAGCCGTTGGTGAAGGCGATGACCTTCTGGCGGCCCGTGACCTTGCGGGCGATCTTAAGGGCAGCCTCGACGGCGTTGGCTCCGGTCGGACCGGTGAACAGCACACGATGATCCATGCCCCGCGGACGCAGGATCAGGCGCTCGAAGGCTTCCAGGAAGCCAGCCTTCGCATCCGTGTGCAGGTCGAGCCCGTGGGTGATGCCATCACGGGAAATGTGCTCCATCAGCGCGGCCTTCATGTCAGGATCGTTGTGGCCGTAATTGAGCGTCGAGCAGCCGGCGAGAAAGTCGATATATTCCTTGCCTGACGCATCGGTGAGCGTTGCACCTTCGGCCTTGGTGAAGACGGTCGGGAAGCTGCGGCAATAGCTGCGCGCTTCGGACTCGCGTCGTGCAAAAATCTGTTTGTCGTCCGTCGTAACGGTCGTCATGGTTCTTCCTTCAGGTTGTTGCGGTCTTCAGGTTCGGGTCGTGTCAGGCGTGGCTGCCGCCGCTGGGCGTGCCGTCTCGCGCGAAGCGCGCCAGGCATCGCCCGTCTCCGCTTGTGCCGTATCGGCGAAATCGATGGTAACCATGTGCTCTGTCTCGTGCTTGCCATCGAAATGCGCATCGCTGCGGAAATGGGGCTCGTGAGACAGCGCACCGCCGCGTGAGCGCGCGAACGAGGAAAACAGTCCCCAGCTCGCCTTGTTGTCGGCTGTGATCGTCGTCTTCAGGCGCGCGACATTCGCGCAGGCATCGCGCTCCAGAAGTTCGGCGAGAAGCTTCTTGCCAAGGCCCGTGCCCTGAGCGTCGCGATGGACGGCAACCTGCCAGACGAAGAGGGTGTCCGGCTCATCGGGCACGAGATAGGCGGAAATCCAACCGATCAAAGCACCATCTTCAGTGCGTTCCGCCGCGACGCAGGTGTCGCTGAAATGATCGCACTGAAGCAGATTGCAGTAGAGGGAGTTTTCGTCGAGCGGTTTGCATGCGCCGATCAGGCGCCACACCTGTGCGCCGTCTTGCGCGCTCGGCGGACGCAGGACGAAATCATGCGTCTGCTCGCGCGCGAGCTTTATGTCATTGGTGGCCATTGGTCTCCTCGATTAGCGCGTCGAATATTATGATGATCGAATGATATTTCAACCTCTAAAGGGCTATGCGGTTCCAAATCTCTCATAAGCCATTGAATTACAATGGAGTTGTTATGCCATTTTATTCGCTAATCAAAATATCTATCCTCTGATATGGCTGGAGGATTAGGCGGCTTGGTTTGCTGCCTTTGTCACGAAGCGGAGATCGGCGGGATGGAAGACCGCACTCAGACGAGCCTGATCGCGTTGCGGCGTATCTTGCGGGCGACAGAGTTGAACGCGCGCACACTGGCGCGCGCGACAGGGCTCACGACCCCGCAGCTCATCGTTCTGGAAATCGTGGCGGCGGCGGGACGCGCTACCCCGAAGGATATTTCAGGCAAGGCAGGCGTCGGCCAGGCAACCGCGACAGCGCTGGTAGACAAACTGGAGGCGCGAGGTCTGGTGACACGCACGCGCAGTGACCTCGACAAGCGGGTGGTGTGGGTCGCGCCGACCGAAGAGGGGCGTGAGCTCTTGAAAACCGCGCCGGACCCGCTTCAGAAAACCTTCTCGGCGCAGTTCGAGAAACTGCCGGACTGGGAGCAGGCGATGATCGTGGCCGCGCTCGAGCGGGTAGGGGCGATGCTCAATGCCGGTGCGCTCGATGCCGCGCCGCTGCTGGATGTGGGGGCAGTGGACCGGAAGTAGGTCCGTCAATCCTCAAGCGCTGTTTCCAGTGTGGCCTCGACCACCTCGACGAAGCTGATTTCTTCCAGGGTCAAGCGGTTGTGTGGGCTTGTGATCAGGTAGTTGTTCACGACCGGCAAGTGCTCATAGGGCGGCAGGGGCCACAGGCGGCCAGCATTCACATAAAGCGTGCCCATTGAAACGTTGAGCGGGCCGAATCCAATGCCGGCTTCGATCAGGCGCAACACCTCCTCGTCGCTTGCGGAGCTGGCGATGCGATTGTCGCGGAAGCGGTTGCCGAGGCCAATGCGGGCGACCGCATCCAGGCCGGCTTCCAGATGGTCGCTTTCGTATGAGATGTAGTTGTGCTCGTCGAGATCATCGAGCGTCAGATTCTCACGGCCAAACAAGGGGTGACGCCTGCCGCAATAGAACCCCATATTGCCGCTGCTGAGATGGTGGCAGGACAGGCCCGATTGCGGCTTGTTGAGGATGCAGAAGCCAATGGTGGCCCTGCCATGGCGCACATTGTCGATGATGATACCGGAGGGGGCGGATTCGATCTCCAGCTTCACCTGCGGCTGGCGCTCATGAAAGACTTCCAATGCGTTGTTCAGCACGGGGCAATCGAGATGATTGGCGATCTGGATGCGCACCATGCCGTTGAGCCGCGAGGCATCGCCGGCGAGATCCGAAATGCGTTCGACCCCGCGCAACACCCTGAGCGCTTCTTCATGAAATAGCCTGCCATAGTCGGTCAGTTCGAACGTACCGCGTGTGCGATGGATCAGGCGATGGCCGAGCGAGGTTTCGAGCCGGTTGAGCGCGTTGGAAACACTGGGCTGCGTGCGCAGAAGACGTTGCGAGGCAGCGGTTATACCGCCGGCCTCGAGAATGACCTGGAAAATGAAGATCAGGTTCCAGTCAAATTCCCGCAAAAACCGCTCATTGCGCATGAAGAAGCCTCTTTCGTTGGCATCGGCCGGTTCCAAGGTGCCGGCTGACGTCCTACTGAAAGACGCTTGTCGGCAAAACGTCAACGCACGGTGTTCAGTTGCGGGGTCTTGCCGAAGCGCTCCATGGCGAACGGCGCGGGATCGGCAAAAGGGGCTTCTCCCGTCATCATCTCTGCCAGAAGCCGTCCCGTGACCGGCCCAAGGGTCAGGCCGTGATGCGCATGGCCGAACGCCACCCACAGCCCCTCATGCAAAGGCGCCCGGCCGATAACCGGTTTCATGTCCGGCATGGCCGAGCGCAATCCGAGCCATGGGGTGTCTTCCACGGGCTGGCCGAGGGGGAAAAGCTCTCGCGCCCTGCGTTCCACGCGCTGGAGCTGGATTCTGTTGGGCGGGGCATCCGGTGCGTCGAGCTCGACGCCGGTCGTAAGGCGGATGCCCTGTTCCATCGGCGCCAATACATATCCCACTTCCTCATCGAGGATCGCATGGGAGAGGCCGGCATTTCCTTCAGGGCGAAAATGCATGTGATACCCACGCTTGATGCCGAGCGGGACGCGGTATCCCAAGGGTTCGAGCAAACGAACGGAATGGGGCCCGAGGGCGATTACCAGACGAGCGGCTTCGTGGATCCCGCTATCCGTGCTTACCTGCCATCCCGTCCGTGTCTTGCGGATGCCGGCGATGGCGCCGCGCAGAAACGACCCCCCCTTTTTTTCAAAGAGATCGGCATAGCCCTTCGTAAGGGCGCCCGGATCGCTGACAGTATAGGGGTCGGTCCAGTGGATCGCGCCTACGGCTCGTTCTGTCAGAGCAGGTTCGGCAGCTGAAAGCGCTGTGCGGTCGAGCACCTTCCAGGAAAGATCGAATTCGGCGAGCGCGGATGCTCGGGCTTCGGCCGCTTCCTGCGCGGCTATGGAGCGAAATACCTCGATCCAGCCATTCCTGCGGATGAGGTGCTCAAGGCCGGCCTCAGCGATAAGCCGGTCATGTTCGCCGAGACACGCCTCGATGAGAGGTAGGATTTCATGGGCGCTGCGCATCAGCCGGTCATGGCGGGAGGCATGCCAGTAGCGCAGCACCCAGCCGGCCACGCGTGGCAGGTGCCAGGGGGCATAGCGCACGGCCGCCGAGCGGTTGGATGCATAGGCAAGCAATGTGGGAAGGTGGCGCGGAATGGCGTAGGGGATGACGCTCGCCCGCTCGATCAATCCCGCATTCCCATAGCTCGCTTCCTCGCCGGGTTCGTTGCGATCGATCAGCGCGACGGACTGGCCGCGCTCGCGCAGATGCAAGGCAACGCAGACGCCGACAATGCCGGCTCCAAGGACGAGCGTTTCAGTGGTCATTTCATTCTCTTCGCATGTTGGCGGCGCCGTTCCGCACCCGGATCGATGCGGGGCGGCTTTATTTCGTACGAGCCAGGAAAGCGCGGAAGCGCTCCGACTTTTGCTCGTGGAACAGATCGGACGACGCGCCCTCCTCCTCGACCCGGCCGTGATGCATGAAGACGGTGCGGTTCGAGACATCACGGGCAAATCCCATTTCATGGGTGACCACGATCATCGTGCGCCCTTCCTCCGCAAGCTGCCGAATGAGCGCGAGAACTTCACCGACCAGTTCCGGGTCGAGGGCGGAGGTAGGCTCGTCGAAAAGCATCACGTCCGGTTCCATGGCCAGGGCGCGGGCGATGGCGGTCCGTTGTTGCTGGCCACCTGAAAGCTGGGCGGGATAATGATCGAAACGGCCTTCCAGCCCCACGCGGGCAAGGAGCGCTTCGGCGCGATCGCGCACGGTTGCCCGCTCTTGCCCCAGAACCCGCAACGGGCCTTCCATGACGTTCTGCAGAACGGTCATGTGTGACCACAGATTGAACTGCTGGAACACCATGCCGAGGTGCCGGCGCACCGTTTTCATCTGGCGGGGGTCGACGCGTCCGTCGCGGATGTCGACAACCTGATCGTGGACTTCCAGATGCCCGCGGTCGGGGATTTCGAGCATGTTGATACAGCGCAGGAACGTGCTCTTGCCCGAGCCGCTCGAACCGAGGATCGCGATCACATCGCCCTGGCTGGCGCTCAGGGAAACGTCTTTCAAAACCTCTACGGAGCCGAAGGTCTTGGCGATGTTGCGTGCTACGAGGACAGGCCGGTCCTCATTCCGGGGGGAGAGGGATAGCGTCATGGCTGGCCTCCGGTGGTGACGGGATTAGAGGTCGGAACGGGGCGCCTGAACTGAGGCGCGCTCCACCATTCGAGAAGGCGCCACAGGCGCACGACCGCGAAGGAAATGACGAGGTAGAGAATGGCGGCCTGAAGATAGATGCCGAAGTCGAAGGTGCGCGCGAAAATGAGGCGCGCCTGTCCCATCAGGTCGAGCAGCGTCACCACGGAGGCTATGGCCGATCCCTTGATCATGAGGATCAATTCATTGCCGAGCGCGGGCATCGCGATGCGATAGGCATGAGGGCAGATGATCCGCCGTAATTGCAGGCCGAAGGACATGGAGATGGCCTTGGCGGCCTCGACCTCGCCTGCCGGTACGGCGCGAATGCCCCCGCGCAGGATTTCGGCCTGATAGGCGGCTGTGTTGAGCGTGAAGGTCAGCAGCGCGCAGAAATAGGGTTCGCGCAGAAAGGTCCACAGCCCGAGCGCCTGAAGCTGCGGACGAAACTGGCCGGCGCCGTAGTAAACGAGGAAGAGCTGCGCCAGCATCGGCGTTCCGCGCAGAAACGAAATCAGCACGCGGACGATACCGCTGGCGAGCTTGTTGCCATAGATGCGCAGAAGCGCGAGCGGCAGTGCCAGCAGCGCGCCGATGAAGAAGGCGCCGATTGCCAGTTGCAGGGTGAGGCCCGCGCCTTTCAGAAGTAAAGGCCAGTTTTCGAGGGTGAAGGTCATTTCACGAACCTCACGCCGCGATTGCTGCGATGTTCGAGCCAGCCGAGAACGGTTTCGGAAAGTATGCAGAGGCCCCAGTAGAGCACGCAGACCGCGCCATAGATCAGGAAGGGCTGTTTGGAGACGTTGGAAGCCACGAAGCCCTGGCGCATCACGTCGTTCAGGGCGATCACCGAGACAAGGGCCGTGTCCTTGATCAGGTTGATCCAGAGATTGCCGAGCCCGGGCAGAGCAAGCCGCATGAGCTGCGGAAACTTGATGCGATGAAACACCTGCCAGTCGGACATGCCGATGGCGAATGCGGCTTCGATCTGGCCGGGTGGCAAGGCCATGAAGGCACCGCGAAAAACCTCGGCCGCATAAGCGCCGAAGACAAGGGCCAGGGCAACCGCGCCAGTGAGGAACGGTGACAGATCGACGGCCACATGGTCATGGGCAAGGGCGCTCAACACCGTGTTGAGGAACATGCCGAGCCCATTGTATAGGATGAACAATGTCAGCAGTTCGGGCAGGCCGCGAAAGACGGTCACATATGCCGCAGCCAGTCCGCGCGCCATGCGCGAAGGCGACAGCGCCAGGCTTGCAAAGCAGAGGCCAAGCACGAGGCCGAAGGGCAATGTCGTGAGGGCGAGCGAAACCGTTATCCAGAGGCCGGACAACAGTTCGTCTCCCCAACCCGTGGCGGACGGGGCGAGAATGGAAATATCCATGGAAGGGGTCTCCTGGTCTCCGGGCTCGCGGCAGCCGCGGCCCGGAGGCTCCGGGCATCATTTGAGAGTGTAGATGTCCAGGGAGAAGTATTTGTCGTTGATCTTCTTGTAGGTGCCATCGGCGACGATGGCATCAAGCGCGCCATTGAGGCGGGCAAGAAGCTCGGTATCTTCCTTGCGCACCGCCATGCCGACGCCTTCGCCGACATATTGCGGGTCCGTGATGGGCTTGCCGACCAGTTCGCAGCAGGCACCGTCATCCGTCTTTTCGGTCCATTCGAGCATAGGTATGAGATCGCCCACCTGGATATCGAGACGGCCGTTGACGAGGTCGAGATTGACTTCATCCTGGGTGCGGTACTGCCGGATATCGGCCGTACCGTGGACAGCCTCGGCATATTGCGACTGGGTGGCGCCCGCCTGGACGCCAAGCGTCTTTCCGTCGAGATCGGGCTTGTCGATAATGGATGCATCGCTGCCCTTTGGCATTACATAGGTCATCGCCGAGCGGTAGTAGGGCTTGGTGAAGGCGACCTTCTCCTTGCGGGCTTCGGTGATGAACATGGAGGCGACGATGACATCGTATTTGCTGGCGAGAAGACCGGGGATGATCCCGTCCCAATCCTGTGCCACCATCGAGCATTCGGCCTTGAGGTGGGCGCAGATGGCTTCCGCGATTTCGACATCGAAACCGAACAGTTTTCCGGACGCGTCCACACCGTTGAAGGGCGGATAGGCGCCTTCGGTTGCTATGCGCAGTTTCAGGGGCTCTTCAGCGTGCGCTGGAATGGCTGTGGCAATCCCGGCGGCTGCAAGGGCCGCAATGGCGGCAATCATCTTCAACGACATTCGTCCTCCCGCAAATCCGTTTGTAGATGGCATAAGCTTACGCGGGAGGCGCCAAGTCGCCTCATTTATATATCGGATTGGATATATAATTCTGGTGAATGCATCTTGAGATGCGAAAGCCATTTGCCGCGGCATCAAATCGCACGTTTGAGAAATGGCGATCCCGACAGGATTCGAACCTGTGACCCTCAGATTAGGAATCTGATGCTCTATCCTGCTGAGCTACGGGACCGCTTGGCTCTTCTCATAGCGTCACGAGGCCGTTTCGCCAAGGCGAAATCCATGGCCTTCCCGGCGCTTCGTCAGGCGGCAAGGGCCGTTTCGGCGAGCCGGACCCAGTAGCTCACGCCGTAGGGAATGGCCTCGTCGCTGAAATCATAGCCCGTGTTGTGGAGGGCAGGCGTATCGCCGTTGCCAAGGAAGATCAGCGCGCCAGGGCGTGCTTCCAGCATGTAGGAGAAATCCTCGCCACCCATGGTCGGGGTCACATTAGCATCCACATTCTTGTCGCCTGCGACCTCGCCCGCTACCGCTCCGGCAAAGGCTGCTTCCTCCGGCCGGTTGAAAGTTACGGGATAGTTGGGGTCGTAATGTACTTCCACCGTAGCGCCGTGGGCTGCGGCCACGCCCTCGCAGATCACGCGCATGCGCTTTTCCGCTTCGGCGGCCACTTCCTTGCGCAGGGAACGGACCGTGCCGGCAAGGGCCACCTGGTCGGGGATGACGTTGTAGGCGTCGCCGGCGTTGAACTTGGTGACGGAGACGACCACGGAATCGAGGGGATGCACATTGCGCGAGGCGATGGATTGAAGGCCGAGCACGATCTGGCTGGCCGCAACGATGGGATCGACCACCATATGCGGCATGGCCGCGTGGCCGCTGCGGCCCTTCACCACGATGTCGAATTCGGCCGTCGCGGCCATGATCGGGCCGGGGCAGATGGCAAACTGGCCAACGGGAATACCCGGCATGTTGTGCATGCCGAAGACGCGCTCGATCCCGAAGCGCTCCATCATGCCGTCCTTGACCATCTCGTTGCCGCCGCCGCCGCCTTCTTCCGCGGGCTGGAAGATGAGGGCCACCGATCCCCTGAAATTGCGTGTCTCAGCCAGATATTTCGCCGCGCCCAGGAGCATGGCCGTGTGGCCGTCATGGCCGCAGGCATGCATCCTGCCCGGCACTGTCGAAGCCCAGGGCTTGCCGCTCACCTCGTTGAGAGGAAGCGCATCCATATCGGCACGCAGGCCAATCGCCGGGCCATTGCCGAGCGTTCCGCGAATCACGCCGACCACGCCGGTGCGGCCAATGCCCGTCACGACCTCGTCGCAGCCGAATTCCCGCAGTTTCTGCTCGACGAAACCGGCCGTGCGGTGCACGTCGAACTGCAGTTCCGGATTGCGGTGCAGATCACGCCGCCAGGCGGTGATTTCTTCCTGGAGTTCGGCGGCGCGGTTCAGGATAGGCATAAGTGGCTTCCTTCAAAATTTTGCCCGGTTTGGATGGATAAAGGCCGGGTGACTGTGGCCTTCGCTGGCACCCGCTTCGGGAAAACCAGCACGGTCCAGGCGGCCGTTGGCGGCGCTGCGGCGGTGTCTGTCGGAGTTTCCGATGCAAAGTCCCTGTGAAGGGTGTATGCATCATTGCAGGGAACCCGCTTAAACCGCAAGGGTGCTCGTTGCCTTGGCCGCCTATATGTTTAGTCGGTGTGCGGGGAGCCCCTGGCGGGCTTTGCCAATCGGTGCCGTTATGCGTTAAATGGCGGCCAGCCGGCAAGGTGAGAGAGCCCTAAGCGGGGTTTTCAGGGCTTCGATTTCGGGGCGGGTGTTCTTGCGTGGCACCTGGGTATCCCCAGCGGGATGTCCCGACGGAAACAATTTGCCCGATGCTTCGGGCGGCAACGATATTTGGATGAGCTCATGTCTTCGATGAAATGCAGTGCTGCGTTTCTTGCGGTCCTGTTCCTCGGCCTGGTGACGGCCATATTGCCGGCAAAGGCGGGAGCGTCGATCGTCATCGATGTGGGGTCCGGAAAGGTGTTGTCGCATGAAAATGCGTTTCAGCGCTGGTATCCGGCTTCGCTGACCAAGCTCATGACGGCCTATGTGGCTTTTCGGACCGTCAAGGCAGGCGAGATGCGCTTCGATTCGCCTGTGCGGATTTCTGCAAATGCCGCCAAGGAGCCGCCGAGCAAGATGGGTTATCCGGTGGGCTCCGTGCTCACGCTCGACAATGCGCTCAAGATCATCATGGTGAAATCGGCGAACGATATCGCCACATCCATCGGCGAAAGCATCGCCGGCTCGGAGCGGGCTTTTGCCGCGCGCATGAACCAGACCGCGCGGCAGATCGGAATGACGGGATCGCATTTCGTCAATGCGCATGGTCTTTATTCCACCGAGCAATATACCACGGCGCATGATCTGGCAGTGCTCGTGCGCGCCATTCGCACGGAGTTTCCCGAGCACGCGCATTATTTCTCGCTCGAGGCCATTCAGGCGGGCGACAAGATCATGCCGAATTACAATTGGCTGATCGGCCGCTTTCAGGGGGCGGACGGCATGAAGACAGGCTACATCTGCTCGTCCGGTTTCAATCTCGCTTCGACGGCCACGCGAAACGGGCGAACGCTGGCGGCGATCGTTCTGGGCGCGCCCTCGCAGGTCAAGCGCGGTGAGAAGGCCGCTGAACTTCTGACGCAGGGGTTCAAGGCGCCTGGCTTCGGTGCGCCGACGCTCGCTTCCCTCACCCCTTACGGTCAGAATCGCAATGTCGCAATCGACCTGCGTCCGCAGATCTGTTCGAAGGAAGCGGTTGCCGAGCGTGTGGAGGAGCGCGATGACGAAGGGCGGCTGATGGTGAATTCGCCTTATATCCGCCCCATGGATCATGACCCCCGCCCCGTTCTCATTACGCTTGGCGGAGCCACCGGGCCTGAATCCAAGGCGCCGCGTTTTGCCAATGTGCCGATCCCCACGCCGCGTCCAGACTATAATCCGGGCGGTGCAGCGATGATCACCGGGCAAGGCGGCTAGATCCGACATGAATGGGGCGATGCGCATTCCACTGACCTTGGTGACCGGTTTCCTTGGGGCCGGAAAGACGACGCTCATCAATCGCCTGCTACGCGATCCGGCCCTTTCCGATACGGCGGTGATCGTCAACGAGTTTGGCGAAGTGGGCATCGATCATCTTCTGGTCGAGGAGGCATCCGACGGCGTCATCGAGCTTTCGGACGGCTGCCTGTGCTGCACGGTTCGCGGAGCCCTGGTGGATACGCTCGTCGATCTTGCCGCGCGCGTTGCCGATGGGCGGGCCGCGCGCCTGAAGCGGGTCGTCATCGAAACGACGGGGCTCGCCGACCCGGTGCCGGTTCTGCAGGCGCTTGCCGCCCATGCGCAGCTTGCGGAAGCCTTTTCCATTGATGGTGTCGTGACCGTCGTCGATACGCTGCACGGCGACGGGACGCTCGACGAGTATGAGGAAGCGCGGCGGCAGGTGGCCGTCGCCGACCGCCTGGTCCTCACCAAAGCGGATCAGGCACAGCCCGAGGCGCTGGCGCAGCTGGAGGCAAGGCTTGGTGAATTTGCTCCGGGTGCGGAGCTTGTGGATGCGGGCAAGGCCTCAGCCACGATGCTTATCGATTGCAGTGCACTTGATGCGGGCAGGCGTGCGGCGAGGGTCGCGCATGCGTCGCAGCATGATCATTGCCACGATCACCCCCATCATCATGGTGACGGCTGCGATCACGTCCACCGTCACCATCACGGTGCGCCGTTCGATACGGTGTTTCTCAGTGGAGAAGCGCCAATGCCGCTGGCGGTGCTGGAGGGCTTCCTCGATCTGCTGCGCAGCCAGTGCGGAAACCATATCCTGCGTCTGAAAGGGCTTGTGGAGACTGCCGAAACGCCGGAACGGCCGCTTGTCGTGCAGGGTGTGCGGCAAATCCTCGGCGCGCCGCGCTATCTGGAGCGCTGGCCCGATGGGACGCGTGGTGTGCGGCTGGTGGTGATCGGAACGAGCCTCGACGCTGAATATGTGCGCGGCATCTTCTCGGCCTTTACAGGCCAGGCGCGCATCGACACGCCGGATCGGGCCGCGCTGCAGGAGAACCCGCTGGCGATTGCCGGATATTCGACTGGCTTCTAGAGCATTTTGCAGTCAGGTGGAATCACCTGACGTCTGCATAAATGCGGAAAAACAAAGAGGTAGATCGGTTCAGGGTTTCCGTGGTGAAACCGTGAGCCAATGTAGAGCGCCCGGTTTCCCATTTGTGCATATTTCGGGCGTTTTTACCCGATTGCAGAACGGCTGAATCGGCCAGCCCTTTATGCGCCTCGCTCGACGAGAAAACGATGGCCTTCGCTCATCGACTCCGTGGAGACGAGCCGGTGGCCGCTCTCGTTGCAGAACGCGGGAATATCGATCACGGCCAGCGGGTCGGTGGTTTCCAGCCAGAGCTGTTCGCCGACCGTCATCCCGGCAAGACGCTTGCGGGCCTTGAGCACGGGAAGTGGGCAATTCAGCCCCCGCAGATCATAGATTTCCGGAGGGGTCATCAGCCGCCGAACAGGTTGCGCAGACGCCTCGTCACAGCGCTTGTGCGCGATTCCGCCGGCTTGGGCTGCGCTGCCGGAGCTTCCGCGACGGCCGCCGGTGTTTCGGAAGCGCTTGGATTGGGCGTGGGTACGGGCACGGAGCCGGTCGACATGGGAGCATCAGCCGGTGCGGAAGAAGCCGCAGCTTCCTGCCGATCCGGCGTTACCGCCTGCATGGCATTCTGGAGCCCGTTCGGCTGACCATCTGTGGTGTAGGCCGTGGTCGTTGCGGGTGCCGCGGGTGCCACTGTCGGCTTCGGGGCCGTGGCAATGGCCGTCGGCGTAGGATTGAGGCTCGGGGGTTCGCGGGAAACGCGTTCGCCACGGGCCCGGCGCTTGCTCCAGTCCGCGACCAGAAGCGCTTCCTTGTGGCCGGCGATGGAGGGCGCGGGCGTGCTCTTCGCGCGTGCGCCGAGCGCAGCCGAGAAAGCCCGGTCATATTGGGTCTGATATTGCTGATAGGCCATCATCAGCGAGTCCGGCTGACTCATCTGCGGGCAGGCGCCGGTGGGCGAGAAGCTCTGCCCCTCGGGTGCCTCGCGGTTGAACACATAGCGCTTCTCGCAGACATCCACCTTCGGCGGCAGCTTGGTCAGCTCGAAGTAATCGTAACCTTCCTTCAGCATTTTCCAGAAGGCGTAGTTCGGGTCGGTGCGGTAGCGGGCCATGTTTTCCGCCGTCATGCGGAAGGGGAAGGCCTGAATCTGGAAGTCGCGCTGGCCGCCTTTGAAGGCGTCGCGAGCGAAGGCATAAATCTCGGCCACCTGTTCGTCGGTCATCGAATAGCATCCAGCCGAAGAGCACGCGCCATGCACCATCAGATGTTGGCCGGTGCGCCCGTTGGCGCGGTCATAGGCATTCGGGAAGCCGATGTTGAAGGACAGGTAATATTGCGATTTCGGGTTCATCTGCCCCGGTCGCACCGTATAGAAGCCCTCGGGCGCCTGGCGATCGCCTTCGGTGAATTTCGGCCCCAGCTTGCCTGACCATTTGCAGATGTCGTAGCTGGCGATCACGTCGTAGCGGCCATTCTGCTTGGCCTTCCAGATCTCCAGCTTCCCTTCTTCCTTGAAGATGCGCATCATGACAGGGGATGTCTTGCTCATCCCCTTGGCCTTCATCGACTGCACGATGCGCTCGGGCAATTGCCGCTCTGCCTTGGGGGAAATGTCCTCAAGGGTCTCGTTGCAGCCGGCAAGCGCCAGCGCGGCAGACAGGAAGAGTGCGTATTTGCCCAGTCGTTTCATCGAGTGCTGCGTGTCCCGCCTTGGTGGCGCTTTCATCTGCGAATCCTAAGATGGCAGTTCGCTTATAGAAAATGAAGTATGAAGCCTCATACTTTCAATTTCATTACCCGCGCTGTTAGGGCCTAGGCCCATCTTGCGACCCAAGCCGCGCATTTTGTGCTTCTTTGTGGCGATTTGACGGCTTCTATGCGGCTCGCGCAGGGAACACAATCCCCCGTTCCTGCCACATGTTTGCGCATCTCCCGCTCACGACGGTTTTCGCCAGCCTGCGGGGAGCGCACGTTGGTTAGGGGTAGATTTCACGGTGAGATGAATATTTGAAATGAAATTCCAATGGCCCGGGATAATCGGAAGCCGGTTTCTTCACCGATGTCCTCAAAAGGCGTTTGATGAAAAATAATGCTGAAAGGGCGCCTTGCAGGGCGCCCTTTCAGTGCTTCATACGCAAGCGCCAAGGGCGCAACGGAGACTACAATGCACAAGTTGACGCTGGCCGCGGTGTTGCTGGCCACCACGATTTCAGGAGCCCATGCCGATACGATCCGGGTCGGTATGTCCGGCGGCTATTTCCCCTTCACCTTCGTCAAGCAGGACAAGCTGCAGGGCTTCGAGGTGGATTTCATGAATGCAGTCGCGGAAGAAACCGGCGACGAAGTTCAATTCGTGACGATGGGTTTTTCCGGCCTTGTCGGCGCGCTGGATGCTAAGCGCATCGACACCATTGCCAATCAGATCACCATCACACCGGAACGTGAGGCGAAGTTCGCCTTCTCGCAGCCCTATGTGATCGACGGTGCCCAGGTGACGGTGAAAAAGGGCAATGAAAGCGAAATCACAGGGCCCGAGAGCCTTAAAGGGCGGACGGTGGCCGTTAATCTCGGCTCGAATTTCGAGCAGCTCCTGCGCGAACTTCCCTATGCGAGTGAAATTGAAATCAAGACCTATGAGAGCAATCTTGCGCAGGATACCGCGCTTGGCCGGGTGGATGCCTTCGTCATGGATCGCGTGAGTGCTGCCCAGCTCATCAAGGAATCGCCGTTGCCGCTGGCGCTTGCGGGCGAGCCATTCTCCGAAATCCGCAATGCGCTTCCCTTCCGCAATGACGAGGAAGGCAAGGCACTGCGCGATCGCGTCGATGCGGCAATCGGCAAGCTCAAGGAAAACGGCAAGCTTTCGGAAATCTCCGAAAAGTGGTTCGGCACCGATATCACCAAGTGAGGGGGTGGCGGAAGCCGGAAACCCGGCACTGCCGCTCGCCTTACGGCGCCACAGCACCTGATGCCCCGCGAAGCCTTCTCCCGTTCCGGGAGAGGGCTTTCGATTTATCGTGGTAGTCTCGACCTTTATGCATTTTCACAACGAAAGAAGCAGGACCCGTGAGACCGCTTGATCTGGACTATATGCTCGGGCTTCTTCCCGTGCTCCTCAAATATGTCCCCCTGACGCTTGCAATGGCGTCGGTGGCGATGGTCCTCGCACTGGCTCTGGCCTCGCTGATGGCCATCGTCCGCGTGTTGCGCGTGCCGGGGCTAGACCAGCTTACGAAGGTTTTCATCAGCTTTTTCCGCGGTACGCCGCTATTGGTGCAGCTCTTCCTGTTCTATTACGGGCTGCCGCAGATATTCTCTTTCCTGACGGCCATCGATGGCGTGACGGCAGCGGTGATGGGGCTCACGCTGCATTTTGCGGCCTATATGGCCGAGAGCATCCGCGCGGCCATCATCGGGGTCGACCGCTCGCAATGGGAGGCCTCGCTGTCGGTGGGCATGACCACGGCACAGATGATGCGGCGGATCATTCTGCCGCAGGCCGCCCGGATCGCAGCGCCCACGCTGGTTAACTATTTCGTCGACATCATAAAGAGCACTTCGCTGGCCTTTACGCTCGGTGTCACGGAACTGATGGGTGCAGCCCAGAAGGAAGCGGCGGGCAGCTTCCTTTATTTCGAGGCTTTCATCATGGTTGCGATCATCTATTGGGTGATCGTGGAGCTTCTCACCATGGTGCAGCGGCAGCTCGAGGTACGGCTCGGAAAGGCGCATGCGCGATGATCTCGGTAAAGGGACTGACCAAGCGGTTTGGAGAGAACACCGTGCTCGACGGCATCGACCTCGATATTGCAACCGGTGAGCGGGTGGCGGTCATTGGACCGTCGGGTACAGGAAAATCGACGCTGTTGCGTTCGCTGAACTTTCTTGAAAAGCCCGATGCGGGGATCATCACCGTCGGCGATGTGACGGTCGACGCTTCCACGGCCAGCGCGTCGGAGCAGCGGGCGGTGCGGCGGCGCACTTCGTTCGTGTTCCAGAACTATGCGCTGTTCGCCAACAAGACGGCGCGCGACAACATAGCCGAAGGGCTGATCACGGTGCGTGGCTGGTCCCGGGCGCAGGCGCAGGCGCGCGCCGAGGAAATTCTGGCCACGATCGGTCTTGCGGAAAAAGCGGAGAGCTATCCGGCCGCCTTGTCCGGCGGACAGCAGCAGCGCGTTGGCATCGGCCGGGCCATGGCCGCGGATGCCGAGATCATGCTCATCGACGAGCCGACCTCCGCGCTCGATCCCGAGTGGGTCGACGAGGTGCTGCAGCTTCTCAAGCGGGTGGCGGATGCAAGGCAGACCATGCTTATCGTCACCCATGAGATGCAGTTTGCCCGCGACATTGCCGACCGGGTCCTGTTCATGGATGGCGGCCGCATTGTCGAGCAGGGGGCGCCGGAGGTGATTTTCACCGAGCCGAAGGATCCGCGTACGCGGGCGTTTCTCAGAAAGGTACTTTAGGGCGCCCGGCGCAGACCAGGGTACGGAGTGTACCCTAGAGAGCTTCATCGTTTCATGGAAACCCTGAGCCGCTCTCTCTCTTTGTTTTTCCGCATTTATGCAGATGTCAGGCGATTCCACCTGACTGCAAAATGCTCTAAAGGCTTCGGCCGATGGCCAGGAACTTCTCCCGACGGTGCTCGCGATAGTCGACATTGGCGGCTGCGAGGTCGGCGAAGCCTTTCTCGATCTGGGCGCCGGTGGCCTCGATGACCGCTTCGGTCCCGCGATGGGCGCCGCCGATGGGTTCCGAAATGATGCCGTCGATGACTTTCAGGGCCATCAGATCCTGCGCCGTGATCTTCATGTTGGTGGCGGCATCCTTGGCGCGGGCGGCGTCGCGCCACAGAATGGAGGCCGCACCTTCCGGCGAGATCACCGAATAGATCGAATGCTCCAGCATGTAGACAAGGTTTGCGGTTGCGATGGCGATGGCGCCGCCGGAGCCGCCCTCGCCGATGATCACGGCGATGTTGGGAACCTTGAGACTCAGGCTTTTCGACGTGGAGCGGGCGATGGCTTCGGCCTGGCCGCGCTCTTCGGCGCCAATGCCGGGATAGGCGCCTGCCGTGTCCACCAGGCTGATGACGGGAATGCCGAAACGGTCCGCCATGTCCATCACGCGCACCGCCTTGCGGTATCCTTCCGGGCGGGCCATGCCGAAATTGTGCTTCAGGCGGCTTTGGGTGTTGCTGCCCTTCTCCTGCCCGAGAATGGCAACCGATTCCCCCTTGAAGCGCGCAAAGCCGGCAACCACAGCTTCGTCCTCGCCGAAGGCGCGGTCGCCGGCAAGCGGTGTGAAGTCGGTGAACAGGCCTCGCACATAGTCAAGGCAATGCGGCCGGTCGGGGTGGCGGGCCACCAGCGCTTTCTGCGCGGGCACCAGTGAACGATAGATATCGACAAGCGCATCCTTGGAACGCTTTTCGAGGCGTGCGATCTCGTCTGCGACATCGACGGCCTCACCGGCCTCGGCGAGCTTCTTCAGTTCGAGAATCTGGCCTTCGAGATCGGCAATCGGCTTTTCAAAATCGAGATAATTGTACATTCACTCGCCAAATCGGGCTCGGGAAACCCAGAAGTTTCCCCTCGTTGAACATGGCCTGCCGCCAAGAATTGAGGCTCCAAATAACGATGATGGAGCTAATCGGCAAGCGGATGGTGCTTCTGAACCAGCTCAGTGAGGCGTTTTTCGAGCACATGCGTGTAGATTTGCGTGGTCGAAATGTCCGAATGCCCCAGGAGTTCCTGCACGGCGCGCAGGTCTGCGCCATTCTGCAGAAGGTGACTGGCAAAGGCATGGCGCAGCACATGCGGCGAGATTTTCGCGGCCGCAATACCGGCGCGCGCGGCGACCGATTTCAACTCTCGGGCAAAAACCTGGCGCGGCAGATGGCCGCTTTGCGAACTCGCTGGAAAAAGCCACGGGCTGTCGACCATGGCCGGCTGCGTTGCGCGCTCCTTCAGCCAGACCTGCATGGCCTCGCGAGCCTTGGAGGAGAGTGGCACGATACGTTCCTTGCCGCCCTTGCCGCGCACGGCAAAGAAGCGCTCGTCGCGCAAGGCGACCGTGACGGGCAGGCCAACCAGTTCCGAAACGCGCAGGCCAGAGGCGTAGAGCACTTCCAGCAACGCGTGAAGGCGAAGGGCGGCCAGGCGTTCCGGGCCATCAGCCGGGGCCTCGCGCGCTTCCGCAGCCGCACGGTCGAGCAGCCGGCCGGTTTCCTCTTCGCTCAAGGTTTTTGGCAGGGGGCGTCCCCGCTTCGGGCTGTCGAGAACGCCCGTGGGATCGTCGGAACGCAGGCCTTCGGCATAGAGGAAATGGTAGAACTGGCGCAGAGCCGAAAGCTTGCGTGTCTGTGTGGTGGCGGCGAAGCCCTGCGCGGCAAGGCCGGCGAGGAAGCCGCGCAGGTTTTCGGACCCCGCATCGGTCAGGGCAATGCCTTCCCCTGCAAGATGGGTCGCCGCATCCTCCAGATCGCGCCTGTAGGATGAAAGCGTGTTGTCGCTCGCACCGCGCTCTGCGGCCATCATTTCCAGAAAGGCTTCAATGCGCGCGGCGCTGCCGATCCTTGCGTTCATAGCGGGATGCTTACTGTGGCGGGTTCAGTTTCTCTGGGGGGATACGCACGCTGATCTCGCCGGTTTGCGGTTGAACGAAGGTCGCCAGGGCCACCATTGCCCCATAAACCAACCCCGCCAGCACAGCGATGATGACCACAAGCCGAAAAAGTGTCGGCATACGTCCGTCCCGAATTCCTGTTTCCCAGTCCCCACTCCGTTATGGGATGCCGGTCCTTTCAATGCAAGGGTAAGTGCTGATAACTGTCTGGCGAGCTTGACGGATTGCGGCTTTTGTGTCGAAACCGGCAGACGAGGGGCCCGCGATAATGACAGTGACAGAAACTCCTGCTTCCACAAAATTTGCCGGCATCGCGCAGAAGCTCGGCAATCGCTCCATCGTCTTCGTCGGCCTCATGGGGGCCGGCAAAACCGTGATCGGGCGCAAGGTCGCCGAAATGCTGGGGCTTGCCTTCATCGACAGCGATCATGAGATCGAAACGGTGTCGCGCATGACTGTGGCCGATCTCTTTTCGTCTTACGGAGAGGCGGAGTTCCGCTCGCTCGAACGCCGGGTCATTGCGCGGCTTCTCAAATCCGGGCCACGCGTGGTGTCGACCGGTGGCGGCGCCTTCGTCAACGCGCAGACGCGCCGGGCTGTCGCGCGCCGCGGAATCTCGATCTGGCTGAAGGCCGATCTGCCCACATTGATGGAGCGTGTGGGACGCAAGTCGACGCGGCCCCTTCTGAACAACCAGGACCCGGAGAGCGTGATGCGCCGGCTCATGGACGAGCGCTATCCTCTTTATGCGGAGGCCGATATCGTCGTGCATTCGCGCAACGAGCCGAAGGATGTGATCGCCGGAGAAGTCGTGGATGCGCTGGCGCAATACCTCGAAAACGATGCCCACGCACCGCGCGAAGGCACGCGAGGCAATGGAGATGCAAAATGAACGATAGCGCCATGGCGCCGGTCAAGGTCGAGGTTTCTCTGGGTGCACGCTCCTATGATATCCTGATCGGGGCAGGTCTCGTGCGGCGGGCAGGCGCGGAGATCGCCCGTCGGCTGCCGGGCATTCGCGCGGCTGTCGTCACGGATGCAAATGTGGCCGCGCGCCATCTCGAACCGCTGCGCGAGAGCCTTGCCGCGGCGGGCATCGAGGCTGCCGCGATCGTCGTTGCGCCGGGTGAAAAGTCCAAGAGTTTCGCGACGCTTGAGGACGTCGTGTCCGGCGTGCTTGCCGAGCGGCTTGAGCGCGGAGACGCGGTTATCGCGCTCGGCGGCGGTGTTGTTGGCGATCTGGCGGGGTTTGTTTCCGGCATCGTGCGGCGCGGCATGCGCTTCGTGCAGGTGCCAACATCTCTGCTGGCGCAGGTGGATTCCTCCGTCGGTGGGAAGACGGGCATCAACACCTCTCACGGCAAGAACCTCGTCGGTGTCTTTCACCAGCCCAGGCTCGTTCTTGCGGATACGGATACACTCGACACATTGCCGGCGCGCGAGTTCCGCGCGGGCTATGCCGAGGTTGCCAAATACGGGCTGATCGACCGGCCGGACTTCTTCGCGTGGCTTGAAAAAAACTGGCAGGCCGTTTTTGCCGGCGGGCCCGAACGGGTGGAGGCCATCGCCCAATCCTGCCGCGCCAAGGCCGATGTGGTGGCACGCGACGAGCATGAGAAGGGCGACCGCGCACTTCTCAATCTGGGGCACACTTTCGGTCATGCGCTTGAAGGCGCGACCGGATATGACAGCGCGCGCCTGGTTCATGGAGAAGGTGTGGCCATCGGCATGGCCTTGGCGCATCGCTTTTCCGCGCGGCTCAATCTGGCGAGCCCCGACGACGCGGATCGGGTCGAGGCCCATCTCAAGGCGGTGGGCCTGTCCACACGGCTTTCGGATGTTCCGGGCGGGCTCCCTGGAGCTGAGGAACTTTTGAACTATATTGCGCAGGACAAGAAAGTTTCCCGCGGTGCGCTGACCTTCGTGCTTACGCGGGGCATCGGCCAGTCATTCGTCGCCAACGATGTTCCGGCCAGCCAAGTTCTTTCCTTTCTTGAGGAGAATCTTACCCCATGACCGCAGAGATGTGGATCACAGGTGGCATCATTCTGGGCCTGATCGTGCTCTCCTTCCTGTTTTCGGGGACGGAGACGGGCATGACGGCCGTTTCACGCGCCCGCCTTCATACGATGGAGGCGAATGGCGATCCGCGGGCCGGGCTCGTCACCAGGCTCATCGCGCGGCGCGACCGTCTCGTGGGGGCGCTGCTGATCGGCAACAACCTGGTCAATATCCTGGCCTCTGCGCTGACGACGAGCCTGTTTCTGCGGCTCTTCGGCGATGCGGGCGTGCTTTACGCCACGGCCATGATGACGGTGCTTCTGGTTATCTTTTCGGAAATCCTGCCCAAGTCATGGGCGCTTGCCCGGCCCGAGCAGTTCGCCCTGTCGGTGGCGCCCTTCGCACGGCTGGCGACCCTTTTGTTCGGCTTCCTCTCCTCGCTCGCCAATTCCGTGGTGCGGCTCCTGCTTTCGGTATTCGGCATCAATCTGTCGAGCGGCCAGTCGATGCTTTCGGCGCATGAGGAACTGCGTGGCACGGTGGAGGTTCTGCACCGTGAAGGTGCCGTGGTGAAGCAGGATCGCGACCGCGTGGGCGGTCTGCTCGACCTGCACGAGCTGGAAGTGTCCGATGTGATGATCCACCGCACGAACATGCGTTCGGTGAATGCGGACGATCCGCCTGAAACGGTGGTGAAGGAAATTCTGCGGAGCCCCTATACGCGCATTCCGATCTGGCGCGGCTCCACGGAAAATATCGTCGGTGTCGTGCACGCCAAGGATCTGCTCAGGGCACTGGGCGACGTGGAAAACGACTACTCCAAGGTGGACATCGGCAAGGTGGCCTCGAAGCCCTGGTTCGTGCCCGACACCACCACATTGCAGGACCAGCTGAATGCCTTCCTTCGCCGCAAGGCGCATATCGCCATCGTCGTCGACGAGTATGGCGAAGTTGAAGGGCTGGTGACGCTGGAGGACATCATCGAGGAAATCGTCGGCGACATCGCCGACGAACATGATGTCGAGGTCCAGGGCGTTAAGCAGGAGGCCGATGGCTCCATCGTCGTGGAGGGCTCTGTGCCGATCCGCGATCTCAACCGTGCGCTGGACTGGGATCTGCCGGACGAGGAGGCGACGACGATCGCCGGCCTCGTCATCCATGAAACGCAGACCATCCCCGAGGAAAAGCAGGCCTTCACCTTCTTCGGAAAGCGTTTCATCGTCATGAAACGCGACAAGAACCGCATCACACGGTTGAGAATCCGGCCGCTTTCGTGAAATCCTCCGGCGGGGCCATGATGGCGGCCCCGGCCGGTGCGGGCGTTACCAGCGGGTCGGTTCGCCTGGAGCTGCAGGTTCCACTGCCAGTGCGTGCACGCTGTCCTTCAGTTCGTCGGCCAGGAGATCGTTGACCGCGCGATGGCGCTGCAGGCGGCTCATTCCAGAGAAGGCGTTGGCGACGATGCGTACGCGGAAATGTGTCTCGCCGGTGCCGTCGAAATGTTCCTGATGACCGGCATGCAGGTGGCTCTCGTTGATGACGGCCAGGCGTTCGGGCGAAAATGCTGCCTTGAGCTTGGTTTCCATGGCGGACTGGATGGACATTCGGGCTTCCTCATACCATATGGGGACGGTTCCCCATTTCCGTGCGATTCAAATCGCTCGATTTGAACGATGACGAAAAGTCAATTCTTGTATAGCAGCGTCAAGCCGCCATACTTCTTTCCTGATTTGGTGTCACGCGATCCGTTATGAAACCCTACTCGAAATATTTCGAGAAAATCCGCATCCGCCCCGACCGGGCAGCCGATGCAAAGCCCGATGTGCCGCGCTGTCAATGGGATGGCTGCGAAGCACCGGGCGTGCATCGCGCCCCTGTCGGCCGGCATAAGGAAGGCGAGTATTTTCGCTTCTGCGTCGATCACGCGCGCGAATACAATAAGAATTACAATTATTTCTCCGGCCTCAGCGATGGCGAGGTGGCGCGTTATCAACGGGAAGCGCTGACAGGGCACCGCCCCACCTGGAAATTCGCCGGAGGTGAATCGGCCCGTGCCGCGCCCGATTTTTCGCAGGCGCGCTCGGGCAGAGCCGGCTATCACAACCGCGTGGGCGATCCGTTCAACCTGTTCGGGGGACGGCGCGAGGCGGCGCAGCCCCGCCAGCGCAGGCTGCGCCCGCTTGAGGCCAAGGCGCTCGAAACGCTGGGCCTGGGTGCACAAGCGACTGGCGAAGAAATCAAGGCGCGCTATAAAAGCCTGGTGAAACGTCACCATCCGGACGCCAATGGCGGTGACCGGGGCTCCGAAGATCGGCTGAGAAACGTGCTTGAAGCTTACAGGCTGTTGAAGCAGGCCGGTTTCTGTTAAAGCCCTTTTTTGATGAGACGCACCACGTAATATAGTTCAAGCGATGCAGGCAGGAAGCCTGGCCGCTGGAGGCATGATGAACAAGATCGACCGCGATATCGCCAACCTGCCGGACACGACCGTTTCGGTGAAAGAGACCTTCGGCTTCGAGTCCGATCTGGTCGTGCCCGCCTATTCGGTGGCGGACGCCCACGTGCCGGATATCGACCCGGACTATCTTTTCGACAAGCCGACCACGCTCGCCATTCTCGCCGGTTTTGCGCATAATCGCCGCGTCATGGTCTCGGGATATCACGGCACCGGCAAATCGACGCATATCGAGCAGGTCGCCGCCCGCCTCAACTGGCCCTGCGTGCGTATCAATCTCGACAGCCATGTGAGCCGTATCGATCTCGTCGGCAAGGATGCGATCGTGCTGAAGGAAGGCAAGCAGATCACGGAATTCCGCGACGGAATCCTGCCCTGGGCCTATCAGCACAACATCGCTCTGGTCTTCGACGAATATGATGCAGGTCGCCCAGACGTGATGTTCGTGATCCAGCGCGTTCTGGAAGCCTCCGGCCGCCTGACCCTGCTCGACCAGAGCCGCGTCATCCGCCCGCATCCCGCCTTCCGCCTGTTCGCGACCGCCAACACGGTCGGCCTCGGCGATACGACCGGCCTCTATCATGGCACGCAGCAGATCAACCAGGCGCAGATGGACCGCTGGTCCATCGTCACGACGCTCAATTATCTGCCGCATGATGACGAAGTCGCCATCGTGCTTGCCAAGAACAAGCACTTCCAGAACGAGAAGGGTCGCGAGACCGTTTCGCGCATGGTGCGGGTTGCCGATCTCACACGCTCTGCCTTCATGAACGGCGATCTTTCCACTGTGATGAGCCCGCGTACGGTCATCACCTGGGCGGAGAATGCCGAGATTTTCGGCGATGTGGGTTTCGCCTTCCGGCTGACCTTCCTCAACAAGTGCGACGAGCTGGAGCGTGCCGTTGTGGCCGAGTTCTATCAGCGCGCCTTTGGCGAGGAACTGCCGGAATCCTCGGCAAATGTCGCTTTGAGCTAGCAAACCCGATTGCCGGGCCGCGTGTCCGGCATTTCTCGAATGCGGTGAACACAGGAAATGCGGGAGACGATCCATGCGTTATGAAGGTGGGTGCCATTGCGGGGCGGTGCGTTACAATGTCGAGGTCGATCTCGCCAATCCGATCACCTGCAATTGCTCCTATTGTCAGAAGCGGGGCAGCATTCTCGCATTCACCCCGGCGGAGAATTTCATGCTCGAACAGGGTGAGGACAGCCTGACGGAGTATCGCTTCAATACGAAGACGATCGCGCATCTGTTCTGCTCGGCCTGCGGCATGGAATCCTTTGCCCGTGGCGTCATGCCGGAGGGCACCAAGATGGCGGCGATCAATGTACGCTGCCTGGATGGCGTCGATCCCGCCACGATGACACCGCACCATTATGACGGGCGCGCCCGCTGAGCCGCCCGGAGAAGACGCAGGGACGACCGTGACCCAATCCAACCGCAAGCCAGGGCAGCCCGCCGATGCGCCGCTCGATCCGTTCAAGCGCGCCGTCGGTGTCTGTATGCGTGCGGTCGCCGGCGATAACGAGTTCGACGTCGCCTTTTCCAAGGACAAACCGGCCCTCACGGGTTCCAGGGCGCGTCTGCCGGATCTCCCGAAGAAGCCAAGCGCGGAGTTGCTTCAGGTAACGCGTGGGCTCGGGGATTCGATGGCGTTGCGCCATGCCCGCCACGATACCAACCTGCATCGCCGCCTTGCGCCGGAGGGCAAGGACGCGCGCGCTATCTTCGACGCGGTGGAGCAGGCTCGCGTGGAAGCCATCGGCACCAATGCGATGCGTGGCATGGGCGACAATCTCGCCGCCATGCTTGAGGACAAGTATTCCCGCTCCAACATGGCCGAGGTTTCCGACAAGGCGGATGCGCCACTCGAGGAAGCGATTGCGCTGATGGTGCGCGAGAAGCTGACCGGGCGTCCCGTGCCGCCAAGCGGCGAAAAACTCGTGAACCTGTGGCGCGGCTGGATCGAGGAAAAGGCTGGCGCCAATATCGATGCGCTGGCCGGCCAGATCGACAATCAGGACGCATTTGCCCGTTCCGTGCGCGATCTCCTGACTTCCATCGACCTTGGCGAGGAACTGGCCGAGGAAGAGCAGAGCGAGGAGAGCGAGGACGATAGCGATGCTCCCGAGGCGCAGGAGCAGGCCGAGGAGAGCGAGCAGGAAGAGACCAGCGGCGAGGAAGCCGAGGGCGAGGAATCCGGCGGCGAGAGCGAGGATACCGAGACCGGCGAAAGTGAGGCCGGGGACACGACCGCCGAGGATGTCAGCGAGGACGACGATCTCGATTCCGAAACGCCCGGCGAGGCGCGCCGGCCCGACAATCCGTTCGATCTCGCCGCACGGGAAATGGACTACAAGGTCTACACCACCGATTTCGACGAGGAGGTGGGCGCCGAGGATTTATGCGACGAGGAAGAGCTCGACCGGCTGCGCGCTTTTCTCGACAAGCAGCTTGCCAATCTTTCCGGCGTGGTCGGGCGGCTTGCCAACCGGCTGCAGCGCCGCCTGATGGCGCAGCAGAACCGCTCCTGGGATTTCGATCTGGAAGAAGGTGTTCTCGACACGGCGCGGCTGACCCGTCTCGTCATCGACCCGATGCAGCCGCTTTCCTTCAAGCGTGAGCGCGACACGAATTTCCGCGACACGGTGGTGACGCTGGTGCTCGACAATTCGGGCTCCATGCGCGGCCGGCCGATCACGGTTGCGGCGACCTGCGCCGACATTCTGGCGCGCACGCTGGAACGTTGCGGTGTGCGCGTGGAAATCCTGGGCTTTACCACCCGAGCGTGGAAGGGCGGGCAGGCGCGCGAGAAATGGCTGAAGGACGGCAAACCCGCCAATCCGGGCCGGCTCAACGATCTTCGCCACATCGTCTACAAGAGCGCCGATGCGCCCTGGCGCCGGGCGCGCCGCAATCTCGGTCTGATGATGCGCGAGGGGCTCCTGAAGGAGAATATCGACGGCGAGGCGCTTCTGTGGGCGCATCACCGGCTGGTCTCCCGACCGGAGCAGCGCAAGATCATGATGATGATTTCGGATGGTGCACCGGTCGACGATTCCACCCTATCGGTCAATCCGGGCAATTATCTCGAGCGGCATCTGCGCGGCGTCATCGAGCTGATCGAAACACGCTCGCCGGTGGAGCTTCTGGCCATCGGCATCGGCCACGATGTGACGCGCTATTACCGCCGCGCCGTGACCATCGTCGACGCGGAGGAATTGGCCGGCGCCATGACCGAACAGCTTGCTTCGCTCTTTGAGGAAGAGGGCGCGCGCCGGGGTGGCAGCGCGATGCGACGTGCCGGCTGATCGGCGCGTTTCCGGGGCCGATCTATCCAGCAGGTTCGAGCGCCTCTGGCGTGGTGGGATGAAGCGCTCGTCATGGCGCTTCCTCGCGGCCATGGCGCTTTTCACCCTTGCAGCCTTGTTGCCGTTGGCTTCCGCCCGGGCGGAGGAAGCCGCCATCCCGATGGTGGTCAATGCGACCAGAATCGACCGTTTCAAGGTCGGCTCCGACGAGACCCGATTTGGACCTTTGGAGTTTGTCGGCGGTCTTTCGCTGACCTCGCAGGCCAGTCATTTCGGCGCCTTTTCGTCGTTTCGCTTTTCTTCTCCAGGCGCAGACTTCGTCGGTGTAGCGGATACCGGCTTCTGGTTTTTCGGCCGGGTGCAGCGGGATGGGGAGGGGCACCCCACGGGCTTCTCCGATTTCAGCATGCAGTCTATGGTGGATGAAAACGGCTCGACAGCCCGTGACAAGTGGACCACAGATGCTGAGGGCATAGCCCTGCGGGATGGGCAGGCTATCGTCAGTTTCGAGCGCGTGCAGCGCATTGCGCAGTTCCGTGTTGCCCGCGATGCGATGGGCGCGGCAGCGCGCGACATCGACTTTCTTGTGCCGCGCCGGGAGTTGCGCAGCAATCGCGGCTTCGAGACGGTCGCCTTTGCGCCGCAAGACAGCCGGCTTGGCGGTGCGCTGGTGGTGGTGACCGAACGCAGCCTCGATCCAGACGGCAATTGCTTTGCCGCCATCGTGGAAGGGCCGCACAAGGGCATTTTTTCCGTGGCGCGGCACGATGGGTTCGACGTTACCGACGGTGCCTTTCTCGCAAATGGCGATCTGCTGCTTCTGGAGCGGCGCTTCACCATGGCCGACGGGGTGGGGATGCGGTTACGCCGCATCCGGGGTGAGACGATCGCGCCCGGCGGGCTGGCAGACGGCCCTGTGCTTCTCACCGCCGATATGGCCTATCAGATCGACAATATGGAGGGCCTCGATGTCTGGACGCGCCAGGATGGCGCAACCATCGTCTCCATCATTTCGGACGACAATCACTCCATCCTTCAGCGCAATCTCTACCTGGAGTTCCGGCTGATCGAAGATTGAGTTTGCCGAACCACGAGGGCGCCAGGCACACGCTGCCGGCAGATCAACCGCGCCGCGCAGCCCGTGTCGCCGCCTCGTCCACCGCAGAGCTGTCAGCGCTCAACACCACGCCGAAAAGCAGTCTGGCCTCATCCGGGGTGTAATAGCCGAGCGCCACATCCCGGAGCACATCGCCTGCCAGGCGCTCCAGCGGATCGCCATAACCGCCGCCGCCCGGCGTGCCGACGCATACACGGTCGCCGGCTTTCAGCGGGATGTCCTGTTCCTTGGAAAGATGCGGGGGCACATGGGCGGAGCCATCGCGCCAGACCGTCACCTCGTTCACGCCGCCATCTCCGCCGCCGAGCACGCCCTGCGGGCCGGTGCGGCCGTGGTCCATGACGAAGGAGGCGCGTGCCTCGCCGCGCAGCAGCTCGACCTCATAGGACAGGCCGAAGCCGCCGCGATGGCGACCGGCACCGCCCGACCCCTCGCGCAGCGCATAGCGCCGGTAGAGAACGGGAAAGGCCTGTTCCATCACCTCGACCGGCGGCGATTTGGAAATGCCGATGGTCGAACAGCCATTGGTCAGTCCGTCATGATCTGCATTGCCGCCATAGCCGCCGCCTGAGATCTGGTACATGACGAAGTCGCGCCCGCGTGCAGGGTCGTGGCCGCCGAGCGCGAAATTGCCGCTGGAGCCTGCGGGCGCTGCCGTCACCTTCTCGGGTAGCGCATTGACCATTGCCGCGAAGACGGCTTCGGCGATGCGCTGCGAGACCTCCGCCGCGCAGCCGGAAACGGGGCGTGGATAGCGCGCGTCCAGGAAGGTGCCTTCCGGACGCTTCACGATAAGCGGCTCGAACGCACCGGCACTGAGCGGCACTTCCGGGAAGATGTGACGCATCGCCAGATAAATGGAGGAAAGCGTGGTGGCGAGCACGCTGTTCATCGGCCCGGCGCAGGGCGGGCTCGACCCTTCGAAGTCGAAGGTCAGCGTGTTGCCCTTTTTTTCGACGGCAAGCGCGATGGTGAGGGGGGCATCCACCACGCCGTCCGAATCCACATAGGCGTTCCCGCGATAGGTGCCGTCGGGTATCGGCGCGATAAGGGTGCGCATCTGGGTGGATGCGCGCTCGCGCAACTCATCGATGGCGCTGCGTACCGTATCGTCGCCATAGCGATCGAGCACCTGGGCAAGACGCTCCGCCCCCACTTCCAGGGCAGCGCCCTGCGCGCGTATGTCGCCGATGCGCTGGTCGGCAACACGGATGTTGGAGCAGATGATGGCGTAGATTTCCGGGTCGAGCACGCCCTTCTTGAAGAGTTTCACCGGCGGCAGGCGCAGCCCTTCCTGTTCGACGGCGGTGGCGGAAGCGGAGAAGCCTCCGGGAACCGCACCGCCGATATCGGGCCAGTGGCCGGTGTTCGAGAGCCAGCAGAAAATCTTGCCGTCGCGCCAGACAGGCATGGCGAAGCGCACATCCATGAGATGCGTGCCACCCAGATAGGGGTCGTTGACGATATAGATGTCACCCGGCTCCGGGGCCGCCGTCAGGCCCTCGGCGATGCGTTCGATAAGGGTGCGGGTGGAGTATTGCATGACGCCGACAAAGACGGGCAGTCCGCCTGAGCCTTGCGCGATGAGGGCGCCATCCTCGGCCGAATAAATGCCATCCGAGCGATCATTCGCCTCGGCAATGACGGGGGAGAAAGCGGCGCGCGAGAAGGTCAGGTCCATTTCGTCGCAGACCTGCTGCAGCGATGCCTGGATGACGGACAGGGTGATGGCGTCGAGGCTGGGGTGAGTGGTCACTGTCCTGCCTCCACAGTGATGATGATGTTTCCGTCCCTGTCGGAAACCGCGCGGTCGCCGGGTTCGATCACCGTGGTCGTATCGAGCTGTTCGAGGATCGCAGGTCCTTCGATGACCACGTCGAGCGGCAGCTTCTCGCGGACATAGACGGGGGTGTCGTGCCATTCCCCTGAAAACCAGACACGGCGGGTCTCGCTGAGCGCTTCGCCGAGTGTCGCCTTGCGGCCGGCCGGGTCTATGAGGCTGGCGAGGTCGATGCCGGCGCGCACGCCGATCACCGAAGTGTTGAGGTTGACGAGATTGGCGCGGATCTCCGGCAGGCGCACCTTGAAGCGGGCGAAATAGGCTTCCTCGAAAAGCTGCTGCAACGTTTCGCGGTTCACGTCCGGCCCGGGCAGTGGAACGTTGAGCAGATGGGTCTGGCCGACGAACTGCATGTCGGCGGTGTGGATGCATTCGATCCGCTCGGGTTGCACGACCTCCTTGGCGATCAGCGCTTCGCCCTCGGCGCGTTGCTCTGCCAGAACTGCCCGCAGAAGGTCGAGATCGAGGCTTGCGACAGGCCGGTTGAGCGTGCGCACGAAGTCGTGGCGCAGGTCCGCCACCACACAGCCCAGTGCATTGGTGATGCCCGGCCGTGCCGGCACCATGACGCGTGGAATGCCGAGTTCGCGGGCAAGGGCTGCGGCATGCAGCGGGCCCGCGCCGCCGAAGGCGAAGAGCGCGAAGTCACGCGGATCGTGACCCTTGCCGAGGGACACCATGCGGATCGCACCGGCCATCCTGATGTTGGCGAGCCGCAGGACGGCGCCGGCTGCCTCGATGCCGGAAAGGCCTATGGGCGCTCCGAGCCTTTCTGCGAAGATGGCCTCCACATCTGCCACGGAGACAGGGCTTTCGACGGACAGCAGCTTGCCGGGGTTCAGGCGCCCCAGCAACAGGTTCGCGTCGGAAATCGTCGGCTCGGTGCCGCCGCGCCCATAGCAGATGGGACCGGGCTTGGCGCCGGCGCTTTGCGGACCGACCTCCAGCAGGCCGGCATCATTCAGCCGCGCGATGGAGCCGCCCCCAGCGCCGACCGTATGCACATCCACCATCGGCACATGGATCGGCATGGCATATTCCACCTCGATCTCGTTGGAAACGGCGGGCCGTGCGCCACGCACCAGTGCCACGTCCGTGGAGGTGCCGCCCATGTCGTAGGTGATGAGGTTCTCGATCCCGGCGCTGCGCCCGGTGAAGGCAGCAGCCATGACGCCGGAGGCGGGGCCGGACATGACGGTCTTGGCTGCCTCGCGTGCGACATGGGCAGCCGAAATCATGCCGCCATTGCCGTTCATGACCAGAAAATCGCGGGAATAGCCGAGGTCCTTCAGCTCCGCTGCGAGTCGCGCGACATAACGCTCGAGGATCGGTTGAACCGAGGCGTTTACGGCCGCGGTAACGCCTCGTTCGAACTCGCGGGCTTCCGACAGGAGCGCGTGGCCGGTGGTGATATAGCTGTTCGGCCAGAGTTCAGCTGCGATTTCGGCGGCCCTGCGCTCATGTGCCGGGTTCGCATAGGAATGCAGGAAATGGATGACCAGCGAAACGCACCCCGCCTCGCGCAACGTGCCTATCGCGCGGCGGAGCGCATCCTCGTCAAGCGGGATCAACACGTTGCCGGCAGCATCCATGCGCTCGGGGACTTCCAGGCGCAGGTTGCGAGGAATGACGGGGCTGAACGTCCCGGTCATGCCATAGGCGTTGGGCCTGGTGCGGCGGCCGAGCTCGATGACGTCGCGGAAGCCGGCGGTGGTGATCATACCGGTCGTGGCAAGCTGGCGTTCCAGGACGGCGTTGGTGGTTGTTGTGGTGCCGTGGACGATGAGGCCGATATTCGCAGCCGGGACGCCTGTCGCGCGGATCGCATTCACGACGCCATAGGCCTGATTTTCCAGGGTGGTTGGCGTCTTGGCGATTTTGACGCGGGCAGGCCCTGCCTGCGCACCGTCTGCCGCGTCCGTTTCGATCAGGATGAGGTCGGTGAATGTGCCGCCGACATCGATCCCCACGACCGCGCTTGGGACCCCATTTGGGGCAGCAACGCCCGAATTGATGCCATTTTTCTCATCCATGGGCGAAATCCGGAATGCGAAACCTTTTTTGATCCAGCATCATGAAATAGGTCTCGAAGCTTGTTAAGCTTGGTGCTAAATTCATTTGTATACCAATAATTCCGGCAAGCAAGAGCGAGCATCGCTGCCGGTACCCCGGTTTGCAAACGGATCAGAAACAGGCATAGAGATTTCCGACTGAACGAGGAAACTTATCCATGGACAGCGCTGTGCTCCGCGAAATTCCCGAAGAGAAGACGCCAGAATTCCCGATTCCCGCCGGATGTCACGCCGAGCGTGTGGTTTCGGTGAAGCATTATACGGATCGCCTGTTCTCCTTCCGCATCACACGTCCGCAGAGTTTCCGCTTCCGTTCCGGTGAGTTCGTGATGATCGGTTTGCCGAATGCGGCGAAGCCGGTTTTCCGTGCCTATTCGATTGCGAGCCCTGCCTGGGATGACGAGATCGAATTCTATTCGATCAAGGTGCCGGACGGTCCGTTGACGCAGCACCTTCAGAAGATCCAGCCGGGCGATACGGTGCTTCTCAGGCAGAAGTCCACCGGGACGCTTGTCAATGACGCGCTGACGCCGGCGAAGAACCTCTACATGATCTCCACGGGCACCGGCATTGCGCCCTTCGCAAGCCTTATCCGCGAGCCGGAAACCTATGACAAGTTCGAGCGCATCATCCTGACCCATACCTGCCGGGATGTGGCTGAGCTGGAATATGGCAATGAACTCGTTGCGGCGTTGAAGGACGATCCGTTGATCGGGGAACTGGTCGAGGGGCGGCTCGTTCATTTCACCTCCACCACGCGGGAAACCTCGCCGGTGATGGGGCGCATCACCGCGTTGATCGAGAATGGCGAGCTGTTCAAGGCGCTGGGCACCGAGCCTTTCAATCGCGAGAACGACCGTGTGATGATCTGCGGCTCGATGGAGATGCTGAAGGACGTCAAGGCGCTGGTCGAGAAGGCCGGCCTGAAGGAAGGCTCCAATGCCGAGCCTGCCGATTTCGTCGTCGAGCGCGCATTCGTGGGCTGACGTCGCCTCGGTCGCGGGCGTTTATTGCCCGTGCCATGAAGCCGGATGCGCGGTTTGCGGTTCCGGCATGAATCCTCGGGGAAGGCCCGAGGATGACGAAGAGTCGAATGACGGTCGATCAATGCGGCCTCGTTCCTCATCCGTCTTGTAGTTTGCGTCAACTCTTCGTCTGCCCTCGTTTGCAGGTTTGTCCAGTTGCCGCGCGCGCCCGCGCTTGAGCCTGACCGGTCGATGTTTCCATCCCGAAATCATCTCTGAGGTCTTGACCCGCCATGGCGGTCATGCGATACGCAAATCCAATATATCTATAAATCTGGATATTTGGATAATGAACAAGGTGGAAGCCATTGGCGCGCTTGCCGCTCTCGGGCAGGAAACCAGACTTGATGTGTTTCGCCTGCTCGTTCAGGCCGGGCCAGCCGGTCTTCCGGCCGGCGATATCGCGGCGAAGCTGGGCGTCGTTCAAAACACCGCATCGGCTCATCTCAAGGTGTTGTCCCAGTCGAGCCTGATCCGTGCCGAGCGCGAGGGACGGACTATCCGCTACACAGCGGACATGGCCGGTTTCCGCGATCTCCTTGCCTATCTGATGGAGGATTGCTGCAACGGCAATCCCGATCTCTGCCGCCCCGTCATCGAAGCGGTGACGTGCAATTGCTAGGAGTGTGCCGCCTTGCGTGACCGACCGTTTAACGTTCTCTTCCTGTGCACCGGCAACTCTGCCCGCTCGATCCTCGCCGAGGCGATTCTGAACCGTGCCGGTGCCGGGCGCTTCGTCGCTTATTCCGCGGGTTCGCGTCCCAGGGGAGCGGTGCATCCCCATGCGCTCGACCTGCTCGCGCGCATGAACCATGACACGGCCTTTGCGCGGTCGAAGGATTGGGCGGAGTTTGCCGTGCCCGGGGCTCCGGAGATGGATTTCGTCTTCACGCTCTGCGACAGTGCCGCCCAGGAGCCTTGCCCGGTGTGGCCGGGCCAGCCGATGACGGCGCATTGGGGCCTGCCGGATCCTGCCGAAGCCATAGGAACAGAGGCGGAAAGGCGTCTGGCCTTCGCCGATGCCTACCGCATGCTCAACAATCGAATTTCCGTTTTCACGGCGCTTCCGCTCGCCACGCTCGACCGGCTTGCACTGCAACGCCGTCTCAACGAAATCGGCGGTGCGACAGAAACACCAGAACAGGCATAGACATGACAGACAATGCAATTTCGTGCGCCGAACGGCCGGCAGGCGGGATCGGCTTCTTCGAGCGTTACCTGTCCATCTGGGTGGCGCTTTGTATCGTGGCGGGTATTGCGCTTGGCAATCTGTTTCCCGGCTTGTTCAGCTTTCTCGCGGGCCTTGAATACGCTTCGGTCAATCTCGTCGTCGCGGTGCTCATCTGGGCGATGGTGTTCCCGATGATGGTGAATGTGGATTTTGCGAGCCTCAGCCATATCGGCGACCGTCCCAAGGGACTGGTGCTGACACTGGTCGTCAACTGGCTCATCAAGCCTTTCACCATGGCGGCGCTTGGCGTGCTGTTCTTTCAGTATGTGTTCGCGCCATGGATCGAGCCTGTGGACGCGCAGCAATATATCGCGGGGCTTATCCTGCTCGGGGCCGCGCCCTGCACCGCGATGGTCTTCGTCTGGAGCCAACTCACGCGTGGCGACGCCACATATACGCTTGTGCAGGTCTCGCTCAACGACGTGGTGATGATCTTTGCGTTCGCGCCCATTGTCGCGCTGCTGTTGGGCGTCACCGATATTGCCGTACCCTGGGAGACCTTGCTTCTGGCAACCGGGCTCTATGTGGTGATACCGCTCGTAGCAGGCGTTCTTACGCGGAAATGGCTGACTGCGCGGGCAAACGGCGCAGAAGCGGAGGCGGCGGTTACCCGCTTCACGTCGTCCCTGAAACCCGTTTCCGTCATCGGACTTCTGGTCACCGTCGTGCTCCTGTTCGGTTTCCAGGGACATGTGATCGTGGCGCGACCGGTTCTCATCGTCCTGATCGCGGTGCCCCTTCTCCTCCAGTCCTACGGCATATTCTTCCTCACCTATTTCGCGGCACGCATCTGGAAAGTGCCGTTTAATGTCGCCGCGCCCTGCGCGCTGATCGGTACTTCGAACTTCTTTGAACTGGCGGTTGCGGTTGCCATCAGCCTCTTCGGCTTGAATTCCGGCGCCGCTCTTGCGACGGTGGTCGGCGTTCTGGTGGAGGTGCCGGTGATGCTGTCGCTGGTGGCCTTCGCAAACCGTACCCGGGACTGGTTTCCCCAAAGCTGAGTGAGAGACGAATGAGCGCAACCATCTATCACAATCCCAAATGCGGCACGTCGCGCAATGCACTGGCCATGCTGCGGGAAGCCGGTGAGGACCCCGAGGTCATCGAATATCTGAAAACGCCGCCGAGCCGGGAGAAACTGGTTTCGCTGATCGGGGCGATGGGCATCACGCCACGCGATCTCCTGCGCCAGAAGGGCACGCCCTATGACGAGCTCGGTCTGGGCGAGGACAAGTGGAGTGACGACCAGCTCATCGATTTCATGCTCCAGCATCCGATCCTGATCAACCGGCCGGTCGTGGAAACCGATCTTGGCGTTCGTCTGTGCCGGCCGTCCGAAGTGGTTCTGGAAATCCTGCCCGAGGGGGCTGTGAAATCCTTCACCAAGGAAGACGGGGAAGTGGTGAAGAAGGGCTAGATCGGTTCACCGTTTCACGGAAACCCTGAACCGATCTATTTTTTGTTTTCCGCATTTATGCAGACTGCAAAATGCTCTTGGTTCCCGGCATCACCGGCGGCGGGCGTTGACTTGTCGGGCCAGGCACGCGAGGGTGCCGGCCCGTGAACACAAGCAGCCAAATGCCTCCGCCGGCCATTCCTCTGCGGATATGGAAGATCGCCGCCGTCACGGGCGCCGGTGCCTTCATGGCCATGCTGGATTCCACCGTGGCCAATCTGGCGCTGGAAACCATCCGCCGCGATTTTTCCGCCTCTCTCCCGCTTATCCAGTGGATTGCCACGGGCTATCTGGTCGCGCTTGCGATTTCTCTTCCTGCCGCAGCCTGGCTCGGCAAGCGCCACGGCTACGGCAGGTTGTGGGCAGGCAGTCTTGCCGGGTTTGTGGTGGCGTCGGCCCTGTGCGCCCTGGCGCCCGGTCCGTTGACGCTGATCGCTGCGCGGTTCCTGCAAGGCCTCGCGGGCGGTTTGATGGTGCCAGCCGGGCAAGCGGTGATCGGTGCTGCGGCCGGGCCCAAGCAACTCGGGCGGATCATGGGCGCCCTTGGCCTCGTCGTGGCGCTGGGCCCGGCGATAGGCCCGGCAATCGGCGGCCTGGTGCTCGGCCATGCCTCCTGGCGCTGGCTGTTCTGGATCAATGTCCCGATCGGGATTGCGGCCCTCGCCTTGGCGCGCGGGCTTGTACCCGGTGGCGCGCGGGACGGGGCGCGGCCTTTCGATCTGAAGGGCATGCTGCTTCTCGGCATGGGCCTGCCACTTCTGCTTTACGGCGCGCTGGAGATGGGCGCGGACGGGATCAGGACACGCTATTTCTTCTCCATCGCCGCTGGTGCTCTGCTGGTTGCGTCATTCGTCGCGGTCGCCTTGCGGACACGCCAGCCACTGATCGATCTCACATTGTTGCGAAGGCCGGTTTTTTCCGCTGCCACGGCGACTACGGGCCTGACCGGCGCCAATATGTATGGCGGGCTTCTGCTTATCCCGCTTTACCTTCAGATCGTGGCGGGGCGCAGCACGGCAGAAACAGGCTTCCTGCTTCTTGCCATGGGGATTGGCAGCGCACTGACATTGCCCGTCGGAGGCATCCTCACCGACCGGTTCGGCGCGGGAAGGGTGAGTTTTGCCGGCGGTCTGCTGCTTCTTGCTGGCACATTGCCCTTTCTGCTTCCCGGTGTGCTCAACGACAGGATGCTCGTTCCCGTTCTTGTTCTGAGAGGCATCGGTATGGCGCTTGGTCAGATGCCTGCAATGACGGCGGCCTATGCCAGTGTGCGGAAGGAAGAGATGGGAGATGCCACGACGCTGGTAAACATCGTGCAACGCGTGGGAGGCGCGGTAGGCGCGGCGGGCATCGTCATTCTGCTCGCCCAGATGGCGGGAGAGGCAGCCTATGCCGCCGCGTTTCTGGCACTGGCAATCGGCGCGGCGCTGGTCCTGTTGCTCGCCCTTCTTCTCATGCGCTTCGGCGATGCGGAAAAGCGGGAAGCTTCGGCTGCCTGAAAAATCGCTTCTCTTCTGTACATTTGCGCCTCGCCCGCGTAGGTACGGCGCAAAGCGTCGGCGAAAACACTGCGCCGCGCGCCCATGACCATGACAGACGGGCGCGACCACCGTTTCCGAAAGAAGAGAAATGACTGAATACGAAGGCATTGTTCCGGCGCTCGGCCGGGCGTTGGCAAAGCGTGGCTACACGGAACTCACCCCGGTCCAGAAGGCGGTGCTCGAGATGGAGCCCGCAGGTGCCGATGCGCTCGTTTCCGCGCAGACGGGATCGGGCAAGACGGTCGCCTTCGGCATCGCGCTGGCGCCGAGCCTGCTCGACGGAAAGGAGCAATTCGGCCCCGCTGCAGCGCCGCTCGGCCTTGCTGTCGCACCGACCCGCGAGCTGGCGCTCCAGGTGAAGCGCGAGCTCGAATGGCTTTATGCCGAAACGGGCGCGGTGGTGGTTTCCTGTGTCGGGGGCATGGACATGCGCACCGAACGCCGTGCGTTGGAACGCGGCGCGCATATTGTCGTGGGAACGCCGGGCCGGCTCTGTGACCATATCCGCCGCCATGCGCTCGACGTTTCGGATCTCAGGGCCGTGGTGCTGGACGAGGCCGATGAGATGCTCGATCTCGGCTTCCGCGAGGATCTCGAATTCATCCTCGACGCAGCACCCGCCGAGCGGCGCACGCTGATGTTTTCGGCAACGGTGTCGCGGACCATCGCGAACCTTGCCAAAAGCTACCAGAAAGATGCCATTCGCATCACCACGGCGGCCGAGCAGAAGCAGCATGGCGACATCGAGTATCGCGGCTTCCTCGTTCCTCCGCAGGAGCGCGAGAACGCCATCATCAATGTGCTACGCTTCTATGAAGCCAAGAACGCGCTGGTGTTCTGCAACACGCGCGCCATGGTCAACCATGTGACGGCGCGCTTCAACAATCGCGGCTTCTCCGTGGTCGCTCTTTCGGGCGAACTCAGCCAGAATGAGCGCACCCATGCGCTGCAGGCCATGCGCGACGGGCGCGCACGGGTCTGCGTGGCGACGGATGTCGCCGCGCGCGGTATCGACCTACCCAATCTCGAACTGGTGATCCATGCGGATCTGCCGACCAATGCGGAGACGCTCCTGCACCGTTCGGGCCGTACGGGCCGGGCCGGACGCAAGGGTGTCAGCGCGCTCATCATGCCGGTGAGCGGCCGCCGCCGCGCCGAGCGCCTGTTGCGCGACGCCAAGGTGCAGCTCGAATGGGACAACCCGCCTTCCGCCGAGGCGGTTCTTCAGCGCGACGACGAACGTCTTCTCGCCGATCCGAACCTCACCGAATCCGTGCATGAGGATGAGGCCGATTTCGTGCGCCGCCTTCTTGCCGAACACGGGGCGGAGCAGGTTGCGGCGGCTTTCGTGCGTACCTATCGCGGCAAGCTTTCTGCGCCCGAGGACCTCTCCGAAGTGCGTATCTTCGACAAGAGTGTCGACAAGGGGCGGGAGGGGCGCGAAAGCCGGGACGGCGGTGCGCGCGACGAGGGCAAGCCGCGCCGGCAGGATTTCGAGCGCAGCGTCTGGTTCTCCCTTTCGGTGGGGCGCAAGCAGAATGCGGAGCCGCGCTGGCTCATTCCCATGCTCTGCCGTGCGGGCGAACTCACCAAACGTGAGATAGGGGCCATCCGCATGCAGCAGGATGAGACCTTCGTGGAGCTCGACGCGGACAGCCTGGAACGCTTCCTCGAAGTGCTGGGACCGCAGGCGACGCTGGAGCGCAACATCCGTGTCGTGCAGCTCGATGGGGTGCCGGACATGTCTGCGCGCCCATCCTTCAGGGATGGGGGTGGCAAAGGCTTCCGCAACGAGGAGCGGCCATTCGACAAGCGCAAGCCCAAGCCGCACCGCAAGAGTGGAAAACCCTTTGGTGAGGGCAAGCCGCAGGGAGACAAGCCCTATGCGGACAAACCCTATGCGGACAAGGGCGGCAAGAAGAAAAAGGATTGGAAGGAGCGCAAGGACGCGCCCACCGGTTTCGGCAAGGCGAAATCCGCAAAGCCTGCGGGAAAACCCGCCGGCGCAAAGAAGAAGCCGCGCGGCAAACACGATTGAACCCAGGGAGCCTCCGCCCCCTTCTCCCCGCATGCGGGGGAAGGAGGCCTCGACATTGGCGCGCCGCCTCCGGTTGCCGGTTGCGGGCGATGTTGCATTGCGGCAGGCAATCGGGTTAAAGGACCGCCATCCGCTCTGGACCCGGTGAAACTCCGGGTGGCTCTGCCGGCCGCCGATCCGCCGGCTCACTCCATGTGTGTCGTTCCAAAAAGTGCGCAGCGTTCGGATTTGCGCGCGGCGGCCACGTATCCGGATATTTCATGTTCTCGCTTACCCATTATCGCCAGCAGTGGTTCGGCAATGTGCGCGCCGATCTATTGTCGGGCCTCGTGGTGGCCCTGGCGCTCATTCCAGAGGCCATCGCCTTTTCCATCATCGCGGGGGTCGATCCGAAGGTCGGTCTCTATGCGTCCTTCTCCATCGCCGTCGTAACCGCAATCGCGGGCGGGCGGCCCGGCATGATCTCGGCCGCGACGGCGGCCACAGCCGTGCTCATGGTCACGCTGGTGAATGAGCACGGGCTCGATTATCTGCTGGCCGCCACCGTGCTTGCCGGCCTCCTGCAGATCGGTGCGGGGTTGTTGCGGCTCGGCAGGCTCATGCGGTTCGTGTCGCGCTCGGTGATGACCGGTTTCGTCAACGCGCTGGCAATCCTCATCTTCATGGCACAATTGCCCGAGTTGATCGGCGTGCCCAACCTCACCTATGTGATGGTCGCGGCAGGGCTTGCCATCATCTATCTTTTCCCGCGTGTGACAAAGGCCGTTCCTTCGCCGCTTATCTGCATCATCGTGCTGACGGCGATCTCCATCGCCTTCGGGCTCGATGTGCGCACGGTGGGCGATATGGGCGAATTGCCATCCACCTTTCCCACCTTCCTTTTGCCTGACGTTCCGCTCAATTTCGAAACACTGCGCATCATCCTTCCCTATTCGGCAGCGGTGGCGGCTGTCGGCCTGCTCGAATCCCTCATGACGGCATCGCTGGTCGATGAACTGACCGACACGCGCAGCGACAAGAACCAGGAATGTATCGGCCAGGGCCTGGCCAATGCTGCGACCGGCTTCATAGGCGGCATGGCCGGCTGTGCGATGATCGGCCAATCCATGATCAACGTGAAATCCGGCGGGCGGGGGCGGCTTTCATGCTTTGTTGCGGGCGTTTTCCTGCTCATCATGATCGTGCTTCTGGGCGACTGGGTGCGCCAGATTCCGATGCCGGCGCTGGTAGCGATCATGATCATGGTGTCGATCGGCACCTTCTCCTGGTCGTCGATCCGCAATCTGCGCAGCCATCCGCTGTCTTCCTCCATCGTCATGCTGGCGACGGTGGCCTGCGTGGTTTTCACCCACAATCTGGCCATCGGCGTTCTGGTGGGCGTGCTTTTGTCGGGCATCTTCTTCGCCGGCAAGATCGCGCAAATCTTCCGCGTCACCTCGACGCTTTCCGAAGATGGCCGTCAGCGCACCTACCGGGTGGAAGGACAGGTCTTCTTCGCCTCGGTGGAAGATTTCAATGCAGCCTTCGACTTCAGGGAGGTGCTGGAGAAGGTCGTCATCGACGTTTCGCGGGCGCATATCTGGGACATTTCCAGTGTTGGCGCGCTCGACATGATCGTGCTCAAATTCCGCCGTGACGGGGCGGAAGTGGAAATCGTCGGCATGAACGAGGCGAGCGAAACCATCGTCGACAAGCTCGGCATTCACGACAAGCCCGGTGCGCTTGAAAAACTGATGGGGCATTGATCATGACAATTGCAGCGTTCATCGATGGCTCCGTCTATGCACAAAGCGTGTGCGAGCACGCGGCATGGATTGCAGGGCGACTTAACACCGGTGTCGAACTCGTGCATGTGCTGGGCCGGCGCGAGACGGCGAGCGCGCCGTCCGACCTGTCGGGCAACATCGCGCTTGGTGCCCGCAGTGCACTTCTGAAAGAGCTTTCCGAACTCGACGAGCAGCGAGCAAGGCTTGCGCAGAAGCGGGGTCGGGCCATTCTGGAGGACGGCGAAGCGGTGGTTCGGGCTGCCGGCATCGACGCTGTGGCCAGCCGGTTGCGCAATGGCGATCTCGTGGAGACGATGGCCGAAGTGGAGGCGGAAGCCGAGCTGATCGTCATCGGCAAGCGGGGCGAGGCGGCAGATTTCGCACGGTTGCATCTGGGGTCCAATCTGGAGCGCGCAGTGCGTTCCAGCAACAAGCCGGTCTTCGTGGCATCGCGCGCCTTTCTGCCGGTGGAGAGGGTGCTGGTCGCCTATGATGGCGGACACAGCAGCATGAAGGCGGTGGATGCGATGGCGCGCTCGCCGCTCTTCGCCGGCCTTGAGGTCACGCTTCTGACCGTGGGCGCGAAAACGGATGAAGCCGTGAGGCGTCTGGACGATGCCAGGGCGGTGCTTGCCGCCGGTGGCATCGAAGCCGAGACGAAGGTTGTTCCCGGGCAAGCCGAGACGGCAATCGCCGACCGGGTGGAAACGGAACGGTATGAGCTGCTCGTCATGGGCGCCTATGGCCATTCGCGCATTCGCAGCCTCATCATCGGCTCCACCACGACCGAGATGCTGCGCTCCTGCAAGATACCTGTGATGTTGTTCCGTTAGGGCTTCGGCATTTGTGCCGCGACAGGTGATTTTACCTGACCGCAAAATGCTCTAGGACTAGGCGAGGCCCGTCAACGGAGGATCGCCGACATGACCGTGACCATCGTCATCGCGCAGGGAGGCGGGCCAACGGCCGTCATCAACCAGACGGTCGCAGGTGCCGCGCTCGAAACGATGAAGCGCTATCCGGGCGCGCGCGTCCTTGGGGCGCTGCATGGTGTGCGCGGCATACGGGAAGGGCGCTTCGTCACGCTTTCCGATCTGTCGGAACAGGAATTGCTGCGAATTGCCGCGACGCCCAGCGCGGCCCTCGGTTCCACGCGCGACAAGCCGGACGAGGCCTATTGCGAGGCGATTATGCGAGGACTGCGCGGGGCCGGTGCGGACGCCTTCATCAACATCGGGGGAAACGACACGTCCGGCACGCAGGCGATCCTGCGCGACGCGAGCGGTGGAGGCATCACCTTCCTGCATGCGCCCAAGACCATCGACAACGATCTCATGGAAAACGATCACACGCCGGGCTTCATATCGGCGGCGGAGATGGTGGCGGGCGCGTTCCTCAGCATCGATCTCGATTTTCGCGCCTTGCCGGGCATCTATGTGGGCATCGTCATGGGGCGTCATGCGGGGTTCTTGACGGCGTCAGCTGCGGCGTGGTCGCTGGACGAGGAAGGCGGGCCGCATCTGATCTATGTGCCCGAGCGGGCCTTTTCGCGCGAACGCTTCGTCGAGGACGTCAAATCGGTCTTTCATCAATATGGGCGCTGCATCGTCGCCATGTCCGAAGGGGTGACTGATGCCGAAGGCCGCTCCCTGGTGGAGACGCTGGTGCCGCGCGAAATGCAGGAGCGCGACGCGCACGGCAATCTGAAGCTTTCAGGCAGCGATCTTGGGCAGGCCATCGAGCGCATTCTGGCGGAGGACCTGCCGGGCAGGCGCGCCCGCGTGGATACGTTCGGCTATCTGCCACGCGGCAATATCGCGACCATCAATGATACCGATGCGCGCGAGGCCTATGCCGCGGGCGCCTTCGCCGTTGCCTCCCTGGAACAGGGACATGGTTCGGTGGCCCTGCAATTCGACGGAGAGCGGACGGTCTGCAAGCTCGTCGAGCTCGATGCAGTGGCGGGCAAGACACGCGAAATGCCCGATCGTTTCATGCATGTTCACGAAAGTCGTATCTCGCAGGAGGGGCTGGCCTATTTCAACCGCCTCCTGCCGCGCCGCTACGATCCGGCCAAGCCCTTCGTGTGAAGCCCGCCGGCGCGGTTATCGGCGTGTGAAGTCGCCGTTCCCGCTTTCATTGAAGTACTCCACGCTCACTCGTTCGGGTTTGCCGCCTTCGCCGATCTGGAAAAACACGGAGGAGATGGAGCCTTCCGGTGCGTTCTCGTTCTGCGGACGGAAGACGAATTCATCACCTGTCCAGTGCTCCAGGCTGAAGCTGGCCCCACTGTCCTTCAGTTGCATGACGAGGCTCTCGCCCGACGGCTTCACCGTCAGGTCGCCGAAATAGGCATTGGCGTAGGTCCCGGAATAGTCGGCAAGTGGCCGGGGCGGTGTGGTGGCGTCAGGGGCTTCCTCGCCCGCATGTTTGCCGACGGGCTGGAATGCCGGCTTCATCAGTTCGCCGTACATGGGAAGCCAGTCGCGGCGTATTTTGCCATATTGCACCATGTCCATGAAGCTCATGCCGACCGCTTCGGCAGCACCGATGGGCTGGGCATTCGTCAGGACCGCGATGCCGATATCGGCAGAGGGCAGCAGTACGTAATTGGTGCCCGCGCCGAGAAGGAAGCCGCCGGAATGGCTGATCATGACGCGCCCGGCTGGTGAGACACCCACTCCAAAACCATACCCATAAAAGCCCGCGCGGGCGTCTGGGGCATAGGGGCGAGAAGAGACGGCCTGCGGGCTCAATGCGGGAAGAAGTGCTTCGGCGGCCACGATGCGTTTGCCTTCGTATTCGCCCATGCCGAGCACCATCTGCATCCACCGGGCCATGTCGGCCGCGCTGGAGCTGACGCCGCCTGCCGGAGTCTGCGCATCGGGTTTGCGCTGGAACACCGAATCCCAGGCGTCGCCAATGCGCACATGCGGATAGGCCCGGTTTTCCCGCGCCATGAAATCGGAAAAGCGCGATGAGGTGCTTTCCATGCCGAGCGGCTTGTAGAGCACCTCTGCGCTGAGGCTGTCCCAGTCGGTGCCTGCAGCTTCGGCAACCGCCTGCGCGGCAGCGGTGAGGCCGAAATTGGTATAGGCGTAGTGGGTGCGAAACGCGCTGAGCGGTTCCTGCGAAAGGCGTTCAAGAATCTGCTGGCGGGAAAAGCCCAGGTCTTCCAGATCGTCACCGGCATGGTCGGGCAGGCCGGAGCGATGGGCGTAGAGATCGCCGACGGTGAGCAGGGCCGTCACCTGCGGGCTGGCGAGCTTGAACCAGGGCAGCAGCTCCGTCATCGGCGTGTCCCAGTGGACCACGCCTTCGCCCACCTCATGGGCAACGACGGTCGCGCCAATGGATTTCGACAGGGAGGCGAGCTGGAACACCGTGTCGGCATCCACCTTTTCGGGCGCGCCGGCCTTGCGCACGCCATAGCCCTTCAGGAAGAGGACCTTGTCCTTGCTGACGACCGCGACGGCAAGGCCGGGAATTCCCGTTCTCTCCATGATGCCGGCGACAATGGCATCCACTTCGCCGACAGCTCTTTCGATCTGCCCGTCAGGGATCGCGATGCCGGCCGTTTGCGGCGGGGGAGGAAGGTCCTCGGCTTGGGCGGAAATGGTCAGAATGCCAAGGACAGCGGTCAGGCAAAACAGGCGGCGTGGCACGGCGGTGTCTCCGTTCGTCGTTTCGTCCGGTGTGTTCTCGGACAAACATACTAACGAAAGAAGAACTTCCGGCGAAAGAAGAACTTCCGGCTAAACAAATAACTGCCGTTCCTTTTCCACAAGCTCACCGATGAAGGCGGCGGCGGCCTGGACGCGACGCGTCGGGCGCATGGATTCGTGATAGACGATCCAGTAGGCGCGGCGGATGGGCTTAGCCCAGGCGATGGGAACGAGATCGTCATGGGGGCGAGCGATGAAGGTATGCAGGATGCCGATACCGGTGCCGGCACGCACCGCCTCCACCTGGCCCATGGCGGAGGATACGGCAAAATCGGCGCGCCAGTTCTCCCAGATCTCCGTGCCGTAATCGAGGGTGGGGCTGAAAACCAGATCGGGGACGTAGCCGACCAGCTTGTGCTCGTTGAGCGCGGCGGGGCCGGAAGGCAAGCCGCGTTCGGCTGCATAGGCCTTCGAGGCGTAGAGGCTGAGGGTGTAATCCACCAGCTTGGCAGCCACCAGGCGGCCTTCCGTGGGGCGGTCCACCGTTATGGCGATATCGGCCTCCCGGCGAGACAGGGAAAAGGAACGCGGTACGGGAACGAGCTGGACTGAGAGACCGGGATGCCGCGCCGTCATCGCGCCGAGGCGAGGGGCGAGAAAGGTCACGCCGAAACCGTCGGGTGCGCCGATCCGGATGGTTCCCGTGATCTCCTCGCTTTCGCCGGCGATTTCGGCGCGGGCGGCAATCATGTCCGCTTCCATGCGTTCGGCGGTGGCCAGCAATTGCTCGCCCGCCGCCGTCAGCTCCGTGCCGGTGGTGAGCCGGTGAAACAGCTTCGCTCCCACAGCCTCTTCAAGGGCTGCTACCCGGCGCGATACGGTTGCATGGTTGAGCTCCAGTCGTCGCGCCGCGCCGAGGATCTGCCCCGCCCGCGCTACAGCCAGAAAGATGCGCACGTCGTCCCAATTCATGCCTACCGCCTCCGGTTGAGCAATTTTCGCACTCACTATTTTATGATGACTTTAATTTTTGCACAACGGTTGCTTTTTGCCTCGCGTTGCCAAGAGGGGCAGGAAGCGTGACAATACACTGGATTTCAGTCCCAAAAAGTCTAGTCAGGGAGACGCCTCATGGAGGAATACGGTCATTTTATCGGCGGCAAGCACGTCGCCGGCAAGAGCGGACGCGACCAGGATGTGATGCAGCCGATGGACGGCACGGTCCGCGCAAAAGTGGCGCTGGCAAGTGCTGCCGAAATGCGCGCTGCCGTGGAGAATGCCAAGGCCGCGCAGCCTGCATGGGCTGCCACGAACCCGCAGCGCCGCGTACGCGTCCTGATGAAGTTCCTGGAGCTGGTGCACAAGGAATACGATGCGCTTGCCGAACTGCTTGCCCGCGAGCATGGCAAGACCGTTCCGGACGCCAAAGGCGACATTCAGCGCGGCCTGGAAGTGGTCGAGGTCTGCATCGGTGCGCCGCACATGATGAAGGGCGAGTTCACCGAGGGCGCCGGCCCAGGCATTGATGTCTACTCGATGCGCCAGCCGCTCGGCGTCGTTGCCGGCATCACGCCGTTCAACTTCCCGGCCATGATCCCGCTGTGGAAGATCGCTCCGGCGATCGCCTGCGGCAATGCTTTCATCCTGAAGCCTTCCGAGCGCGATCCGGGCGTGCCGATGCGCATCGCCGAGCTGTTCCTCGAAGCGGGGCTGCCGGCAGGTATCCTGAACGTCGTCAATGGCGACAAGGAAGCCGTCGATGCCATTCTGGACGATCCGGATATCAAGGCGGTGGGTTTCGTCGGTTCCACGCCGATTGCCCAGTATATCTACAGCCGCGCCACGGCGACGGGCAAGCGCGCCCAGTGCTTCGGCGGCGCCAAGAACCACCTCATCATCATGCCCGATGCGGACATGGACCAGACGGTGGATGCGCTGATCGGTGCGGGCTACGGATCTGCCGGCGAACGTTGCATGGCTGTTTCGGTTGCTGTACCGGTGGGCAAGGAGACGGCGGACCGCCTCGTCGAGAAGCTCATCCCGCGCGTGGAAAGCCTCAAGGTCGGTCCTTCCACCGACGGTTCGGCTGATTTCGGTCCGCTGGTGACCGCTCAGGCTCTGGAGCGTGTGAAAGGCTATGTGGATCTGGGTGTCGAGGAAGGCGCGAAGCTGCTCGTCGACGGCCGCAATTTCAAGATGCAGGGCTATGAAGACGGCTACTATATGGGTGGCTGCCTGTTCGACAACGTGACCCGTGACATGCGCATCTACAAGGAAGAGATCTTCGGCCCGGTTCTCTCAGTCGTGCGTGCAGAGACCTACGAAGAGGCGCTCGCATTGCCCAACGATCATGAATATGGCAATGGCGTTGCCATCTTCACTCGGGACGGTGACGCGGCGCGGGACTTCGCGGCGCGTGTGAATGTCGGCATGGTCGGCGTCAACGTGCCGATCCCGGTGCCGATCGCGTATTATACTTTCGGAGGATGGAAGGGGTCCGCTTTCGGCGATCTCAACCAGCATGGCCCGGATGCATTCCGCTTCTATACCAAGACGAAGACGGTGACCTCGCGCTGGCCGTCGGGTGTGAAGGACGGGGCAGAATTCGTCATTCCGACCATGAAATAACCGGCTTTCAAGCCTATTTCCAAGCTTGCAAAAGCGCCCGTATCCGGTCTGGATGCGGGCGCTTTTCTTTTATAACTAAAGCGCTTTTTCCTGCGATTGTTTCGAAGAAAATTGCAATATAATTGCACAATTATGCAAATTTTCGCCGTAAAATAACGAAAATTCCTGAAAAATAGACCTTCATTGCGATGACAATGCAACTCTGGAGTGCTAGCCTCCAGTCAGTAGAATAAACGAGGGCGCAAGGCCTGTTGTGCGGAGCCGGTCGCGGGAAATTTGGCGTTGCAATCGAGCGCCAATTCTCTACGACTAGAAGGGGAACAATAAGAAATGCGTCCATGTGGCGACATTTCAGGGGAGTTGCATATCAAATGGAATATTTCGTCCAGCAGCTTATCAACGGGCTGACGCTGGGTTCCATCTACGGGCTGATCGCCATCGGCTATACGATGGTCTACGGCATCATCGGAATGATCAACTTCGCCCATGGCGACATCTTCATGATCGGTTCTTTCATCGCGCTGGCGGTGTTTCTGATCCTGACGACGGTCCTGGGCTTCACATTCCTGCCCGTGGTCCTGCTCATCGTCCTGATCATATCGATGTTCTTCACGGCGGCCTGGGGCTGGACCGTGGAGCGCCTGGCCTACCGGCCCCTGCGCGGCTCATTCCGTCTGGCGCCGCTCATCACTGCAATCGGCATGTCGATCGTGCTGCAAAACTTTGTCCAGATCACGCAGGGCGCGCGCGTCAAGCCGCTGCCGCCGCAGATTCAGGGCGGCGTCACGCTGATGGAAGGCTCCACGGAAGCCGGCACCATCGTCGTTCAGATGTCCTACATGCAGATGATCATCATCCTGAGCACCATCGTGCTGATGGTCGGCTTCACCATGCTGATCTCGCGTACGCCGCTCGGCCGGGCACAGCGCGCCTGCGAACAGGACCGCAAAATGGCGGCGCTGCTCGGCATCAATGTCGACCGTACCATCTCGCTGACCTTCGTCATGGGGGCGGCGCTTGCCTCGGTGGCTGGTCTGATGTTCCTGCTGCTTTACGGTGTGATCGACTTCTACATCGGCTTTCTGGCAGGCGTTAAGGCCTTTACCGCGGCCGTTCTGGGCGGCATCGGTTCTCTGCCGGGCGCCATGCTCGGCGGGCTGTTGATCGGCCTGATCGAAGTGTTCTGGTCCGGATACTTCTCCGTGGAATACAAGGACGTTGCGGCCTTCTCGATCCTGGCCATCGTGCTCATATTCCTGCCCTCCGGCCTGCTTGGCCAACCGGAAGTGGAGAAGGTCTGATGGCTGCCTCTAACACCAACGCACCCACCTCCGACGTGACGCCCGTTGGGGCCCAGGCCGAAGCGGAGGCTCATCGTCTGCCGCCAGCGCCTGCCAACAATCCGCACTCTCTTGCCGCCTCGGTCAGAGACGCGGCGATCGCGGCCTTCCTGGCCGGCGTGCTGGGATTCTTCTTCATCGGCGTGCGCACCGACATCGCGCCGGGCGGTCTCGATCTCAGAATGCGCTGGGGCGCGTGGATCGTTTCGATCCTCGTCGTCTTCGCCGGCCGCCTTCTGCTCAATATCTTCGTCTGGAAGACCGACAAGCCGATTACGCGGCGGGTGAAGACCGGCAGCGGCGGCATGTCCGAGACGGTGAGCAAGACGCTGAAATATGCGCTCCTGGCCTTCGCTCTCATCCTGCCTTTTTTCTTCACCACCTTCTTCCCCGGCAAGGACCGGCAATTCATCGACCTCGCTATCCTGATCATGACCTACATCATGCTGGGTTGGGGCCTGAACATCGTTGTGGGGCTCGCGGGCCTGCTCGATCTCGGCTACGTCGCCTTCTATGCGGTGGGAGCCTATTCGTTCGCGCTTCTTGCCCAGTATCTGGATTTCGGCTTCTGGCTGGCGCTGCCGCTGGCGGGCCTGCTTGCCGCGACCTGGGGCATGATCCTCGGTTTTCCGGTGCTGCGCCTGCGCGGTGATTATCTCGCCATCGTGACGCTTGCCTTCGGTGAGATCATCCGTGTGGTGCTGTTGAACTGGTATGAGTTCACGAAAGGACCGGATGGCATTTCGGGCATTCCCAAGCCGACATTCTTCGGTCTCGAACTGAAGCGGGGCGAGGGCGGGTTCGCCGATTTCTTCGGCATCGCCTATGATCCCATCCATCGCTTCATCTTTCTCTATTACATCATCCTTGCCCTTGCGCTGATCACCAATCTGGTGACGATGCGCCTGCGCCGCCTGCCTATCGGGCGTGCCTGGGAGGCTCTGCGCGAGGATGAGATCGCCTGCCGCTCGCTCGGCATCAACACGCGCAACACCAAGCTCACGGCCTTTGCCATCGGCGCGATGTTCGGCGGGTTCGCCGGCTCGTTCTTCGCCACGCGGCAGGGGTTCATCTCGCCCGAGAGCTTCACCTTCCTGGAGTCGGCGATCATCCTGGCTATCGTGGTTCTGGGCGGTCTTGGCTCGCAGATCGGCGTTGTGATCGCCTCCGTCGTCATGATCGGCGGCATCGAGCTTCTGCGTAATCTCGGCTTCCTCCAGCAGGTGTTCGGTTCCGGCTTCGATCCGGTGCAATACCGCATGCTCATTTTCGGCCTCGCCATGGTTCTCATCATGGTTTGGAAGCCGCGCGGCCTGGTTTCGACGCGTGAGCCTTCCGCCGTCTACAAGGAGAAGAAGCGTATTGGCGCCGATATGGTGGCTCAGGGTGAGGGACACTGATGAACGCCGAAACAACCATGAAAACCATCGATCAAACGGCGCCGAACTGGGAGCGCGATCCCGTTCTCAGCGTCCAGCATCTCACCATGCGCTTTGGCGGCCTCGTGGCTGTCGGGGACCTCTCCTTTGAGGTGGGGCGCGGCGACATCACGGCCCTGATCGGGCCGAACGGCGCCGGCAAGACGACCGTCTTCAACTGCGTGACCGGTTTCTACAAACCGACCGAGGGGCGTGTCGTCATGCGCCATGGTCCGGGCCGGCAAGATGAAGCCGTGGACGAGGTGACAGCCAGCGGGCTGCGCTGGAAGTCCTCGGACAAGGGCGCGGTGTTCCTGCTTGAGCGCATGCCCGATCATGAAATATCGCATAAGGCCAAGGTGGCCCGCACCTTCCAGAACATTCGCCTTTTCGGCGGTATGACGGTGCTCGAAAACCTTCTGGTGGCGCAGCACAATCCGCTGATGGTGGCTTCCGGCTTTTCCATAGGCGGCATTCTCGGGCTTCCGAGCTATCGCAACGCACAGAAAGAGGCCATCGACAAGGCCATCTACTGGCTGGAGCGCACCAATCTGGTGGAACGCGCCGACGACCCGGCCGCAGACCTGCCTTACGGCGACCAGCGCCGGCTGGAAATTGCCCGCGCCATGTGCATCGGGCCGCAGCTTCTGTGTCTCGACGAGCCTGCCGCTGGTCTCAATCCACGCGAGTCGGCGGAGCTCAACGGGCTCCTGAAATACATCCGTGACGAGCACAATGTTTCCGTGCTTCTGATCGAACACGACATGGGTGTGGTGATGGAGATTTCCGACCATGTCGTGGTTCTCGACTACGGGGTGAAAATTTCCGACGGTTCGGCGGATTTCGTGAAGTCGGATCCCAAGGTTATTGCCGCTTATCTCGGCGTTGACGAGGAATCCGAGATCGACATGCCGGAAGTCCTCGAAGACGTGGAGAAAGTGGTCGAAGAAGCCGATACGACCAAGGCCGGGAAGTCTTCCGCTTCCAGCAGGAAGCCTGCGGCCAAAGCCGGCTCGGGCAAGGCCTCCGGAAAGACACCGGCGGCGAAGAAGACAAGTTCTCGCGGAGCGAAAGTGCCGGCGGCATCAAAAGCTGAGCCGGTGCCGCAAGGGCTGCTCGATACAGGCACGGCAAAGGCCAAACCGGCCGCCCGCAAGCCGGCATCCAGGGTGAGTGCGGCCAAGCCGACGGGAACTTCGGCAACCGCGACAACGGTGAAGCCCGCTGCCGCGAGCAAGGCCACTAAAAGTACGGCTGCTCAGATAAAAGCCGAGAAGCCCGCAAAGAGCGCTTCCGGAACCGCGCGGGCCAAACCGGCCGCCAAGGCAAAGGTGGCTGCGCCGGCTGCGAGCGAAATCAAGATTGCCGATGCCGGAAATTATCCCGGCCAGCAACCGCACGGCACGAAGAAGCCACGGGCGGGCGGGGCCAACAACCTGACGCGCGTCAAGGGTATCGGGCCGGCCAACGAGAAGAAGCTCAACGCTCTCGGCATCTGGCATTTCGACCAGATTGCCGCCTGGAAGAAGGCGGAGATCGAATGGGTCGGGGCCTATCTTTCCTTCCCGGGTCGTATCGACCGGGAGGAATGGGTGAAACAGGCGAAGGTCCTGGCAAAGGGTGGAGAGACCGAGTTCTCCAAGCGCGTGGATAGGGGCGATGTGCCCACCAGTGTTCCAGGCAAGCGCGGGGCGCAGCCCAAACCTTCGACCGGATCCAGGAAAGCCACCGGTAAGGGAGGCAAGGCATGAGCGGCGCGGCTGAACTATTGCTCGCCGTACGCGGCGTCGAAACCTATTACGGCAATATCGTTGCCCTGCGGGGCGTCGACATGGATGTGCATCGGGGTGAGATCGTCACGCTGATCGGTGCCAATGGCGCTGGCAAGTCAACGCTGATGATGACCATTTGCGGTGATCCCCGCGCCCGCAAGGGGCGGATCGTCTACGACGGAATGGACATCACCCAGATGCCGACGCATGAGATCGTGAGCCACGGCATCGCTCAGTCGCCAGAAGGCCGCCGTATTTTCCCGCGCATGACGGTGATGGAAAATCTGCAGATGGGCGCGGCGCTTGTCGATCCCGATCATTTCGACAAGGATATCGAAAAGGTCTTCAAGCTGTTTCCGCGCCTTAAGGAGCGCATCGCCCAGCGTGGTGGTACGCTTTCAGGCGGTGAGCAGCAGATGCTGGCAATCGCGCGTGCGCTGATGAGCCGGCCGAAACTCCTGCTGCTTGACGAGCCTTCGCTTGGGCTTGCACCGCTTATCGTCAAACAGATTTTCGATGCCATTCGCGAACTGAACGAGAAAGAGGGGCTGACCGTGTTCCTCGTCGAACAGAACGCCTTTCACGCCCTGAAACTTGCTCACCGGGGCTATGTCATGGTCAACGGCGTCATCACCATGAGCGGCACCGGCGCTGAACTCCTCAAGAAGGAGGAAGTGCGGGCGGCCTACCTCGAAGGCGGGAGGCACTGATGGAACATCAGAACACGCTCATCTGGGAAGTCACCTTCTGGGAGTTTTTCTTCGTCACGCTGCTCCTGGCGGGGGCGGCGGCATTTCTGACCGGACGGGCCATGGCCCGAACCTGGCAGGGCGACAAGCAGCTCGCCCTCTACATCGTGCTTCTGGCTGCGGCCACGCGTTTCATCCATTTCTCGCTGTTCAGCGGCACGCTGCTTTCGCTGCACTACTATATCGTCGATCTGATCGCGCTTCTGATTATCGCCTTCGTGGGAAAGCGCATGACACGAGCCGGTCAGATGTCGACGCAATATAGTTTTGAATATAACCGGAGCGGCCCTCTAGGCTGGCAGCGGAAAGGCAAATGAGATTCATGATTAACCGGTGTGAAGCCTTTATTTCTCTTTGGAATTGAGCTTTCATGCCAGTTAGGCGGGCCCAAGAGCCCGCATGGGCCAAACCGGAAAACCGAACACCATTTCCGGAGAGCCAAGGGAACTTCTGGTGTTTTTTGAGGGAGAAGTCATGAAAAAGGCACTTATGGCTGGCGCAGCACTCAGCCTGATGATGACCGGTTCCGCATGGGCGGACATCACGATTGCCGTTGCCGGTCCCATGACGGGCCAGTATGCGTCTTTCGGTGAGCAGATGAAGGCCGGCGCCGAGCAGGCCGTCGCCGACATCAACGAGGCCGGTGGCGTGAACGGCGAAATGCTGAAGCTGGAAGTGGGCGATGATGCCTGCGATCCCAAGCAGGCCGTTGCGGTTGCCAACCAGTTCGCCGGTTCGGGCGTCGTCTTCGTGGCGGGCCATTTCTGTTCGGGGTCCTCTATCCCGGCTTCCGCCGTCTATGCCGAGGAAGGCATCATCCAGATATCGCCGGCCTCGACCAATCCGGCCTTCACCGACGATCGTCCGGGTCCGGGCATCTTCCGCGTTTGCGGCCGCGATGACCAGCAGGGCGATGTGGCAGGCAAGTTCCTTGTCGAGAAATTCCCCGACAAGAAGGTCGCCTTCATCCACGACAAGACCGCCTACGGCAAGGGTCTCGCCGATGCGACCATGGCTGCCTATGAGGCTGCGGGCGGCAAGCCGGCCATGTATGAAGCCTATACCGCAGGCGAAAAGGACTACAGCGCGCTCGTCTCCAAGCTGAAGCAGGAAGGCGTCGGCGTTCTCTATGTGGGCGGTTATCACACGGAAGCCGGCCTCATGGCCCGCCAGATGCGTGAGCAAGGCATGGATACGGTGCTCGTCTCGGGTGACGCCCTCGTCACCGACGAGTATTGGGCCATCACCGGCGATGCCGGTCAGGGCACGCTGATGACCTTCTCGCCCGATCCGCGCAAGAACGAGATCGCCAAGCCGGTGGTCGACAAGCTTCTTGCTGCCGGTAAGACGGCCGAAGGCTATGCGCTCTACACCTATGCCGCCATCCAGGCTTGGAAAACCGCTGTCGAGACCGCAAAGACCACCGATTACGATCCGGTGGTGAAGGCGCTCGACGATGGCGAGTTCGACACCGTGCTTGGCAAGCTCTCCTTCGACGACAAGGGTGATGTGACGCTGCCCGGCTATGTCTTCTACGAGTGGAAAGACGGCAAGTACGACTATCTCGAGCAGTAGTCGCTCGCGATCGTCTCTTTGGACGGCCCGGCGTTTTCGCCGGGCCGTTTGCTTTTGAGGGGTGCCTTCAGAGTGCTTCGACGATGAGGTGAGGGAAGCCGTCCGAGGTCTTCTCCTTCGATCTGCCCGCAGGGCCGATCACGCCCGTCACCCGTTTGCGCAGGTTCGAGAAATCCTCGGAGCGTACGACGTCAATGGGCTTGTCCAGTTCGAGCGTCAGGCGAAACCAGCCTGATTGCAGCGCTTCGACGGCGATGATCTCCGCCAAGAACGGGTGGGACAGATAAGCCCCGCGCACCCGGTTCCCTGGCTTCCAATCTACGGCTTGGCGGTCGCTGATGGCCGCGCGAAATGTGTTCCAGTCGCGAAAGCCATGCTGGTGGGCAACAAGTTCCAGCGATTGCCCATGACTGATGCATGTGCCCTGTTCCTGGAGCTTGAGCCTGAGACGTTTTGCCAGCGCCTTTGCGGCCTCGTTCGAAGGCAATGTTTTATCCACGCATTCAACTCCCGTCCCATGCATCCGCTGTGGCTGCGCCTTGAACCGCAGACGGTGCGGTGAAGACGCCCCATCCCAGCTTGCGGTGTCGCGCTGTGTGCCTCAGAACGATGGCGGTCAGCCCCAGTAGCAGCATCTCGGCGGCGGGGCCGGCCATCCATATTCCCGGTTCCGCAAAGGCAAGCGGCAGGATGAAGGTGAGCGGAATGGCAAAAAGATAGGGTTTGGACAAACCCAGAATTGCCGCCCGTCCAGCATCGCCTATCGCCTGAAAATAGGTGGCCACCATCAACAATGGTCCGGTGGCGAAAAACATTGCGACCATTACCGGCATGATGCGCCCGACTTCGCTTGCGACCTCTAAGTCATCGACGAAAAGGCGCCCGATCGGATTGGCGTAACTCATCAGGACGATCTCGACCGTTGCACAATAGAGAAAGGCGATTGCCACGCCCAGCCGCAGGCTGTCGTCTGACCGGCGCCACAGCCCTGCACCATAGTTGTTTCCCGTGATCGACTGCTGGGCCTGGCTCAGGCCCATGAGCGGCAGGAAGACGAAGGTCATGATGCGCGTGATGACGCCGTAGGCCGAAACCGTCGCTTCGTAGGTCTGGCTCCCGACAATCTGAAGGGCGGTAATGATGGTTGCAGACCCCAGGGCGATCCCGAGCAGATTCAGGCTTTGGGGAGCGCCCAGCGCAAGGATGCGCGGCCACCAAGCCGTCAGGCGGTGGTGCAGCAATGCGGATGGCCGTAGTCTTGTCTGACCGACAAGCCGGAAAGCGAGGATGATCGCCAAGGCAAGAAACTGCGCCATGACGGTGCCGTATGCCGATCCGGCAACCCCCATATGCAGAAGCACAATCAGCACGAAGTTGAAACCGATATTGGCGAGCGAGACGAGCAGGCTCATCGCAGCCATCAGGCCGACCCGGCCCTCATTGCGAAGGGCGTCGGAGTTGATCGCGAGAACGAAAAGAACGGGCGACAGGAAAATGACGATGCCGAGATAGGATCTGCCCATTTCTGACAAGGGTATGGACCCATCGGCAAGCAACAGCACCAGCCGTTCGCCGAAAGACAGGAAAAGGACGATGAGACAGGCGCTGATGGCGAGTGCCAGCCCATGCGCGCCTGAAAACACCGCTTGCGCTTCGGAAAAGCGCCTGGCGCCCAGATCGCGGGCCAGAAGGCTGGACATGCCGCTTGCCACCAGGGAGGCAAGCGCGACGATCAGCATATAGAGCGGAAACATCAATGTGACGGCGCCCAGCGCGTCGGGACCGACGTAAACGCCCAGAAAAACGGCATCGACGACTGCAAGCAGTCCGTTCATGCTCATCACGAAGACGATGGGCAAGGCGGTTCTGGCGTAAACGGCGCCAAGCGAACCATGCGTGAATGGATTTGCGGCTTCGATGTGCGACGACATCTTGCGCTCCTCGCTTCTTGCATTCCGTGGCGGAGGATGATGGGGCTCGCATTGCCACCTGCACGGGATGCGTGAAGGGGAGGGCTTGTCGTCGAAGCAGGACTTCACCGTGACCATACGGTCCGCGAGCGGCAGGTGCCTGAAACCAGGCGGGTTCGATATACGGATGATACAGCGCCGTCAACCGGGTGGATGCGGTGCAGCAAAGCATTGTGCTGCGCCGCTTCAGGAGCGAGGACCCCGGAGGTCTTTGGTTTACCCCAACGTCAACGGCGTTTGCACTGCAGCACGGAGCGCGCTAATCATGGCGCGTCGTTTTGGCGCGGGCCTGTCGGGAGCGTGCCATGGCGGCATCCCATCGCATCCAGCCCTCTTCCCGGAGTTTTGCCAGTGCAAATCAAGAAGATCCTTGTCGCCAATCGTTCTGAAATCGCTATCCGCGTGTTCCGCGCGGCCAATGAGCTGGGCATTCGAACGGTGGCGATCTGGGCGGAAGAGGACAAATATTCGCTCCATCGGTTCAAAGCGGACGAATCTTATCAGGTGGGCCGCGGGCCGCATCTTGAGCGCGATCTCGGCCCGATCGAGAGCTATCTCTCGATCGAGGAGGTGATCCGCGTTGCCAAGCTCTCCGGCGCCGATGCTATTCATCCGGGCTACGGCCTGTTGTCCGAGAGTCCGGAATTTGCCGAAGCCTGCGCGCAAAATGGCATCACCTTCATTGGCCCCAAGCCCGAGACCATGCGCAGGCTCGGGAACAAGGTCGCTGCGCGCAATCTTGCCGTCGAGGTCGGGGTGCCGGTCGTGCCTGCGACGGAACCTTTGCCTGACGATATGGCGAAGGTCGCCGAGATGGCGGAGGCCGTCGGCTTCCCGGTCATGCTCAAGGCTTCATGGGGCGGCGGCGGGCGCGGCATGCGCGTCATCCGCAGCGCAAAGGATCTTGCCGGCGAGGTGACGGAAGCCAAACGTGAGGCAAAGGCTGCCTTCGGCAAGGACGAGGTCTATCTGGAGAAGCTGGTCGAGCGGGCCCGCCATGTGGAAGTGCAGGTGCTGGGCGATACGCATGGCAACGCCGTGCACCTGTTCGAGCGTGATTGCTCCATCCAGCGGCGCAACCAGAAAGTGGTCGAGCGCGCACCAGCCCCTTATCTGGATGATGCCAAGCGTGCCGAGCTTTGCGGTTATGCGCTGAAGATCGCTGAGGCGACGAACTATATCGGTGCGGGAACCGTCGAATTCCTGATGGACGCCGATACGGGCGCTTTCTACTTCATCGAGGTCAACCCGCGCATCCAGGTCGAGCACACGGTTACCGAGGAGGTGACCGGCGTCGACATCGTGAAGGCGCAGATTCATATCCTCGAGGGCGAGAAGATCGGTGACGGGGCCTCTGGCGTTCCCGCCCAGGCCGATATTCGGCTCAATGGCGCCGCGCTTCAATGCCGTATCACCACAGAAGACCCGGAACAGAATTTCATTCCGGACTACGGCCGCATCACCGCCTATCGCGGCGCCACGGGCTTTGGCATCCGCCTCGATGGCGGCACGGCCTATTCAGGCGCGGTGATCACCCGTTTCTACGACCCGCTGCTCGAAAAGGTGACGGCCTGGGCGCCGACAGCAGAAGAGGCCATCGCACGGATGGATCGCGCTTTACGCGAATTCCGTATTCGCGGCGTGGCGACGAACCTCACCTTCCTTGAGGCGATCATCAGCCATCCCAAATTCCGCAATGCGTCCTATACGACGCGCTTTATCGACGAGACACCGGAACTCTTCACGCAGGTGAAGCGGCGCGACCGGGCAACGAAGCTGCTCAACTATCTTGCGGATGTGACCGTGAACGGGCATCCCGAGGCACGCGGTCGCGCCAAGCCGAATGCAGAAGCGGCAGCCCCGCGTGTGCCTTATCTTGAAGCGCCTATCCCCGATGGCACGAAGCAGAGGCTCGACGCGCTCGGTCCGGAGGGCTTCGCCAAATGGATGCGCGCCGAAAAGCGCACACTCATCACTGACACGACCATGCGCGACGGTCATCAGTCGCTTCTGGCGACCCGCATGCGAACCTTCGACATGGCACGCATTGCCGGCGTCTATGCGCGTGCCCTGCCGGAATTGCTGTCGCTCGAATGCTGGGGCGGTGCGACATTCGACGTCTCCATGCGCTTTCTCACGGAAGATCCGTGGGAACGCCTTTCCGTTATTCGCGAAGGGGCGCCGAACCTGCTGTTGCAGATGCTTCTGCGCGGGGCCAATGGCGTCGGCTACACCAATTATCCCGATAATGTGGTGCAGCATTTCGTCAAGCAGGCTGCCGCCGGCGGCATAGACCTCTTCCGCGTGTTCGACTGCCTGAACTGGGTGGAGAACATGCGTGTGGCCATGGACGCGGTCGGTGCCGAAGGCAAGCTGTGCGAAGCGGTCATGTGCTATACGGGCGATATTCTCGATCCGGATCGCGCCAAGTATGACCTGAAATATTATGTGGGCCTCGCCAAGGAACTGGAGGCGGCAGGGGCGCATATCATCGCCATCAAGGATATGGCAGGGCTTCTGAAGCCGGCGGCGGCAAGGGCGCTCTTCAAGGCGCTGCGGGAAGCCACCGATCTGCCGCTTCATTTCCACACGCATGACACGTCAGGCATTTCTGCGGCCACGGTTCTGGCTGCGGTGGAGAGCGGCGTGGATGCCGTGGATGCGGCGATGGATGCCCTTTCGGGCAACACCTCGCAGCCCTGCCTTGGCTCCATCGTCGAGGCGCTGAAGGGCGATGAGCGCGACACCGGCCTCGACCGCGAGTGGGTGCGTCGCATCTCCTTCTACTGGGAAGCCGTGCGCAACCAGTATGCCGCCTTCGAGAGCGATTTGAAGGGACCCGCTTCCGAGGTTTACCTGCACGAGATGCCGGGTGGCCAGTTCACCAATTTGAAGGAGCAAGCGCGTTCGCTTGGCCTGGAAACGCGCTGGCACGAGGTGGCGCGCGCCTATCACGACGTGAACATGATGTTCGGCGACATCGTGAAGGTCACGCCTTCGTCCAAGGTGGTCGGCGATATGGCGCTGATGATGGTCTCGCAGGACCTCACGGTTGCAGACGTGGAGAACCCGGAGAAGGATATCGCTTTCCCGGAATCCGTCGTCTCCATGTTGCGGGGCGATCTGGGGCAGCCGCCTGCCGGCTGGCCCACAGGCTTGCAGAAGAAGGCGCTGAAGGGCGCAAAGCCCATCACCGTACGCCCCGGCTCGCTTCTGGAAGCTGCCGACCTTGGCAAGGATCGGTCAGGGCTCGAGGAGAAGCTCGGCCGCAAGGTCAGCGAGTTCGAGTTCTCCGCATGGCTGATGTACCCGAAAGTGTTCACCGATTTCGCGACGGCTTCGGAAAATTACGGTCCGGTCAGCGTTTTGCCGACGCCGGTCTATTTCTACGGAATGGAGCCCGAGGATGAGATTTTCGTCGAGATCGAGCGCGGCAAGACACTGGTGATCCGCTGCCTTGCCGTGGGCGAGGTCGACGAAAAGGGCATGGTGACGGTGTTCTTCGAACTCAACGGCCAGCCCCGCCGCGTCAAGGTGCCGGACCGGGCGCATGGTGCTTCGGCCACAGCCGCCCGACGCAAGGCGGAGCCGGGCAATGAAGCGCATGTGGGGGCTCCCATGCCGGGGGTGGTTTCCACGCTCGGCGTTGCTCCGGGGCAGAGCGTGCAGGCGGGCGATGTGCTGCTTTCCATCGAAGCCATGAAAATGGAGACCGCGCTTCATGCAGAACGCGACGGGATCATTGCCGAAGTTTTGGTGAAGGCCGGAGACCAGATCGACGCGAAAGACCTGCTCGTGGTGTTCGAAAACGGCGAATAGATTGTCAGGCTTTGGGGCGGCTGCAGTGCCGCCCCGTGGTCAAAGCCTGCGATCCTGAAGTTGTGGCTTGCTGCCTGAGCTACAATCATAGGTTATTCTGGGGCATTGACGCATCTATCTAAATCGATTTAGAAATCGAAAGGCCGGCTGGCGACAGCCGGTTTTGCTGCGTTTGGAGCCAGTTATGTCAATGCAGGGTGCGGCCGCGGGCCGGTGGGCTGTGGCGGCCTGCTTTTTTGTGAACGGGTTTCTGGTGGGAAGCTGGGCTCCCCAGATTCCGCTGGTCGCAAGCCGCTTCGGCCTGAGCGAGACGGCGATCGGGCTTCTGATCCTCGTTTTCGGTATCGGCGCGGTGCTGGCCATGCCGGCATGCGGTTATCTGATCTCGCGGCTCGGATCGCGTCCCGTACTCAGGGTGGCGTCCATCCTGTGCGCGCTTTCCTTCGCGGGGCTCGCCATCGCTGCTGAAGTCTGGCAGCTGGCCATCGCGCTTGCGCTGTTCGGCATGGTCCTCGGGGCGATGGATGTTTCCATGAACGCCAATGCGGTTGCCGTGGAGCGTGGCCTCCAGCGTGCGATCATGTCATCCTCGCACGGCTTCTGGAGCCTTGGAGGATTTGCCGGAGCCGGCATCGGTGGCCTGCTTATCGAACAGGTGGGATATGCACTGCATGCCGGTCTCGTCGTGGGGTTCTGTCTGGCACTGGTGCTTCTGGCGCTTCCGTTTCTGATTGCCGAGGAAAGGGCGATCGGCGGGCATGGTGCCGAAGGGGCAAGGCGGGGGTTGCCGCGCAATCCGCTTGTCTATCTGACCGGGGTGATTGCCTTGTTCTGCATGTTGCCGGAAGGCGCGGTGCTGGACTGGGCGGCGCTCTACCTGAAACAGGAGATGGGCGCGGGCATTGCGGAAGCAAGCCTGGCCTATACGGCGTTTTCGGGCACAATGGCGATCATGCGCTTTGCCGGCGATGGCCTGCGCAATCGACTGGGGGCGGTGAAGACGCTGCGTTATTCTGGCATGATTGCGACGCTTGGCATGTTGGGGGCGGGGCTTGCCCCAACGCCGCTGATTGCAACGTTCGCCTTTGCTTTTGCCGGGCTCGGGATTGCCAATATGGTCCCGATCATTTTTTCAGCAGCTGGAAATCAGCCCGGGCTTTCACCCGGCGCGGGCATGAGCGTTGTCACCACAATCGGCTATTCGGGAATACTCGTTGCGCCGTCGCTGGTGGGTTTCGTCGCGGAACGAACGGGCTTTTCGCTCATCTTCATCGCCTTCTCGGGAATGCTGGCGGTGGTGCTTCTGATGGCCAGACTTGTCCGCTCAGCCGACGGGATCAGGGTTGAGACCGCCGGCTGAACGCTGGCTCATATCCGGCCCATCAGCATCAGGATCAGCACGATCACAAGGATCAGGCCGAGAATTCCCGACGGACCATATCCCCAACTGCGCGAATGCGGCCATGCCGGAACTGCGCCGAGCAGGATGAGGATCAGAATGATAATCAGAATAGTACCAAGCGACATGGTCTTTTCCTCGCTGGGTTGAAACGGCAAGAGTTCAACGCCGCGAAGCTAAAGGGGTTCCCGTCGCCTGTGATTTGTTCGTGTTTCGATTGCGATTGTGTGGCTATCCGCGAAACCGGCGCCGGGCAGGAAGCCAGGCGCCGGGTCGTCTGTCTTACTCCGCGGCCTTCGGGAAGGCACCGGTCGCAGGCGCATTATTCTCTTTAGCCTGCCCGGCTGCCTCATCCTTCTGTTTGCGGCGGAAGAGGCGGGACAGGAGCCCCCTGCGCTTCTGACCGGCGGGCAGCGTCTCGCGGGTAAACACCATCAGGGCGGATGGTGTCACGATGAGCGTCAGCACCGTGGCGAAGGACAGGCCATAGACGATGGCGCCCGACAGCGAGACCCACCACTGAGTGGAAGGCGCGCCAATTGTCACCTCATGATCGAAGAGCTCCAGGCCGAGGCCGAACGCGATGGGCAAAACACCGAGCACGGCGGAAATTGCCGTCAGCATGACCGGGCGGGCGCGTTCGCGGCAGGTCTGCAGAATGGCTTCCTTCTTCTTCCAGCCCTCGTGCCGCAATCGATCATAGGTGTCGATCAGGACGATGTTGTTGTTCACCACCACGCCCGCCAGTGCGATGACCCCGATGCCGGACATCACGATACCGAAGGGTTGCCCGGTGATGAGCAGTCCGAGGAACACGCCGATGGTAGCCATCACCACGGTCATCAGCACGAGGAATACGCTCGTGAACTTGTTGAACTGGGCCAGAAGCACGATGAAGATCAGGAAGATCGCCGCGCCGAAAGCCTTCGACAGGAAGGCGCTCGCCTCCTCGCTTTCCTCATTGGAGCCCGCGAGTTTCCAACGGGTGGCGCCAAGGTCTGTTTCACCGAGCGTGCGGGAGACATCCGCCTGCACGTTTGCGACCTGATAACCGCTGGCCACATTGGCCGAAACCACGATGGTCCGCTGACCATCGATGCGGTTCAGAATGCCGGTCGAACGTTCGGGCTCACGCGTGACGAAGTTGGAAATGGGGACGGGCCCCTGCGCGGTCTGGACGCGCAACTGGTCCATCGTGGCGAGCGTTCGCCGGTCTTCGGGCAGTCGCAGGCGGATGTCCACCGCATCGTCGACGCCGGCTGGCCGGTATTCCGACAGCTTCAGCCCATTGGTGACGAGCTGCACGACCGTTCCCACGGCAACCGGGCTGATGCCGTATTGCGCAGCCTTCGCGCGATCCACATTGATCGCCCAGTCGATGCCGGGTGGCGGCAGGCCGTCCGAAACGTCGATCACGCCGGGAATGTCGCGGATCATGCGGGCCACGTTTGCGGCCTGATCGTTCAGATTGGTCGGATCGGCGGCCGAGAGGCGAATCTGGATCGGCTGGCCGGTGGGGGGGCCAGCGTCAGGCACGCGTACCTCGATCTCGACACCGGGCGTATCCTGAAGGGCAACGCGCAGATCGTTCAGAATCTCGCTCGCGGGCGCGCGTTCGCGCCAATCGACGAATTCATACTGGATGACGCCGATCACATCCTCATCGATGTCCTGTCCGCCGCCGCGGGTCTTGCCGACGCGGGTATAGACGGATTCGATGCCGGGCCAGTTGAGAAGCTTTTCCTCCGCGGGGAGCACCAGGCGGTCCATTTCGTCCAAGGAAAGGTTGCCGCGGGCATGGACATACATCAGGCCGTATTCGGGCTCGACATTGGGAAAGAACTCAACGCCGGCGCCATATTGCGAATAGGTGTACATCACGCCGCCGAGCAGGCCGACCGTGAGAAGCAGGACGGTCTTGGGGAAGCGCACGGCCTGCTTGACGAGGCCCATATACCACCCGTCGGGCTTTTCCTCTTCTTCCACATGCGCCTTGGCGAACAGGGCGCCGAGCGTGGGCGTGAAGATCAGCGCGTAAACCATCGAGGCACTGAGCGTGACAATCAGCGTGATCGGAAGATATTTCATGAACTCGCCGACGATGCCCGGCCAGAACAAGAGTGGCGAGAAGGCGGCGACGCGGGTCATGGTGGCCGCGATCACCGGTCCGGCCATGCGTTTTGCAGCAAGCTCGAAGGCCTGCGCCTTGTCCATGCCTTCGGTCATTCGCCGCTCGGCGAACTCGGTCACGATGATCGCATCGTCGACGAGCATGCCGACCGCCAGAATGAGACTGAACAGCACCACCATGTTGACGGTGAAGCCGCCCAGGGAAAGCGCATAGATGCCCATCAGGAAGGAAGCCGGAACGGCAAGGCCGATCAGCAGCGAGGCACGCCCCGACAAGGTGTAGAGCACGACGATGAAGACCAGGATCACGGCGATCAGAACGTGGTTCTGAAGATCGCTCAGCATGTCGCGGATCATCACCGACTTGTCCTGGCTGTAGGACACGGCGATCGTGCCGCCGGTTCCTTCCTCGAAGGTCTTGGCGGCCGTCTTCACGGCGTCCACCGTCTCCACGAGATTGGCCCCCACACGCTTCTTCACCTCGATGGCGATGGCCTTCTTGCCGTTGAGCCGGGTCACGGTCTCGGCGTCCTTGAAGGTCGAGCGGATCGCCGCGAGGTCTCTCGCGCGCACGACCGCATTCGAACTCGAAACGACGGGAAGGTTTGCCACATCCTCGACCGTCTCGATCAGCGAGGGCACCTTGACCGCGTAGCGGCCTTCCTGCCCTTCGATGGAGCCGGCGGCGACGAGGCTGTTCGATGCGCCAACGCCATTGATGAGCTGATCGAGCTGGAGGCCATAGGAGGAAAGCTTCATCGGGTCGATGACGACTTCGACGAGCTCGTCGCGAGAACCCTGCAGAGTGCCCTCGAGCACGCCCGGAATTTCCTCGATGCGGTCGCGCAGCTCGCGCGCGGCGGTGGATAACACGCGTTCAGGGACATTGCCGGCCAGAGTTACCACGAGGATCGGGAATTCCGAGATATTGACCTCGTGCACGGTCGGCTCGTCTGCGCCTTGCGGCAGTTCGCGCCGCGCATCGGCCACCTTGGCGCGCACGTCCTCGATGGCGTTGGAGAAGTCGTAACCGGCCTGGAATTCGACCAGCACATAACCGCCGCCCTGATAGGCGGAGGAGCGCATCTCCTTGACGCCTTCGAGGCTCTTTAGTCGTGTTTCGACGGGGCGCAGAAGGAGCCTTTCGGAATCCTCCGGCGAAATGCCCTGGTAGGTAAGGCTCACATAGATGATCGGAATCGGAACATCAGGCTCAGCCTCCTTCGGAATGCTGACATAAGCCAAGGCGCCCGCGATCACGAAGAACAGCAGGATCGAGAGAGTCAGCCGGGCATTGTGGATGGCGATACGGACGATATCCATAAGGATTCCAATCGTGTGTCACTCATCGCGCAGGGTCGGTCCAGATCACTCGGAAACCATTTCCCGTGCGGGATTGCATCGGTCGAACCGGACAAGCCCCTCGCTGGCGAGGGGACGCTGCCGGTCAGTTCATTTCCGAGGCGAGCATACCCGCCAGTTCACGGATCATCTTTTCATCGGCCTGCTGCGGTTTGACCACGTCTCCCTCAGTCACGAGGTCCTGACCGGAGACAATGATCTGCGCATCGGCCGGAATGCCGGCGAGATAAAGGGCGCGCGGCGTGTCGTCGATGAGATCGATCGGATAGAAAACAACCTTCTTATCGCTATCGACGGCGCGCACGCCCAGTTCGCCATCCTCGCTCAGCGTCACCACGGAACGAGGCAGGGCAACGGCTTCCAGCGGCTCGGCGCGGATGTCGATTTCGGCTGTCATACCCGCAGGAATAGCGCCGTCGGCGTTGGGGATCGCGACTTCGATGCGGAATGTCCGCGTCGTCTCGGAAGCTTCCCGGCTGACAAAGCGCACCTTGCCGGAAACGGTCTTTCCACTCACCAGACGCACATCGGCCTCATCGCCCGTATTGACCGTGCCGAGATCGGTTTCGCTCACTTCGCCGACCGCGATCATCGGATCGAGCTTGAGAAGCGTTGCGACTTCGGCGCCCTGCATGATGGCGGCGCCGAGCTCCACATCCACCTTGTCGATGACGCCGTCGAAAGGCGCACGCACCGTGATGCGGGCCAGTTCGGCTTCGGCAAGCTCAAGTTGTGAACGCGCCGTCGCGAGGGCGGAGCGTGCGCTGTCGAGCTGGAGGCGTGCAAGATTGCCCGTTTTCGTGAGGCGGTTGGCGGCTTCCGTTTCGGCTTCGCGCTGCGCCAGGACCTGACGGGCGGTCTCGACGGCGGCTTCCTTGCCTTCCGATTCCAGACGCAGGATCAGGTCGCCGGCCTTCACATGCTGCCCCTTTGTGACGGGCAGATCGTCGATGATGCCGCCCGAACGGGCGGCCAACGCCGTGCGCTTGTCGGCCGATGTGAGCCCGGAAACGCGGATCGTGCGGGAATGATCGATGCGCGGAGGCTTGGCGACGATAACCACCTGGGCCTCGGTTCGCCCGTTTTCCGGGCGCTCGGCAATGGTTTGGGCTTCCTCGTTGGCACTGCCGACGGAAGCGAATTCACCGGTCGCAATCCATGCGGCCGTGACGACGAGAACTGCGACTGCGGCAATCTTGTGAAACCGTAATTTCGGCATGTTGTTTTCCAGTTCGACGAGGCGGCCTGACGAGCAAGGATCGCTGCGATATGGGAACGCGACGGACCGACTTCAATTCACGCAGGCTGGCTCCGGATGGGCTAGCCGCAAAACACCCAACCATATCGCAGCGTTAAGCTGCAAAAAAGTTAAGCGGCCAACGCTCCTGACATCAACCGCAACGCGAGATACCGGAACGTAAAGCGGGGTGCTCTTTTACTGCGCTGTCCAGCCGCCGTCCACCGGCAAGGCTGCTCCGGTGATCTGGGCGGCGTGATCGGAGCATAAAAACACGACCAGGCCGCCGATTTCTTCCACCGTAACGAATTCACGGCTCGGTTGGCGTGCAAGCATGACCTCGCGCACCACTGTTTCGCGATCCATGTGGTGCACCTTCATCTGGTCGGGAATCTGCGCTTCCACCAATGGTGTCAGAACATAACCCGGACAGATGGCGTTGCAGGTGATCTTCTCTTCGGCCAGTTCAAGGGCGACGGTCTTGGTGAGACCCAGAACGCCGTGTTTTGCCGACACATAGGCGGACTTGAAAGGAGATGCGCGCAGACCGTGGGCGGAGGCAATGTTAACGATGCGTCCGTGGCCGGCGCGTTTCATATGCGGGATGGCGGCGGCAATGGTGTGGAAGGAGGAGGACAGATTGATCGCGATAATGGCGTTCCATTTGTCGATGGGGAACTCCTCGACCGGGGCAACATGCTGGATGCCGGCATTATTGACGAGTATGTCCACCGTGCCGAACCGCTGCGCTGCCTGTTCCACCAGGGCGCGGCACGCCGCCGCATCCGACATGTCCGCCTGGATATAGGCCCCCTCGACGCCGTGCCTGTCGGCGACATCACGAACGAGCGCGTGGTCGCTGTCGGTGTCGGAAAAGGAGTTGAGAACGATGTTGCAGCCGCTGGCGGCCAGGGCCTCGGCGATTCCAAGTCCTATGCCGGAGGTGGAGCCGGTCACGATTGCAGTTCTGCGGGCCGGGTTCGATGCTTTGCTCATGTGGCTACCTGCGTCGCTTGGCGCTATATTGCGACGCAGCAAAGCCGCGCCACGAGATTGAGTCAAGCGGGAGCGGCCAGAGTGTGCGCCGACGAATCGACATCGTCGCCATTGACATTCGAGCCGCGCTCGGCCACGTCAGGGCCCGACACGGTTGAAATCGGGATGCTCCCCCATGACCGGAACATTCACGGCCAGCAAGACATTGACGGGCTATTTCTCATCGCCTTTTCCGCGCCGCGACGCTGTCGGGGTTGCCGTCGGCAACGTAATCGTCGGCGGTGATGCACCTGTTGTCGTGCAGTCGATGACCAATACCGATACGGCCGATGTCGACCGGACGGTGGCGCAGGTGGCGGCGTTGCACCGGGCCGGCTCCGAGCTCGTGCGCATCACGGTGGACCGCGACGAGGCGGCTGCCGCCGTGCCGAAAATCCGCGAGCGGCTGGAGCGCGTCGGCATCTTCGTGCCGTTGATCGGCGATTTTCACTACATTGGCCACAAGTTGCTTGCTGACCACCCCGCCTGCGCGGAGGCGCTCGCCAAATACCGCATCAATCCGGGCAATGTCGGTTTCAAGGACAAGAAGGACAGGCAGTTCGCCGCCATCATCGAAACGGCGATCAAATATGACAAGCCGGTCCGGATCGGCGTCAATTGGGGATCGCTCGATCAGGAACTGCTGACGAGCCTGATGGACGACAACCAGTCCAGAGGTTTTCCGATGACCGCCGAAGAAGTGACGCGCGAAGCGATCGTGCAGTCGGCGCTGATCTCGGCCGAACTTGCCGAAGAGATCGGCCTTGGGCGTGACCGCATCATCCTGTCTGCCAAGGTCAGCCAGGTGCAGGACCTGATCGCGGTCTATACCGAATTGGCGCGCCGTTCCAACCATTCGCTGCATCTTGGCCTCACCGAGGCCGGCATGGGCACGAAGGGCATTGTCGCCTCGTCGGCTGCGATGGGTATTCTCCTGCAACAGGGGATCGGCGACACGATCCGGATTTCGCTGACGCCCGAGCCCGGCGGCGACCGCACGCGCGAAGTACAGGTGGCGCAGGAATTGTTGCAGACCATGGGTTTTCGCCAGTTTCTGCCGGTGGTGGCGGCGTGCCCGGGATGCGGGCGCACGACCTCGACCGTGTTCCAGGAGCTTGCACAGAAGATCGAGGGCGATCTGCGCAAGAACATGCCGGTCTGGCGCAAGAAATATCCCGGCGTCGAGGCGCTGAAGGTCGCTGTCATGGGCTGCATCGTCAACGGACCGGGCGAATCGAAGCATGCCGATATCGGCATTTCCCTTCCCGGAACCGGTGAGACGCCGGCAGCTCCCGTCTTTATTGACGGCCGGAAGGCGGCGACGCTGCGTGGTACGGGTATCGCCGAGGAGTTCGAGAAGATGGTGGGCGACTATATCGAGCAGCGCTTCGGCTCTGCGCGCGCCGGCGACTGAGGTTTTGGCTTCACCAGCCAGCCGTTGCGCCGGGATATCTCTGCGGACAAAACCTGTTGTCAGTTCTGCCGTTCGGCGACGAAGAGCGCGGCTTGGCGCAGTCCTTCGGCTTCCTCGCCATAAGGCGCGAGAATATCGCGGGCCTGTGCGACCAGTCCGCGGAGTTGTGCCCGTGTCCAATCGATACCGTGAAGGCTGGCCAGCGTCGCCTTGCCGGCGGCGGCATCCTTGCCTGTGGCCTTGCCCATGGCTTCGCTGCTGGCTGTCAGATCAAGCAGATCGTCGGCGAGCTGGAAGGCGAGCCCGATTGCGGCGCCGAATTCGCCCAGTCTTTCACGATCCGCATCGTTTCCGCTGCCGATGATTGCGCCTGCTTCGCACGCATAGCGGATCAGTGCCCCCGTCTTCATGGCCTGAAGACGCAATATTTCTTCTTCGGCGAGCGTCTCGCCTTCGGCTGCCAGATCCAGTGCCTGCCCGCCGGCCATGCCGCCGATGCCCGCTGCACGGGCGAGGCGCAGGGTGAGGGCAAGGCGTTTTTCCGCGGAAAGCAGGGTGGCGTCGTCAGCGATGATGTCGAAGGCATAGGTGAGGAGGCTGTCGCCGGCCAGAATGGCGGTGGCCTCGTCGAAGGCGCGGTGAACGGTCGGCTGGCCGCGCCGAAGGTCGTCGTCGTCCATGGCCGGCAGGTCGTCATGAACCAGCGAGTAGCAGTGCACGCATTCAAGCGCCGCCGCCACGCGCAGCGCGGCCTCACCCTGCGCGTCGAACAAGGAGGCCGTTTCCAGGACCAGGAACGGGCGCAGCCGCTTCCCCCCGTTGAGCACGCCATGCCGCATGGCGTCGAGCAGGCGTTGCGGGCGTGCAACCTCGCCTTCAAGCGGGCGCGTATCCAGCAGACGGCGCAGCGTGTCCTCGACCATCTCGGCGCTGACGGCGAGCTTGATCTCGAAAGGGGGCGTTGTTGTCTCGTTCATGGGCGGAGCGATAGCGCAAAGGCGCTGTGGGTCAAGTCCCGTTTGTGTCGCGCTCAGGCAATAGCTGGCATTGCGCCGCCGTCCATGGGAGGTTATGCGGAAAGCCCAAGCTGGCTTCAACCGGGGAAAAGGGTGAGCGGACCAACGGTCGAACCCGAAAGAAGGACGATGGCGCGAGGCAGGAGCCGAAACGGTCGTGGCAGAACGACGCGCGGGCGGCTCGGCTGGCTCTTGCGGCGTGTCGTGGTCGTGCTTGCGCTGCTTGCCTTCATTCCGGCGGCGTTGACGCTGCTGTACCGCGTGCCTGTCGTGCATCCGATATCGACCCTCATGGTGAAGGATCTCGCCACTTTTGCCGGCTATGACAGGAAATGGACGTCGCTTGAGGATATGGGGACCCTGATCCAGTATTCGGTGATGATGTCGGAAGACGGGCAGTTCTGCAGCCATGGCGGGGTGGATTGGGGGGCTCTCAACACGGTCATCAACGACGCTCTTTCCGGTGAAGCGGCGCGAGGGGCCTCGACAATCCCTATGCAGACGGCCAAGAACCTTTTCCTGTGGCAGGGGCGCTCCTTCATCCGCAAGGGGTTGGAACTGCCGCTGGCGCTTTATATCGATGTGATCCTGCCGAAGCACCGCATCATGGAAATCTATCTCAACATTGCCGAGTGGGGCCCAAATATCTACGGCGCGGAAGCTGCCGCACAACACTATTTCGGGCGTTCGGCCAAGAACCTGACGCGCAGGCAGGCCGCACTTCTGGCCGTCACCCTGCCCAATCCGCATGCCCGCAACCCGGCCAAACCCTCCGGCGGGCTCAACCGGCTTGCCGCCAATATCGAGCGGCGGGCACAGCGTGCCGGCGGTTATGTGGGCTGCCTGAAGCGGTGAGATAGCGGCTGCGACGCGAAAAAAAGCGGTACCCCACTGGCCAAAAGCCGTTTGGGCGTGTATAGGCACGCCGACTTCCAATTCCCGGACGAAATGCTGGGCCCTGGATCGAAGGGCCGCAACGGCCTTTTGTCGATTTAGCGGATGACCGATTTAGCGGAGCAGGACAATGGCTGTACCAAAAAGGAAAACCTCGCCGTCGAAGCGCGGCATGCGTCGCTCGGCTGACGCGATCAAGGCCCCGACCTATGTCGAGGACAAGAATTCGGGCGAACTGCGCCGTCCGCACCATGTCGATCTGAAGACCGGCATGTATCGCGGCCGCCAGGTTCTGGAGCCCAAGGACGCATAAGCGTTCTGCTTCGAGTATGAAAAAAAGACCGGCCACTGGCCGGTCTTTTTGTTTTTGCGGATATCAGCCGTCGCCCATGGAATCGATCTTGCGCTGCATGGCCGCGATCTGGTCGCGTAACTCCCTGAGGTCGTCGGAACGACCGCCTTCGGATGGTGTTTCGCTCTCGCGGGCAGGCGAGGCGGCAGGCGCTGTAGGAGAGAACATGCGCATGGCATTTTGAAACATTTCAATGTTTCGACGCGTCTGTTCCTCCACCATCTTCATCTGGGCGGACATGCCCATCATGTCCATGGACGGTGTTCCAAAAGCCTTGCTCATCTGCTCGCGCAGACGCTCCTGCTCCTTGGAGAAGGCGAGCATGGATTGCTCCAGAAAGCTCGGCACAACCATCTGCATCTGGTCGCCGTAGAAGGAGATCAACTGGCGCAGGAAAGAGACGGGCAGCATGTTCTGGCCGTTGCGGTCATTCTCCAGCTCGAAGATGATCTGCGTCAGAACCGAGTGGGTGATGTCTTCGCCGGACTTGGCGTCCTGCACGACGAAATCCTCGTCACGCTTGACCATCTCGGCCAGATCTTCCAGCGTCACATAGGTGCTGGTGCCCGTGTTGTAGAGGCGGCGGTTGGCATATTTCTTGATGACGATCGGGTCGTCCTTGGCTGGCATTACTGACCTCCCCGTAGCACGGTTTCCTGGGACGTTGGCCGGGCTTTCAACATCGGACCGGCTTGCCCCACTACTCTGTTCTCTCCGTCATGAGACGGCAGCCGGACCAGCGGGCCCGGCCTGCTATGCTGGCACATCGGGTCTGGCCTCTGCCGCGCCGCGATGCTGGATTTCAAGGACTGGGAGCACTCTCCCGAAATGGCCGATCTGCAATGACCATTCCGTTGGAGGCCCCCGCCACGAAAGGCATGAGAAACCATTTCGTGGCCGCCAGCTGTCAGGATATGCCCAAAATCAGGGCGATTGAAAGCGCTTTGTGCGCCGGCGAAGAGTAGGTGCCCCTCTTTACGGCACATGCTGATGCCGCAGTGCACACATCCGTTTGACTTGTGCCTGGGAAGCCGCGACAAATGGAGAAAAGCGGGGCCTGTCGCAAGGCCTCCATAAATGCATGCATATGACTGTCTCAAGGGAGCTTTCCATGTCCACTGCCGATGCCATCGTGATTGCCAGCGCCGCCCGCACGCCGGTCGGTTCCTTCAACGGTTCCTTCGCCAACGTGCCAGCGCATGATCTCGGCACGACCGTCATCCGCGAAGTGCTGCAGCGCTCGGGTGTTGCGCCGGAAGAGGTCGATGAGGTCATTCTTGGCCAGGTGCTGACTGCCGGGCAGGGGCAGAATCCGGCACGCCAGGCTTCCATTGCCGCCGGGCTTCCCAAGGAGACCACGGCATGGGGGCTGAACCAGGTCTGTGGCTCGGGACTGCGCACTATCGCCATCGGCATGCAGCAGATCGCCACCGGGGATGCAGATATCATCATCGCCGGGGGGCAGGAATCGATGTCGCTTTCGCCCCATTGCGCGCATCTGCGCAGCGGGGTGAAGATGGGCGATTATTCGCTGATCGACACCATGATACGGGATGGTCTGTGGGACGCCTTCAACGGCTATCATATGGGCATCACCGCCGAGAACGTTGCCAAGGAATTCCAGATCACGCGTGAGCAGCAAGACGAATTCGCGCTTGCCTCGCAAAACAAGGCGGAAGCCGCGCAGAAGGCTGGCCGCTTCAAGGACGAAATCATTCCGGTGACGATCAAGTCGCGCAAAGGCGATGTTGTCGTCTCGGATGATGAGTATATCCGTTACGGCGCAACGCTCGAGGGGATGCAGAAGCTGCGCCCGGCTTTCGACAAGGAAGGCAGCGTGACGGCGGGCAATGCTTCGGGTCTCAACGATGGCGCGGCAGCCGTTCTTTTGATGCGCGAGAGCGAGGCCGCGCGCCGCGGCCTTCAGCCGCTCGCGCGCGTCGCTTCCTGGGCAACTGCCGGCGTCGACCCGGCTGTCATGGGAACTGGCCCCATCCCTGCTTCGCGCCGTGCGCTGGAGAAGGCAGGCTGGAAGGCTGAGGACCTGGATCTCGTGGAAGCCAATGAGGCATTCGCGGCACAGGCCTGCGCGGTGAACAAGGGCATGGGCTGGAATACGGATATCGTGAACGTCAATGGCGGCGCCATTGCCATCGGGCATCCGATCGGTGCTTCGGGCGCCCGCATTTTCAACACACTGGTCTACGAAATGCGTCGCCGCGGCGCGCGCAAGGGTCTGGCCACGCTTTGCATCGGTGGCGGGATGGGCGTCGCCATGTGCGTGGAAGCGCTGTAGGATTTTAGCCGGCGTGCGGTGGATTCGCCGTCTGCGCGCCGGCTTGTCGAAACGGCTCAGGCAAAACTAGAGCGGTGCGGCGGGGAACATTGCGGCGAACACATATCAGGGAGGCGATCCTCATGAGAACGGCACTGGTTACGGGCGGTACGCGCGGCATTGGCGCTGCGATTGCAAAGGCGTTGCAGGATGCGGGCTACAAGGTAGCAGCCAATTATGCCGGCAATGACGAAGCGGCAGCGCGCTTCAGCGAGGAAACGGGTATCAAATCCTATAAATGGTCCGTGGCCGATTACGACCAATGCGCCAAGGGCGTGGAGGCAGTGGAAGCTGATTTCGGCCCTGTCGACGTGCTGGTCAACAATGCCGGTATCACGCGCGACGTGATGTTTCACAAGATGACGCCTGAGGATTGGCAGGCGGTGATCAACGTCAACCTCAACGGCATCTTCAACATGACGCATCAGGTGTTTGCGGGAATGCGCGAGCGCAAATTTGGCCGCATCGTGAGCATCTCCTCCATCAACGGCCAAAAGGGACAGATGGGGCAAACCAACTATTCGGCGGCGAAGGCGGGCGAGATCGGTTTTACCAAGGCTCTGGCCCAGGAGGCCGCCCGCTTCGGCGTGACGGTCAATGCGATCTGCCCCGGCTATATCGCCACCGATATGGTGATGGCGGTGCCTGAAGCCGTGCGTGAGAAGATCGTCGCGCAGATTCCCGTGGGTCGATTGGGTGAGGCCCCGGAAATCGCCCGCTCTGTTCTGTTCCTTGCCTCGGACGAGGCGGGCTTCATCACCGGCTCCACACTCACAGTGAATGGCGGCCAGTACATCGTCTGATCGCTTAAAAACGGATTCGATTCAAAAAGCCCCCGCCGGTTCATGCCGGCGGGGGCTTTTGTGGAAAGAGGTTCGGGTGCTTCTGCAAAAAGAATGTGTATCAGGATGATACATAAGTCTTAATGAAGTTCCGGATGGCGGTTCCGAACCCTGTGGACAAGATGTGCCTCGTCTGTTTGTGTCCTGTGGAAACCACAAGATGTAGGTGGAAACGAAACGGGAACATCTGCCCGTCACTGATTCGTCGCCGATTCGTTCCGCCTTTGATCGAAGTGTTAATCCTCGAAAGCACGCAATGCCGCACGAAGTTTACAATTCGTTGGGATTTCCTAACGAATTCTTAAGCTTAAACGCAGCGCTGGAACGGCTGCCGTGGCCGGACTTCCAAAAGTTAACGCAGCTAAGGGATTTATGTCTTGAAGCAAGTCGCGGCGATTCAGCATTTCGGTATGGGTCGGTTCCAATTGCCTATATGTTGTGGTGAACGAATGGGGAACTTGCAAAAGTCAGTGATTCGTCGCTGATTCGTTCCAGACTCGTTCCAAACCTTAACGTGGAACGGATTTCACCGCGGAGATCCACGAGAAAACGGGTGGCTTCGCTTTGCTGGGCAGGGGATATCTGCAGGGCGAAACTGGCACCTTGGAATAACCATGCAAAGCGTGGTACCGAAGAAACTCATTTTGTTGCTGAGGAAGACGGCTTCCCGGGCCTTATGATTCTCCAGATAAATACAAACAGGCCGCAGGCGCTGTCCGGTCGAGATGTGACGGCAATCCTCGGGCCCACCAATACGGGCAAGACGCATCTTGCCATCGAACGCATGGTCGCTCATCACACGGGCGTCATCGGCCTGCCGTTGCGCCTTCTGGCGCGCGAGGTTTATGCACGTGTGGCCGCCAAGGTCGGCGAGGCGAATGTCGCTCTCATCACGGGCGAGGAGAAAATCACGCCGCCCGGCGCGCGATACTCGGTCTGTACAGTCGAGGCGATGCCTCGCGAGACGGATGCCGCATTCGTTGCCATCGACGAGGTGCAGCTTGCGGCGGATCTCGAGCGCGGGCACATCTTCACCGATCGTATCCTGCATTTGCGGGGGCGGCAGGAGACCCTGCTTCTGGGAGCCGGCACCATGCGCGGCATTCTCGAGAAGCTTCTGCCTGGCCTTTCGGTCATCACCCGGCCGCGCATGTCGGTCTTGACCTATGCCGGATCGCGCAAGATCACGCGGCTCCCGCGCCGCTCGGCCATCGTGGCTTTCTCATCCGACGAGGTCTATGCCATCGGCGAACTGATCCGCCGTCAGCGCGGCGGCGTGGCCGTCGTTCTGGGCGCGCTCAGTCCGAGAACGCGAAATGCGCAGGTTGCGCTCTACCAGTCGGGCGATGTGGACTATCTGGTGGCCACGGACGCCATCGGGATGGGGCTCAATCTGGATGTCGACCATGTCGCCTTTGCCCAGAACCGCAAGTTCGACGGGTTCCAGTATCGCGATCTCAACGCGGCGGAACTCGGGCAGATTGCGGGCCGTGCGGGCAGGCACCTGCGCGACGGCACCTTTGGGGTGACGGGGCAGGTCGACCCTTTCCCGGACGATCTGGTGCAGCGGATCGAGGCGCATCAGTTCGAGCCGGCAAAGGTTCTGCAGTGGCGTACCGCGAATTTCGACTTCGCAAGCGTCGATGCGTTGAAGGCCTCGCTGGATACGCCGCCGCCGGTCGAGGGGCTGACGCGGGCCCTGCCTGCGGCCGACGCCCGGGTGCTCGACTATCTGTCGCGGGAAGATGAGGTCCTGAAACTGGCGCATGGCCGGGAGCGTGTTGCGCTTCTGTGGGATGCATGCGCCCTGCCGGACTATCGAAAGATAGCACCCGCCCAACATGCCGAGCTTGTGAGCGCGGTGTTCAGCGACCTGGCGCGTTTAGGCCACGTTGATGAAGATTATATGGCAGATCAGGTGCAGCGGGCCTCTTCCACTGAGGGTGATATCGACGCATTGTCGCAGCGGATCGCGCAAATCCGCACCTGGACCTTCGTTTCACACCGGCCGGGGTGGCTGGCCAATCCGACACACTGGCAAGAAAAAACACGCGAGATTGAGGACAGTCTGTCCGATGCGTTGCATGAGCGATTGACGAAACGCTTCGTGGACCGCAGGACTTCCGTGCTCATGAAGCGTCTGAGAGAGAATGCAATGCCGGAAGCAGAAGTCAGTCCCGTTGGCGAAGTGCTGGTCGAGGGACATCATGTTGGGGAAATGCAGGGGTTCCGCTTCACCGCCGACCGTTCGGCGGAGGGAGAGGATGCACGCGCGGTGAAGACTGCTGCGCAGAAGGCCCTGGCTGTCGAGTTCGAGGCGCGCGCGGATCGTTTCGCTGCATGCGCGAATGGCGACTTGGCGTTGGATTCCGACGGTTTCGTGCGTTGGCTTGGACAGCCGGTGGCGACGCTGGTTGCCGGCGAAGAGGCGCTCAAGCCCCGCGCGGTGCTTCTGGCGGACGAGCAGCTTACCGGCGCGTCGCGTGACAAGGTTGCCGCCCGCGTCGAGCGTTTCGTGTCCTTCCAGATCGAATCGCTCTTGAAACCGCTGATCGATCTCAGAGATTCGGAAAGCCTTTCCGGCATGGCGCGCGGCATCGCGTTCCAGCTCGCGGAGAATTTCGGCCTGCTCAATCGCCGCAATGTTGCCGAGGATGTGCGGGCGCTCGATCAGGATGCGCGCGCTGCGCTGCGCCGTCTGGGCGTGCGCTTCGGCGCGTATCATATCTTTGTGCCGGCGCTCATCAAACCGGCACCGGCAGGGCTCATGACGCTTCTTTGGGCGCTGAAGAACGATGCCAAGGACAAGCCAGGCTTTGGCGATGTGGTGGCTGCGCTTTCTGCCGGCCGTACCTCAATCGTTTCGGAACCCAGTTTCGAGCGCGCCTTCTATGGTCTGGCGGGTTATCGCAATCTGGGACGCCGCGCGGTGCGCGTCGATATTCTGGAGCGGCTTGCCGATCTCATTCGTCCGGCGCTGGCCTGGAAGCCGGGCACCGGCTCGCGGCCGGATGGCGGCTATGATGGCGGGGCCTTCGTGGTGACGCCCGCCATGATGTCGATCCTTGGGGCGACAGCCGACGATATGGAAGCGATTCTAAAGGGGCTCGGTTACCGTGGGGAGCCGAAGCCTGCCGAGGAGGTCGCTGCGCATCTGAAGTCTCTGGAAGATGCTGCGCAGACCCCAGCCGCGCCGCAGGCGGCTTCCACCGAAGCGACCGAGGTTTCGGCCGATGCAGGCGAGGCTGTTTCGGAAGCGTCGCCTGAGCAGGAGGCCGAAAAGCCGGCAGAGGCTGTCGAGAGCGCGCCGGTTTCGAGCGAGGCTGCTGTGGTGGAAGCGCCGGCTGCCGACACCGAGGTGGCTTCGGCTGGAGAGGCCGCGCCTGAGGAGGAGCCGAAGCCGGTTCTTCTGTGGCGCCAGGGGCGCTTTGACGGACCGCGCAAGCGTCAGGGCCAGAGGCCGACGGGCAAGGGTGGCGAGCGTCATGGCCGGCCTGGCGGTGGGCGCGAACAGCGGGACGGCGGTGCTCCGCATCGCGGCAAGCCGCGTGTGCGCGACGGCGACAAGCACGGCGCCAAGCACAAGGGCGCGCCGCAGCGTCAGCGCGAGGAGCGTCCGGTTCGCATCGATCCGGATTCGCCTTTCGCGAAGCTGGCCGCACTCAAGGAACAGCTGAAGAAGTAGGTTCATGCCGCCAGCAGAAGCAGCCACCGAGCGCCAGCGCATCGACAAGTGGCTGTTTTTTGCGCGTGTCGTGAAGTCGCGCTCGCTTGCCGCCAAACTCGCGCAGGCGGGCGGCGTGCGGGTTAACCGCAACAAGATCGAGCAGGCTGCCTATGCGGTGAAGCCGGGGGATGTGCTGACCATCACCCTTGAGCGTCGTGTTCTCGTCTATCGCGTGCTGGCGCCGGGCACGCGCCGGGGACCTGCCGAGGAAGCGCGTCTCTTATACGAAGATCTTTCGCCAATGCCGTCGGCGACGGGGCCAGGCGCGGAAACGGCTGTCGCGGCGCGAGACCCCGGAACCGGGCGCCCGACGAAGAGAGACCGTCGCCTGCTCGACCGCTGGCGAGATGGGCAATAGATCTGCACCGTCTCGCAAGGGGCGGTGTTTTGTGCCTCGCTGCAAAATTCCCGGCCAGTCGAGGCTGGCGATTGCTGTCTTCAAGCCTGCTGGAGCGTTTGGAGAATTTCGGCCCTGCCAATATCGACTGGGCCACGATTGACCGGGCTTTGAAAAGTCATTCCCCCTGCGACGATTGCGGCGCAACAACGGGCCTTGCAACGGCCTTGCAAAGGGGTTACCTCACCACTCGACATTCGTGAATGCTGTCAGCCGAGAGCGCCAATGACCTATATCGTCACCGACAATTGCATCAAGTGCAAGTATATGGACTGTATAGAAGTCTGTCCGGTGGACTGTTTCTATGAAGGCGACAACATGCTCGTCATTCATCCCGACGAGTGCATCGATTGCGGCGTTTGCGAACCCGAATGTCCGGCAGAAGCCATCAAGCCCGATACTGAGCCGGGCCTAGACCAGTGGTTGCAGATCAATGCCGAATATGCGGAAAAATGGCCGAACATCACGGCCAAGAAAGAGCCGCCGGCCGATGCGAAGGAATTCGACGGGGTCGAAGGCAAGTATGAAAAATACTTCTCGCCGGAGCCGGGCGAGGGCGACTAGCCTGCCCATGTGACCGCCGGATCGGCTTCGTGCCATTTCCGGAATATGGTTCCCGTAATTCGGGAACCTCGGGCAAGAACAAGAACCGGCATGAATGGATGTCGCGCAGCAGTGTTTTGCCGCGACAACTGTGCGCATGCGGCAAATTGTTGATTCTTTCAGCTTTTTGTGATAGGTTCAATTTATCATGCCGGTGACAAAACGTCTTTTTATGGCGCGCACACGAACTCATCACTGAAAGTGGGGCTCAATTCCGGACCAGAACATTCTGGGTCAGGTTGTTTTGGTTTGAGTATCGGGCCTTCGGTGCAGGCGCGATTTTAATCTCTCCGGAGTTGCACTTTCCTTGTGCCCGACAGGCCGGTTGGCGACCGGGTCGTTGGTCTTGCCTTTGGCGATGCTGCGATCCCTTTACAGCGCTGTGCGTTCTCTTGAGTGCACAAAGGCAGCTGTAAGTTATTGAATTTGCGCATCGCGCTTTCCGAAAGCCAGCTCCGGTTTTCGGGGCGGTGGGCTAAGAACAGGAGTGTTAGGCGGATGACCACCCAGCAGAAGAAATCGGCGCAGCGCCAGGGATTCAAGACTGGCGAGTTTATTGTGTATCCGGCGCATGGCGTCGGGCAAATCGTCACAATCGAAGAGCAGGAAGTCGCCGGTCACAAGCTGGAATTGTTCGTCATCGATTTCCAGAAGGACAAGATGCGCCTCAAGGTGCCGGTTGCAAAGGCAACCTCTATCGGCATGCGCAAGCTTTCCGAGACGGATTATGTCGACCGCGCCCTCAAGGTCGTTCAGGGCCGTGCCCGCGTGAAGCGCACCATGTGGTCGCGCCGCGCGCAGGAATATGATGCGAAGATCAATTCGGGCGATCTCATTTCCATCTCCGAGGTGGTGCGCGACCTGTACCGTGCCGACAACCAGCCGGAGCAGTCCTATTCGGAGCGTCAGCTTTATGAAGCAGCGCTCGACCGTATGGCGCGCGAGATCGCTGCCGTGAACCGGATGTCGGAGACCGAGGCGGTTCGCCTCATCGAGGTCAACCTCAACAAGGGTCCGCGCCGCGGCAAGGCCGATAATGAGGAAGCCGAGAAGGAAGAGGCTGCATAAGCCAACCCTCCTAAACTGCTTTTGCGAAACCCGGTCTTTCGAGGCCGGGTTTTTTGTTTGGCTAAAGCGCGACGCGATCTTTCAGGTTCGCCCCTTACGCTTTAAGTCCTTGATCTTACCCATCTCTTCATCCCGGAACCAGCTCCCACTTCCGGGAGACATGCGTAGGTTGCTGGAATGTGCGCCTGGTCGCGCTGGAACTTTTTCTCATTTCGTCACGTTACTTCAGGTGATGTCCGCAAAGGCCGGCCATTTTCATGACCGGTTCGCAGGACATCCGTCATTTGACGCCCTTGCGTGATCCGTTCGGGTGTCAGGGGCGTTCTTACAGATGAGCCGCGCAATCGAGCCGCGCACTGGCGCGCCGATGCGCACTGCCTGGAAAGCGTCACCACTCGCAGTGACTGCGGGCTGGCGCAGCGAACGCGGAGAACGGCACCATGCAGGACCTGGCAGAACGGAAACTCGTTCGGGCGGCCATGAAGGCGCCCTACCTCAATGCGGAAAAAGAGCAGGAACTGGCGGAGCGCTGGTGCGAGAAGCATGACCAGCAGGCACTCCACGAGATTACCATCGCGCATATGAGGCTGGTGATCGCCATGGCTTCGCGCTTCCGCAATTTCGGGCTGCCGGTCGGTGATCTTATCCAGGAGGGTCATATCGGGCTTCTCGAGGCTGCTGCCCGCTTTGATCCCGCCCGAAGCGTTCGCTTTTCCACCTACGCGGCGTGGTGGATCCGGGCTTCCATGCAGGATTATGTCTTGCGCAACTGGTCGATCGTGCGAGGCGGAACGAGCTCCGCCCAGAAGGCTCTTTTCTTCAACTACCGCCGCCTGCGGGCGAAATTACAGAAGAGTACGGGTACGGCGAGCGAAATTCACCGCGAAGCGGCCCAGATACTGGGTGTCTCCGTGGCCGATGTCGCGTTGATGGATGCCCGGCTGTCCGGCTCTGACATATCGTTGAACGCACCCGTGCATGAGGAGGGCGACAACAGCACCGAACGCATGAATTTCCTGCCTTCGGATGAGGCGCCGATTGATGAGACCGTGGAACACAAGATCGATGCGGAGCGCCATTCCATCTGGCTGGCCGATGCGCTCGGTGTGCTCGACGGTCGAGAATTGCAGATCATTCGAGAACGCCGCCTGAGCGAAGACGGGGCGACGCTGGAGGCGCTCGGCAACGAGTTGGGTATTTCCAAGGAACGTGTGCGGCAGATCGAGAACCGCGCGCTGGAAAAACTGCGCACAGCGCTTTCCAATGCGCATCCGGGGCTTGTTGTTTCTCCGGCTTGAACCGGCAGTTCTTCAGTGGCTCGGCGGAAATCCAATGAGCATGCCGAGCGTGTCGAACCACGGCGCAGCGCTCGTGCGTATGTCCTTATCCTGGAACAAATTCCCATTCCCGGGAAACATGCGTTCAATGGAGCATGACCGACGCCACCAGCGCGGTGGATTTCCTCATTCGTCGGTGATGATCTTGACTTTCGTTCCCACCGACGGCGTTCCGCCGGGGCCGAGCGCGTTCAGAAGGCGGAAAAGTTCTACCTTGCGATCAACGCCTTTCATACGGGCGGCAAGGGACCCGAGGGTTTCGCCCGGTTGCACCGTGATGACGCGAATGCGCAAGGGCTTGAGGGCCGCGCGTTCAGTCGACGAGAGAATGCGGAAAGTCTGGCCCACATCGCCCGCAACTGCATCGAGTTCCGTGCTGGTGGCCGGAGCTGCCGTCAGAAGGCGGTAAACCTGCCCTCCGGAGCGGATGACGGTAACGTCGAACTTCCAGTTGTCGGCCGCCGCGCGCGCTTTGGCTGCCGGGCGGCCATTGAGTGTGAATTCACGGATCGAGCCTGGTTCGAGACCAGCCACCCAGCCGCTGGTCAGATATTGCGTCAGCGGTGTGCTTTCGGGGACGGTCGCGCCGTCGAAGCGGATCGCTATGTCGCCCGGACCGACAGCCGTCACGGCCTTGGCCGAATTGTCGATGATGAAGCCATCCGGCACACGAAAAGCCACCCCAAGGCCGGGATGCAGGAAGTCGCGCCCGCGAACGAAGCCTTCTTCGGGGGAGTCCCCGTAGATCATCCCGTCGATACCTGCGAGGAAGGAATCCCGGTCGCGATTGCCGCTGCCGGGCTGTTCCATTTCACGCGCATGGCGCTGAGCAAGCTCGATGCGGCGCGGGGCGTTCGGGTGGCTGGCGAGGAAGTCGAGGCTCGCATCCGTCGCACCGCTCACGCTGCGAAAACCCTGATAGGAATCCATGGCCTGCAGGAAACGCGCTGCCGCAAACGCGTCATAGCCCGAATTCGCCACGGTCTTGATGCCGATGCGGTCTGCTTCCAGCTCCTGGTTGCGGGAGAACTGGGCAAGCCGCAGCTTGCCGCGCACCAGGGCGGACTGCGTCTCGGCATCCTGGCCAAGCACTTCCGTCACCACCTTGTTGGCGAGCTTTTCCTCGGCTTCCTTGCGCTGGCGCTCGATGCCGTGATTGGCAGTCACATGCGCCATCTCATGGGCAAGCACGGCGGCGAGTTCAGCGGAATCATTGGCAAGGGCCAGAAGGCCGCGGGTGACGTAGAGATAGCCGCCGGGCAGCGCGAAAGCGTTGACGTTCGGCGAATTCAGAATGGTGATGCGATAAGCGGGCGCGGTGTTCTGGTCCTCGAAGGTCAGGGAGCCGACCACTTTTGCGACCATCCGTTCCAGCTTCGGATCGGAATATTCGCCACCATAGGTTTGCAGGATACGCGGATGCTGCTGACCCGCCTGACGGGCAAGCCGGTTGCCGCGCGAAACCGAGTCCACGGTGACCGGGTTGGACGACGGCATGAACGCGCCAGTGCTGGCGTCGATCATCTGACAGCCGGAAAGGCTCGTGGCGAAGACAAGGGCAAGGGCCGCGCCGAACGAGTGGCGGCGCGCAACGGACACGGATTTCATTTTGGCGAGCGCTCGCGTGGACAGGACGCGTCCTTCCGGGTTCTTGTTGCCAGTTCTACGGTCACGGCAATGCGGTGACGGCGCATTGGGTTCCCCATCGCACATCTTATCCTATTCGGCGCTGCAAAAAGAACATGCAGGGAAAAAGAGGAATCAATTTGTCCGCACGATATTATCTCTTTTCGCGCCTTCCACCTATGTATCGATTGAAGGCTTCGGAACCGTTACCGGCGAGAAATTCAGATGCCGGGCCGAAACCCGCGACCGTTCCAGCCTCGATGAACACCATCGTCCGGCACAGGCGTTCCGCGTCGCGCGGATCGTGGGTCGCCATCAGGGTGGTCATGGCCTGCTCTTCATGAAGGGCCGCGATCAGATCCAGCATCTCGTCGCGCAAAGCAGGACCGAGCGAGGCAAAAGGCTCATCAAGAAGTAAAACGGGTTGCTTGCGGATCAGGACACGGGCAAGCGCAACACGTTGGCGTTCGCCGCCCGAAAGCGCCTGCGGCAGGCGGGTTTCCTTGCCGGCAAGGCCGGTGCGCCGCAGGGCCTTGCTGACGGCCTCACGGTCTTCCTCCGTCAGCCGCAATGAAGTTGAGCGGCCCAGGCCGACATTCTGGGCAACGGTGAGATGGGAAAAGAGATTGTTTTCCTGAAAAACCATGGAAACCGGTCTGCGGTGAGGCGCAAGGCTGGCAACATCCGCGCCGCCGATCCGGATATGCCCCGAAGCAGGTGTTTCGAAGCCCGCGATGAGGCTCAGAAGCGTCGATTTGCCCGATCCGCTCGGTCCCATCACGGCAACGATGTCGGATGCGGCGAGGGTGAGGTTGAAATTCATGGCCGTTCCGCCCGGATAGGCGAAGCGCACATTCTCCAGGCCGATCCCGGCGCCGTCGGCAGGATTGTTCTTGGCGGTGCTCATTCGGTCTCCTTGCCCAGCCGGTCGGCCAGAAACATCAGCGCCAGACACAACAGGCCGAGGAAAAGGGCAAGCCCTGCCGCGTCCTCGGTGCGATAGGACCCCATGCGCTGCAGGAGCAGGTAAGGCAGGGTCTGCACCTGGTCGCTGCCGAACAGGGCAATGACGCCAAGATCGCCGAAGGACAGCGCCATGGCGAAAGCGAGCGCGGTTGCCGCTGGTCTGCGCAGGGCAGGCCAGTCGACAAGGCGAAAACGGTTCCAGCCGGATATGCCTAGGGCAAGGCACAATCTTTCATGACGGGCGCTTGCGGCATCATAGGCCGGGCGGATCGAGCGGATGGCGAAAGGCATTGCCATGACCGCGTTGACTGTGACGACCATGACCGGCGCAAAGGAAAAAACATCGCCGACATGGCGCAACAGGATGAACCATCCCGCCCCAATCACCAGGGGCGGGACGATGAGCACCATCGCAGCGCCGCTGTCGGTTGCCCGTTCCAGAAAGCCCGGCGACAGAGCGCCGCGCTGCATTTCGAGCGCGCGTCTTGCCGCAACCAGCGCGAGAGAGAGCAGGAGGCACAGCGCTGCCGACAATGCTGCGAAAACGAGGCTTGTCATGGCCGCTTCGCGCACCGCTTCCTCAGCCACCAGGCGGCCGAGTTCGGCCTGTAGCCCGGCAATAACGGTTGCCGCCATCGGGCCTGCGACGAACAGGAATGAGGCGAGGATCAGGGCGGTGTTGAATATGGTTTCACTCATCGAGCGCCAGACCATGCGACGCGGGGCAACAGGCAGGTTCGCATCGCCTGTCAGAGACGCGCCGAGCCTTGTCAGGGCGACGACGATGGAGCCTGCCAGAAGCACCTGGACGAGCGTGAGGGCAAGGGCGCGAGCAGGATCGAAATCGAAGCGCAGTGCCTGGTAGATCGCGACTTCCAGCGTTGTCGCGCGCGGGCCGCCACCCAGAAGCAGGACGATGGTGAAGGAGGTGACGCATAGCATGAACACGAGGCCGGCAATGCCGGGCAGGGCGGCGCGCATTGCCGGCCATTCCAGAAACCGGAACGAGGCGCGGGCGCCCATGCCCAGTTGCGCGGCAAGCCGCCACTGATCGGCGGGAATGCTTTCGAGTGCGTTGAGGAACAGCCGGGCGGCAAGCGGCAGGTTGAAGAAGACATGGGCAACCAGAATGCCCGAAAGGCCGTAGATGCCGGGCCAGCGCTCGCCCGACAGGGCCGTAAAAACGGGCGCGAAGAAACCAGCCCTGCCATAGAGCGCCAGGACGCCGAGGGCGGCAACGATGGCCGGCAGGGCAAGCGGCACGGCAAAGAGCCTTAAAAGGAAAGCGCGGCCGGGAAAGGCAGGATGACGGGCCAGCGCACGGGCAAGCAAGACCGCCGGCAGGACCGAGAGCAGCGTTGACAGAAGCGCCTGCCACAGCGTGAAGCGGGCAATGCGCAGCAGATAATCGTCGAAGGCTTCGAGCGCACCGCCGCTGCTGCCGGTGGCCTCGATGGCCAGTCCGGCAAAGGCGCCCCCAACCAGAAGCGCGACAAGAAAAAGCGCAATCCGGCCGAAGGCGATCCGGCGGTCGGCGACAATCATCGAAGAGCGGCTCAGCGGCTCATCACCGAAAGCCATTCATCGACCCATGCCTTTCGGTTTTCGGCAACCTCTTCAGGCGAGAACTCAAGCGTTTTTGCGGGCTTCACAAGCGTGTCGAAAACGGGATCGAGCGGCTTGGATGTCTTGCCCACGGGGAACATCCAGTTGGTTTCGGGGATCGCGTCCTGAAAGCCGGGGCCGGTCATGAAGGCAAGGAATTTCTCGGCAATCGGGTTTTCTGCGCCCTTGATCGTGCGGGCGGCGACTTCGACCTGAAGGTAATGACCTTCCTCGAAGGCCGCGGCCTTGTAGCGCTCGCTCTTCTCGGCGATCTCGTGATAGGCGGGCGAAGTGGTGTAGGACAGAACCATCGGCACTTCGCCGCTGGTAAAGAGGCCATAGGATTCGCTCCAGCCCGGCGTCACGGTCAGCACCTTGCCCTTCAGTTTTGCCCAGGCATCGGCCGCTTCCTCGCCATAGACGGCTTTCATCCAGAGCAGCAGGCCGAGGCCCGGCGTCGAGGTGCGGGGATCCTGTATGGCGATTTTCAGGTCGCTTTCCGTTTCGACCAGATCCTTCAGGCTGGCCGGCGGCGTGTCGAGAGCCTGGGTGTCATAGACGAAGGCGAAATAGCCATAGTCATAGGGGACGAAAACATCGTCCTGAAAGCCGCCCGGCACCTCCACCGGGCCGGGACCTCCCCCGTGCTTCGCGAAAAGGCCTGTCTCGCGGGCCTCGTGGATCAGGTTGTTGTCGAGGCCGAGAACGATGTCGGCCTTGGTGGATTTGCCTTCAAGCTTTACGCGGTTGAGAAGCGCCACGCCGTCGGCCACCGAGACGAACTCCAGGTCGCAGCTGCATTCCGCCTCGAACGCCTTTTCCACCTGGGGGCCTGGGCCCCATTCGGACGTGAAGCTGTCATAGGTGTAAACGGTGAGTTTGTCCTGCGCCATTGCGGGGACAAGCTGCGCCAATGTGCCGAGAGACAGGGCGCCGAGCGTGGCGATGGTGGAAAGCAGCGTGGTCGAGCGCATCAGGCGCCTCCTCTCAGGTTTCGGGGAATGAGGCGCCGGGGTAAAGCGTCTAATCCCTCCGCCGGTGCAAACCGGATCAGGTTCAGCGGGTTGGCCGGGTTTCCCAGGCCTCTCAGCCGGCATGTGCCAGCACCCCGTTAGAGCGCCCGGAAGATAGGGCGCGCCCGGAATGCACGCAAGGGGAGACTTGGATGGCAAGACGCTGGCCCGGCTCCCGGAGAAAGACAGCGATCGGCGTTGGCGATGGCGCGGGGCCATGATAATGGCCACGCCATGAGCCGTTTTACACTTCTCCTTGGGGGCGATCTCGTTCGCACGCGGGCACTCGATGCCGCGATTGCGCAGACGCGCGTCATCGCGGTCGATTCCGGCATGATGCATGCATCTGCCCTTGGGCTGGAGCCCGAGCTCTGGGTGGGCGATTTCGATTCCGTGGACGATGCTCTCCTGACCAGCCATGACCGTGTTCCGCGCCGGGTCTATCCGCCCGAGAAGGACAAGACGGATGGCGAGCTGGCCATTGCCATCGCCGTGGAAGCGGGGGCTTCCAGCCTGTTGCTCGCCGGTGCCTTCGGCGGCGAGCGGCCGGACCATATGTTCCTGCATTTCACGCAGGCGCTTGCCCTGTGCAATGAGGGGCTCGACGTGACGCTGACCAGCGGTACGCAGGAAGGCATTCCGCTGTCGCTCGGGCGGCGGCATGTCTTCGAGTACCCGCAGGGCATGATGTTCTCCATCCTCGCCTTTTCCGAACTCTCCGGGCTGACAGTTGAGAATGCGAAGTGGCCGCTCGACGCGGTGGAGGTGCCTTTCGGTTCCTCGCTCACGCTTTCCAATGTCGTGGACGGCCAGCTTGCCGTCACACTCGAACGGGGTCGTGCGCTGCTCGTCGCGCATCTGCCGGCCGACAAGGATCACTGATACATGGCGCCTCCGCTTCTGAAACTCGATGGTATCCGGCTGACCTTCGGCGGTACGCCGCTGCTTGACGGTACTGGCCTCATGGTGGGGCCGGGCGAGCGCGTGGCGCTGGTCGGACGCAACGGCTCCGGCAAGTCGACCTTGTTGAAGATTGCCGCAGGTCTTGTGGAGCCGCAGGATGGCGAGGTGTTTCGCCAGCCGACCGCGACTGTGCGCTATCTGCCGCAGGCACCGGACTGGCAGGGTTTTTCGACCGTACGGGCCTATGTGGAGGCGGGCCTCGGGCCAGCCGACGACATCAACCGCGTGGCGCTGGTGATTGACCGTCTGGGACTGACCGGTGAGGAAGATCCCGCAACGCTTTCAGGTGGCGAGGCACGCCGGGCCGCACTTGCCCGTGTGCTCGCGCCGGAGCCCGATCTTCTTCTGCTCGACGAGCCGACAAACCACCTCGACCTTGCCACCATCGAGTGGCTCGAAGACGAGCTGCAGCGCTCGACCTCCGCTCTGGTGACGATTTCGCACGACCGGCGATTTCTTGAAAAGGTGAGCCGTTCAACCGTTTGGCTCGACCGGGGCGTGACGCGGCGTATCGACAAGGGCTTTGCCCATTTCGAGGACTGGCGCGACAAGCTTCTTGAGGAAGAAGAGCGTGATCATCAGAAGCTCGGACGGCAGATCGCCCGCGAGGAGCACTGGCTGCGCTATGGCGTGACCGCGCGCCGCAAGCGCAATGTGCGCCGGCTGGGCGAACTCCACGCGCTGCGAGAGCGCCACAGCACCCACCGCCGGGCGGAAGGCGTCGCCACCATGACGGCCAGCGATGCGGCGGAATCCGGCAAGCTGGTGATCGAGGCCAAGGGGCTTGTCAAAAGCTATGACGGGCTGACCGTGGTCCGTGATTTTTCCACACGCATTCTGCGGGGTGATCGGGTGGGCCTCGTCGGGCCGAACGGGGCCGGCAAGACAACGCTCATCAACCTGTTGACGGGCATGCTGGAGCCGGATGCGGGCACGGTGCGGCTCGGCGCCAATCTGGAAATCGCCATGCTCGACCAGAAGCGGGCGCTCGATCCGCAGGAAACGCTGGCGCATTTCCTGACCGATGGGCGTGGCGACAGTGTGGTGGTCAATGGCGAGGAGCGCCATGTCGTCTCCTATATGAAGGACTTCCTGTTCAAGCCGGAGCAGGCGCGCACGCCAATCCGCGAGCTCTCGGGCGGCGAGCGGGCCCGGCTCGTTCTGGCCCGCCTCCTGGCCAGACCGGCCAATCTTCTGGTGCTGGACGAGCCGACCAACGATCTCGACATGGAGACGCTCGACCTTCTGCAGGAACTGGTCGAAGGCTTTCCCGGAACGGTTCTGCTTGTCAGCCATGATCGCGATTTTCTCGACCGGACCGTGACGAGCACCATCGCGCCGGCTGGCGATGGACGCTGGATCGAATATGCGGGCGGCTATTCCGATATGATGGCGCAGCGCAAGGGCGAGGAACTTGAGCGCCGCAAGACGCGTACGGCGAGCGAAAACGCCAAGCCGAAATCCGCTGAGCCGGCGCAGAAGGCGGGATCGAAAAAGCTGTCCTACAAGCAGAAATTCGCTCTTGAGACCTTACCGCAGAAGATCGAGGCGCTGACCGGCGAGATCGAGACGCTGGAAGCAAAACTCTCCGACCCGGCACTTTATGCGCGGGATGTGACGGCGTTTGATCGTTTCACCAAGGAGCTCGACGAGAAGCGCATCCTGCGCGAACGCAGCGAAGAGGAATGGCTCGAACTCGAAATGCTGCGCGAGGAGATCGAGGGGGGATAGCGTTTTATGGTTGGCGCTCCCGGTTGTGGTTGATCCCGTTGCAGTGAGGTGTTCTACGCCGTTTTGCGGCCATTGGCCGGGCGTTCACCGGATGCTAACGACACGGGGCGACACTCGCGGGCAGAACGAACGGATGCCCGCCCATGCCAGAAGCCTTTCTCGTCACCGCCCGCCCGGATTTGCAGCGTGCCCGCGTTGAATGGCTGGATGCGCTGGGCGGCGAGCGGCGCTTGTCTGCCCTGACCGTCGAAGCTTATGAGCGGGACACGCGGCAATTTCTCCAATTCCTGACTGGTCATTGCGGCGGTGCGCCGGGCGTTGCGGATATCCGCGAGCTTCGCCCTGCCGATCTGCGCGCTTTCCTTGCCTCCAGACGCGCCAGCGGGGCTGGGGCGCGGACGCTGGGTCGCGGGCTTGCCGGTGTGCGCTCTTTCCTGCGCTTTCTGGAGCGAAGGGGACTGGTCAATGCTGCCGCAGCTTCCGCGCTCAAGGCGCCGCGCGCCCCGCGCGGCCTGCCCAAGCCTCTGACGGCGGTCGATGCCCGTAAGGTGGTTTCCGGCAGCGCGCAGCTCGCCGAAGAACCTTGGATCGCCGCCCGCAATGCGGCCGTTCTGACGCTGCTATACGGCTCTGGCCTGCGCATCGCCGAGGCGCTGGCGCTGACAGGCGCAGATTTTGCCGGCATCGAGCAGGCGGCGCTGCGCGTAACCGGAAAGGGCGGCAAGACGCGGCTCGTGCCGGTGCTGCCCGTCACGTGTGAAGCGGTGAAGGAATATCGCCGGCTCTGCCCTTATCATCTTGGCACGGACGGCCCGCTTTTCCGCGGGGCACGGGGCGGTGCCCTGCAACCTGCAATCATCCAGCGTGAGATGAAGCGCATGCGCTCCGCCCTGAACCTGCCGGAAACGGCGACCCCGCATGCGCTGCGCCATTCGTTTGCCACACATCTTCTGGCGCGGGGTGGTGACTTGCGGGCCATTCAGGAGCTTCTGGGGCATGCTAGCCTTTCCACAACACAGGTCTATACTGGGGTCGATACGGCGCGGCTGATGGAAATTTATGACGCGGCACATCCCCGCGCCTGATGCTGCGACAGATTGCAATTCGAGGGGTGCGATTAACGGTTTCACCGCTTTTGCCCGATAGAATTGAACCATGAATATGCAAACGCCCGTCTCCCATATCGATCGCCTGGCCGACGCCCTGTTCCGGGCCGCTGCCGCGCTGCCATTGCTGCTTCTTCTTGCGCTTGCGGTGGGGCTTGTCCTTGCCCGACCGGCGCGTGCGGACGAGATCGTCTGTACGGGACAGAATCTGATGGAAGAACTCGCCGCGCGCGATCCGGCGTTGCTTGAGAAGGTGCGGCGCGAAGCGGATGCGACACCCAACGGACGAGGGTTGCTCTGGAAGGTCGAGAAGGAGGGGGCTGCCCCTTCCTATCTTTTCGGGACGATGCATATGGCCGACCCGAGGGTTACCATACTGCCGGAAGCCGCCAAAACGGCGTTGGAAGGCGCGCATAGCGTGGTCATCGAGACCACCGACGTGCTCGATGAGCGCGCGATGGCCGGCGCTCTTCTGCAGAACCCCGAACTTTCCATGTTCGTGGGCAAGGAAAGCCTTGGCGACTATCTCAGCGAGGAGGAGCGTCAGCTCGTCGATGAGGCCCTGTCGAAGATGGGCATCTCCTTCACCAGCATCCAGAAAATGAAACCCTGGATGCTGATTTCGCTCATCGCTCTTCCGCAGTGCGAATTGGAGCGTAAGGCGGCGGGCATGGCCATACTCGACCTCAAGCTCGCGCGTGAAGCGACCGCGGATGGCAAGGAGTTGCTCGGCCTGGAAACCGCCGTCGAACAGTTTTCCGCGATGGCGAGCCTGCCCATGTCGCTGCACACGCGGGGGCTGGTGCAGACGGTCAAGCTTGGTAATCACATCGAGGATGTGATGGAAACCATGATCGACCTTTATGCGCAGGGTGAGACCGGCATGTTCTGGCCGCTCATCCGCGTGGTGCTGCCGGGCGGGGAAAAGGATGCGGAGGATTATGCGGCGTTCGACCAGGCGCTGGTGCGGGCCCGGAACGGTGTGATGGCCGAGCGCGCGCGACCGATCCTCGACAAGGGCGATGCGTTCATCGCGGTCGGCGCTTTGCATCTGCCCGGCGATGAAGGGCTGATCGAGCTTCTGCGCAGGGCGGGTTATACGGTGACCCGCGCGGATTGACGGATTGGCTTCATCCTCATCTCTTTGCAAGCAGGAAGACGATGAGGGCGGCTCCATTCGAAGCCTTGCCGGCTAATTGAACTGTGCTATTCTTTCAAACGGGGTCGCCGGAGGGCGGCCCTTTTGCGTTCAGGGGTGAGGCGGGCGCAAGACGTTTGAGGAGATGGCATGAGCGAGGACGACGAAAAGCGGGAACCGGAGAAGGACACCGCATTTTCCGGTGGAACCAAGGGCTTTGTCATCGGAGCCCTTGGCGCGGCCATCGTTATTCTGATCGTTATGGCGCTCCGGGGGACGTGAACGCCCCCAGATCATTCCGTGGCGATCACATGTGGATCGGTTTGGAGAAGGTCGCCAGCGCCGCTTCCTTGACGGCTTCCGACATGGTCGGGTGCGCATGGCAGGTGCGGGCTAGATCTTCCGACGATCCGCCGAATTCCATCAGGACTGCGGCCTCGTGGATCATTTCGCCGGCCCCGAAGCCGAGGATGTGGACGCCCAGAACGCGGTCGGTCTTCTTGTCGGCGAGGATTTTCACGAAGCCGTCGGTCTTGAGCATGGCACGGGCACGGCCATTGGCGGAGAAGGGGAACTTGCCGACCGAATATTCGATACCGGCCTTCTTGAGTTCTTCCTCCGTCTTGCCTACGGAGGCCACTTCCGGGCTCGTGTAGACGACGCCGGGGATAACGTCGTAATTCACATGGCCCGCCTGGCCGGCCAGCATCTCGGCAACGGCCACGCCTTCTTCCTCGGCCTTGTGGGCGAGCATCGGGCCGGCGATCACGTCACCGATGGCATAGATGCCTTCCACATTGGTGCGGAAGTGGCTGTCGGTCTTCACGCGGCCGCGCTCATCAAGGGCGATGCCCACCTCCTCAAGGCCAAGCCCCTCAGTGTAGGGTTTGCGGCCCGTGGCGACCAGAACGACATCGGCCTCGAGTGTTTCTGCGTTGCCGCCCTTCGCAGACTCGAAGGTGACCTTGGCGCCCTTGCCGGCCTTGGACACATCGGTAACCTTGGCACCGAGCTTGAAGTCGAAACCCTGCTTGGCGAGCATGCGCTGGAACTGCTTGGCAATCTCGCCGTCCATGCCGCCGAGAATGGAATCGAGATATTCGACCACCGTGACCTTGGCGCCGAGGCGTGCCCAAACGGAGCCGAGCTCAAGGCCAATCACGCCGCCGCCGACCACAACCAGATGTTCCGGCACCTTGGAAAGTTCCAGCGCGCCGGTGGAGGAGACGACGACCTTCTCGTCGAATTTCACCTCGACGCCGGGAATGCCGGCAACGGCGGAGCCGGTGGCGATCACAATGTTCTTCGTCTCGACCGTCTCGACCTTGCCATCCTCGGATTTCACCGAAACCTTGCCCTTGCCGGCAACACTGCCGGAGCCGCGGAAGATGTCGATCTTGTTCTTCTTCATCAGGAAGTCGAGACCCTTGGTGTTCTGCTCGACAGTCTTGACGCGATGCTCCATCATCTTCTTCAGATTGAGCTTCGGCTTGCCGACTTCGACACCGAGTTCCGGCAGGGAGTGTTCCGCCTCGGCGAACATTTCGGTGGCATGCAGCAGTGCCTTGGAGGGAATGCAGCCGACGTTGACGCAGGTGCCGCCATGGGTCGGCAGCTTCTCCACCACCGCCGTCTTGAGGCCGAGCTGGGCGGCCTTGATGGCGCAGACATAGCCGCCCGGGCCGGTTCCGATCACGACGACATCATAGGACATTTCTTTGCCTTTCCTGCATTTGCGCGGCGGGCAAGGAGCCCTCGCGAAGGTCTATGCGCACCGTTTGCGGTGCTTGTTGAAACATGGCCGGCGTCCGGCCGTTCGGTTCATTATTCCTGGCATCCGCTCAGCGCGTAGACATCCCACCGGGGCAGGGTTGTCTTGCCGTCATTCAAGGGACCGCTGTCGAGGGCACGCGCCAGGTCTGGAAACAGAAGCCTTTCTGCCGCGGCCTCGCCACTTAGGGGGATGAGGCCGATCGTGCCTTCCTTGTCGAGTGCGTAGACGACACCCTGCCAATGGGTGCAGGCGGCGATTTCCTCGCCGGTCTGGTCGCCCTCGGGGCAATTCAGCATCAGCGAGCCATAGGCGCGCGCCGGCTCGTCCGACCACATGACCATGCCATCGAGCATCAGACCCTCGCGGGTAATGAGGCGAAAGCTGTTGGCGACGATGGCGGCTTCGGTTTCCGGTCGAAAGTCTATCGAGGTATCGCCGTCCACCTCGCTGTAGACGGCGAGTTCCTGCGGGCAGGCAGCAAGCGCCTGACCTGAAAGGCCGGCGGTGGCGAGAACAGAGAAGAATGCCGTCGCCAACCGCATGGCGGATGTCTTCCGGCAGAGCTCCAACGGCGTCTTCATTCCTGCATCCCGAGCGTGTCGAAGGGCGAGGATGAAGGCAGGCGCCGTTGTGAGCCGACCGGAAATCATTTCGCTTAGAGATCGAGAACCAGACGCTCGGGATCCTCAAGCACATCCTTGATGCGCACGAGGAAGGTCACGGCCTCCTTGCCGTCGACGATGCGGTGATCGTAGGACAGGGCAAGATACATCATCGGGCGGATGACGATCTGGCCGCCGACGACCATCGGACGCTCCTGGATCTTGTGCATGCCCAGGATGCCCGACTGAGGTGCATTCAGGATCGGGGTCGACATCAGCGAACCGTAGACGCCACCATTCGAGATGGTGAAGGTACCGCCCTGCATGTCGGCCATGGAAAGCTTGCCGTCGCGCGCGGCGAGGCCCAGCCTGCCGATTTCCTTTTCGATCTCTGCAATGCCCATGCGGTCCGCATCTCGCACCACCGGCACGACCAGTCCGCGGTCGGTGCCGACCGCGACGCCGATGTGGCAGAAGTTCTTGTAGATCAGGTCGGTGCCGTCGATCTCGGCGTTGACGGCCGGAATCTCCTTGAGCGCGTAGCACACGGCCTTGGTGAAGAAGCCCATGAAACCGAGCTTCACGCCATGCTTCTTCTCGAAGAGGTCTTTGTACTTCTTGCGCAGTTCCATAACCGCCGTCATGTCCACCTCATTGAAGGTGGTCAGCATGGCCGCGGTCGCCTGGGCGTCCTTGAGGCGGCGGGCGATGGTCTGGCGCAGGCGCGTCATCTTCACGCGTTCCTCGCGCGCCTCATCCTCGACGGGGGAGGCGGGGCGGGCAACCTTCGGGGTCTCTGCGGGCTGGCTTGGGGCGCCGCGCTCGAGCGCTGCGAGCACATCGCCCTTCAGCACCTGACCTTCCTTGCCGGAACCGGCAACGTCGGAAGCCTTGAGGCCCTGTTCGGTCATCAGCTTCTGTGCGGATGGCGCAGGCGGACGACCGCTTTCGGCGGGCTTGGCGGGGGCGGGCGAAGCAGCGGCCGGCTTTTCAGCAGCCGGAGCGGCGGCACCGGCGGATGCGCCCTGCTCGATGCGCAGGAGCAGCGAGCCGACGGCAACCTCGTCACCGGAGGAAACCATGAGCTCACGGATCACGCCGTCGACGGGCGACATGACTTCCTGTGCCGCCTTGTCTGTCTCCAGTTCGAGCAGCGCTTCATCGGTCTTCACCGCGTCGCCGACCTTCTTGTAGATCTCGCCGACCTGTGCCTCGGTGACGGATTCACCCGCCGATGGGACGTTCACCTCGACGATCTGTCCGCCGCCAGCCATCTTTGTCTCCTGGTTCTCTTTGGCGCCGGGCTTTCCGCTTCCGGCCTTGTCAGTCTCAGTTTTCGGTTTGGCTCCGCCTGCGGCAATCATGCCGAGAAGCGCGCCGACTTCAACGGTTTCGCCCTCCTGGGCGGCGATTTCCTCAAGCGTGCCGGCGGCAGGCGCCGGCACTTCGATGGAAACCTTGTCGGTTTCAAGCTCAACGAGCGGTTCGTCGGTGGCGATTGCATCGCCCACCTTCTTCATCCAGCGCGCAATGGTTGCTTCGGCAACGGATTCCCCAAGCGTGGGAACGCGAATTTCGGTCGCCATTTGCTTTCTCCGTCGCTTCTACTGGTTGCCCAGCGCGTCTTCGAGGAACGCTTCGAGCTGCGCCATGTGCTTCGACATCAGGCCGGTGGCGGGCGATGCCGCGGCCGGACGGCCAGTGTAGCGCACGCGGGTGTTCTTGGCACCGATGTGTTGCAGCACCCATTCAAGATAGGGGTCGATGAAGGACCATGCGCCCATGTTCTTGGGTTCTTCCTGGCACCACACCATCTCCGCATTCTTGAAACGCGACAGCTCCGTGATCAGCGCCTTGGCCGGGAACGGATAAAGTTGTTCGACGCGCAGCAGGTAGACATCGTCGATGCCGCGCTTCTCGCGCTCCTCGTAAAGATCGTAATAGACCTTGCCCGAGCACATGACGACGCGGCGGATCTTGGAATCCTTCACCAGCTTGATCGGCTGGTCCTTCAGATATTCCGCATCGTCCCACAGCAGGCGGTGGAAGGCGCTTTCGCCCGCCAGTTCGCTCAGCGTCGACACGCAGCGCTTGTGGCGCAGGAGCGACTTCGGCGTCATCAGGATCAGCGGCTTGCGGAAGTCGCGCTTCAACTGACGGCGCAGAATATGGAAGTAGTTGGCGGGCGTGGTGCAGTTCGCCACCTGCATGTTGTCCTCGGCGCACATCTGGAGCCAGCGTTCCAGGCGAGCCGAAGAGTGCTCCGGGCCCTGGCCCTCATAGCCATGGGGCAGAAGGCAGACGAGGCCGGACATGCGCAGCCATTTGCGTTCGCCCGAGGAAATGAACTGGTCGAACACGACCTGTGCACCGTTGGCGAAGTCGCCGAACTGGGCTTCCCAGAGGGTGAGCGCGCGCGGCTCGGCCAGCGAGAACCCGTATTCGAAACCGAGCACGGCTTCTTCGGAGAGCATCGAGTTGATGACCTCGTAATAGGCCTGTTGCGGTCCCAGATTGTTGAGCGGGATATAGCGGTTTTCGTCGCGCTGGTCGTAGAGCACGGAATGGCGCTGCGAGAAGGTGCCGCGCTCCGAATCCTGACCGGAAAGACGCACAGGGTTTCCATCGAGCAGTATCGAACCGTAGGCGAGCGCCTCGGCGGTCGCCCAGTCGATGCCCTCGCCCGAATCGATCATCTTCTGGCGGTTGCCCATGAAGCGCTGGATCGTCTTGTGCGCCTCGAAATCCTCCGGGACCTCGGTGAGCTTCTTGCCGATCTCCTTCAGCGACTTGAGCGGCACGGCGGTCTTGCCGCGGCGCTGCTCGTCCTCGTCGTCGGCCTTCTTGAGACCCGACCACACACCGTCCAGCCAGTCGGCCTTGTTCGGCTTGTAGGCCTGGCCCGCCTCGAACTCGGTCTCCAGATGCTGGCGCCAGTCGCTACGCATCTTGTCGATGTCGGCCTCGGTGACCACGTTTTCCGCCAGCATCTTGCGGGCATAGATCGCACCGGTGGTCTCATGCGCGCGGATCTTGCGGTACATGATCGGCTGGGTGAATGACGGCTCGTCGCCCTCGTTATGGCCGTAACGGCGGTAGCAGAACATGTCGATGACCACCGGCTTGTGGAAGGTCATGCGGAACTCGGTCGCCACCTTGGCCGCGTAGACCACCGCTTCGGGATCGTCGCCGTTCACGTGGAAGATCGGCGCTTCGATCATCTTTGCCACATCGGAAGGATAGGGCGATGAGCGTGAGAGGCGCGGATTGGTAGTGAAACCGATCTGGTTGTTGATGATGAAATGCACGGTGCCGGCAACGCGGTGTCCACGCAGGCCCGACAGACCGAAGCATTCCGCCACGACGCCCTGGCCCGCGAAGGCGGCGTCGCCGTGGATCAGAAGCGGCATGACGCGGGCGCGCTCTTCCTGCGGCACCACTTCCTCGCGCTTGCGCCCGAAAACCTGGTCCTGCTTGGCGCGGGCCTTGCCCATGACGACCGGGTTGACGATTTCGAGATGCGAGGGGTTTGCGGTCAGCGACAGGTGAACCTTGTTGCTGTCGAATTCGCGGTCGGAGGAGGCACCGAGATGGTACTTCACGTCGCCGGACCCTTCCACATCGTCGGGAGCGAAGGAACCGCCCTTGAACTCGTGGAAGATCGCCCGGTGCGGCTTCGCCATGACCTGGGAGAGAACGTTGAGGCGGCCGCGGTGGGCCATGCCGAGCACGATCTCCTTGAGGCCCATCTGGCCGCCACGCTTGATGATCTGTTCCAGCGCGGGGATCAGCGCCTCGCCACCGTCGAGACCGAAGCGCTTCGTGCCCTTGTACTTGACGTCGATGAACTGCTCGAAGCCCTCGGCCTCGACCAGCTTCTGCAGGATGGCGCGCTTGCCGTTTATGGTGAAATCGACGCCCTTGTCCGGCCCTTCGATACGCTCCTGAATCCATGCCTTCTCCGCGGGGTTGGAGATGTGCATGAACTCGACGCCGAGCGTCGAGCAGTAGGTGCGCTTCAGGATATCGAGCATTTCGCGGATGGTCGCGGTCTCGAGGCCCAGCACATGGTCGATGAAGATCGGGCGGTCGTAGTCGGCCTCGGTGAAACCGTAGGCGGCCGGCGACAGCTCATTATAGTCCTCGAGCGGCTTGGCGATGCCGAGCGGATCGAGATTGGCATGCAGATGGCCGCGCATGCGGTAAGCGCGGATCATCATGATGGCGCGGACGGAATCGCGGGTCGCCTGCAACACCTGGTCGGCGGAAAGCTCCGCCCCGGCTTTGGCAGCCTTGTCCTTGATCTTGCCGTCGAAATGCTTTTCCAGCTTGCCCCAGTCGCCATCGAGCGCGGAAACAAGCTCTCCGTTGGCAGTTTCGGGCCAGCCCTTCTTCTTCCAGGAGGCGCCGGCGGCATTCTTCTTCACGTCGGACGTATCGTCCTTCAGCGCGCTGAAGAAATCCTGCCAGTCCTCGCTGACGGAGGCAGGGTTGTCCTTGTAGCTGGCATAAAGCTCCTCGATATAGGCGGCGTTGCCGCCGTAGAGGAACGAGGTGAGTGACATTTCGTCGTTGGCCTGATCTTGCCGTGCCATCGTGATTCCCGGATTTCGGTCCGGCTCCTTGTCGCCGGCGTTATCGGCCGGCCAGTCGCGTTATGCCGGCTGCCGTCCCCGCGGCAAGCCGGCTCTCAACCAGTTCAGCCCTTGATCGCCTCGACAAGCGTCTGGCCCAGGCGCGCCGGCGACGGCGACACCTTGATGCCAGCCGCTTCCATGGCGGCGATCTTGTCTTCAGCGCCACCCTTGCCGCCGGAGATCACGGCGCCGGCATGGCCCATGGTGCGTCCGGGAGGGGCGGTGCGGCCCGCGATGAAACCGGCCATCGGTTTCTTGCGGCCCTTCTTGGCCTCGTCGCGCAGGAACTGGGCTGCTTCTTCCTCAGCCGATCCGCCGATCTCGCCGATCATGATGATCGACTGGGTCTCGTCGTCCGCGAGGAACATCTCCAGCACGTCGATGAACTCGGTGCCCTTGACCGGGTCGCCGCCGATGCCCACGGCCGTGGTCTGGCCGAGGCCTGCATTGGTGGTCTGGAACACAGCTTCATAGGTAAGCGTGCCGGAGCGCGAAACAACACCCACGGAGCCCTTCTTGAAGATGTTGCCCGGCATGATGCCGATCTTGCACTCGTTGGGCGTGAGGACGCCCGGGCAGTTCGGGCCGATAAGGCGCGACTTCGACTTGTCGAGCTTCGCCTTCACATGGACCATGTCCATCACCGGAATGCCTTCCGTGATGCAGACGATGAGCGGAATCTCGGCCTCGATGGCTTCGATGATGGCCGCTGCCGCGCCTGCCGGGGGCACGTAGATGACCGAAGCGTCGGCGCCGGTCTTCTCCTTGCCTTCGGCAACGGATGCAAAGATCGGCAGTTCCTGGCCGCCCGAACCTGTCCACTTGGTGCCACCCTTCTTGGGGTGGATGCCGCCGACCATCTGCGTGCCGTGATAGGCGAGCGCCTGTTCGGTGTGGAAAGTTCCGGTCTTGCCGGTCAGGCCCTGAACGAGAACCTTGGTGTCTTTGTTGACGAGAATGGACATCTTGGCTCAGTTTCCCTTAACGGCTGCAACGATCTTCTTGGCGGCGTCGTCGAGATCATCGGCGGCGATCACGTTGAGACCGCTTTCGTTGATGATCTTCTTGCCAAGGTCGACATTGGTGCCTTCGAGGCGGACAACCAGCGGAACCTTGAGGCCCACTTCCTTGACGGCGGCGACAACGCCTTCGGCGATGACGTCGCAGCGCATGATGCCGCCGAAGATGTTGACCAGGATGCCCTTCACGGCCGGATCGGCGGTGATGATCTTGAAGGCGGCCGTCACCTTCTCCTTGGAAGCGCCACCACCAACGTCGAGGAAGTTGGCGGGCTCGGCTCCGTAGAGTTTGATGATGTCCATCGTGGCCATCGCAAGGCCGGCGCCGTTGACCATGCAGCCGATATTGCCGTCCAGCGCCACATAGGCGAGGTCGTATTTGGAGGCTTCGATTTCCTTTTCGTCTTCCTCAGTCGTGTCGCGCAGGGCGACCACGTCCTCGTGACGGAACAGCGCGTTGCCGTCGAAGGAGACCTTGGCGTCGAGAACGCGCAGGCGGCCGTTCTCCATGACGATCAGCGGGTTCACTTCGAGAAGGCTCATGTCCTTCTCGGTGAAGGCCTTGTAGAGGATCGGGAACAACGTCTCGCCGTCCTTCGCCGCCTGGCCGTCGAGCTTCAGCGCCTCGTTGAGCTTCTTCACGTCAGCGGCCGTGACGCCCGCCTCGGGATCGATGGCCAGCGTGAAAATCTTCTCCGGGGTTTCCTCGGCCACAGCCTCGATGTCCATGCCACCTTCGGTCGAGACGACGAAGGCGGGACGGCCGACGGTGCGGTCGATGAGGATGGAGAGATACAGTTCGCGGTCGATATCCGCGCCGTCCTCGATGTAAAGGCGGTTCACCTGCTTGCCGGCAGGGCCGGTCTGCTTGGTGACGAGGGTGTTGCCCAGCATCTCGTTGGTGTGAGCGACGACTTCCTCGACGCTCTTTGCCAGACGCACGCCGCCCTTGGCGTCAGGGCCGAGTTCCTTGAACTTGCCCTTGCCGCGACCGCCGGCATGAATCTGGCTCTTCACCACATAGAGCGGTCCGGGGAGCTTCTTGGCGGCAGCCTCGGCCTCGCCCTTCTGGAAAACCGGCACGCCATCGGCAACGGGAGCGCCGTAGCCCTTCAAAAGCTGCTTGGCCTGATACTCGTGAATGTTCATGGGTAGGCCTACTCCTACTTCTTCAGATTGGGAGCGATGTTGGCGCAGGCCTCGCACAGGCCGGCAACGGCCTCGACGGACTTGTCGAACATCTTCTGCTCGTTCTTGTTCAGATCGATCTCGATGACGCGCTCGACGCCGCCGGCGCCGATGACGGTCGGAACACCGACATACATGTTCTTGACGCCATACTGGCCGGAAAGGTGGGCCGCGCAGGGCAGGACGCGCTTCTTGTCCTTCAGGTAGCTCTCGGCCATGGCGATCGCCGAGGAGGCCGGGGCGTAATAGGCGGAGCCGGTCTTCAGGAGGCCGACGATTTCCGCGCCGCCATCACGGGTGCGCTGGAGGATCTCTTCGATACGCTCCTTGGTGGCCCAGCCCATCTTCACCAGATCCGGGATCGGAATGCCGGCGACGGTGGAATAGCGGGTGAGGGGAACCATGGAATCGCCATGGCCGCCCAGAACGAAGGCCGTCACGTCCTCGACGGAAACCTTGAACTCTTCCGACAGGAAGTAACGGAAGCGCGCGGAGTCGAGCACGCCGGCCATGCCGACCACATGGGTCTTGGGCAGGCCCGAGAACTTCTGCAGCGCCCAGACCATGGCGTCGAGCGGGTTGGTGATGCAGATGACGAAGGCGTTGGGGGCATATTTCTTGATGCCTGCGCCGACCTGTTCCATGACCTTGAGGTTAATGCCCAGAAGGTCGTCGCGGCTCATGCCCGGCTTGCGGGCAACGCCGGCGGTGACGATGCAGACGTCAGCGCCTTCGATGGCGGAATAGTCGTTGGCGCCCGACATCCTGGCGTCGAAGCCCTCGACGGGTGCGGACTCTGCGATATCCAGCGCCTTGCCCTGGGGGATGCCTTCGGCGATGTCGAATAGAACGACGTCGCCCAGTTCCTTCAAGCCCGCCAGATGGGCGAGCGTGCCACCGATCATGCCGGAGCCGATGAGAGCGATCTTATGGCGTGCCATTTGGTAAGGTTTCCCCCTTGTGTCGAAAGGATAGGTGAGATGTGTGAAGAGAATTTGCGCGCGTTGCGAGGTGCCCGTGCTTTGTCACGTCGATACACTTCAGGCCCATATTACATCGAGACCATCCGGTCTCACACCTGGCATTTTCGGCCCGGCTCATGTCCGCATGGCTCTGTCAATCAGCCGTCCTGCAATACGCAAACTGGCAGATAAATTCAACCGATTCTTGCGGGGCTAAAGATTTCAATCGTTTAATTGCAGTCTGGCTTACGTAAACGTAAGAATTGACTCTTTCTCACGATTGATTTTAGCGCGTCCGGCATCGGATATGAAGCCTTTTAGAGCATTTCGGGTTCCAGCAGGGGGGGCACGCGTGAGAGAGGAAGATCGTTATCCCGGACAGCCATCAGTTCCCTGTCCTTATGAAGAGAAGGTCCAGCGGGAAGAAGATGCGAGCCCCTGCGGGTCAGGGGTGCGCGGCAGCTGAGGATGATGAAGCGCCGGCGCCGCGGCCCTGGGCATCCGCCACGGTCTGGAGCCAATCCTTGCTCTGCATTTCGATCAGGCGGGAGACCGTTCTGTCGAACTCGAAAGCTTCGGTACCATTCGGTGCGGAGTACAGACCGGTGGGAGGCGTTTCCGCGGACAGGATCAGCCGGGCGTGTTGATCGTAAAGCGTATCGACCAGCAGGATGAAGCGCTTTGCCTCATTGCGACGGGCAAGGTTCATGGCTGGAACGTGGTCTATGAAGATCGTGTCGAATTCTGCGGCAATCGCGAGATAATCGCGGGCGCCGAGCGGCTTTTCGCACAGATCGGCAAAGTCGAAGCGGGCGGCGCGACCGGCGGCGCGGGGTATCGTCACCTTGCGGCCCTTCACGGTCAGCAGCCGTTCGCTGACGGCCTCGCCATCGGCGATGGCGACCCAGGCTTCGTCCATCTGGCGTCCGGCGGCTTCGTCGTCGGGTGTCATGTAAACCGGGATGCTGTCGAGCTTCTGCATCCGGTAATCGGTGTCGATGTCGAGTTCGAGAATGCGCGTGTTCTGCTTCAGAATGGCGATGAACGGAAGAAAGAGGCCGCGGTTCAATCCATCGCGATACAGATTGTCGGGTGCCACATTCGAGGTTGCAATCAATACGACACCGCGCTCGAACAGAGCAGAGAAGAGACGCGAGAGGATCATCGCGTCGGCGATGTCGGTTACGGTGAATTCGTCGAAGCAGAGCACCCATGACTCGGCAGCAAGAGCTGTTGCCACGGGTGGGATGGGATCGCTTTCGGTGGTGCGGCCTGCCTTCAGCGCGTCGCGATGCCGGCCAATGCGGTCGTGCACATCGGCCATGAAGTCGTTGAAATGGGCGCGCCGCTTGTGCTCGACCGGGACCAGCTCGAAAAACAGGTCCATGAGCATGGTCTTGCCACGCCCCACGCCGCCCCAGACATAGAGGCCGCGCACGCTTTCCCGCGCCTTGTTGCGGCGGGCGAAAAGCCAGCCGAGCGCACTCGACTTGCGGGCAAGCCGCTTGTCGCAGATTTCGCCGACAAGCCGGTCCAGCGCGGTTGCGACCTGGAGCTGGGCCGCATCGCGCGCTATGGCCCCGGTCGTCACCAGATGCTCATAACGCTGCACAACGGAAGGATGGGTTACGAGGCCGTCGCGCAGCGTCATGTCGGACTTTCAATGGCCCTCTCGGCCGAAGCTTGGGTTTCTGTTGCCTGCCGGTGCCGGTCAGCGCGTCAGGGAGATGGGCTGGCCGCTTGTGGTCTGACCGTCGAAACGTTCGCCGCCAGAAGAATACAGGCGGGCCAGCACGCCGCCGTTGGCATCGTAGAATGCGAGCTGCTTGCCTTCGACATTCCAGGATTTCACACCGTCCATGGGGGCGGGACAGCGCAGGGGGCCTGCACGATAACCGGCGCCGAACTTGGTCTGCGGCGTTGCGACCCGGCAGGACTGGCCGGAAACATTGACGTTCCATACGCCGGCGACACTGCCGGTCGACACGTCTGGCGCATTGGCTGCCGCATTCGGGTCGAGTGCAGCTACCTGCGTGTCCTGCTGCGGGGCTTCAGGGAATTCCGAAGCATTGGTAGCGGCGGAGGGCGGCGGCAACTGGTTTGACGTTACGGTTCCGGATGGTGCAGCGGCAAGTGGCGCAGGAGCGCGGTTGCTGCCTGCCGGTGAAAACCGTTCGCTCGTGCAGCCTGCCAGAGCAAGCGCTGCGAGCGACACTGCCATTAATGCGGATTTGCTGTGCGGCATGAATTGTCTCCGTTACAGCGCCCTATGCACTGCCTGACCCTATCGTTCCAGGGAAAACGCCAATTGTGGCGTAGTTTTGCGATTATAACAGCCCAACCTTGGTTAAGAACCGGTTTCCCGATCGACAATGGGAAGGTGTTTCCATTCGGCAACAGTTATTTTCTGGAACCAGCGACGCATTGCAACGTTTGTCCTTGCGAAGCGGCATATGCCGCAAAGGAGGGCATTATGCTGAAATGGATTCTCATTCTTCTCATCGTTGCCGCCGTCGCCGGTCTTCTGGGCATGAACAGCCTGGCAGGCGCCGCCATGACGGGCGCCAAGCTGCTCATCGCCGTGGTGCTGATCCTGTTCCTGCTTGCGGTGCTTGGAATTGTCGTGATCGCCTAGATCGGTTCACCGTTTCATGGAAAGGCTTCTCCGCTCCAGGCTTCTCCGCTCCATCTCCTTGTTTGTGCGGACGTCAGGTGATCCCACCTGACTGCACAATGCTCTGGATGCGTTCGCGCCCGTCTTCGGAAGGTCGGACAAATCGGCCTGATCGCAAAAAGTGTATCGGCAGACGCGGCTACAAAAGGCCGATTGTCTGGTAATTTGATGCAGCATCAGCCATATAGGCGCCAGACCCTTTGGTATTGGATCCTACATGGCTGAGCTGGCTGCATTCGCGAAGATGAACGGCCTCGGCAACGAGATCATCGTTGCCGATATGCGCGGGCGCGCCGACCGGGTGACACCGGAAGCAGCGCGTGCACTCAATGCAAGTCCCGCCACGCGCTTCGACCAGATCATGGCGATCCACGACCCGCGTGTGCCGGGGACGGATAATTTCATCGAAATCATCAATTCCGACGGCAGCCAGGCGCAGGCTTGCGGCAATGGAACACGCTGTGTGGTCCAGGCGCTTTCGGCGGAGACCGGCAAGAAGGCCTTCACCTTCCAGACCGTGGCCGGCATTCTGAACGCGCAAGAGCATGAGAACGGCCTCATCTCCGTCGACATGGGGCGTCCGCGCTTCGGTTGGCAGGATATCCCGCTTGCCGAGGAATTTGCCGATACGCGCAAGATCGAATTGCAGGTCGGGCCCATCGACGATCCGGTGCTGCACTCGCCCTCGGTTGCCTCAATGGGCAACCCGCATGCGATTTTCTGGGTCGACCGGGATGTCTACAGCTACGATCTGGAACGTTTCGGACCGCTTCTGGAAAACCATCCAATCTTTCCCGAGCGCGCCAATATCTCGATTGCCGAGGTGACGGCGGACGATGCCTTGACGTTGCGCACCTGGGAGCGCGGCGCGGGGCTCACCCGTGCCTGTGGTTCGGCGGCCTGTGCCGCCGCCGTTTCTGCTGCCCGAACGGGGCGGACGGGGCGCCGCGTGACGGTCAGCGTGCCGGGCGGTCCGCTCGAAATCCTGTGGCGGGAAGACGATCACGTCATCATGACGGGACCTGCCGAATGGGAATTCGCGGGACATTTCAACCCTGCCACCGGCTCCTGGGAACGGGAGACCAGTGGACGCGATGGCGAGCACAAGACGGGGGGAGCCGCCTGACATGAAGGTGGATGTGCTCACCTTCGGTTGCCGGCTCAACGCCTATGAGTCCGAGGTCATTCGGCTCGAGGCCGAGAAGGCCGGTTTGAGCGCGCTCGAAGGCGGGGCCGTCGTGGTCAACACATGCGCCGTTACCGCTGAGGCCGTAAGGCAGGCGCGCCAGGCGATACGCAAGGCGCGGCGCGAAAATCCGGATGCCCGCATCATCGTGACCGGTTGCGCGGCCCAGACGGAGCCTGGAACCTTCGGTGAAATGAACGAGGTGGATCTGGTCCTTGGCAATGAGGAAAAGCTCTCCGCCCATAACTACCGCACCCTGCCCGATTTTGGCGTGAACCAGTTCGAGAAGGTGCGGGTCAACGACATCATGGAGGTGCGCGAAACCGCCTCCCATATGGTCGAATCCATCGAGGGACGCGCCCGCGCCTTCGTGCAGGTGCAAAATGGCTGCGATCATCGCTGCACCTTCTGCATCATTCCCTATGGAAGGGGCAATTCTCGGTCCGTTCCCATGGGGGCCGTGGTCGACCAGGTGCGCCAGCTCGTCGAGAGCGGTTATGGCGAGGTGGTGCTGACGGGGGTCGATCTCACGAGTTTCGGGACGGACCTGCCAGGCGGACCCCGTCTTGGCCGCCTTGTGCGCACGGTGTTGCGCGAGGTGCCCGAACTGCGGCGGTTGCGGTTGTCTTCCATCGATTCCATTGAGGCCGATGAGGATCTGATGCGCGCGCTGGCCGAGGAGGAGCGACTGATGCCGCATCTCCACCTCTCCCTGCAGCACGGCGACGACATGATCCTGAAACGCATGAAGCGCCGTCATCTGCGCGCCGATGCCATCGATTTTTGCGAGCGTGTGCGGGTGTTGCGCCCCGATGCGGTGTTCGGCGCCGATATCATTGCCGGTTTCCCCACCGAGACCGATGCGATGTTCGAGAACTCGCTGAAGATCGTCGAGGAGTGCGGGCTGACACATCTCCACGTATTTCCCTTCAGCCCGCGCGAAGGCACGCCGGCAGCGCGCATGCCCCAGGTGGGGCGCGCGGCGGTGAAAGAACGGGCCGGGCGGTTGCGCGCGACGGGCGATATGGCTTACCGGCGGCATCTGGCCGGCCTCGCGGGCACGCGCCAGCGTGTTTTGATCGAGGGTTCGGGGCTTGGCCGCACGGAAGGTTTCGCGCTGGCTCGCTTCGAGGGGGAGAGGCCGGGAGGTCTGGGAGACATTGTCGAGGTCCGCGTGACGGGCCATGACGGAAAGCGGCTCATCGCTGTGGCGATCGGGCAGGAAGCGGCGTAGCAGGCATGGCATTCGGATTTATCAAGAAGGTCTTTTCGTTCGGCAAGAAGCAGGTCGAGGAAAAAAGCGGGGATGAGACGGCCGAGACGCAAGCCGTAACCATCGCCACTGAAGATGCCGCAGATGCCGCCGCGCGACAGGCCGCCGAAAGTGCTGTGCCGGCAGCAGCCGAGCCCTTGACGCCTGAAGAACCTGCCCGCGAAATCGTTCCAGAGCCAGAGCCAGAGCCAGAGCCAGAGCCAGAGCCAGAGCCAGAGCCAGAGCCAGAGCCAGAGCCAGAGCCAGAGCCAGAGCCAGAGCCAGAGCCAGAGCCAGAGCCAGAGCCAGAGCCAGAGCCAGAGCCAGAGCCAGAGCCAGAGCCAGAGCCAGAGCCAGAGCCAGAGCCAGAGCCAGAGCCAGAGCCAGAGCCAGAGCCAGAGCCAGAGCCAGAGCCAGAGCCAGAGCCAGAGCCAGAGCCAGAGCCAGAGCCAGAGCCAGAGCCAGAGCCAGAGCCAGAGCCAGAGCCAGAGCCAGAGCCAGAGCCAGAGCCAGAGCCAGAGCCAGAGCCAGAGCCAGAGCCAGAGGCCGAACAAGCCGACGCGACACTCACACCCCTTTCTCCCCGCTCGCGGGGAGAAGGTGAGGACGGGGCCCCACGCGCGGCAAGCGATGCTGCCCCTGCGGCGAGTGACGCCGCGACGGCGGAGCCTGTGCCCGCGCCTGTCGAGTCCGCCGCTGATCCCTCTGCCGGCACCCTCTCACCGCAAGCGGGGAGAAGGGATGAAGCGGAGATGCCGGCTCCAGAGCCGGAGACGGTCGAAGAACCACCCGCACCTTCCGCGCCCGGCAAGGTCACCGTTTCCAAGGCCGTGGAGCGCGAGCACGAGGTTGTTCCGGAGCCGGTGGTGGCAGAGCCCAAAAAGCCCTGGTTCCAGCGGTTGCGTGAGGGGTTGTCGCGGTCCTCGCGGGAACTGCGCGATTCCATTGCCGGCATCTTCACAAAGCGGAAGCTGGACGAAGACACGCTTCAGGATCTCGAAGACGTGCTCCTGCGTGCCGACCTTGGCCTGGAAACCGCAATGCGCGTTACCGATGCGCTGGCTTCGGGCCGCTACGGCAAGGATATTTCCGGCGATGAAGTGCAGGCGGTGATGGCCGAGGAGATCGAGAAGGTTCTGGCGCCGGTCGCCAAGCCCCTCGAGCTCGACCTGTCGCACAAGCCGCATGTGATCCTCGTCGTCGGCGTCAACGGGACGGGCAAGACCACGACCATCGGCAAGCTCGCCGCCAAGCTGACAGAGGGCGGGCTTTCGGTGACGCTTGGTGCGGGGGATACGTTCCGTGCGGCGGCGATCGAGCAGTTGAAGATCTGGGGCGAGCGCACTGGCTCGCCGGTGGTCTCCTCCAAGCTCGGCGCGGATGCGGCGGGGCTCGCCTACGATGCCTATGAGAAGGCGAAGGAGGCGGGATCGGATGTGGTGATCATCGATACGGCAGGCCGCCTTCAGAACAAGGCGGAGCTGATGGCCGAACTCGAGAAGATCGTTCGCGTGCTCGGCAAGCAGGATCCCGAAGCGCCGCACACAGTGTTGCAGACGGTCGATGCCACCACCGGCCAGAATGCGCTCAACCAGGTGGAAATCTTCCGCAACGTGGCGGGCGTCAACGGGCTGGTGATGACGAAGCTCGATGGAACGGCGCGTGGCGGCATCCTCGTGGCGATTGCCGCCAAGCACAAATTGCCGGTCTATTTCATTGGCGTTGGTGAAGGGGTGGACGACCTGGAGCCCTTCTCCGCTGGCGACTTCGCCAAGGCAATCGCGGGGTTGGCCTGAGCGAATGGGCGTCCCTTTCACTGAATCCAAGGAGTTTCGCCCATGAGCGATCTATTCGAGCGCGATCCCTCGGATCCGAAGCGCAAGGAGCTGAACCCGCTGTTGAAGCTGGCCCTTGAGCTTGGCCCGCTTCTGGTCTTCTTCTTCGTCAACGCGCGAGGAGATTGGCTGGCGGAGCGTTTTCCGGCCCTGACGATGCTCGGTGGGCCGATCTTTATGGCCACCGGCCTGTTCATGGTGGCAACCGTCGTGGCGCTGGTCGCCTCCTGGTTTCTCACCCGCAGTCTGCCGATTATGCCGCTGGTATCGGGCGTGGTGGTGCTCGTCTTCGGCGCGCTGACGCTTTATCTGCACAACGAGACTTTCATCAAGATGAAGCCGACCATCGTCAACATGCTGTTCGGCGGGGTGCTGCTCGGCGGGCTGGTCTTCGGCAAGTCGCTGCTTGGCTATGTCTTCGATTCCGCGTTCAAGCTCGATGCGGAAGGATGGCGTAAGCTCACGCTGCGCTGGGGGCTGTTTTTCCTGTTTCTCGCCGTGGTCAACGAGGTGGTGTGGCGGATGTTCTCCACTGACACCTGGGTCGCCTTCAAGGTGTGGGGCATCATGCCCATCACCATTCTTTTCACGATGAGCCAGATGCCGCTGATCATGCGGCACTCGCTGGAGGAAAAGGAAGGTGGAGCGCGCAAATAAGCGCTCCGTATTGCCGGTTTTGTATGCGTTCTCAGCTTGCCTGGCTCTGCCTGCGGGCTGCGGCCACAGCGTCTTTCAATGCTCCGTAGAAGCGAAGATGGGGAGGCCGCAGGCCGTGGGTGCGCAGGAGTTTGCGAATCTGCGGATTGGCGCCGACGAGGTAGACGCTCGCTTCCGCCTGACGCGCCTTGCGCGCAAAGCCTTCGATGGTGGCGGCGGCGGTGGAATCCAGCATCAGTACGGATGAAATGTCGATGACATAGGCGCGCGGCTTGCCGCCGATCCGGTCGAGGGCTGCGCCGACCGCTGCGGCAGCGCCGAAGAAGAACGCGCCTGAAATCCGGTAGACCACGACGGTATCGTCGGTTGCGATGTCTGGCGCATAAGGCTCCTCTCCATTGTCGGGTCGGTCGGTGATCGAGGCGATGCCGTGTTCGACGCGCACCGCCTCCGACATGCGATGCAGGAAGAGCAGAGCGCCGAGGCCGAAGCCGACGAGAATGCCTTCGGTCAGATCGCGGAAGACGACCAGCAGGAATGTGATCAGAAGCACCACTGCATCGCCTCTCGAAGAGCGCAGAAGGGCAGCGAACTGATGCTTCTCGGCCATGTTCCAGGCGACTACCGCCAGAATGCCGGCAAGGGCAGCGAGCGGGATGAAGCGCGCCAGCGGTGCGGCAACCAGCATGAAAGCCAGCAGGAACAGCGAATGCAGCATGCCGGAGACCGGGCCGCGCGCGCCGGCGCGGACATTGGCTGCCGTGCGGGCGATGGTGCCGGTCACGCAGATGCCCCCGAACAGCGCCGAACCGATATTGGCGACGCCCTGAGCGACAAGTTCGCAATTGGACCGGTGGCGGCGTCCTGTCATGGAATCGGCGACGACGGCTGAAAGCAGGCTTTCTATACCACCAAGGAGCGTGAAGGAGAGCGCCGCCGGAAGGACAGCGATGATCTTGTCGAGGGAAAGGTCCGGCAGATGCGGAGCGGGAAGCATTTGCGGGATGCCGCCGAAGCGCGTGCCGATGGTTTCCACCGGCAGGTCAAACAGCCAGGCGGCAAGGGTTGCGCAGATCACCGCGATCAGGAAGCCCGGCCAACCTGGCCGAATGCGGCGCAGGCCGACGATGATGGCGATGGAACCGGCGGCTACCAGAAGGGCTGCGAGGTTGAAGCTGGGGGCAGCCTCGGCGAGCGCCTTGAGCTTGGGGATGAACGGGCCGGGTTCACCGCCCGCGAGTGTCAGCCCGAACAGGTCCTTCAGCTGGCTTGCCAGAATGATGACGGCAATGCCCGAGGTGAAGCCGACGGTCACGGGGTAGGGCACATATTTGATGAAAGTGCCAAGCCGAAGAAAGCCCACCGCGAGCAGAAAGAAGCCCGAAAGGAAGGTGGCGAGCAACAGGCCTTCGACACCATGCACCTGCACCGTGGCAAAGACCAGGACGATGAAGGCACCCGCCGGCCCGCCGATCTGGAACCGGCTGCCGCCAAGCAGGGAAACGAGAAAACCGCCGACAATGGCGGTATAGAGCCCGCGTTCGGGCGGGACGCCGGAAGCGATCGCGATGGCCATGGAAAGCGGCAGCGCGATGATCGCCACCGTCAGGCCTGAAATCAGGTCGGCCTTGAAGGCATCGAAGCCGTACCCCTCGCGGAGCACGGTGACGAGTTTCGGGGTGAAAAGCGCGCTGAAGGCGGAATTCTGTTTTGTGCGGGCGGACATCGCCACTTTCCTCATGCCGTCGGCAGCGGGGCCGTCGGCATCAGGCTGGCGGTCGCCGTTGCATGTTCAGACGGATCTGGGTTTCAGAGCGGCCGCTTCCCTGAAGCGTACGCCACGGCCCGTGCCGATGCTCGGCGCATTGTCGCCGATGAGCTCGATGCCGGCTTCGCCCAGCGCCTCGACCACCTTGGAAAGCGTGTCCACCACGCCGCGCACATTGCCCTCGCTCGCCTCCATGCGCTGGATGGTGGGGAGCGATACCCCGGCGAGTTCAGCCAGTTGCTTCTGGTCAATCCCCAGAAGGGCGCGGGCGGCGCGCATTTGTGCTGCGGTGATCATTGGCGCTCCGTCAGAATGTCCATATACAATAACTCATTATTGATGTCTAGAACATCATTGATGAGGTTTTGGATATGATTCATGGGAGCTTTCGGAGCAGCGTTTGTCATACACCGAGCCATCCGATCACGCCGCCCATGATGAGCGCGACGCCCAGCCAGTGGCCAGCGTCGATCAATGTCAGCGTCCAGCCGAAGCCCTGATAGCGCTGGTTCGTGGCGATGGTGGTCGCGATGAACCCGAACCAGATGAATGCGCCGGAAATGATGCCGTTGAGCGGAGTGACCTGACCCACGCCAAGATGGCCGATCACGCCTGCCAGAACCCATGCCATGATGAGTTCGGCAATAAAGCCGGTAATGAAGGGGGTGAGCGGGGTTTTGCCCTGCTGCGGTTCTATGCGGGCGGCGTTCATCCACGGCTTGCCGAATAGGCCGTAGTAGAGCGCGCCGAAGAGAAAGGCGGCGACGGCTGCGAGAGGAATCGCAACATAGTTGAGGCCGGCGAAATCCATGGTTTTTCTCCAGGTGAGGGCGCGCGGATTGAATCGCGGCGCGCGGTGCAGGTCAAGAAAATTGCCAGACGGTGGTGCGTTTGATCTCGGCATCTTCCAATGCGCGGGTGACCGGCACTGAATAGACCGCGCATTCGCGAAGCCGTGTTTTCGGCAGATAGCTGCGACCGGGGTCGCCAACGAGGATGAGCGTTCCGTTGGCGGCAAGCACCTCAAACCAAGGAACAAGCGCCCCGGTCATCTCACGGTCGTAGAAAACATCCCCCGCCAGCACGACGTCCCATTCGCCGGTTTGCCCGACAAGGTTCTTGTCCGTGACATCGAACGTCACCGCGTTGGCCGCCATGTTGAGCCGGCAGGCGGGTTCTGCGAAAGGGTCTATGTCTGCGGCGAGAATGCTTCCGGCACCTGCCTTGGCAGCCGCGATCGCGACGAGGCCCGAGCCGCTTGCAAAATCGAGAACGGCTTTGCCGCTCACGGTCTCCGGATGGTCCAGAATATAACGGGCAAGCCCCTGTCCGCCGGCCCAGGCGAAGGCCCAGAACGGCGGCGGCAAGCCAATGCCGGCCAGCTCCTCCTCGGTGCGATGCCACAGATCGTGCGCCTCGTCGGCGAGGTGGAGCACGATCTCGGGAACATGAGGCGGATGCGAAAGCGCGGTGTTGGCGCGGATGAAACCTTCCGCGCCGTCGGCTGTGAGGCGCTTCACGGGGCCTTTCACGGGGCTTTGTCGAGCCCGCCCATGCGGCAGATTTCCAGCCATTCCGCCTTGCTGACGGGCTGGACGGAAAGGCGCGAATTGTTGACCAGGATCATCTCCTCAAGCTTGGGATTGGCTTTGATGTCGGCCAGCGTCACGGCTTTCGGCATGTCCTTCACGGCCCGGATGTCCACGCATTCCCAGCGCGGATCGTCGGTGGTGGAATCGGGGTGGGCGAGCCCGCAGACCTCGACGATGCCGACCACGCTCGTCTCCTTCACCGAATGGTAGAAGAAGCCGAGATCGCCGACTTTCATCGCGCGCATGTTGTTGCGTGCCTGATAGTTGCGCACGCCGTCCCATTCCTGGCCCTTGTCGCCCTTCTTCTTCTGCATCTCCCATGACCAGCTGGAAGGTTCGGACTTGAACAACCAATAGGCCATCATGCGTTCTCCGGATTGTTGAAGACCCAGTTCCAAGGCTGAATTTCGACGGATTCGAAAAGGCCGGCAAGGGCGTAAGGGTCGCCCGCCGCGATCAATTCGGCACCGGCCTTGTCGGTCGCTTCCACCGCCACCAGGCTGCCGCAGGGCTTGCCGGCGTCATCGAGGAAGGGGCCGGCGAATTTGAGCGTTCCGGCCGCGTTGAGGCCGTTCAGGTAGTCCACATGGGCCGGGCGCGTATTCATACGGGTGTCCAGATGGCCCGGCTTGTCCTTGCAGATGATGGCGAAAATCATGGCTCTCCCTTTTCGCAGTCTCAGTTTTCGCTTTTCAACGGCCGTGCAAGCAGGGCCTGCATAGCCTTTTCCACGGTGATGCGGCCGGCCAGAAGCTCGGTGACGCTTTCGATGATCGGAGCTTCCAACCCGCGTTCGCGCACTATGCGCGCGGCGATGCCGGCCGTGTGTGCGCCTTCGGCGAGCGGCCGGCCATCGAGGCTTTCGCCGCGCCCCAGCGCCACGCCATAGGCGAAGTTGCGCGATTGCTCGGAGCCGCAAGTAAGAATGAGATCGCCAAGGCCCGAAAGGCCCATCAGGGTTTCAGGCCGTGCGCCGAAGGCAGCGCCGACCCGTCGCAGTTCCACGAAGCCGCGGGTGATGAGGGCGGCACCGGCGCTGGCGCCCAGCCCTGCGCCGCTTGTAGCACCGGCTGCGATGGCGAGCACGTTCTTCAGAGCCCCGCCGATCTCCACGCCCCTCAGGTCGTCGGTCGAGTAGCAGCGCAGGTGGGGCGCCGACAGGCGTTCGGCAAGCCTTGCGGCCAGTTCCACATCTTCCGCCGCCACGGTGACGGCGGTGGGTAGGCCGCGCGCGAGATCGGCGGCGAAGCTCGGGCCGGAGAGTGCGGCTACCGGATTTCCGGGGAGGATTTCCGCAGCGATTTCCGACATGAGGCGACCGGTCTCGCGTTCGATGCCCTTGGCGCACAGAACGACGGGTACACTTTTCAGAATATGCGGCTTTGCCGCTTTCAGAACGGCCCGTAAGCTCTGGGCGGGCGTGACGGCCAGAATGCAGTCAGCATCCTGAAGCGCTTCCTCCATACTGGTGGTTGCGGCCAGCCGGGGGGCGAGTTCGATGCCAGGCAGATAGCGGCTGTTGCGCCGGTCGGTGTTGATCTCATCGACCAGTGCCGGATCGCGGGCCCAGAGCCTTGCCGTATGGCCTGCTGAAAGCATGGTCGCGCCAAGGGCCGTGCCCCAGGCGCCGGCTCCGAGCACGCTTATCGTCCAGGAAGGAGTGCGGGAAGAGGTCATGCCTTGGCTCCTCTCTTGCCCGCGCCGAAGAGCGGAGCGGAACTTGAATCGAGCGGCCAGCGTGGGCGAGGGGCGAAGGAAAGAGCATCGTCTTCCGCCAGACCGGCCTTGAGCCGCTCCATGCCGGCCCATGCGATCATTGCAGCGTTGTCGCCGCACAGTTTGATCGGTGGAGCGACGAGGCGGAAGCCATGCTCGCGGCAAAGCTCCTCCAGTGCGGCGCGGATCGCCTGGTTTGCGGCGACGCCGCCGGCCACGACAAGCGCGGGAGTGTCAAGGTCCGGATGTTCGGAGCGAAACCGTTCGAGGCTTCGCACCACGCGGTCGGACAGGGTTTCGGTCACGGCGCGCTGGAAAGATGCGCAAATGTCTGCGACGTCCTGATCCGAAAGAGGGCTGAGCTCGGTTGCGGCGCGGCGCACGGCGGTTTTCAGGCCGGAGAAGGAAAAATCAGGTCGTGCCTCGCCCTTGAGCGGCCGGGGAAAACTGAAACGGCGCGGATTTCCGGTCGAAGCCGCTTTCTCGACGCTCGGGCCGCCGGGATAGGGCAGGCCGAGCAGCTTTGCGGTCTTGTCGAAAGCTTCGCCTAGCGCGTCGTCTATCGTTGAAGCCCAACGCGCGTAGCGGTCTACGCCCGCTACATGGACGATCTGTGTGTGACCGCCGGAAACCAGAAGCAGGAGATAGGGAAATTCCAGCCCGTCCGTCAGCCGTGCAGTCAGTGCATGGCCTTCCAGATGGTTGATCGGGATGAGCGGTTTGCCGGCGGCGGCGGCGAGCGCTTTTGCGGTGGTCAGTCCGACGATCAGCCCGCCGATCAGGCCCGGCCCCGCCGTGGCAGCCACTGCGTCGACGGTATCGAGTGTCACGCCCGCTTCCGCAAGGGCGGCTTCGATCACGCCATCGAGGGCTTCCACATGGGCGCGCGCGGCGATTTCAGGCACCACGCCACCGAAAGCCGCGTGTTCCTCGATCTGGCTCAGAACGACATTCGACAGAATCTTGGCCGCGTCGCCTGCGTCCTCGATCACCGCAGCCGCCGTCTCGTCGCAACTCGTCTCGATGCCAAGGATGCGCGTCATTCAGCCTTACCCACTCATGTTGCCGTCGCGACCAATCCCCGTTAGGGGAGAGGAGCATCCGGTTCGGATGCGGGTTAGCACGGACGAGACGGCATGCAAACGGATATGGTGAAGATCGGGACGCGCGGCAGCGCGCTGGCCATGGCTCAGGCGGCGGAAGTGCGCGCCAGGCTGATGGCCGCCCACGGCCTGCCGGAGGAGAAGTTCGAGATCGTCGTCATCTCCACTGCCGGCGACCGCATCCTCGACCGGCCTTTGGCGCAAGTGGGCGGTAAAGGCCTCTTTACCAAGGAGATCGAGGAGGCGCTGCTCGACGGGCGTATCGATCTGGCGGTGCATTCCTCAAAGGACATGCCGACCGTTCTGCCGGACGGGCTGGAAATCTCCGCGTTCCTCGAGCGCGAGGATGTGCGCGATGTGTTTATCGGGCGCAGCGTGGCAAGTCTCGAACATCTTGCCCATGGCGCCAAGCTTGGCACCTCCTCGCTGCGCCGGCAGGCGCTGGTGCTGCGATTGAGGCCGGACCTGGAGGTCGGCATGTTCCGCGGCAATGTCCAGACCCGATTGCGCAAGCTTGAGGAAGGGGTTGCGGAGGGCACGCTGCTTGCCCTTGCCGGCCTCAAGCGGCTCGGAATGGAGCACGTGGCGAGTGAGGTGATGGATCCCGCCCGTTTCCCCCCGGCCCTGGGGCAGGGGGCGATCTGTATCGAAAGCCGCATCGGGGATGCCCGCATCGGGCCGATGGTCGCCGCGATCCACCACGCGCCGACCGGGGCTGAGCTTGCCTGTGAGCGTGCCTTTCTCGGCACGCTCGATGGCTCGTGCCGCACTCCTATTGCCGGGCTTGCCCGGGTGGAGGGGGATGCTCTGCGTTTCCATGGCATGGTTCTGACGCCGGACGGCCGCGAAGTGCATGAGATTTCCGACGAAGGAAAGGCAATCGATGCCGCGCGCATCGGTGCTTCGCTGGGCGCCGCGATCCGGGAGAAGGCTGGAACACGCTTCTTCGAGAGCTGGACGTGACCCATGCGGGTGCTCGTCACGCGGCCTGAACCGGGCGCTGCCGAAACGAAGGCACGGCTGATCGAGCGCGGTTTCGAGCCCTTGATTTTGCCGCTGACGAAAACCGTGCCGTTGCAGCCCGACATCGCGAAGACGTTGGTGGATGTTGTTGCCGTCACGAGCCCCAACGCCATCCGTCATGCTCCTGGCTCCATCCTCGATGCGCTGAAGGACAAGCCGGTTTATGCCGTGGGCATAAGAACGGGGCGCGAGGCGCGGTCTGCCGGTCTTGATGTGGTGAACGAGGATGCGGGCGATGCGGAAGGTCTCACCCGGCGGATCGATGCCGATTTTGCAGCGCCATGCCATGTCACCGTGCTGTGCGGGCGGGTTCGCCGTGACGTGCTTGAGATGCGCTTGAAGGCAGCGGGACATCTCCCCCGGCTGATCGAGATTTACGACACGCTGCCGCTGGAACCTTCTGCTATGGAAATCGAGAAGGTTCTGGGTGAAGCGCCCGTCGATGCGGTGCTGCTTCACTCGGCGAATGGTGCAGTGCAATTCTGCCGGCTGATGCGGGACCCTTTCACCCGAACGAAACTTTTGGGTGCGACATTTTATTGCCTGTCGCAGCGCATCGCCGATGCCTTGCAGCCAATCGCGCCGAAAAGAACCGAAATTGCGGCTTCTCCGAGTGAAGAGAGCCTTCTTTCGCTGCTTGCGCCGAAAGGCTGAGAGCGCCAGCCCCTGTTTTCACCACATGTTGGTGTGATAGGACTTCATATGCGCCGCACACGGCGCCGGATTTGTCTTTTGCCAGCGGAGTTGCCTGATGGTCAAAACGCCGAGAACGCGCCATTCCAAAACCCAGCGGGAGCCGGTGACGATCGATCTCGATCCGGATCAGGTCAGGCGCGAGACGGCGGATGGAGGCGCGGCGGCGAAAGAGCCTGTGCAGACAGCAAAGCCCGATGCAGATGCGAGTGGAAAGACCGAAACGATGCAGCCGTCCAGCTCTGTGACCCCGGAAAGGGAAAAGGTTTCGGGTGCGGCTGCCGGAAAACCGGGCGAATTCGGGCGGCCGTCTTCCGGATCCGGGATTCCGGGGAACGACAAGCCGAAACAGGAAAAAGCGGAAGAGCCGAAATCGCAATCCGCGAAGCCTGCTACAGCGGCAAAGCCCACGGGGCGAGGCGCCGGCGGCATGTTCGGGGCGGGCGTTGCCGGTGGCGTGATTGCGCTCGCTCTTGCGGCGGGCCTGCAATGGTCGGGCCTTCTGCCCGGCCTCAGACCCGAGCCGAAGACGGCCGATCCGGCCATCGAAACGTTGCGTCAGCAGCTTGCTGCGCTGGAAACGAAGCTCAACGATCAGCAGGAGGCCCTCCAGGCCACGAACGGGGAGGACGTGAGTGCTGCCCTGACGCAGGCGACAGACCTCGCCAATTCGCTGGATGGACGCATTTCCGCGCTGAGTACCGAGCTTTCCACGCTCCAGCAGTCGGTCTCTTCCGGCGGGGCCGGCGAAGGGCCGGGCCTTGAGGCGCTTTCTGCACGCGTTGCCAAGATCGAGGAAGCGGGCTCCTCCAGTTCTGACGCGGGCGCTGTGAATGCGGCCGTCGAGCCGGTTTCCCGGCAGGTCGCGGAATTGCAGGTGGAATTGGGCAAGGTGTCTTCGAATGCCGATCAGGCCGCGAAGTCGGCCTCCGACAACGCGGCGGCGCTCGCCAATTTCGGCAATGAGCTTGCAACCTTGAAGGACCGTGTCGAGGAAGGCGGCAGCGCCTCGAAGCTGGCTGCAATCATGGCAGCGACGGCGTTGAAATCCGCCGTTGATCGCGGGTCATCCTTCTCCGGCGAACTCGATGCCTTTGCTGCTGTTGCGCCTGAAGGCGAGGCGGGTGCGCTGGAGGCGCTGCGCCCCTTTGCTGCAACCGGTCTTCCGAGCCGCGCCAGCCTGGCGGTCGAGGCCCCGCAGGTGGCGAGCAGCATCGTGCAGGCGACCAATCGTTCGGCGGCCAGCGATGGCGGCATGATCGACAGCCTTATGGCCAGTGCCCGCTCGCTCGTGGTGGTGCGTCCGGTGGGCAGTGTGGAAGGCAGCGAGCCGCCGGCTATTGCCGCCCGCATGGAGGCGGCGGTGATTGCCAATGACTACCGCAAGGCGCTGGCCGAATATGCGACCCTGCCGGAGGCGGGCAAGGCGGCTGCAGCCGATTTCGCCCGTAAGCTGGAAGCCCGGCAGGCCGCCGATGAGGCGCTCGACAGGGCGCTCTCCAATGCGCTCAAGGGGGCATAGCGCAGATGTTCCGCATTCTCTTCTATCTCGTTGTCATTTTCCTGCTTGGGCTGGGCTTTGCCTGGCTGGCCGATAGGCCTGGGCAGCTCGATCTCGTTTTCGCTGGCAATCGTTACGAGGTCTCGCTGATGACGGCGGCAGTGGCCGTTGTTGCCCTGGTGGCGGCGATCATGGTGTTGTGGTGGCTCGTTCGCAGCATCTGGACGAGCCCCTATACGGTGGCCCGCTATTTTCGGGTGCGCAGGCGTGACCGGGGTTATCAGGCGCTTTCCACGGGCATGATCGCGGCGGGTGCGGGGGATGGTGGGCTTGCGCGGCGTATGAGCCAGCAGGCAGCCAAGCTCATTTCCTCCGATCAGGAGCCGCTGATCCATCTTCTCGACGCTCAGGCCGCTCTGCTCGATGGGGATCGCAACGCGGCCCGCGAGAAGTTCACCGCCATGCTCGACGATCCGGAGATGCGCCTGCTCGGTCTGCGCGGGCTCTATCTCGAGGCCGAGCGCATGGGCGAACGTGAGGCCGCGCGGCATTATGCCGAGCGCGCTGCAGAAGCCGCCCCGCAGCTCGAATGGGCAGCGACGGCGGCACTCGAAGGCAAGACCGCGGAGGGAGACTGGGACGGCGCGATGAAGCTGCTCGACGGGCGCAAGCCGTCCGGAACGACGGCGAAGGAGGTGGCGTCCCGCCGTCGCGCCGTGCTGCTTACGGCCAAGGCCAACGATATTCTGGACAGCGATCCGCAAGCCGCGCGCATGGCAGGGCTTGAAGCCCACAAGCTGCGGCCCGATTTCGTGCCGGCCGCAGTCGTGGCGGGCCGGGCACTGTTCCGTCTCAATGAGCTGCGCAAGGGTTCCAAGGTGCTGGAGAGCGTCTGGAAGAAGGAGCCGCATCCCGAGGTCGCGGATGTCTATATCCATGCGCGGCCCGGCGATTCCGTACAGGACAGGCTGACGCGCGCCAAGCGTCTGGAATCGCTGAAGCAGAACAATGCGGAATCCTCCCTCATCGTCGGGCGCGCGGCGCTTGATGCCGGCGAGTTCAAACTGGCGCGTGAAGCCTGCGAGACTGCCGCGCGGCTGGGGCCGCGCGAAGCGGTCTATCTGCTCATGGCCGACATCGAGGAGGCCGAGACCGGCGATCAGGGGCGCGTGAGACAGTGGCTTGCCAAGGCGCTGCGTGCGCCGCGCGATCCCGCATGGGTGGCGGATGGCTTCGTTTCGGAGCGCTGGGCGCCCATTTCACCGGTTACTGGCAAGCTCGATGCGTTCGAATGGCGCACGCCCATTGAGCGTCTGGCGCAGGTGATCGAGGGCGAGGAGGATTTCACGCCGCCCGCCATTCCCGCGCCCGAGCCGGAAGCCCCCCAGAAGAACGACGACGCCATGGCCAAGGAGCCGGTCGTGATCGAAGCGGAAGCCGAGCAGCCGCCGATGCCGGATAAGCCAGAGACAGAGGAGAGCGTTTCGCCGAAACCTGCTGAAGCTGTCGCAACCGTCAGCAAGCCGGTTCCGGCAAACGCCAATTCTGTCGAAGAAGAGGAAGCCCCTGTCGCACCGCCTTCTCCCGACGACCCGGGTGTGGAACCGGATAAGGAAACGAATGGCTCGACGCAGAGCGGCTTCCGCCTATTTTAAAGAGGAAGACAGCGGCGATTCGCCTTCGGGCGGGTTGCTGCCACGGTTCAAACACCGGCATTGCAAGGCTTATGTTCGACAGTATTCTCTCCTTTCTGAAAGATCTTCCCGGCGGGGCTCGCGAAAAGCGGATTTCGCCCGAGGACGATCCGCGTGTGGCTGCGGCTGCCCTTCTCTTCACCGTGCTCGATGCGGACGGCATTCGCGACGACGCGGAGATGAAGCGGTTGCGGGAAATCCTGTCGGAAACATACGATGTGAGCGGAGCGGAGCTCGAACAACTGATGCAGGCCGGGGAAAAGGCCGAGCAGGAAGCCGTCGATCTTTACGCATTCACCAGTGTTCTCAAGCGGCATCTCGACGCCGATGCCCGCAAAGCGTTTATCGGTCTCATGTGGGGGATCGTCTTTGCGGATGGCGAAATGCACGAACTTGAGGATAATCTCGTTTGGCGCGTAGCCGAACTGATCGGGGTCGACAGCCGCGATCGGGTGCTGCTTCGCCAGGAAATCCAGGAAAAATCCAGCCGGAACTAGCCAGCAAACCATGCAAACCGGACCCAGTCGCAAGATTCTCATCGTTCTGCACCAGGAGACGTCGAGCGCGGGGAGGGTCGGGCAGGTCTTGCAATCCAGCGGCTTCTCGCTTGACGTGCGGCGGCCACCGCTTGGCCAGACGCTTCCCGACACGCTGGAAGATTATGCCGGTGCGGTCGTGTTCGGCGGGCCGATGAGCGCTAACGATCACGAAGATTACGTGCGCCGCGAGACCGATTGGCTTGAGGTTCCTCTCCGCGAAAACAAGCCGTTTCTGGGGATTTGCCTTGGTGCGCAAATGCTGGTGAAGCATCTGGGCGGGCAGGTCAAAGGCCATGATGGGGGGCTGGTGGAAATCGGCTGGTACCCGTTACGGGCAACCGAGGAGGGGCGGCGGCTTCTGCACTGGCCGGAGATGGTCTATCAGTTTCACCGCGAGGGGTTTTCGCTGCCACGGGACACCACCCTGCTTGCCACTGCGGAGACTTATCCCAATCAGGCCTTCCGATATGGAGAAAACGCGTGGGGCGTGCAGTTCCATGGCGAGCTGACACGCGCGATGATGCAGCGATGGGTGGTGCGCGGCGCGCAGCGCTTTGTCATGCCAGGCGCCCAGCCCGGACGCGATCATCTGGGCGGCAGGCTCGTCTGGGACCAGCATTTGAAGCAATGGCTGATCGATTTTCTCCAGTTGATCTTCGGCGGAGAGCATTCCGGGCATATCCGCGCCGGCGACGAAGCCCGTGGCCAGCATCCTGCCGGGCGCCGGATGGTCGGGCGGCGCGGGGTGGCGTAGACGCGGTCGTTTATGCTTCGCCTTTCGGCAAGCTCAGGATGTTCACGGTGAGGGAGGCTGAGAGCTTCAAACCCGGAACCACGCACAGCGCTATTGCGGTGAGACCCAGGACATAACCGAAATGGTTACGCCTCCATGTTCTGTGTGCTTTAGCCGCAATCCCGCGCTTGCGGGAGCCGCGTCCTGCTCAATGCCTGCGTGAAAGCTCCCGCGTGGCGGTTTCCAGGCCGGACAGAGTGAGCGGGTACATGCGGTTTGTGAAAATCTCCCGCAGCATCTGGATGGAGTGGGTGTAGCCCCAGTGCTTCTCCGGCACTGGATTCAGCCAGATCGTGTTCGGCCATTGCGCGAGCACGCGGTCGAGCCAGACATGCCCTGCCTCCTTGTTCCAGTGCTCCACCGAGCCGCCGGGATAGGCGATCTCGTAAGGGCTCATCGAGGCGTCGCCGACAAAGATCACCTTGTAATCGGGCCCGTATTTGTGAAGCACATCAAGCGTCGGGGTCACTTCGGAATAGCGTCGGCGATTGTCCTTCCACACGCCTTCATAGAGGCAGTTGTGGAAGTAGAAATATTCCATGTGCTTGAACTCTGCGCGCGCGGCCGAAAAGAGCTCCTCCACGATGCGGATATGGTCGTCCATGGAGCCGCCCACGTCGAAGAACATCAGGAGCTTCACGGCGTTGCGGCGTTCGGGACGGGTGCGCACATCCAGATAGCCGTGCTCGGCAGTCGCCTGCACCGTGCCGGGCAGGTCGAATTCTTCCTCCGCGCCCTCGCGCACCCAGCGGCGCAGGCGCTTCAGCGCTACCTTGATGTTGCGAGTGCCGAGTTCGACCGTGTCGTCGAAGTTCCTGAATTCGCGCTTATCCCAGACTTTCACCGCGCGGCGGTGGCGCGATTCATGCTGGCCGATGCGTACGCCTTCGGGATTGTAGCCATAGGCGCCGAAGGGGGAGGTGCCCCCTGTTCCGATCCATTTGCTGCCGCCTTGGTGCCGGCCCTTCTGCTCCTCGAGCCGCTTCTTCAGCGTTTCCATCAGCTTCTCGAAGCCGCCCAGGGCCTCCACGAGTTTCTTTTCCTCATCTGTGAGATGTTTTTCCGCCAGCTTGCGCAGCCACTCCTCGGGTATCGGGCGCTCCTCCACGCCCTCCGGCCCTGTGACCGCCTCGACGCCTTTGAAGACATGGCCGAACACGCGGTCGAACCGGTCGATATGCCGTTCGTCCTTCACCAGTGCCGTGCGGGCGAGATAATAGAAGCCTTCCACATCATAGGTGACGAGGCCCTTCTCCATGCCCTCAAGCAGCGACAGATATTCGCGCAGCGAGACCGGCACGCGCGCTGCCTTGAGTTCCAGGAAGAAGGGGATGAACATCGTCCTCAGTTCCGCTGGTATTTGATGAACGGGGTCAGTTTGGCAATGCGGTCATAGAGTTTGCGGGCGGTCTCGTTGAAGTCCTGCGTCATCCAGTAGACATTGGCGGCGCCTGTTTCATCGGCCTTTTTGTAGACCGCCTCGATCAACGCCCGGCCTATGCCCTTGCCGCGGATTTCCGGGTCGGCGTAGAGATCTTGCAAGTAGCAATTGTTGCCGATGGCCCAGCATGTGCGGTGGAACATGTAATGCACCAGACCGACCGCCTTGCCGTCGACCTCGGCAATCAGCCCGTTCGGCTCGTATTCGCCCGTATCGTGAAGCCGCTTCCAGGTGCTGGCGTAGACTTCCTCGGGCACGCTCGTCTTGTAGAACTCCAGATAGGAGGTCCAAAGGCGACGCCATTCCTTTTCGTCTGATCTGGCGAGCGGGCGGATCGTGATGTCGGTCATTGTCTTTCCCCTGCTGAGAGTAGCTCCACTCTTTTCGCGGAGGAACCGCCCGGCAAGGGCCAGCGGCCTTCAGGCTTTGCGCCTGAATATGCCGATTGGGGGGATCACTGCCGACGCGTCATGAAGGCGAGCTTCTCGAACAGGTGCACGTCCTGTTCGTTCTTCAGCAATGCGCCGTGGAGCCGGGGAAGGGCGTTTTTCGCGTCTGTGCGCAGGTCCTCCGGCTGCACGTCATCGGCGACGAGCAGCCTTATCCAGTCCAGTGCCTCCGAGGTCGAAGGCTTCTTCTTCAGGCCCGCCATTTCGCGGATCTCGTAGAACTGGGCAAGCGCTTGCGAAACGAGCTTCTGCTTGATGCCGGGATAATGAACCTCGACGATGCGGGTCAGCGTTTCAGCATCGGGAAAGCGGATATAATGGAAGAAGCAGCGGCGCAGGAAGGCGTCGGGCAACTCCTTCTCGTTGTTGGAGGTGATGATGACGATGGGCCGGTTGACGGCGCGTATCGTCTCGCCCGTCTCGTAGACGAAGAATTCCATCTTATCGAGTTCCTGGAGGAGATCGTTGGGAAACTCGATATCGGCCTTGTCGATCTCGTCGATCAGGAGAACGCACTTGCGCTCTGCGGCGAATGCCTCCCAGAGCTTGCCGCGCTTTATGTAGTTTGCGATGTCGTTGAAGCGCTCGTCGCCCAACTGGCTGTCGCGCAGGCGCGATACGGCGTCATATTCGTAAAGCCCCTGCTGCGCGCGCGTGGTGGACTTGACGTGCCATTCGATCAGGTCGAGGCCGAGGCTTGCCGCCACCTGTCGGGCGAGCTCCGTCTTGCCGGTGCCGGGCTCCCCCTTGACCAGGAGAGGGCGCTCCAGCGCAATTGCCGCGTTGACGGCCACCATCAGATCCTTGTCGGCCACATAATCCGCCGTGCCTTCAAAACGCATGCTTTTGTCCCAGGAGTTTGTTCAAGTCGAAACGTTATAGATCGGCTTTTCATTTGATGGAAACGCCGCCCCGCTCAATCTTCTTGTTCTTCGGTGTTGATGCACGTGCCAGATGGAGCCGCCCGCGCGCAAAATGCCTCAGCGAAATTATGGGGTGAAAATTGCGAGTGCAAGCGCATCGTTCCACTGGCGCAGATGCGCGGCGGGCCTTATATTGGGTTCCAGCGATCTGCGCTTCCCGACAGGAAAACTTATCCCCGGGGCCTTATTGATCCTTAAGGGAGCTGTTCCTGACCCGGCCCGTGGGCTTGGTCACACGGCGCCCACCTACATTGTAGGTTCCCGGGATCAACATTCCATCGGTCGCCGTGGATCGCGACCTTCCTCTTTTTGCCCATGTGGCTCTATCTTCTTGATTTTCTGCATTCAGATGGGCGCATGGAGTTCCCAGCTGGCTGCTATATGCTCTAGTCTGGCGGGCATGCAGTCACATCTCGCACTCCCACGTTCTGCCTTTGCTGATAGCTTGCCATGACATCCTCCCGCGATCTCAAGAAAGAACTCCGCCGGCAGGCGCTGGCCAGGCGCGATGCGCTGGATGTGGCGTGGCGGGCGCAGGTGGCATTTTCGCTTGTCGACTGGGCCTCCAGGCTCGATCTGCCGCCCGACGCGGTGGTGGCGGGCTTCTGGCCAATGCGTTCTGAAATGGATGTGCGGCCGCTGATGGAAGCGCTTGCCGAACGCGGTGCGCGGCTCTGTCTGCCGGCGATCCTCGACAAGACCACCATCGTCTTCCGGGCATTCATGCGCGACGCGCAACTCGTCGACATGGGCTTCGGCACGCAAGGGCCCGGCTCGGCGGCTGCCGTGCTTGAGCCCGACCTGATGCTCGTGCCGCTCGCGGCCTTCGACGGGCGGGGACACCGGATCGGCTATGGCGCCGGGTATTATGATCGGGCCATAGCGCGGCTTGCCGAGCGTGGCCGCAAGCCGCGGCTGATCGGCATTGCCTTCGATTGCCAGGAGGTGGAGCGCGTGCCCGATGAGGATCATGACGTGGCAATTGCTGAAATCCTGACCGAAAGCGGCTTGCGCCGCCTCGCTTCAGCTTTATAGAAGAGCCCATGCGATTTCTGTTTCTTGGCGACATGGTGGGGCGGTCCGGCAGGACGGCGGTCTGGGACAAGCTTCCGGGACTGATTTCCGACTTCAGGCTCGATTTCGTGGTGGTGAATGGCGAGAACGCGGCAGGCGGTTTCGGCATTACCGAGGAGATTTTCCGCAACACGCTCGATGCGGGCGCGGATGTGGTGACCACGGGCAATCACGTCTGGGACCAGCGCGAGGCGCTGACTTTTGCGCCGCGCGAGGAGCGTTTCCTGCGGCCTGCGAATTTTCCCAAGGGTACGCCCGGCCGGGGCTCGGGCGTCTATATCGCGCGTAACGGGGCGCGTGTGCTCGTTTCCAACATCATGGGCCGGGTCTTCATGCATCCCGAGCTCGACGATCCCTTCGCCTGTGGGGAGGATGTGCTTGCGGCCTGTCCGCTGGGCGAGCAGGCGGATGCGGTGATCATCGATTTTCACGCCGAGGCGACCTCGGAGAAGATGTGCTTCGGCCATTTCGTCGACGGACGCGCAAGCGTTGTCGTAGGCACGCATACCCACCAGCCGACCGCCGACCATCAGATTCTCGATGGCGGGACGGGTTATCTTTCCGACGCAGGCATGTGCGGCGATTACAATTCCTCGCTCGGCATGGACAAGGATGAACCGTTGAACCGTTTTACCGCTAAGGTGCCCAAGGGGCGCTTCGAAGCGGCAAACGGACCGGCGACCATCTGTGGACTTGCTGTCGAGATTTCCGACCGTACCGGTCTTGCCGAAAAGATTGCGCCGTTGCGGCTCGGGCCGCGTCTTGAGGAAACCGTTCCCGCCTTCTGGCGTTGACGGGGCGGGACCTCGTTCCTACTTCTGCTGGAATTAGCCGCTTCGCGGGCCTCCGTCCGGGCCGGCCCGGACGGTGCTGAAGATTTTCCATCGAGGGGGCTCCAATGGAATGGCTTGCCGGATATTTCGACTTCGTTTCCAGCCCGGAGGCCTGGGTTGCCCTGGCCACACTCGTGGTGCTGGAGATCGTGCTCGGCATCGACAATCTGATCTTCATTTCCATCCTGACGAACAAGCTGCCGCCTGAAAATCAGGCCTCGGCGCGACGCATAGGCATCGGGGCTGCGCTCATTCTGCGACTGGCGCTTCTGGCCACCATCTCCTTCATCGTTCAGCTCACGGCGCCGGTCTTCACCCTTTTCGGCCACGGCTTCTCCTGGCGCGACCTGATCCTGATCGCCGGCGGCCTGTTCCTCGTCTGGAAGGCCACGAAGGAAATCCATCATTCGGTCGATCCCGTGGACGGCAAGGAAAACATGATGGGCAAGGTGACGATGACGGTGGGCGCCGCCATCGTTCAGATATTGATGCTCGATCTCGTTTTTTCCATCGATTCCATCATCACCGCCGTTGGCATGACCGACGAGATCGCCATCATGTTTATCGCTGTCATCAGTGCGGTGACCGTGATGCTGATCGCCGCCGAGCCGCTGTCACGCTTCATCGCGGCCAATCCCACCGTGGTCATGCTGGCGCTCGCCTTCCTTCTGATGATCGGCATGACGCTGATTGCCGACGGAATGGGCTTCCACGTGCCGAAGGGCTATATCTATGCGGCCATGGGCTTTTCCGCCCTTGTGGAAGGCCTGAACATGCTGGCGCGACGCAAGCGGGCCCATGACAGGGAGCTTGCCGCCGGAAAGACGCTGGAATAGAGCGGCTTCATCCCGCGCGCATGCGGTTCAGACGCCCCGCAGCACCACGATGGTAGGGCGGCGGGGCAGCGTATCGATCGAGATCGATATGGCGGCTGTGTCGCGGAAATCCAGATCGAAAGCCGCGCCCATGCGGCTCGTGAACTCGCTGAGCGGCGTCGCATGGCGATGCATGGGCAGGATGATCGATGAGGACAGCCGGCGGGCGATTTCGCTCATGCCGTCGAGGGAAAGGGTTAGCCCGCCATCAATAGGCACCATCAGCACATCCAGGCGGCCTATCGCTGCGTAGTGAGCGTCTTCCAGCCGGTGGTGCAGATGTCCCAGATGGCCGATGCACAGTCCTGCGACCTCGAAGATGAAGATGGAATTGGCGTTGGGCTCCACAAGGCCGTAGCGGTTGATATCAGTCGTGACATTACGGATGTAGACATCGTCCACCATCAATGAATGGCTGGCAGGCTCGCCATTTTCGCCCCAGCCGTGCAGGACATGCTCGATGGCCGGGTCGGGGTTCATGGAATAATGGGTGGAATGGGCCTTGTTCATGGTGACGACGCCCGGCAGCGGGTCGTTCCCGTAAGCGCCGGAATAATCCGTGGCGATGGTGACGCCGGCAGGCGTGCGGATCACATAGGTGGAATGGCCCGCATAGGTGATCGTAACGGGGTCGCCCCGTCCAGCAACGGGCGTGGCGAAAGAGGCGTAGATCACGTGGGGAAGGGCCTGCGCGACGGCAAGGCACGTGCTCGGTCGTTGCCGGGCCTGGTCCGACACTTGCGCTACGGCAAGCGGGATGGCGATGATGGACCATAACAGAATGGCGGTCATGCGGAGTCCGTTCATGCGGGCATTCATGGCAGGCATCTCCCGTGATGTTGGTCGCGGCTTCAGGTCTCGCATTCTGCCGCTTCGGCTTCCTTGCAGCGCGATGGTGCGCGGTTCTGGACGTTTGCGGCCAATTTCACTATAAGGCGCCACAATTCCGATGTTTTCAAAAGACCGTGAGAAGGAGCCCCATGGCCGGTCATTCCCAATTCAAGAACATCATGCACCGCAAGGGCCGGCAGGATGCCGTCCGCTCGAAGATGTTTTCCAAGCTGGCGCGTGAAATCACCGTTGCCGCCAAGGCCGGCCTGCCTGATCCCGCGATGAACCCGCGCCTGCGTCTGGCGATCCAGAACGCCAAGGCCCAGTCCATGCCGAAGGACAATATCGAGCGCGCCATCAAGAAGGCCGCCGGCGGCGATTCCGAAAACTACGAGGAAGTGCGCTACGAAGGCTATGGCCCCGGTGGCGTGGCGGTCATCGTTGAGGCGCTGACCGACAACCGCAACCGCTCTGCCTCCAACATTCGCGCGGCCTTCACCAAGGCTGGCGGATCGCTTGGCGAGACGGGCTCCGTTTCCTTCATGTTCGACCGGGTGGGCGAGATCGTCTATCCGGTGAGCGTCGGCGATGCCGACAAGGTGATGGAAGCTGCTATCGAGGCAGGCGCTGAAGATGTTCAGTCCGATGAGAACGGCCATGTCATCATCTGCGGCTTCGAGGATATCGGCGAGGTGACGTCGGCGCTGGAAACGGCGCTCGGCGAGGCGGAATCGGTGAAGGCGATCTGGCGTCCGCAGACCGGCACGCCGGTGGACGAGGAGCGCGCGCAGTCGATCCTCAAGCTGGTCGCCACGCTTGAAGATGATGACGATGTGCAGAACGTCTATGCCAATTTCGAGGTGGACGACGCCACGCTCGCCAAGCTCAGCGCGGCCTGAGCGTGGTGAGCGAACTGAAGCATTTTGCAGTCAGGTGGAAACACCTGACGTCCGCATAAATGCGGAAAAATGACAAGATAGAGCATCCTTTGTGCGTCCGAGAGGACGCACGGCGCTCCAGCGTTGCGATCACCTATTGCACGCAATGCCAGTGGCTCCTGCGGTCCGCGTGGCTCGCGCAGGAGCTCCTGTCCACCTTTTCGACAGAGCTGGACGAAGTGGCGCTGAAGCCCGGCACGGGCGGTATTTTCGAGATCACCTGCAACGGCGTTCTGATCTGGGAGCGCAAGCGTGATGGCGGCTTCCCCGATGCCAAGACGCTGAAACAGCTCGTTCGCGATCAGATCGATCCCGAACGGGACCTTGGCCATATCGACAGGACAGAAACAAAAAACCCGCCGGAATAGGCGGGTTTTTTGTTTGATCTTTTCCGAGGCCGGACACGGTCGGCAAGACCGCCCGGAGCGTATCGAGCTTAGATGCCCAGGCCCTGGTAACGCTGCTTGAACTTGGAGACGCGGCCGCCGCGGTCAACCAGCGACTGCTGGCCGCCGGTCCACGCCGGATGCGAGGACGGGTCGATGTCGAGCTGCAGCGTGTCGCCTTCCTTGCCCCAGGTGGAGCGGGTCTCGTACTCGGTGCCGTCGGTCATGACGACTTTGATCATGTGATAGTCGGGATGAATTTCGGCTTTCATCGGTCTGTCCTGAACTTGGTTGGCGGGTTTCAATTCATCCGCTCTTGCGGCAATTGCACCCATCTTCAAAACTTGAAGCCGCGGCCAAGGAAGGCTACGGCTTCGCAGAGGTTGGCGAGCCTATACATCAGGCGTTTCGCCAAGACAAGGCTTGAGCGGTGCACAATTTGTCCATCGCGGCATTGCGACGACTGAAGGGGATGGGGCGGATGGCGCGCACCGACACGGATACGGGGGCAGGTGGCACGGCAGGCAAGAGGCGCTCCCTGCAGCCGTTGAGGCGCCTGTTCCCCTATATCGGGCGTTATCCGGGCCTGATGGCGGGTGCCGTATTCTTCCTCATCCTTGCAGCGCTTGCCACGCTCACACTGCCGCTCGCCGTGCGTCGCATGATCGACCATGGTTTCTCTGAACAGGATTCCATCTTCATCGCCAATTATTTTTCCATGCTGGTGGTGGTGGCCGCAGTGCTCGCACTGGCTTCGGCAGGGCGGTATTTCTTCGTCATCACGCTCGGCGAACGGGTGGTGGCGGATTTGCGGCGCGACGTGTTCGATCATGTCACCCGGCTTTCGCCAGGCTTCTTCGACAGCGTTCAGTCGGGCGAGATCGTTTCGCGGCTCTCGGCGGATGCGACGCAGGTCAAATCGGCGGTCGGTGCGACGGCATCCGTGGCACTTCGCAATCTCATCATGGGGCTCGGTGCCGTCGGGATGATGGTTGTCACCAGTCCGCGCCTCTCTCTATTGGTGGTGCTTGCCATTCCGGTGATCGTGTTTCCGCTTGTCGCCTTCGGTCGCTCGGTGCGCCGCCGTTCGCGCTTCGCGCAGGATACGCTTGCCACGGCGACCGCCTATGCCAGCGAACAGATTGGCGCGGTGCGCACGTTGCAGGCCTTCACGGGTGAGAAAGCCGTGCGCGGCAAGTTTTCAAACGCCATCGAGACGGCCTTCGCGGCGGCACGGTCCTCGATCTTCGCGCGTTCGCTCCTCACTTTCTTCGCGATCTTCATGACGTTCTCGTCGGTTGTCGCGGTTCTGTGGTTCGGCTCACGCGATGTGCTTTCGGGCGCCATGACGCCCGGAACGCTCGGCCAGTTCCTGCTTTACTCCGTTCTCGCGGCCGGGGCACTCGGCGCCCTCTCCGAGGTTTGGGGTGAGCTGTCGCAGGCCGCAGGCGCTGCGGAGCGCATGAGCGAGCTTCTGGCGGAAGACCCGGCCATCGTTGCGCCTGCAAATCCCGTTGCCCTGCCGCAGCCGCCGCGCGGCGCGGTTTCCTTCGAGGATGTTTCCTTCGCCTACCCGACACGGCGCGACCGTTCGGCCCTGCATGGGTTGTCCTTTGCAGTGGAGCCGGGGGAGACAATCGCCATTGTCGGCCCCTCGGGGGCGGGCAAGAGCACCATCTTCTCGCTGCTCCTGCGGTATTACGATGTCGATGGCGGGCACGTCCTGCTGGACGGCGTCGATGTGCGTTCGGCCGATCCGCAGGCGCTTCGCTCGCGCATGGCAATCGTGCCGCAGGATGTGACGATCTTTGCCGCAAGTGCTGCCGAGAACATCGCCTTCGGGCGGCCGGAGGCCTCGCGTGCAGAGATCGAGGCGGCGGCGAAGGCGGCGCTTGCCCATGATTTCATTTGCGAGCTTTCTGAGGGGTATGACACGCCGGTCGGCGAGCGTGGTGTCACGCTCTCGGGTGGTCAGAGGCAGCGTGTGGCGATTGCGCGCGCCATTTTGCGCGATGCGCCGATCCTGCTTCTGGACGAGGCCACGTCGGCACTCGATTCCCAAAGCGAAACGCTGGTGCAAAAGGCGCTTGAGCATCTGATGAAAGGCCGCACGACGCTGGTCATCGCGCATCGGCTGGCGACCGTACTCAAGGCCGACCGCATCCTCGTTCTCGATGAAGGGCGCATCGTGGAAGCGGGTACCCATGTAGAACTCGTGGCGAGAGGTGGTGTTTATGCCAAGCTCGCCAGCCTGCAGTTCGAAGCCGGAGCCAATGCTTTCGGGGACGCGGCGGAATAGCTCTTCGTTTCGGGCTTCCCGCCTTCGCTGTAATCGCAGCTATGCGCCGTAGCGTGCTTCCAGGTGGCGAAGGAAATGAGCCGCGTTGAGCGGTTCGCCCGTCGCCCGCTCAATGAGTTCCGGCGTGGACCAGCGCGATCCCTGCGACCAGATGCGGTCGCGCCGCCAGGCGTTGACCGCTTCGAAATCGCCGGCAGCGATCTGCGCATTCACGTCGGGCATGTCCTTTTCGATGGCCGCCCATTGCTGGGCCGCGATCATGGCGCCGAGCGTGTAGGAGGGGAAATAGCCGAACGCGGCAGAGGGCCAGTGAACATCCTGCATCGGGCCGTCTTGCGGTGTGTCGATGGTTGAAAGACCGAGATAGGCGCGCATTCTGGCGTCCCACGCCTCCGGCAGGTCGCGGGCTTCCAGTGTGCCGGAAATCAACTCCTGCTCCAGCTCGAACCGCAGAATGACGTGAAGCGGATAGGTCACCTCATCCGCGTCGACGCGGATCAGTCCGGGCTCGACATGGTGGACATGGGCGAGAATCTCGTCTTGCGACCATTTTTCACCGAGATGGTTTTCGACCACCGGCAAGGCCCATTCCCAGAACGCGGGGTTGCGGCCGATCTGCTTTTCAACGAACAGGCTCTGGCTTTCATGGATCGCCATGCCGCGCGCCTTGCCCAGGGGCCAGTGCGCCCAGCGAGCGGGCAGGTTCTGCTCATAAAGGGCATGGCCCGTTTCGTGCAGAATGCCCATCAGCGAGGACAGGAACTCTCCGGTCTTGTAGCGGGTGGTGATGCGGACATCCGTCGGGACACCGCCGCAGAAAGGATGGTGCGAGACGGAAAGACTGCCGCGCGTCAGGTCGAAGCCGACGGCTGCCATCATGGAGAGCCCCAGCTCGCGCTGACGCTCGACGGGATAGGAGCCGGAAAGGGCGCGGAGCGGCTGCCGCTCCAGCCGCCGCGCCTGCGCTTCCAACGCACGCGGCACGAAATCGACGAGGAAGTTCTTCAGTTCACCGAACACCGGTGTGATTTCGGCTGCCCGATTGCCGGGGTCGTATTGCTCCATGAGGGCGTCATAGGGGGCAAGATCGAGTGCCTCGGCGCGCATGTGGGCTTCTTCGCGGGCAAGGTCGATCACACCTTCCAGCGCCGGCAGGAAGCCAGCCCAGTCGCCGCGTTCGCGCATCTCGCGCCACAGCTGTTCGGAGCGCATGCGCGTGCGTGTCTGCCGCTCCACGAAGTCGGACGGAAGGCAGGTCAGGTTGGTGTAGTGGCGGCGGAATTCCGCGACGGCGGCCTTTTCCTCCGCGTTCAGATCTTCCGCTTCGGCGGCTGCGATCCAGTCGCCGATCTCCGGCGCGGTCGACTGGCGGTGCGCCATGCCGGCAAGCGTGGACATGGCTTCAGCCCGCGCCTCACCGCCACCGGGCGCCATGTGGGTGGCCTCGTCGGCGCCGAGAATGGCAAGCGCGTGGTCGAAGGCTTGCAGCCTGCGGCAGAGTTCATCGAGCTTCTGGAAGGACATGCGGAAACCTCGCTTGATACGGAACAGCCGGGGCAAGGGAACCGCCCGGCCGTGCAGAAGGACGTCAGCTCAGCGTTCGGTGAGCTTGAGCTCGATGCGGCGGTTGCGGGCGCGGGCTTCCGGCGTCTCGGCCGTATCGAGCGGCTGGTACTCGCCGAACCCGGCGGCAACAAGGCGATTGGCCGGAACGCCGTTCTGGATCAGGAACTTCACCACAGCCGTCGCACGCGCGGTGGAGAGCTCCCAGTTGTCGCGGAAGCGTCCGGTGCCGGAAAGCGGCACGTTGTCCGTGTGGCCGTCCACGCGCAGCACCCAGTTGATTTCCGGGGGGATTTCCTTCTGCAGTTCGAGGATGGCCTCGGCGAGTTTCTTCATCTCGGCCTCGCCATTCGGATTGATCTCGGTCGCGCCCGAGGAGAAGAGCACTTCAGACTGGAAGACGAAACGGTCGCCGACGATGCGGATGTTCTCGCGGTCGGACAGAATTTCGCGCAGCCGTCCGAAGAAGTCCGAGCGGTATCGGTTCAGCTCCTGAACGCGCTGGGCAAGAGCGACATTCAGGCGGCGACCCAAATCCGCGATCTTGGTGTTGGATTCGCGGTCGCGCTTCTCGGATGCCTCAAGTGCCGCCTCCAACGCACCGATCTGCTTGCGGAGCGCTGAAATCTGCTGGTTCAGGAGTTCGACCTGTGACAGTGCGCGCTGGCTGATCTGGCGCTCGCTGTCCAGCGCGCCGCTCAATTCGCCGATGCGCACGGCGGCTTCCTCGCTCTGGCCGCTGCCGCTGTCGAGAAGCTGCTGCAGGCGTGATTTTTCCGCTTCGGCATCGGCAAGGGAGGCGCGGAGGCTGGCGAGAGCGTCCTCCGCATCCTGTGAATTCGCCTGCTCAAGCGCCAGAAGCTGCGTCAGCTCGTTGATCTGTGCGTTCAACCGGTCGAGCACGGCATCCTTGCCGCTGATTTCCTGGCTCAGGAAATACTGCGCAAGCACGAAGACCGAGAGCAGAAACATGATGGCGAGCAGAAGCGTCGCCAAGGCGTCCACGAAGCCCGGCCAGTAATCGACGCGACGGTCGCTGCGGCGTCCTCGGGCGAGCGCCACGTCAGCTGTCCCGCCGTTTCAGGGAGGTCGCTATCTTCTCCAGTGTGGTGCGCAGGGCCTTTTGCTCCTCGGCCTGGGATTCCACCCAGTCGCGCATCATCTGCTGTTCCTGGCGCATGTTCTTCACCAGTCCGGAAATGCCTTCGGCAAGATTGGCCATGGAGGCCGCAAGGCGCGGGTTGGTGGCGCCGCCCTCCTGCACCGTTCGCAGCTTTTCGGCCAGGGCCTGCAACTGCTCGGATGTGTTGCCGCGGCCCTCGGCGAGGTCGGAACCCAAGTCTGTGACGGAGGAAAGCCAGTTTTCAAGTTCGGTATAGAAGCGGTTCTGGGCGCGGCCTGCCTGCAGGTCGAGGAAACCCAGGATCAGCGAGCCCGAGAGGCCGAACAGCGAAGACGAAAACGCCGTTCCCATACCGTCGAGCGGCGCGGACAATCCGCTTTTCAGCGCGCCCAGAACATCGTTGGCGTTGCCGGAGGCCGGGTCGAGGGACTGGATCGTGTCGCCGATGGAGCCGATGGTCTGCAACAGACCCCAGAAGGTGCCAAGCAGGCCGAGAAAGACCAGAAGACCGATCAGGTAGCGCGAGATGTCGCGGCTTTCGTCGAGGCGGGTGGCGATCGAATCGAGGATCGAGCGCATGGAGCTGGTGGAAAGGGCGACCGATGAAGAGCGGCTGAGCAGCGCCTTCATCGGAGCGAGCAGCACCGGGTCCGAGGCATCCCCGCCGGCGCGGAAGGAATTGACCCAGCGCACTTCCTTGAAAAGGCGGATCACCTGCTGAAAGGCCAGTAATATGCCGATCAGGAGCACGCCCAGGATGAGCCCGTTCAGGCCGGGGTTCGTCTGGAAGGCCGACGAAACCTGGCGGAACAGGATCGCGGCGACAAAACCGGCTATCGCCAGGAAGATCAGCATCGAGTACAGGAAAACCTGTGGGCTGGACAATGTGTGGGGATCGTAATCGATCCCTCCGGAAAGTCCGTCATCCTCCCGCGATTTCAGCAAGGCCATCCGCTCCTCAAGTCCTTTGCGACGCTGAATCAACCATGATTCCGATAGCGCAGACTGTAATCGCAAATATGACGAAATTGAAAGTGACCGCACGCATGTGCTTAGCCGAGCATAAGCAATGGCCGTCCCCGGCGCTCGTCTCAGGCGAGGGGAGCGACGCTTTCGAGCGGAATGTCGACGCCGATCAGCGCCAGCATGTGCTGGAAGGTGGCGAGGTCGTAATCCGGGCTCTCGGTGGCGAGCCCGAGAATATAGCCGTTGCCCGGCTTTCCATCGCCGATGCCGGCGACGATCGCCTCCGCGGGATCGAGAAACATGCAGTTCGGGCGTGCCTTCTCGAAAAATGGGCGCAGCCAGGGAAGATGCGTGCTCGACAGCGTCAGGACATCGATGTCCGGATACCGGGCGAAGATGTCGCCGGTGAAGGCGTTGACTGCTTCCTGTGTGGTGACGGGATCAAACAGAAAAGAACCGTCTTCCACCAGGGCGACCATCGAGGATGCGTTGAAGGTCGCCACGCGTTGCGGGTTATCGGTGTGTCTTGCGATGAATGGCGGCAGCATCTCGCTTTCGATGAGCGAGCGCACGCCCATGATGCCCACCGATCCGCTTTGCGACGCTTCCAGTGCTTCGGCCAGCGGCGGGAAGACATCGAAAATCGGTACCGGGCTGAAGGGTTTCAACGCATCGAAGACCATGATCGAGGGAGCGTTCGAAGCGATGACGATTGCGCAGGGATCGTAGCCGGAGAGAAAATCGATCGTTGCGCGCATGGTGGCCAGCATGCGCTCCCGGCCCATCGCGCCGTAGGGAAAGCTCGCCCGATCGGCGAAATAGAGAATGTCCTGCCTGGGCAGGCGCTTCCTGATCTCGGTGACAATGGCGTAGCTGCCGATACCGGCATCGAAAACCGCTATGGGCCGGTGCAGAGACGTCAAACCGGTTCTCAGCGGGCCGGTTGGGCGAGCGTCTTCACGAGCGCGCGGTGGATCAGCTCATTGCCGGCGACAATCTTGCCCGTATCGAACATGGCCTGACCACCTTCCTTGTCGGAGACGAAACCGCCTGCTTCGCGCACCATGAGGATGCCGGCGGCAATATCCCAGGGAGAAAGCGAATCTTCCCAGAAGCCGTCCATGCGCCCGGCTGCGACATACGCCAGATCGAGGGCCGCCGAACCCAGGCGGCGAATGCCCGCGGTTTCTGCCATAACGTTGCGCAGATCGAGCAGGGATACGCCGTGATGGCCACGGCCAAGATGGGGGATGCCGGTGCCGATCACGCAATCTGATAGCTTGGTGCGGGCCGCGACGCGCAGGCGGCGGTCGTTCAGGAAGGCGCCGCCGCCGCGCTCGGCGGTGTAGAGCTCATCCATGGCCGGATTGTAAATGACGCCTGCCACGATCTGCCCCTGGCGTTCCAGCGCGATCGAGATCGAGAAGATCGGAATGCCATGCAGGAAGTTGGTGGTGCCGTCCAGAGGATCGATGATCCAGCGATGCTGGGGATCGTCGCCCTTGATGGTACCGCCTTCCTCCATCAGGAAGGAATAGCCGGGGCGCGCACGCGACAACTCGGCGTGAATGATCTCCTCGGCCTTGCGGTCGGCCTGGCTGACATAGTCGCCGGGGCCTTTAAGGGAGACCTGCAGGTTCTGCACTTCGCCGAAATCGCGGGCAAGCGAGCGGCCCGCCTTCATCGCGGCCTGAACCATGACATTGATGATTGCCGAACGGGCCATGTGATTTCAGCCTTCGTCTTTATGCTTGCCTGCGGAAATTCGGTTGGTTGCGCCGGGGCTTATTCGCCGCGGCGCAGATACGTGATTTCGTTCGTGTCGACCACGATCCGTTCGCCCGACTGAATGAAGGGCGGAACCATAACGCGCACGCCGTTTTCCATCACGGCGGGCTTGTAGGAAGAGGCTGCCGTCTGGCCCTTCACGACCGGGTCGGCTTCCACCACCTGAAGGGTCACCTGATCCGGCAGGGAGATGCCGATCGGCTTTTCCTCATAGAGCTCCACAGTGACGGTCATGCCGTCCTGAAGGAAGGCGGCGCGGTCGCCGACGAAATCCTTCTGCAGCTCAAGCTGCTCGTAGGTTTCAGAATCCATGAACACCAGGGCTTCTTCCTGCTCGTAGAGGAACGTGAAGTCCTTCTGTTCGAGACGAACCTTCTCGACCGTCTCGGCGGCGCGGAACCGCTCATTGAGCTTGGTGCCGTCGATCAGGTTCTTCAGTTCGACCTGGTTGTAGGCGCCGCCCTTGCCGGGCTTCACCGCGTTGGTCTTGACCGCAACCCAGAGGCCGCCATTGTGTTCGATGACGTTGCCGGGGCGGATTTCGTTGCCATTGATTTTCATGATGAGACGTCCTGCGGGTCCTTGGCGCGTCGAAGCGCGCAATTTGGCGCTTCCAAGACCATAAAACGCCTGCCAAGGCAAGCCGGTGGGCCAAAGATGAACCTCGAAAAGGTCAGCGCAACCGATTGGCGCGCTGTATCGCTTCCTTCATTTCCTCCGGGGTGAGGCCGGCAAGGAAGTCCTCCATCTGGGGGTCGATGAGGCCTGCGCGGCGTGCGGAGATATACCAGGCGGCAGCCTCCTGCACATCGCCTTCCGTGCCGATGCCCGCGCGATAAAGTTTCGCCAACCGGTTCTGGGCAGCGATATTGCCGCCTTCGGCGGCGCGCTTGAGCCAGGCGAAACCCTCTTGCGGGTTGCGCTCGCCGCCGCGACCCTCGACCATCCATGTGCCCAGATCGAGCTGTGCGGTATCGAAGCCCTGCCGGGCGGCCAGAAGCAGCCAGCGGCGCGCTTCCTTGCCGTCGATCTCGCGCCCGCCGAAACCGTTCGCATAGACCTGCGACATGGCATATTGCGCGTCGGCCAGGCCGGCATCGGCGGCGCTCTGGTAGTAAGCGACAGCGCGCTTCTCGTTCTCGAAGCCAGGATGCTTGTCGAGGATCATCTGCGCCACGTTGAACTGGGCCAGCCGGTTGCCATTGTCTGCTGCGACCTGCATCAGCTCATAAGCACGATTGGTATCCTTGGGCACGAAATTGCCGTCGAGCAACATCAGCGCGTATTGGAACTGGGCTTCGGGCACGCCCTGTTCTGCCGCCTTGGCGTACCATTCGGCAGCTTTCTTCGCATTGCGCGGCATGCCGAGGCCCCGCGCATAGATTTCGGCGATCAGCGTCTGGGCCGCCGCATCGCCACTCTCGGCGCGCGGGAGAGCGAGATTATGGGCCGTGATGTAGTAACCGCGCTGAAATGCGCCATAGGCAGCATCCGGCAAGGTTCCGAAGCGGCTGGGGTCGACCCGGTCGATGGTGGGGCTGCTCAAGGGACGGTCGCCCGGCGGTTCAAGACGGTCCATGCGCTGGGGTGGGGCAGATTCTTCCGCCGCATCGGGTGCTGCCGCGTAAGTGTTTCCCAGTCCCGCAAACAGGGATGCGGCGATCAGGCATACCGCTGTCTTGCGTCCAGACATTCCTAGGCTCCTTCGAAGTGCGACGCCGCCCTGTCGAGAAGGGCATTGGCTTCGGCAACGGCACGGGCCGGGTCCGTCTCGTCGGAGAAGACGGCTGAACCCAGAGCCACGAAATCGGCCCCGGTGCGCGCCACGGCCTCCACCGAGGAAAGCTCGTTGCCGCCGAGCACGATGCAGGGCACCTGCACCATCTCGGACCACCACGTGGCGAGGGTGAGATTGCGCGGGTGCGGCTCGGGCTTGTTGTCATAACCGAAGCGGCCAAAGAACACGTAGTCGGGCTGAACCTCGCCGCGTTCGAGCGCATCGTCGCGCGTCTTGATGCTGCCTGTGCCGATCATCATGCGGTCCTGGTATTTCTCGGCTGTCTCAGCAAGGCTTTCCAGGGAGCCTTCGACATGAATGCCATCAGCCTTTGCGCGGGTGGCGATGCGGGCCGGGCCGGCGATCATCACGGCCACGCCATGTGCCTGCGCAATGGGCGTCAGCCGCTCGGCACGCGCCTGGAAGCTTACCTCGTCCTGCCCATAGTCGGGAATGATGAGAGAGGCGACATCTCCTGCGGCCAGCGCCGCCTCGACATGGCTGTCGTCATTGGCGGCAAGCTCAGGGGGTGGGGCGATCAATACGAGGCGGCAGCGGTTCTGCATGGTCTCAAACTCCTGCTTGCCCAGCGAACGGGCCATCCGAAGACGCCCGCTGGTGGGCCGGCCCCGTTCTGGCCGGTCATTTTGGTTGGAATGGGGCATAGACGAACCACGGGGCGTGGGACAAGGAGAATCGCCCGAACACGAAAAACGGATGACGCTCCCCCCCCCCCCCGGAGCCCGCCGATATTGGCGCCAGCTCTTCCCTGTCCTGAATGGATGCTCTATGCCTTTGCGACCAGCCAGCCGATATTCATGACAGAGCTTCTTTCAAACCCAGCATTCTATATGGCCGCCATTCCGGCAGTGCTTCTCGTCGGCTTGTCGAAAGGCGGTTTCGGCGGCGCCATGGCGCTGCTTGGCGTCCCGCTGATGACGCTGGCGGTGCCGCCGGTGCAGGCCGCTGCGATCCTTTTGCCGATTCTCATCGTGATGGACATGGTTTCGTTGTGGGCCTGGCGCGGCTTCTATGACCGGCGAACGCTTGCCATTCTTCTGCCGGGCGCGGTGATCGGCATAGCCATTGGCTGGGCCACGGCCACCGTCGTCACCGAGGGGCATGTGCGCATTCTCGTCGGCCTCGTGGCGCTGGCGTTCTTCCTGCGCTGGTTGTTCGAAAAGCTCGGAGGGCGCGAGCGCACGGCGCGTCACAGTGTGCCGCGCGGGCTGTTCTGGGGTTCGACTGCGGGCTTCACCAGCTTCGTCGCGCATGCGGGCGGTCCTCCCTACCAGGTCTATGCGCTGCCGCTTCGGCAAGACCCGAAGATCTACACGGGCACCAGCGTTGTGTTCTTCGCCGTGGTCAATCTGGTGAAGCTCGTTCCCTATTTCGCGCTCGGTCAGTTCGACCGCACCAATCTCATGGCTTCGGCCATGCTGGTGCCTGTCGCCATGCTGGCGACGCTTCTGGGGGTCTGGGGTGTCAAGCGTATGCGCCCCGAGCTCTTCTACCCGTTCATGTATGTCATGGTGCTCATCGTTTCCCTGAAGCTGATCCATGACGGCGCCTCAGACCTTATGGGGTGGTGACGGGTCGGGGGCCGTGTGCTTAATAGGCGCAAATTGCGGGAGGTTTTTCGTGTCCGAAAATATTTATGAACGGGATCTCGACAAGAATCCCGCGAACTATCAGGCCCTGACGCCGCTGGTGCTTCTTGAGCGTGCGGCCAAGGTGTTTCCTGAACGCATCGCGATCATCCACGGTGAGGCCAGCGTAAACTACGCCACGTTCTGGGAACGCTCGATCAAGCTTGCCTCCGCCCTTTCCGCGCACGGTATCGGCAAGGGCGATACCGTGACCGTGATGCTGTCGAATACGCCTCCCATGCTGGAAGCCCACCATGGTGTTCCGATGACCAAGGGTGTCCTGCATTCGCTCAACACGCGCCTTGATGCGCCGATCATCGCTTTCCAGCTCGACCATGCGGAAAGCAAGGTCGTGATCGTCGACCGCGAATTCTCCAGTGTGATGAAGGAAGCGCTCGAGCTTGCAAGCGTCAAACCGCTCGTAATCGATTACGACGATCCCGAATATGCGCAGGACGCGCCGCATCCCAAGGGCGAACGTATCGGAAGCATCGATTACGAGGCGTTTGTCTCCTCCGGCGATGCAGGGTTTGCATGGTCGCTCCCCGATGACGAATGGGATGCCATCGCGCTCAATTATACGTCGGGCACGACGGGCAATCCGAAGGGTGTGGTCTATCACCATCGCGGTGCGGCGCTGATGGCCTATGCGAACACGGTGCATGCCGCGCTTGGATCGGGGGCCGTCTATCTGTGGACCTTGCCCATGTTCCACTGCAATGGCTGGTGCTTTCCCTGGACGCTCGCGCTGACCGGGGGAACACATGTGTGCCTGCGCTGGGTGCGCGCGAAGGCGATGTACGATGCTATCGCCGATCATGGCGTCACGCATCTGTGCGGTGCGCCGATCGTCATGTCGACGCTTCTGAATGCTCCCGATGACCAGAAGCGCGGTTTTACACAGACGGTGACCTTCAATACCGCTGCCGCGCCGCCGCCGGAAACGGTTCTGTCGGGTATGGCGAGGGCCGGCTTCGTGGTCACGCATCTTTATGGGCTGACGGAAACCTACGGTCCTGCAGTCGTCAACGAATGGAAGGCGGAGTGGGATGAACTGGACGATGCCGGCCGCGCTTCCCGCAAGGCGCGCCAGGGTGTGCGCTATGCAGCGCTCGACGACCTTACGGTGATGGACCCGGAGACGATGGTGGAAACGCCGCGCGACGGCGAGACCATCGGCGAGGTCATGTTCCGCGGCAACATCGTGATGAAGGGTTACCTCAAGAACAAGGTCGCCACGGGTGAGGCCTTTGCCGGCGGATGGTTTCATTCGGGCGATCTCGGGGTGATGCACCCCGACGGCTATATTCAGCTCAAGGACCGCTCCAAGGACATCATCATCTCGGGGGGCGAGAACATCTCCTCCATTGAGGTAGAGGATGCCCTCTACAAGCATCCGGCCGTTGCCGCATGCGGAGTGGTGGCCAAGAGCGATGAGAGATGGGGCGAAACGCCCATCGCGTTTGTGGAACTGAAGGAAGGAAGGCAGGCAACGGAAGAGGAGATCATCGCCCATTGCCGTTCGTTGCTTGCTCATTTCAAGTGCCCGAAGAGCGTGATTTTCTCCGAAATCCCAAGGACGTCGACAGGCAAGATCCAGAAGTTCCGGCTGCGTGATCTGGTGAAGTCGCTTTAGGGTCGAAACCCAATCAAACT
>NZ_AMSI01000009.1 GCF_000300515.1 Nitratireductor indicus C115
TTCACCCATTCCAGAGTGATCGGAACCATTGCCAGCGCCGCGTCCAGTTCCTGCCAGAGTTCGGCGTTCGCCAGTTGCTTCTCCGGGCCGCGCTTCCAGCCCTTTTCCTTCCAGCCGTGACGCCAGGTGTTGCAGCCATTGACCACATACCGGCTGTCGCAGAGCAGGCGCACGGGCTCGACAACGCCGCGATCACGAAACCACTGGAGCGCCATCAGCACCCCGGTCATTTCCATGATGTTGTTCGTGGTGTCGGGATCGCCCCCACAGTCGGCGTGGATCTCGCGGCCGTCGCGATAGACGGCAAATCCCCACCCACCGGGGCCGGGGTTCGGATCACATGCGCCATCCGCGAAGATCACCAACCCGTCAGATAGGCCGGTTGCGCTGACCGGTGCGGGTCGAGCGCCGCTCTTGCCACCACGCTTGCGCGGTGACCTGCACTTCTTCGAGCCGTCCAGAGCGCCGGCAGCATGATAGGGCAACGCCTTCTGGATCTGCTGCAGAACCGGAAAGCAGGTTGCCCCCTTGGCCGGGAACCTGAAACGTGTCCCGGCAAGACGCTGCGCCATGAAGGCGGCCTGTCTCTCGGTCTTGAAGGCGGCTACGTCCATGCCCTGAGCTCGGAGCCAGTCACGGAGGCGGTGCAGGCCGTCAGGAAACTCATACATCGCTCGCCTCCCCGAAATGTCCGGGCAGCGCCTCGTGCAACTCCGTCAGGGCCTGCTTCCTGAATTGCTCCACAATCGGCAGCACAACCTTGTCGGCGCGCGCCTTGATCTCCCGGTCGGCACGCTCGCCAATCTCGAACAGGCGATCACGCAGAGCCAGAAGCTCCTTCTGATCGTTCGAGAACGCCACAACGTCCTCGCGATAACGCCGACCGGAATACGCCTCGCGCCGCGCTCCATGGCGCAACTCGCCTTCGGCCATAAAGGTCTTGGGCATCACCTTGGTAACCCGGAGAACGGGCATCATGGTTTCGGGATCATCACGATCCCAATTGCTGGTGAAGTCGTAGCCGCAACTAGCAAGGCCGCTGAGGTTCTCGGAAATATCCTTGCTCGGGTCGAAGTGCGCATCATCGAGAACAAGCGCATAGCCACCGGCTTCAATGTCTACGAATTTCGTCATGTCGATTCCTTTTCGTCTCGCGCGCGCGGATGAAGAGCTGTGTCGCTTCGCGATGCAGGGATTTCATCCCCGCACCCCAGACCGGGAGATGATCTCCCGGACCCTCCACGTGCCGCTGCGCGGCCCGAAGGTCTGCCCATCTCCTGGTCAGAACCGAAGAGGAAATCACAGAGCTCTTCGCCTTGAAGATTTTTCAGGGAGGGATTGAGTTTCGGATGCACGGGCGTGCCAGCTGGATGAGCGGCTGTGAATTCGATCTCTCGAATGGCTACTCGGATTTCAGCTTCCGCGAGGTCTTGAGCCTCGTGCCTGCCGAGGTCCAATTCGAAGCCGTCAACCTTGAGCTTTGCTCTCCAAAGCTGACGATCTTTTTCGAAGAAAACTCTTCCAACGCAGCGATGAATTTCAGCGCCGCCATCACCGTATATACTCTTCCTTATATGGGACAGCGTGGGGGCACCGGACATTTGTCCGCTTAACTGGCTCTGGGGCACACCGGACATTTGTCCGCTTAATATCTTTCCGGATTTAGCGGCAAATACGTCCTCTTTGCTCACGTCAAAATCGACATCAAGCGAGAGGCAAATGACATCGGTGGCGCGCCCTCGTTTTCCCCATTCCGATTGCTTGGATCGCGCGATGACGCCCATGGTCTCCAGAGCGGTTAGACCACGCCGGACATTCCGATCCGACATGCTGACTTTCTTGGCGAGTTGAGCTTGCGTGATCCTGCACACACCGTCCGAGCGTGGGGGCACCGGCAAAATTGCCGCTTAATTCACCGTGGGGCACACCGGCAGGTTTGCCGCTTATTCCCTTTCCGGATTTAGCGGCAAGAACGGCCTCTCGATCAATGTCGAAATCGAGATCAAGTGCGAGGCAGATGACATCGACTGCGCGCCCACGCTTCCCCCAGCCGGGTTGTTTCGTCCGATGAACGACGCCAAGCACCTCAAGTGTCGATATGCCGGCCCTGACCGTGCGCTCACCCAAGCCTGATTTGGAAGTGAGCTTCTTCTGCGTGATCCTGCACACACCGTCCTCGGTGGACGCTGCCAGCGCCTGGAGGATTGCTGTGAGCGACTTGTCCTCGATCTTCTGGCGCTTGAACCACTCTCGAGCTGCCTTGCTCATAGGCCCCTCCTCCGCAAGCGCATGGAAAGGAAGGCGTTGGCGGCACGAAGCCGCCAAATCTTGCACCAGAGGAAAGGGATCGCGATAAGCAGGCCCGGAATGGTCTGCGGCCCTAAGCGGGAATCTGCGGCCGGCATCTGGGGAACCGTTCTCGTCATGAGGCACCTCCACGCTTCTGGGCATCGTGGATTTCGTGCCAGATGCGTTTGACCTCCTCGGCCTTCTCCAGCATCAGGCGGGCAACGTAGAGGCCTGTATCGGCCTGCCGTGCTGTGAGCACGACACGATCATTGCAGCGATGCTCTTCAAGCAGATTGCGGATGGTCTCCATGGTGAGGTGAGCCATGTCGACCAGATCGTAGACCGGGCATTCCAAGGGGCTCATGTTCCAGACGGGAACATGGTCGAAATGAGAGTTGTTTGCAGCCATGTCACACCCCCTTGCTGCTTGGGAACACCATGTCCCAATTCGGGGTTTTGTAGGCATCGAGGTTTTCCAGAAAGATCGCATGCCGATCCGAGGCAGGCGGGAAGATGCGGATTGCCCATTTCTCGCCCTGCATCTCCTCTTCGATCCAGTCTGCAAGAGCGTTGGAAAGCTCCTGCGAAAGACGACGGATGCGCTCCATGCGCATTTCGCCACGTGGGTCTGTACGCGCGGCCGGCGGGGTGCTATCGCTTGTGCTGTTCATTTGCTCACCTGTTGGGATGCTGTTGAACACAGGCTCGGAAGGTGTGCCAGCACCTCCGGGCCGTTTTTGTTTCTGGGTCATGCTGCGTCTTCCTCCATGAAGAAGGCGATCAGCTTGCTGCGGCTGACGACATAGCGCTCACCGATTTGCTTCACCATCGGCAGCTTGCCGCCTGCGATCATGTGATAGGTCTGCTGGTAGGAGCGGCCGATAATGTCGGCAATCGCCTGCACGCCCCAGACCAAATCGAGTTCCTTCTCTTCGCTCATTTTAAGTTTCCTTAAACCACGTTTGTCGTTGTTGCTTGCGTAGAAGATATCCAATGGACATCATCGAATGTCGTTATATCCATTGGACATTATTGACGCAAGATCGAAAATATCCAAAGGACATCTTAAATGTGGAGAACTTAGAGAGATGGCCGAAAACAGGAGCAAGTCAGACGGGTTCATGCTCCGTTTCCCAGATGGTTTGCGCGATCGCATCAAAGAGGCCGCTCGGAGGCATGACCGATCAATGAATGCTGAGCTCATCGCTCGGATTACGGAGCATGATAATCTCCATCAGTTTTGGATGACCGCTGATTCCGAGATCGCGAAACTTGAGGCGCAAGCATCACAGGCGCAGGAATTGCGAGAAGAAATTGAGAAGCTACGGGAAAAGGTAGAAGAGCTTCGCGGGCAGGTCGCCTATCAGGAGGGCGTGACAGCCGCCTACCGAGATTCGTTGCTGGTCTTCGCTCAGCGAATGAAGGGCAGCAAGGAGGATGGCGAAACCCTCTTGAAGGAGATTGCGAAGGAAATCGCTGGGCGCGGTAAGGGGGAAGGCTCTGACGAATGAGCGTCCGCAAGCGCACATGGACCAACGGCAAGGGCGAAGAGAAAACGGTCATGAGACACCTCCGCGCTTCTGAGCGTCGTGGACCTCGTGCCATATCCGTTTGACCTCTTCGGCCTTCTCAAGCATCAGGCGAGCAGCGTAGAGGCCCGTGTCGGCCTGCCGTGCGGTGAGGGTGACCATGTCCGAGCCGCGATGCTCTTCCAGAAGATCGTGGATGATCTGGAGAGTGAGGTGCGCCATGTCGACCACATCGTAGACAGGGCATTCCAGATCGGCATGGGTGGTGTTGGCGCTCATGCCGCTGCCCTCCCGCTATTGCTGGAGCGGAAAGCAACGCCGTGATGACGCGCGACCAAGCTGGCAGCCAGCGCGCTGAAATCAGCGAGGTCATCCGAGAGCCAGACATTCAGCTTGAGCAGCAGCCATGCGCGATGCTCATCCATCTGGGGATCGACAGGATCGGACGCGGTCGCGATCTTTCGGACCTCATCGAACAGCACGTCGAAGAACTCAGCGACCTTGGAAACCACGTCGCCAGCGGGGTTGAGGCTGTCGTCGCTGTTGCGAAACCTCGGCTCATTGCTGATGCCGAGCAGCGCCTCACGCCCTACGTAAAGCGCATCGGCTACATGGTGGAGGTGCTTTGCAGTCAGGGCCGACAGCTCGGCCTTGCTCAAGGTGACAGTTGCGGCAGCGCCCGTGGACGTGCTATCGGTCTTCGCGTTCATATTCTCACCTGTTGGGGTAGGGTTAGAACCACGGTCCGGAGAGGTTGCAGCCTCTGCCGGGCCTTTCTTTTGGGTGCGTGTCATGCTGCATTCCCCTTGCGAGGCTCGACAGTGATCGTGAAGGCTGCCGGCTCCTGATGTGATCCATCTCCAACGGCGCGCTCGATCTTGGTGACCTTGTTCGCAAGCATTCGGACAATGCCGTCCGTCCGCTTGATCATCTCGATCAGCTCGGAGGGGAAATCCACCGATGCGGCGCGGCCTTCCATCCGTTCGCGGACAACCGTGTTGCACCACATATGAAATTCCGGGGAGAGGTACTTCGCGTAGGCCATGGCGATCTGCCAGTGAGCCCATGTCACGCCGTTCCGGCCACGACCTGCCGAGATAATATCGGATTTTCCGACAATATCGGCTACGTGCTCAACAAAGGCTTGGCTGCCGGGGAGAGCGCGCCATTTCGCAGGCGCCTTCTGCGGGTCGGAGCCCGACGCCTTCCACATTCCAGTCAGGCTGATCATTTCGCCCTTGAGAGAGATGCGGCTGCCTGCGTAGTCGACCATTTGAACTGCGGTGTTCATGCCACCCTCCGATCGCTGGTCGAACGAACCGGCTCCGAGAGCCGTTCAGCGGCCCATTTGTCCAGATCATCAACATGGTAGAGCGGGATGCGTCCCGAGTAGGTCATCAGCGGACCACCGCCGATGGAAGCGAGCTTGTTTAGAGTGGCGACGGCAATCGGGATGCCGTGTTTCTCCGCGAGATATGCCGGAACCTCTGACCGGCGAAGACGTGGCTTTTCGTCATTCATCGTTTGTTAAATCCTATTCCAGTAAGGTTGATGGCATCGGTGCCATCACTGGAATATTCCCCAGAAGGATGCTTATGTCAATGATGTGGTGGCATTGGTGCCATCTTTTTTGTGCGTGAGTAAAATGGTCAAAAAATCAGCAGCCAAGGATCAGGATAAATTCGTCGTTCGTCTGCCAGACGGCATGCGGGATCGGATCAAGGCGAAGGCTGACCGCGCGGGCATGTCTATGAATGAGGCGATCGTCTGGTGTCTGGATCAATATTTTCCTGCGCCAACCACCATCGACGAGAAGCTTAATGAGCTGGCCGATATGGTTTCAATCCTGAAGGGTGACAACACCTACGAAGGCGTTGACCGTCTTGTCGCAGCGGTACAGGACACAATCGGTGACGTTTACAGTGGCGCTCTGAAAACGCCGCCTGAGTTCAATAAATTGGTTTCTGAGCGGTTCGAGCGTTGGCAGGAAGAGGAACAGGAGAACCTGCGCGAACGGCACGAGAACCCGTTCGATGACGCCAATTGGCCCTCTGAGGAAGATCCGTTCCCTGATCCAGTTGACGACGAAAAGAGCTAAGCCCGCCTCGGCATCTCCAGTACCTTCCCGCTCTCGCCGGTCATCTGGCGATGTACTTCCCCGCAGACCTTGTTCGCAGCCGCCACGAGCACGCTGTCGAGCCTATGGATATAGCGGCTCGTGACTGTGCCTGTGGTGTGTCCGAGCAATGCGGCGATGGTGCTCTCGGCAAACCCGATGTCGCCCGCCACACTGGCATAGCTATGGCGCATGGTGTGAGGCGTCACGCCTTCCAGATCGGCCCGCTCCATGAAGCGCGCCCACGCCCCCGACAGGCCGTTGTAGTGGCCGTTCTTCCGTAGTGCCGGGAGGACGTAGGGATTGCCAGGCACGCGCAGCGCCTTCCGCAGCACGTCGAATGCTTCCTTGCCGACCGGGCGCACTGATGGACCGCTCTTGCTGTCCTCCAGCCGAAAGCACTGGCCTTCCTCGTCCACCTCCGACCAGCGCAGCTTTACGATCTCCCCAAGGCGGCAGCCGGTCAGCACCAGCAGCAACGCTCCTGTCACTGCTTGAGGGGTGTCGTATTCGGCAGTCTCGCCGGTCAGCGCCTTTCCAAGCGCCCTGTACTCGTCAGGCACAAGACGGCGGGTCCGTACGCCATCGGCAGGCAGTTTGATGCCCTGAGCGGGATTGCTGGGGATGATGCCCTCATCAACGGCGTAGGTGAGAATGCCGCCGAGAAAGCCCGTGGTGCGGGCTGCCGTGCCGATGCCGCCCTTGACCTCTACTCGGGCTCCGTTCTTCCCGGATCGATCCTTGCGCGCTGTCTTGCCGGCCGCCACGTCACGCATGAACTTCGTCACGTCCGCGCGGGTGAGGTCGATAACGAGCTTGTTGCCGAGGAGTGGCTTGATGTGCCGAGCGATGCGGCCACGATCAATCTCGATGGTGGAGGCTTTCTTTGGCCGGTTCGTTCGCCGCCCAAGGATCTGACCTTTCTCCGCCACGCTCATGTACTGGTCGCAGAGCTGCGCCACCGTGAGCGAATTTCGGCGCGTCCGTCTCTCCAGCAGAGGATCGGCCTTCTTGAGCACCACCCCGCCCATGGTTTCGATTGCCAGCTTGCGGGCTTGGTCCGCAGTCAATACGCCGTGCTTGCCGATGGTCATCCGCCGCCGCCGACCGTCAACACGATAGTCCACGAAATAGGTTTTCGAGCCGGATGGATGGACGTAGAAGCCGAAGCCCTTAAGGTCGGAGCACCAGACGGTGTATTGCTTCTCGCGAGGATCGGCATTGTCGACAACAGACTTGGTGAGTTTCGGCACGGTGGGCTTCCTTGGTGAGCGTCAACTCACAGTATGCTCACCACAATGCAGGAAACAAGAGCCACTTGCCGGCATGATGGGAAAAGGTAAGGGAACACGGCAAGCCTTGCATCGCATGGCATTGGAAAGGATGGGGAAACTCCATCTATAGCGGGATAATGCCATGCTGCCGCCCAAGGAAGGAAGCCATTATGACTTGCCCATCGCCCTTGGGCTTATGGCGGCGCTTGGCGCGGTACCGGCTGATGCATTGTCCGAATATGTGGTTCTGGGCGAACTTTCCCTCGACGGAACAGTGGCAGCGGTGAACGGTGTTCTTCCTGCAGCGATCGGAGCCAACGCCATGGGCAAGGGGTTAATCTGTCCACACGCCTGCGGACCGGAGGCTGCCTGGGCCGGCACCGATATCGACATTCTGGCGCCACGCAGCCTGATCGCGCTCGCCAATCACTTCCGGGGTACGCAGGTGATGACGAGACCGGAGCCTTCCATGGGACCGCAAGCGACGAAAGGACCCGATCTGGCCGACATAAAGGGGCAGGAGACCGCGCGCCGCGCGCTCGAAGTGGCCGCTGCCGGCGGCCACAACATGCTCATGATCGGCCCGCCCGGCGCCGGAAAATCGATGCTGGCGCAACGTCTTCCATCCATCTTGCCACCCCTCTCGCCCAAAGAACTGCTGGAGGTGTCCATGATCGCCTCCATCGCGGGTGAACTCGCGGAAGGCAAGCTCACGGACCGGCGCCCTTTCCGCGCACCGCATCATTCCGCATCCATGGCGGCCATTGTTGGCGGCGGATTGCGGGCGCGGCCGGGCGAAGCTTCCCTTTCGCATCATGGCGTGCTGTTTCTGGATGAATTGCCCGAGTTCTCGCCGCAGGTGCTCGATTCACTCCGCCAGCCTCTCGAAACAGCCGAATGCGTGATTGCCCGCGCCAACCACAGGATCAGCTATCCCGCACGCATCCAGCTTATCGCCGCCATGAATCCGTGCCGCTGCGGCATGGCGGGCGAGCCGGGCCATCGATGCCAGCGTGGGCCACGCTGCCAGGTAGACTACCAAGCGCGCATTTCAGGTCCATTGCTGGATCGGATCGACCTGCGGATCGACGTTCCTGCTGTCTCCGCAACGGATCTTATCGGTGCATCCTCCGCCCCTGCGGAGACAAGCGCCACGGTCGCCGAGCGCGTCGCGCGCGCACGTGACGTGCAGCGGCGGCGCTTTTCCGCACTCGGCCTGCCGGACTGGACCACGAATGCGGCCTGTTCCGCCTCCATGATCGAGGAAATCGTAAGCCTGGACGCAGACGGCGCGCGCCTGATCCGCGAGGCGAGCGAGAAACTCGGGTTTTCGGCGCGCGCCTATCATCGCGTGCTGAAGGTGGCCCGCACGCTTGCAGACCTTGACGGGGCAGAAGCGGTCAGGCGTATCCATCTTGCCGAGGCCATCTCCTACCGCACGGCCGGTGCACGGCTGCCGCAGGCGGCATGAATTGCCGGGCGCCTGTCCATCGGGACTATTCCATTGCTGCAGCCATGGTTGGCGCGTGAGGTACAATTCGATGTCGGTCACGCATACGGATCGCTTTGTTCGAACATCTGCCCCGCGACCGATGATGCCCTTGTCTTTTCCTCACCGTATCCGCCTTTAAAAACCGGAAATCCCCGGCCTGCCCGGCAGGCGATCAAGGGCGCCCAGAGCAATGAGAGCCCTACCTTCGGGCAAGTCGGTGTTCGACGCCCTGGAAGCGCTCTTCCCGCCAATGCGAAAGCAGGGTATCGCTGCACGAAAGGTTTGTGATCCTGCTTCGGAGTGCATCTTGACCAATTCTTCCAGCAGACTGCGGATTGCTGTTCTCTTCGGCGGGCGATCCGCCGAACACGACGTCTCGGTGCTTTCGGCCACGAACGCCGTGCGAGCGATGGATCCGGAGAAATACGACGTGATTCCGGTGTTCATCACACGTGAAGGTGTTTGGCTTCTCAGCCATTTTGAGGGCGGAGAACTGACGCAACCCGCATCTGGAACCGAGATTTGCCCGGTGCCGGGCGGCAGGGGCCGGTTGCTCGCGATCCCCCCGGAGGGCGCTCCGTTCGAGCTTCCCGCCATCTCAGCGCTCTTCCCGGTTCTGCATGGGCTTCCGGGGGAAGACGGGGCGGTTCAGGGGCTGGCGGAAGTGGCCCTCGTACCACTGATCGGCTGCGGCGTTCTGGGGTCGGCCACAGCGCTCGACAAGGACATTGCCAAGCGCCTGCTTCTCCAGGCCGGTCTTCCCGCCGCCCGTTCCATCACCATTCGTCGGGGAGAGGCGCCCAAGTTTGCGGCGCTTTCTGGTGAGCTCGGCCTGCCACTCTTCATCAAGCCTGCCCGACAGGGTTCGTCAGTCGGCGTGAGCAAGGTCACAGGTGAAGACGACTACCTCGCGGCGCTCGAACTGGGTTTCCGGCATGACGGCAAGCTCCTCGCCGAAGAATTCATCAAAGGCCGCGAGATCGAATGCAGCGTCCTTGAAGACGCGCAAGGCACGCTTTTCGTTTCACGGCCCGGCGAGATCGTGACCGGCCAAAGCCATGGCTTCTACAGCTATGAAGCGAAATATATCGATGAGGCCGGCGCCCAGCTGGTGGTGCCTGCCGTGCTGCCCGAAGCGGTGGAGGCGGCTATCCGCGAAACCGCTGGAAAAGCCTTCCAGGCCTTGGGCTGCGACGCGATGGCTCGCGTGGACTTCTTCGTCACCGAGGATATGCGCTTTCTCGTCAACGAGCTCAACACCATTCCCGGCTTCACGAATATCAGCATGTATGCGAAGGCGATGGCAGCGAGCGGCATCGCCTATCCAGACGTGATCGACCGGCTGATCGCTCATGGCCTGACACGCGCCGACCGCAACGGCTAGAGTATCCGCCGAGAGCCGGAAGCGATTTTCGGAAAGCACGGTGCATAGTTCAATAACGTGCCGCACTCTTTGAGACCCAAAAGGATGCTCAAAGGGCGTTCGATTTTCACGCTTTCAGATTTATGCAGACCTAAGCTCCGTTCAGCTGTCTGCAAAATGTCTTTCGGGTAAAGCTGCCCGACCACCGCGTAATCCCCCAGCAGTTTTCGGACGGGTTCAGCCACCCCTGGCGGTTACTGGCTGACGGCGCCCACGACCGGGTTGTTGTCTTCGCGCAGACTTACCCACATGCCCGTGTGGTTGCTCGCCTGACGCTTCAGATAGCGATAGCCGGTCTGGTTCCAGAGCTTTACCGTGTCATTCAGATTGTCGAGAACGAAATCTCCACGGTCCGTGCGCACCGTGAGGATTGCGTGCCCTTCGCCATCGGGCTTACGCACGACAGTGATCAGGAGATTGGCCAGCGATATTCCCTTGCGCATCAGCGCCCGGCGCTTCTCCAGCACGTAGTCCTCGCAATCGCCTACGCCCGTCGACGGATAGGTCCAGACTTCCTCCTCGCCGTAGATATCGATGTCGTTCATCGGCTTGACAGCCTGATTGACCGACTTGTTGACAGAGACCAGCTTGCGCCAGAGCGCCTTGTTCATCTTCTCAGGCCCCGTGTCCCGTGGGCGCAAAGAACATTCCAGCGGATTGGCCTTGCAGAATTCGTAATGGCCGATGGGCTGCGACGTGAGCCCGCCAGTGGCCATGCTGTTTCCGGCTTCGGCTTGTGCCAAGCCAATGGCCAGCAGCACGCCAGAAAGCGCGGTCAGGGCAAAGCCCGACCGGGCGCGAAACGCGCCCCTGCATAAGACGGATAAGATTCCGCGAGATATCGCGGCCACATTCCGCCCGTGGCCTCCAAAGAGGAAGCCCCCCCGCCAAGCAGCCATCATGCCGCTCTCCGCTTCTTTCTATCGTTAATGAAACGTTAAGAAGCAGAACGGTCGACTGTCAATCGATGCAGGGACAAAGTTTCAAGGATGGTTACCGCCGAGACGGTGAGGAGCGGTTTTTGCGCGGTGGCTGTTGCGAAAATGCAAATCGCCGTGACCGCAACCAACTTCATGAGCGACACCGCAGCAGGCGTCGCCCTGTTCCCGGTCAAACCGGCTTTCGCTCAAGCCGGTTTGGGACCGTTTCGCCGTGCGGCGGTTGTGGCCTTTCCGCTCTTGGCGCGCGAACTCGCCGTCTTGCGCGGCCCCCCCTTGCCGGACGTTGCTGCGGCAGGTTTTTTCGGTGCGGCGGCACGCGGCTTGGGAGCCGATGTTGCGGTCGCCGAAGTCTTTTCGGCCTGTCCCGCCGGATTGCTGCGCATGAAATCGAGGATGCGCGGCGCGATCTCCGAGCGGAACCGCGAGCCATTGAAGACCCCGTAATGGCCTACCGCGGGCTGAAGATAGTGATGGCGCATGTCCGCCGGGATGTTCTCGCACAGCCTGTGGGCTGCTTCCGTCTGGCCGACGCCGGAAATATCGTCGTTCTCGCCCTCTACCGTCAGAAGAGCCACACGACGAATTGCCTTCGGATCGACAAGTTTGCCACGATGCTTCATCTGGCCTTTGGGCAGATCGTGGCGGATGAACACCGTTTCGACCGTCTGCAGATAAAACTCGGCGGTCAGATCCATCACCGCCAGATATTCGTCATAGAAGTCACGGTGTTTCTCGGCGGAATCGCCGTCGTTCTTCACCAGATGCATGAAAAACTCCTTGTGCGCCGTAATATGGCGGTCGAGGTTCATGCTCATGAAGCCGGAAAGCTGCAGAAAGCCGGGATAGACCATGCGCATGAAACCGGGATTCGGCCATGGCACTGGCATCACGGCATTCTCGCGGAACCAGCCAATGCCTTTTTCTTCCGCCAGCTTGTTGACGGCAGTGGGGTTCTGGCGCGTGTCGATCGGGCCGCCCATCAGGGTCATGCTGGCAGGCGTGCATTTATCCTTGCGCGCTTCCATCAAAGAGACAGCCGCCAGCACCGGAACGGAAGGCTGGCAAACGGCCATCACATGCGTATCAGGCCCAAGGTGCTGGAACATTTCGATCAGGTAATCGATGAAATCATCGAGGTCGAACATGCCCTCGGAAAGCGCGACCGTACGCGCATCGGTCCAGTCGGTGATATAGACATCCGCATAGGGCAGCATGGTTTCCACCGTGCCCCGCAACAAGGTTGCATAGTGACCGGACATCGGCGCAACCATAAGGATGGAGGGGCCACGCCGCGCACCTTCCGGCAGATCGCGCTTGAAATGCAGGAGCTGGCAGAATGGCTTCTTCCAGACGATCTCCTCATGCACCGCGACGCGCACGCCGTTCACATTGGTTTCGGTGAGGCCGAATGCCGGCTTGGTGTAGCGGCGGGTAGTACGCTCGAAAAGTTCTGCGCCCGCAGCGAGTGTGCGACCGAGATAAGTCTGCGCCATGGGGTTTAATGGGTTGCTGTAGAAAAGCCGTACGGCGTCGGCATAGGCCCGCGCCGGCTGCAGCGCGGCGTGGTTAAATTCATAAAGCTGATAATACATCGCTTGGGTTCCTGGGCGACCTTCGCTCATGCCGCGCCGCTCAGCGGTTGGGAACGCGCGGCGGCGAAGCCTTGGTCATTTGCTTGACCTCTAGACTACCCCACTTTTGCTGCGTTGCAATAGAAACACGGGCTTTAGGCCTCCGGCAAAAAGAGGGCCGCTACACAAAATACTGATATAAAAAAGGAAAAAGAGGTTTAGACTTATATTTTGGTGTTGCGTCGCAGCATCAAAAAACGGCTCTGCGCTGCAACACCAGGTGGAATTTCGGCAAAAAAGCGCTCTTTCAAGGCCTCAGGCGCTTCCTCCAACGGCAGCTCAACGAAGCCATGGCGCGCATAGAAAGGCCCATTGAACGGCAGCGTGCGAAACGTGCTGAGCGACACTCCTTCCAGGCCCTGCGCCCGGCTTGCCTCCACTACGGCAGCCAGCAACGCCCCGCCCAGCCCACGCCGGCCGTGCTCCGGAGCGACGGAAAGTTCCAACAGGTGAAGAAAAGAGGATACGGGGCCAGCGATTGCGAAGCCTGCTGGTCCCTCCTGTGCATGCACGGCCACGAAAATCCGGTTCTGCGACGCGATGGCGTCGAAATCTTCCACCCTTGTCGCGGGCGCTTCCGCAATGTCGGGATATCCATGCACGGCAAAAAGCTGCGCTGCGCGCTTTTCGACATCCGACAAACGCTCAGCATCGCTGTCGCGATAAGCCCGGATTACATAATCCGGGCCAGGCTCGACCGTGGTTCTGCCCATGCCTATTTCAGGGGTCCCACCCGGCTTCAGGGTTATTCCGCACCTTCGACGAGGATCATGTCCGCCTCTGCCACCGTGGTGCGGATCGCCTTTGCAGCCTGATATTCAGGCGAATTGTAACAATCGCGTGCAGCCTGCAGAGAAGGAAACTCGATCACCACATTGCGCCCGCGCCCGGTGCCTTCAAGCCCGTCCCATGCACCACCGCGCGCCAGAAAGCGCGCGCCATATCGCTCGAAAGCGAGCTTGGCGGTGGACACATAGTCCTTGTACCGCTCAGGGTCGCGGACATCCACATGTGCGATCCAATATCCCTTGGGCATCTTCGGCTCCTCCCTCTCTTAAACCTGTGCTCACGTATTCAGGCGGCCGCCATTTCGTCGAGAATGGCCTGCGCCGCCGCTTTCGGATCTTCCGCGGCAACGACCGGCCGCGCAACCACCAGATGCGTGCTGCCGGCGCGAATGGCATCGGCCGGCGTCATGATGCGCTTCTGGTCGCCGCGCTCACTCCCCGCCGGCCGGATGCCCGGAGTGACCACCGCCATGCCGGCGCCCGTGACGGCACTCACTTCTGCAACCTCGGTCGGGGCGCAAACGATGCCGCCCATGCCCGCATCCCGCGCCTGCGCGGCGCGCTTCAGAACCAGGTCCCGCGCGCTGGCCGCATACCCGGCTTCCTTCAGGTCCGCATCGTCCATGGATGTGAGCACGGTGACACCGAGCAGTGTGAGACCCGACCCCCTGGCTGCCTCGACGGCCGCACGCATGGCCTTGGGATAGGCATGGATGGTCAACATCGACATGCCCATGCGCGCAATGTTCTCCACGCCCTTGGCCACCGTGTTGTCGATATCCAAAAGCTTCATGTCGAGAAAGACCTTCTTGCCGGCGCCGGTGAGCTCGCGTGCAAAGCCCAACCCGCCGGCAAAGGCAAGCTGGTGGCCGATCTTATAGAACGAAACCGTGTCGCCGAGCGTGGCAACGATGCGGTCTGCCTCCGTCAGGGTCGGAACATCAAGACCGACGATCAGGCGGTCACGCATGGCTAGGGTCATCTTCAGGCCTCCACCCGGTTGGACAGAAGGCGCGCATGCTCGATGACAGCACGGCAGACGCCCTCCATCATTCCGCGCGTACGTTCATCCTTGAAATTGCCTTCCTCGTCGAAGGCATCCTGTGCCCGCGCGACGGAGCATTGCGGCGTCACGATCTCGGCGCGGCAGTTCATCAGCACCGCCCGCAAATGATATAGCCCGCGAATGCCGGCGAAATTGCCATCGGACGACGAACAAAGTCCCACGACCTTGCCCGCCCAGGGACGCACCGGCCTTCCATCGATTTTCGAGATGCGGGACACCCAGTCGACGGTGTTTTTCAGAAGGGGCGGAATGGAGGCATTGTATTCCGGGCTGGCGATCAACACGCCATCATGCGCAGCGATGAGACCACCCAGCTTCAATGCGCTTTCGGGAATTCCTTTTTCCTTTTCCAGATCCTGATCCATGATCGGCAGCGGATAATCTGCCAGGGATATGCGCGTCACCTCGGCCCCCTGCTCTGCAAGCTCCTTGGTGGCAGCGTCGGCGGTGCGCCCGCTGAAGGCGCCTGTGCGGGTGGACCCGGCAAAGACCAGGATTCTGGGGATCATCGGCAAGCTCCTCTGTTTCGAAGAGGGGTATAGGCATTGCCGATATCAATCAATGGCCTTGAGGATGCCGCCACAGAGCCTGCCCGGCAACCGGGGATATCAAAACGAAAAGCAAAAAAGGAAAGGCTAATGCCTGGCCCTGCGATAAACCCAGAGCCGCGTCGGCGGAATGTTGCGCAGGATGAAATCGAAATGCTCAACCGTGTAGTTTCCGCGCCCAGGCGGAACCGGAGATTTCGGGCCGTAGGTGAGCTGAACCACCGGGCGCCCTTCGGGAATGCGCGCTAAGAGGCTTTCCAGATAAGCAACCCGCGCTGGAACCGGAAAATTGAGCAAAGGGACACCAGAGACAACGCTGTCGAAGAGCTTCGGCCCGTCGTCGCCCAGCGTCCCATCGAGATTGAAGGCATCACCCTCGATCACATTGACACCGGGATAGCACCTGCGCAGGTGTTTCACGAAATCAGCGGAATATTCGACCGCGTAGAGATTTTCCGGTTTCACGCCATGGGCGAGGATTGCCCGCGTGATGACCCCGGTGCCCGGCCCGACTTCGAGAACCGGAAGGCCCGACGTCGGGTCAATAATGGAGGCCATTCGCCGTGCGGTTATGCCGGATGTGGGAATGATGGAACCTACGGCCTTCGGCTGGTCGATCCAGCCCCGGAAGAAGCGCAACTCGTCACCGAAGCGATCCGCGATCGCCTTGCGCATACCCAGACCCTTGCTCATCTTCCCGCTTCCTCCTTCGCAAAAAACCCGCCGGTTGAGTTCCATGGCGGGCAGGCGCTGTCCGCCACCTTCAGGCTTCGGGACAATCGACTGCAAGCGCGCGTTTCTAGCACGGTTTGCTTACTCGCCGAAGGACTCGAAGAAATCTTTCATACGTGAAAAGAAGCCAGCCGATTGGGGGCTGTTCTCCTTGGATGAAATCTTCTCGAACTCCTCGAGAAGCTCTCGCTGCTTGCGCGTCAGGCTCTGCGGCGTTTCCACCGCGACCTGAATATAAAGATCGCCCACCTGCGACTGGCGCAGAACCGGCATGCCCTTGCCCTTGAGGCGGAACTGTCGGCCGTTCTGCGTGCCTTCGGGTACCTTCACGCGCGTCTGGGTTCCATCAAGGGTCGCCACCTCGAACGAGCCGCCAAGAGCAGCCGTCGTCATGGAGATGGGCACCTTGCAATAGAGATCGGCGCCGTCGCGCTGGAAGAATTCGTGCGGCTTCACCGAGAGGAAAATATAGAGATCGCCGGGCGGACCGCCCCGCAAACCGGCCTCGCCCTCGCCGGCTAGGCGAATACGCGTCCCGTCCTCGATACCGGCGGGAATGTTGACTGAAAGCGAACGTTCCTCGGCCACCCGGCCCTGGCCGGAACATTTCGTGCAGGGGTCGGAGATGATCTCGCCGCGCCCCTGGCATTGCGGACAGGTGCGCTCGATGGCGAAGAAGCCCTGAGCCGCCCGCACGCGACCGGCGCCCTGACACATCGGACATGTCGTGGGAGAGGAACCAGGCTTGGCGCCCGAGCCCGAACATTCGTCGCAAGCGACTGCCGTGGGCACTCGAATCTGGCTCGTCTTGCCAGTGAACGCCTCCTCGAGCGTTATTTCCATGTTGAAGCGGAGGTCAGCACCATGCTGGCGGCTGCTGCGGCGCTGCCGCCCGCCGCCCATCACGTCGCCGAAAATATCCTCGAAGATATCGGCAAAACCGCCGCCGCCGAAGCCACCCCGTCCGCCCATGCCGCCATTCTCGAAAGCTGCATGCCCGAACTGGTCGTAGGCCGCGCGCTTCTGCGGATCGCGCAGCGTCTCATAGGCCTCGTTGATTTCCTTGAACTTGTGCTCGGCTTCGTCATCGCCAGGATTGCGGTCGGGATGATACCGCATGGCCAGTTTTCGAAACGCGCTTTTAAGTTCTTTCTCATCGGCGGTTCTCGACACGCAGAGCGTCTCGTAAAAATCTGCCTTCATAGAAGAGTCCCGCATGGTCTTATTAAAACGAACACCATCCCCCGATCCGTGTCCGCTATTTAGGTATTCGCAAGAGCGAATGCCATAGTTCGCGGCAGATTGCCAGCCGTCGCCGCAGTTCAACGCCGCTTTTGCGCAACCACAAGGGCAGTCAATGGCAGCGTTGTCAGGCGGGCGCTGGCTTGACGCGCTTGGGCTTCGCGATTCCCATAGCCTGCAAAAGTCTGCCCGCGACCGCATTTTCAAAGAACCGGAACGAGAATATCGCGATGAAAACCGTCAGCAGCATCACCATCGCGGTATACGCAAAAAAGATGATGCTGGACGACGAACCGATGAAATGGCTCCAGGCAAAGGAAAAAAACAGGCTCTCCGTGACCGGATGCCAGAGATAGATGCCGAAAGAGACTGCGGCCGCCGGCCGGAATATGGCGGGATAGGTGTAGCCTTCGGGATCGTTTCGCTCGATGACGCCGGCAAGGAAAACCGCAAAGCCGAGAAGGGCGAGCGTCACATAGATGTTCAGCTGCAACACCATCGCCGCACAGGCAAAGAAGATGGCGACCCAGGCCGGCCCGCGCGAGGTAAGCCGCAGGCGCGAACGCGCCGCAAGCACGGCAAGCAATGCACCCAGCGCGAAATCGGCAAAGGCACGATAGGCGCCCCAGGTATCGGCCTTGACCCAGCTTTCAAAGGGCATCAGGCCCGTGCGGATCATGGCTTCCAGTGCGGCATAGGACAAAAGAAGCAGGACAATTAAGCCTGTCACCCCACCAAAACGATAGGCAAAGATGATGATCGGCAACAACAGATAGGCGAACCATTCCGCCGAGAGCGACCAGGATACGAAGTTGAAGGTGAGATGGTCGTTCACCCCCCAGGCCTGAATGAGCAGAAGATTGGCTGGCAACGCATCCCAGCGATAGAGCGCAGCCTCGCCGCCGGTGCGCAGAAGACCGAGATGGACGGCGAGCCCGACGAGAATAAAATAGGAAAGCGTCGCAAGATGCAGCGGATAGAGCCGCGCCAGACGCTTGCAAAGATAAATCACATAACTGCGCGCATCGTGGACCTGATCGGCATAGCGGCTGAAGATCAGAAAGCCGGATATGATGAAGAACATGTCCAGCAATGGCCGTAATGCTGAAAGTTCATCCTTCACCCATTGGCTTTCGCCAGGCGCGAAATGCCCGAAATGGTAAAGCATGATGAGTAAAGCGGCGACCAATCGCCAGATTTCAAACAATCGATAACGGATCACGGCCCCCACCACTTCCGTTGAATTTCATCAAGCGGACATGTTCGGGGCAGAGACTTAAAAAGCCATGAAAAAAGCCCGGATCATCGATCCGGGCTTTTTCAATTGCATTTGAAGGAGCCGATCAAGCCGACTTCTTGTCGTCCTCGTCAATTTCCTCGAAGTCGGCATCGACGACGTCTTCACCGTCGGCCTTGGCATCGGCCTGAGCGTCGCTCTCGGCGGCCTCCGCCTGGCTGGCCTCATACATGGCCTGGCCGAGCTTCATGGATACTTCCGCAAGAGCGGTGGACTTAGCCTTGATGTCCTCGGCATCGTCACCTTCGACAGACGTCTTCAGCGCGGCCAGGGCATCCTCAATCGCCTTCTTCTCCTCTTCCGAAACCTTGTCGCCGTAATCCTTCAGCGACTTCTCGGTCGAATGAATGAGCGCTTCGGCCTGGTTCTTGGCTTCGACAGCCTCGCGACGCTTCTTGTCAGCCTCGGCGTTCGCTTCCGCGTCCTTCACCATCTTCTCGATGTCGGCGTCGGACAGACCGCCCGAAGCCTGAATGCGGATCGCCTGCTCCTTGCCCGTCCCCTTGTCCTTCGCGGACACGTTGACGATGCCGTTGGCGTCGATGTCGAACGTGACCTCGATCTGCGGCACGCCGCGCGGTGCGGGCGGAAGGCCCGTCAGGTCGAAGCGGCCGAGGCTCTTGTTGTCGGCAGCCATCTCGCGCTCGCCCTGGAACACGTTGATGGTCACCGCATTCTGATTGTCCTCGGCGGTCGAGAAGACCTGGCTCTTCTTGGTCGGGATCGTGGTGTTGCGGTCGATCAGGCGGGTGAAAACGCCACCGAGCGTCTCGATGCCCAGCGAAAGCGGGGTCACGTCGAGCAGCAACACGTCCTTCACATCGCCCTGCAGAACGCCGGCCTGAATGGCGGCACCCATGGCGACGACCTCGTCCGGGTTGACGCCCTTGTGGGGCTCCTTGCCGAAGAAGTTCTTAACCGTTTCCTGAACCTTGGGCATGCGAGTCATGCCGCCGACCAAAACCACCTCGTCGATCTCGCCGGCCTTGAGGCCAGCATCCTTGAGCGCTGCCTTGCAGGGCTCGACGGTGCGGGCGACAAGATCTTCGACCAGGCTCTCGAACTTGGCGCGGGTCAGCTTCATCGTCAGGTGCTTCGGACCGGACTGGTCTGCCGTGATGAAGGGCAGGTTGATCTCGGTCTGCGAGGACGAGGACAGCTCGATCTTCGCCTTTTCGGCTGCTTCCTTGAGGCGCTGAAGGGCAAGCTTGTCCTGCTTCAGGTCTATGCCCTGTTCCTTCTTGAACTCGGCCGCCAGATATTCGACGAGCCGCATGTCGAAGTCTTCACCGCCGAGGAAGGTGTCGCCATTGGTCGACTTCACCTCGAACACGCCGTCGCCGATCTCCAGGATGGAGATGTCGAACGTGCCGCCGCCAAGATCGTAGACCGCGATGGTCTTGCCGTCCTTCTTGTCTAGGCCGTAGGCGAGCGCGGCAGCGGTCGGCTCGTTGATGATGCGCAGCACTTCCAGGCCGGCGATCTTGCCGGCATCCTTGGTAGCCTGACGCTGGGCGTCGTTGAAATAGGCGGGAACGGTGATGACCGCCTTCTCGACCTTCTCGCCGAGATAGGCTTCCGCCGTTTCCTTCATCTTCTGCAGGATCATCGCCGAAATCTGGCTGGGCGACAGCTTCTTGCCGCCGGCCTCGACCCATGCATCGCCATTGTCGCCGTTGACGATCTTGTAGGGGACGAGGTCCTTGTCCTTCTTCGTCACCGGGTCGTCATAGCGACGGCCGATGAGGCGCTTGATCGCAAAAAGGGTGTTTTCCGGGTTGGTGACCGCCTGGCGCTTTGCCGGCTGGCCGACCAGCCGCTCGTCGGAATCCGTGAATGCCACGATCGACGGGGTGGTACGCGCGCCTTCGGCGTTTTCGATCACCTTCGCGTCCTTGCCGTCCATGACGGCAACGCAGGAGTTCGTTGTTCCGAGGTCGATACCAATAACTTTTGCCATGTCTTCTCTCCGCTAAGCAGGCTGTCGGGACCCAATCAGGCGTTCCACGTGACAGCCCCTGTTCACACGAATTTGCCGTGGCGAAGCCCATAGCTGGAACACGCCGAACGGCATCGAGGCGTATATAAGAATGGGACTTTTCAGACGCAAGGCACGATTGCTCCGGACGGTGTTTTAAGATGGGACGCGAGGGGCATCAGGGCGATCCGGCAAACATGGGGGAGGGGGTTATGTAGAACGCTTTTTCTCGGACCGAATTTGAATATAACAACCCATATTTTTAGTATATTTGCAATTGTATAACAAAATATTCTGCGTCATCTGGAAATTGTGGGGCTGATCATACGTGGCCGACTGGGCCAAATGCCGCATGAGATTTCTATTACTTGTTCCTGGTGGAATCATCCTCACTCTTCTTGCGCATTTTCAATTGGCAAGTGCCATGACAACACGCGCATGGTATCTGAGTCCTGTTCCCTCGGCGAAATACGAGCCCCAATTCGACTGGATCGACGACACCGGGCGTCGCCTGAGCCATGCGATCTATGATTTCACCGACAACGCAGAGCGCATGTGCCTTGCCGCGGCGATCTATTTCGAAGCGCGTAGCGAACCCATAAGCGGCCAGTGGGCCGTTGCGATGGTCATCCTGAACCGGGTGCAGTCGCGGGGTTATCCGCCATCGGTTTGCGGCGTTGTCTTCCAGAACGCGCGCTGGCGCAACCGCTGCCAGTTCTCCTTCGCCTGTACCGGGATTTCCCTCATTCCAAAGGAAAAGAAAGCCTGGAAGGTGGCACAGGGCATCGCAAATTCAATTCCGGCTTGTGCTCCGGACTGCGATTCCGATCCTCTTCCGGATGAGAAGGATATACTCGCTGTCTCGGGCGCCACGCACTACCATGCGACCTACGTGAAACCGCGCTGGGCGCGGCAGATGAGGAATGTGGGACGCATCGGAAGCCACATCTTCTTCGAAACGGGCGTGCCCAAACGCAACGGATCGTGATTTGAAAAAGGCTCGGGGCCCGCAATTCACCCGCCGATCGCCCGGAAAGCGCACGCTGCCGAACGGTTCAGCGTTTCATGGAAACGCTGAACCGTTTCGTATTTTTATTCTTAGGCATTTATGCGGACGTCAGGCGTTTCCGCCTGACCGCGAAATGCTCTAGCCGCGCAACACACCGCCCGTCTGCTTGCCGACATTCTCGACGACCCTGCCGGCGAGCGCTTCGAGTTCCTCGTCGGTCAGCGTCTTGTCGCGAGGCTGGATCGCCACCTCGATGGCGACGGACTTCTTGTCCTCACCCAGCGAAGCGCCCTCGAAGATATCGAATACACGCACTGCAGTGATCAGCTTCTTGTCGGCCGCCGCCGCGGCCCGCTCGATGGACACCGCCTCGACGCCCTTGTTGACCACGAAGGCGAAATCGCGCCGCACGAGCTGGAAAGGCGACAGATCAAGACGCGGTTTGGTGCGCGTGGCCTTGGCCTTCGGCTCGGGAATGGCATCGATGAAAACTTCGAAACCGCAGACCGGACCGTCAGCGTCGAGCGCCTCGAGCGTGCGTGGATGGATTTCACCGAAGGTCGCGAGCACGATCTTTGGCCCGAGGCGGACCGTTCCAGATCGGCCCGGGTGATACCATTCAGGGCCACCTGCAACCACCTGCAGCTTGTCGGCAGGCGCACCCGCCGCCTCAAGAGCCGCAAGCGCATCAGCCTTGGCGTCGAATACATCGACAGCCGGGCTGTTGCCACGCCAGTGACGCCCGGCCCCTTCCATCTTGGCCGTGCCGCGCCGGATGCCGCCCGCAACACGGCGCTGACCTTCATAGCGGTCGTTCTCATAAATGCCGGAGACCTCGAACAAGGCCACGTCCGCAAAACCGCGCGCCGCGTTGCGCTGGCCCGCCGCGATCAACCCCGGCAGGAGCGAAGGCCGCATGTCGGACATGGAGGCCGCAATCGGGTTCGAGAGTTTCAACATCGGATCGCCACCGCCGAAAAGCTTTGCCTGCTTTTCGTCGATGAAGCTCCAGGTCACCGCCTCCATCATGCCGCGTACGGCAAGCGCGCGACGCGCCGAGCGGGTGCGGTTCTGCAGGGTCGTCAGGATCTGCCCATTGACGGCTCCGTGCGAGGGAAGCGGAGCGGGCGCGATCTCGTTCACGCCGTGTATGCGCATGACCTCTTCCACAAGGTCGGCCTTGCCGTCGACATCGGGGCGCCAGGAGGGAATAGAGACTTCAAGAACATCCCCCTCGCCTTTTGCCGCGAATCCGAGACGCTCCAGAATTCCACGGCTTTCGGCACCAGACACTTCGAGGCCGGTCAGGCGTTTCACCTCCGCCACCGGGAAGGAAATGCCGCGCGGCTCATAGCCCTGGTAGCCGACCACGCGCAGCTCGCTCGGTTCGCCACCGCAAAGGTCGAGAACCAACTGCGTGGCGAGCTCCAGCCCCGGCACCATCATCTCGGGGTCGACGCCACGCTCGAAGCGATAGCGTGCATCGGTGATGATGCCGAGATCGCGGCCCGTACGGGCAACGTTCATGGGGTCCCAGAGGGCGGATTCAACAAGCACATCCGTGGTGTTCTCGTCGCAGCCCGAATGCTCGCCGCCCATGATGCCGGCAATGGATTCGACACCGTTTCCATCGGCTATGACGCATATTTCCGGCGTCAGCCTGTATTCGCGCTCGTCCAGCGCGAGCACCGTCTCGCCATCACGCGCGCGGCGGATGGTGAGGTCGCCCTTCACCTTTGCGGCGTCGAATACATGCAGCGGGCGGCCGCGGTCGAAGGTCACATAGTTGGTGATGTCCACCAGCGCGTTGATCGGGCGCAGGCCAATCGCCTTCAGCCGCTGCTGCATCCATTTCGGCGAAGGGCCGTTCTTCACGCCGCGCACCAGACGCAGGCCGAAGCCTGGGCACAGGTCCGGCGCCTCAATGATCACATCCACCGGACAAGCGCCCTTGCCGGCAACCGCGGGAATGGCTGCATTCTTCAGCGTGCCCAGACCGGCGGCCGCCAGGTCGCGCGCGATGCCGAAAACGCTCGTGCAGTCGGGGCGGTTCGGCGTGAGGCCGATCTCGATCACCGGATCGTCGAGCTTTGCCCAAGTCGCGAAGGAAGTACCGACGGGGGCGTCCTTCGGCAAATCGATGATGCCATTGTGCTCGTCGGAGATTTCGAGCTCGCGTTCGGAGCACATCATGCCGTGGCTTTCCACGCCACGGATCTTGCCGACGGAGAGCGTCACATCGATGCCTGGCACATAGGTACCGGGTGCCGCGAAAGCGCCGATCAGGCCGGCCTGCGCATTGGGAGCGCCACAGACGACCTGCACCGGCTTGCCATCGCCCGTATCGACCGAAAGCACACGCAGGCGGTCGGCATCGGGGTGCTGCTCGGCCGTCAGGACCCTGGCGATGACGAAGGGCTTCAGCGCCGCCTTGTCGTCCACGTCCTCGACCTCAAGGCCGATCATGGTGAGCTTCTCGACGATCTGGTCGAGCGTGGCGTCGGTCTCAAGGTGCTCCTTGAGCCAGGAGAGCGTGAATTTCATGGCATCATTCCTTCGGGTCTTGCCGTTCCAGGATTTTCACCAGCCGGAACCGCTCGCAAACCAGTTTCATATCGGGGCTGAAGCCGCCATTTCGTTGGAAATAGGCCTCATGTCCCTCGCGCCAGCAGGTCAGCGAGAGGTCTCCCTCGCCTTCGGCGCGTGCAAAATCTTCATCCACTTCGCTGAAGGCGCGAATGGTGACCTCTACCGTCTCGATTACAGCAGCAGGGCGTCCCGCCCCATCCAGGACGATATCCTGCCGCCCAACCCGCGGCATCGGCTCACCGCCGGCCTCGAAGTCGCACAAGGCCCCGCAGGTTGCCGTCTTGCGCCCGGCAAGCACCAGCTCCAGCAGTTCATCTGCCAATGCCGGGCTATCACCGAACGCGAAACGGACCGCCTCGCTGTGGCCTTCGGGCGAAGTCATCAGGCGCTCAATCCGCCAAACAGCGTCGGCAGGTCGAGCGGGCGGAAGCCGTAATGCTCCAGCCAACGCACATCGGCGTCGAAATAATCACGCAGGTCCGGCATGCCGTATTTCAGCGTCGCGATACGGTCTATCCCCATGCCCCAGGCGAAGCCCTGATATTCATCCGGGTCGAGACCGCAGGCGCGAAGCACATTCGGATGCACCATGCCGCAGCCAAGGATTTCCATCCAGTCATTGCCCTCGCCGAAGCGAACCTCGCCCGGCTGCGAACGGTCGCACTGAATGTCCACCTCCAGGCTCGGTTCGGTGAAGGGAAAGAAGGACGGACGGAAACGCATATTGAGATGCGGCACCTCGAAGAAGGCCTTGCAGAACTCCTGCAGCACCCACTTCATGTTGGCCACATTGGCCGTCTTGTCGATCACCAGCCCTTCGAGCTGGTGGAACATGGGCGAGTGGGTCGCGTCCGAATCCTGCCGGTAGGTCTTGCCGGGGATGACGATGCGGATCGGCGGTTCCTGCTTTTCCATCGTATGAATCTGCACAGGCGAGGTGTGCGTGCGCAGAAGCTTGCGCTCGCCCTTTTCATCCGGCGGGAAGAAAAATGTATCGTGCATCTCGCGCGCGGGATGCCCTTCGGGGAAATTCAGCGCGGTGAAGTTGTAGTAGTCGGTCTCGATGTCCGGACCTTCAGCAATGGCGAAACCCATATCCGCGAAAATGGCCGTGATCTCGTCAATCACTTGGCTGATCGGATGAATGCGGCCGCGCTCGGCAGGCGGGCGGCGAACCGGCAATGTCACGTCCACCTTCTCGCGCTCAAGGCGCGCATCGATGGCCGCATCGCGCAACTCCGTGCGGCGTGCCGTCAGAGCTTCCGTGATACGGGCCTTCAGGCCATTGATCGCCGGGCCCATGACCTGGCGCTCTTCCGCAGACATGGCGCCGAGGGTCTTCAGCTTCTCGGAAACCGAACCCTTTTTGCCGAGGGCCGCGATGCGCACTGCCTCGATCTGCTGTTCATCGACAGCAGCCGCGATCTCCGCGGAGATGGTTTTTTCCAGTTCTTCGAGTTCGCTCATCCCTCGTAGCCCCTTTCGGCATTCATATCCTGCCGACGGGTCTCCGCCGGCGCTTCGGACGTCCGCTGAACGGCCGTCTTCAAAAATCGCATTGCTTTCAACACGCGCCTGCCATCGCTGCCAAGCCCCCGGTATTCGATTGCGGTCAGAAGAGGCCGGCGGCATGGCAGCTTCCGCCTCCTCTTCAACACCCACGAAACCCCTTTCGCCATCTTCATTGATGAACATGTCACGCGAATAAGAGCCCCCGTGGAAGAAGTCTCTTCATCGCCGCCGGCAAAAGAGCCTCCGTCGTGTCTTCGATCATGCGGTTCATGGAAACGCTGACCAAACCATCCCCTCGTTCTTCCGCTTTCATGCGGACGCCAGGCAAGCCCGCCTGATTGCAAAATGCCTAAAGCGTGTCGCGATCTTTCAGATTCGCTTCCTGCGCCTTGAGTTCCTGGTCGCACACATGTCTCTATCCCGGAACCGGTTCCCGCGTCCGCGAGACATGCGTTGATCAAAAAGAAAAAACCCGCGCCAGCCCTGCCAGCGCGGGTTTCCCGAACTAAACCTTGATGCTTCGGGAAGCGCTGGCCTTAGGCGACAGCGCTTTCAAAAGCATTCGGCGTCGTGTCCTTGAGATAGACGAGCGCTTCCTTCGCCTTGCCAACGATGGCGGCGAAAGCCTGCGGCTCGTGCACCGCCATGTCGGCGAGCACCTTGCGGTCGATCTCAATACCGGCCTTGTTCAGACCGTCAATGAGGCGGCCATAGGTCAGGCCGTGCTCGCGCGCGGCGGCGTTGATGCGCTGGATCCACAGGGCGCGGAAATTGCGCTTGCGGTTCTTGCGGTCGCGATAAGCATACTGGAGCGACTTCTCGACAGCCTGCTTCGCGATGCGGATGGTGTTCTTGCGACGGCCATAGAAACCCTTTGCGGCTTTCATGACCTTCTTGTGCTTGGCGTGGGCGGTAACGCCCCTCTTTACGCGTGCCATGACATGATCTCCTTAAAACTGTTCCGGGTTCTGCCGATCAGAAGCTGTAGGGCAGGAACTTCTTCACGATCTTCGTATCGGGATCGGAAAGAACCATCGTGCCCCGCGCATCGCGGATGAACTTCTTGGAACGCTTGATCATGCCGTGGCGCTTGCCTGCGGCACCGACCTTGACCTTGCCGGTGGCGGTAACCTTGAACCGCTTCTTGGCAGAAGACTTCGTCTTCATCTTGGGCATTTTGCTTCTCCGTTCTTCTTGCTCACACCGGTTCGCGGCCGGTTTGCGGTGCAAACTTCGCTTCACCGGATCCAAAAGGACCGTTTCGATGTCGCGTGCTGTGCGGCGTGAGCTCATTCAGCATTAAGAACCGCCACGGCATGCCCTGCCGGACGGTTCGGGAACGCGGCCTTATAGCGGCGGTCCGCCGTTTGCGCAACTCCTGTTTTGCAGTGCGCGAAAGCCGATGCGGCCGCTCAATACATCCTGAACAGGATCGGCAGCATTGCATGTTCCTGGAGATATTCGACAAACTCGAAAGCCGGCATCGCCAGGAAGAAGACGAGACCATCCGAGAGCGTGCGATAAAGACGCTTGGGCAGCACAATCAGCGTTTCAGGGTCCCGGAACAGGCTGGGTTTGGGGAGAAAGGCCGGAACCCGGGCAGCATAGGCATCGTAGCTGGCACCGAATTCCCCGCGCAGGAAAAGCGCCTCGCGCCGCATGGTGACGCTCAGAATAAAGACAGTGATCACGGCGCTGGCAAGTGCCATGACCAGGCTTCCGGTCTGAGCGCCAACGCCCGCAGCACCTACGGACGAAAAGAAATAAAGCGGATTGCGGGTCATCGAATATGGCCCGTCCTGCACAAGCTCGGACGATTTGCGCCCGCCGATATAAAGCGTGCACCACAGGCGTCCGAGAATGGCGATACCGATCAGACCCAGCCCGAAAAGCTCGATGGCTTCCTCGACATTGAAGCCGAAGGGCCGGAAATGCTCCCATCCCGCACGGGTGAAAAGAACAAAGCTGCAAAGGATGATCGCAATGATCCAGAAGCTGGCAATGCGCAGCCTCTGAAACTGCCCGAGAGCAATCTGGTAAATCTGCATCCGCTGGTAATCCCCACACACCGTATCGTAAGCCGGTTAGGGCAAGATTAAGGCACATTTTTGAGCCGCGTGAAAAGACGCAGCACAAACCACCCATGCGAATCGAGGCCCCGCATGCAAACGGACTACGGGAACCGCCGGAGCGGCATCCGCAGCCTGTTCGCATGCGACCTCGCAATGAGATGCTGGGCGTTAGCGCGCCGGCCGGCGCGCATATTAAGGCGGCAGCCGCGTCAGATGCGCGGCGCCAGAACCATCATCATCTGACGGCCTTCGAGCTTGGGCTCGGCTTCGACCTTGGCAATCTCTTCCACTTCCTCGCGCACGCGGTTCAGAAGCTGCATGCCAAGTTCCATATGGGCCATTTCACGGCCACGGAAACGCAGGGTCAGCTTGACCTTGTCGCCTTCCTCGAAGAAGCGGCGCACGGCCTTCATCTTCACCTCATAGTCATGGGTGTCGATGTTCGGACGCATCTTGATCTCCTTGATCTCGATGGTCTTCTGCTTCTTGCGCGCCTCAGCAGCCTTTTTCTGGCTCTGATATTTCATCTTGCCAAGATCACCGATCTTGCAGACGGGCGGTTCGGAATTGGGAGCGATTTCAATGAGGTCGAGACCGGCTTCCTCGGCAGCAGCGAGCGCATCCTCAATGGAAACCACGCCGCGATTGTTGCCTTCGTCGTCGATCAGCTGAACCTTGGGAACCCGGATGTCACGGTTTGCGCGCGGGCCTTCCTTCACTTGGGCCTGCGCTTTGAACGGTCTGCGAATGGTCGTTATCTCCTCGAGTTATTGAACCATCGAATTTCTTGTAGCCGGCGTTCCGCCAGCCCTTAGAGAGGCGTATGTCGTCTCTGCACGCGAAGTGTCAATAGCATATAAAGGTGAAAGAATCACGCCGCCCGTTCTGCATTTGTCGCGAAACGGCCATTTGATGAAGGAGATCGCCATGTCCGGCACGCCGACGAACAGCCAGCCGAACTTCCTGACGGTGGATGGAACCGACATCGCGTATCGGCACCGGGCAGGCAAGGCGCCCGGCATCGTCTGGCTCGGCGGCTACCGTTCCGACATGCTGGGCACCAAGGCGGAAGCGCTGGATGACTGGGCAGCAAAGACCGGGCATTCATTTTTGCGCCACGACTATTCGGGGCATGGCGAATCGGGCGGTGCATTCCACGACGGCACGATCTCGCGTTGGCTTGGTGAGAGTCTGGCGGTTTTCCGCGCCTTCAGCGAAGGGCCGCAGATTCTCGTCGGTTCTTCCATGGGGGCGTGGATCGCACTGCGCATGGTCCAGGAACTCAACCGCGCCGGAGAAGAAAAACGGCTGGCAGGCCTTCTCCTTCTGGCGCCGGCTCCCGATTTCACCATGGAACTGATCGAACCGGAGCTGACGGAGGAGCACCGCAAGGCGCTCGCCGAACAGGGTTTCATGGAAGAACCGTCCGAATATTCCGACGAACCATATATCTACACGCGTGCGCTCTTTGAGGACGGGCTCAACAACCGTGTTCTGACCGGGGTACTCGATACCCATTGCCCCGTGCATATCCTGCAAGGCAAGGCCGATCCGGACGTGCCCTATACCCATGCGATGCGGCTGACAGAGCATCTGCCCGCCGACGATGTTACGCTTTCGCTTGTCTCCGATGGAGATCATCGCCTTTCGCGGCCCCAGGACATCGCCCTGATCCTGCGCACGCTGGAAGGCCTGATCGAGCGCCACAGATAGGCTCTTCGAGGTACGGCGAGACGCAAACGCATTACGAAAAATCCGTTCCTTTCCAATGGGTTCATTGAATCCCTCAGGTTGCATTCTTGAAACCGGGGGTAGCGGTTCCCATTTCGAAATCATGCAACTGCCCGGGAGTTGCACGCTCAAACAAAGGAACGGGTGACCATGACAAACTCTGCTCTTATCCGTCCCGCTTGGACGCCTGCAACGATTGCCCTGATGGTGGTGGGCTTCATGGTGTTTTGGCCGCTCGGCTTCGCCATGCTTGCCTATATCCTGTGGGGCGACCGCCTCGGGGATTTCAAGCGAGACGTGAACCGAAAGACCGACGACTTCTTTGCCGGCTGCCGCCGTGCATCGAACAAGCATGCCTTCACCGGCAACGTGGCCTTCGACGACTGGCGCGACAAGGAGTTGGAGCGCCTTGCCGAGGAACGCCGCAAGCTGGACGAAATGCGTGACGAGTTCGATACCTATGTCCGCGAGTTGCGCCGCGCCAAGGACCAGGAAGATTTCGATCGCTTCATGAACGAACGCAACAGGGGTCGCAAATCCGGCCGCGGCAAGTCCGTGCCCGATATTACCGACGAGGCATAACCGCTTCTGCGGCTTCTCAGGCTGCACGACGATCTGAACGGCATCTCGATGAGATGCCGTTTTCTTTTTGAAATCACGGCAGGGCGATCCCTGCTCCGCCGGCGTGGCGAATCATCTATCCTTGTTTCCATGGCACTTGGTTTTTTCAAACGGATCGGCCTCAAGGTCACCGCCCCGCCGGCCGAACGCGTGCATTGCGTCGCCGGGCGCGAATTGCCGTTGCGTATTGTCGAGAACAGCCGCGCCAAGCGCCTTACATTGCGTATCGAGCCAGGCGGCAAGGGATTGCGCGTCACCGTGCCGCCAGGGCTCGCGCGCTCGCGCCAGGTGGATGAGTTCCTCGACAGGCATGAAGGCTGGCTCACCGAGCGGCTGAAAAAACTGCCCGACCGACCGGTCGTGCGGCCCGGCATCAAGATTCCCGTGCGCGGCAAGCCGCATCTCATCGTGCACGAACCCGAAAAACGCGGCGCTGCCCGTATCGGCGAACGGGATGGCGAGCCTGTCCTCATCGTCTTCGGGGATATCGATCACCTGCCAAAACGGGTTGCGGATTTTCTCAAGCGCGAAGCCAAGCGCGACATCGAGGCGCTGGTGGCCCGTCATACGGCGACGCTCGGCAAGCGGGCCCGCTCCATCCGCTTTCGGGATACCAAGAGCCGCTGGGGCTCGTGCACCTCGGACGGGATCCTCTCCTTTTCATGGCGCATCATGATGGCGCCGGCGCCGGTCATCGATTATCTGGTCGCCCATGAGGTCGCGCATCTGAATGAAATGAACCACAGTGCCCGCTTCTGGAAACTGTGCCGCGAGTTGTGTCCTGAAACAGACCGTTGCAAGGACTGGCTGAAGCGCAACGGAACTGCCTTGCAGGCAATCGGCTTCGAGTGACCCCGGCACCAGCCGCAGCGGGCATCTCCCTCGACTCCGCCGCTTTTTCGTGCCACTTCCCTGTCCATGACACTCGACATCAAGATATGCGGTCTGAAGACGCCCGAAGCGGTGGACGCAGCCCTTGCGGGCGGGGCGAGCCATATCGGTTTCATCTTCTTTGAGAAGAGCCCCCGCAATATAGGCGCTGAAGCCGCAGCCGAGCTGCGTAAACGGGCGCTGGGGAAGGCTCAGGCCGTCGCCGTCAGCGTGGATGCGACGGACGACGTTCTCGACGCGATCGTCGAAACCATGAAGCCCGACATGCTCCAGCTTCACGGCAAGGAAAGCCCGGAACGCGTGCGCGCCGTCAAGGCGCGATACGGTCTCTCCGTGATGAAAGCCTTTTCCATTCGCGATGCCGCCGATATTGCCGGCATCGAACCCTATCGCGGCGTCGCGGACCGGTTTCTTTTCGATGCCAAACCGCCCAAAGGCTCCGAGCTTCCGGGCGGCAACGGCATCGCCTTCGACTGGCGGTTGCTCAGCGGACTTGACGATAAGGTTGATTACATGCTTTCGGGTGGCCTGAACGCGGCCAATATCGGCGCTGCCCTCAGCGCCGTGTCGCCGCGTGGCATAGATATCTCGTCGGGCGTGGAAAGCGCGCCGGGCGAAAAGAACCCGGATCTGATACGCGAATTCTTCAGCGCCGTGCGGGCGGCGCTTGCGAATGATGCGGCTCTGACATGAGGAGAGCGCTTTGAACAAGCCGGCCGAGCTCAATTCCTTCCGTAGCGGTCCCGACGAGTCGGGCATGTTCGGCATCTTTGGCGGCCGCTTCGTCGCCGAGACGCTGATGCCGCTCATTCTCGATCTCGAGAAGCATTGGAACGAGGCCAAGAACGATCCTGCTTTCCGCGCCGAGCTCGACAATCTGGGCAAGCATTATACGGGTCGTCCCTCGCCGCTCTATTATGCCGAGCGGCTGAGCGAACATCTCGGCGGGGCCAAGATCTATTTCAAGCGCGAAGACCTCAACCACACCGGCTCGCATAAGATCAACAACTGTCTCGGACAGATTCTGCTTGCCAAGCGCATGGGCAAGACCCGCATTATCGCCGAAACGGGCGCGGGTCAGCACGGTGTCGCCTCGGCCACCGTTTCGGCGCGCTTCGGCCTGCCTTGTGTGGTCTATATGGGCGCCACAGACGTGGAACGGCAAAAGCCCAACGTCTTCCGCATGAACCTTCTCGGAGCGCAGGTGAAGCCGGTTTCTGCTGGCCACGGTACGCTCAAGGACGCGATGAACGAGGCGCTCCGCGACTGGGTCACGAATGTCGAGGATACCTATTACCTGATCGGCACGGCTGCTGGCCCCCACCCCTATCCCGAGATGGTGCGCGAACTGCAATCGGTGATCGGTATCGAGGCGCGCGCCCAGATTCTGGAACAGGAAGGGCGCCTTCCTGATGCGATCGTGGCGGCGGTCGGCGGCGGATCGAACGCCATCGGCCTTTTCCATGCCTTCCTGGACGACCGCGATGTCGCCATCCATGGCGTGGAAGCAGGCGGCCATGGCCTGCAGGGCGACGAGCACTGCGCCTCCATGACAGCGGGGCGCCCGGGCGTCCTGCACGGCAACCGCACCTATCTTCTGCAGAACGAAGACGGTCAGATTCTCGACGGTCACTCAATTTCGGCCGGCCTTGATTATCCCGGCGTCGGCCCCGAGCACAGCTGGCTCAAGGATTCGGGCCGCGTCACCTATACGCCCGTGCTCGATGAAGAGGCGCTGGAGGCCTTCCAGCTGACCACCCGCATCGAGGGCATCATTCCCGCGCTTGAATCGGCCCACGCCATCGCCGAAGCCATCAAGCTGGCCCCCAAGATGGGCAAGGATCAGATCATGATCGTCAACTTCTCCGGGCGCGGCGACAAGGACGTCCACACCGTCGGCAAGATGCTTGGCATGGAAATCTGAGACGCGAATTTCTGGCAGGGCGCGGCCCTCGCGCCCCGCAGCTTCGGTGTCGAGCGCTGAAGCCGTTGCAGCAACAGGAATGCAAGACGGCGTGGGGGCGCCGCGCTGGATGAACGAGGACAAAAGACCATCATGACCACCCGCATCGACCGACGTTTCGCACGCCTGAAGGAAGAAAACCGGCCGGCGCTCGTTACCTATTTCATGGGTGGCGACCCCGATTACGACACCGCGCTTTCCATCATGAAGGCGCTGCCGGAAGCCGGCAGCGACGTGATCGAACTCGGCATGCCCTTCTCCGACCCCATGGCGGACGGGCCAGCTATCCAGGCTGCAGGACTGCGCGCCCTGAAAAGCGGACAGACGCTGCGCAAGACCTTGCAGATGGCGCGCGATTTCCGGACCGGCGACGACGATACGCCCATCGTCATGATGGGCTATTACAATCCGATCTATGTCTATGGCGTGGAGCGTTTCCTCGTGGACGCGAAGGAAGCGGGCATCGACGGTCTCATCATCGTCGACCTGCCGCCGGAGATGGACCAGGAACTGTGCGTGCCGGCGCTGAGGGCCGGGCTGAATTTCATCCGCCTCGCCACCCCCACAACCGATGAAGAGCGCCTGCCCACAGTTCTTCAGAATACGTCGGGCTTCGTCTACTATGTGTCGATGACGGGCGTGACCGGGTCGGCGCTGCCCGATACCAGCCGCGTTTCGGGTGCGGTAAAGCGCATCAAGGAGCATACGGATCTGCCGGTCTGCGTCGGCTTCGGCGTCAAGACCGCGCGTCAGGCCAAGGCCATTGGCGAGGCCGCCGACGGCGTGGTTGTCGGTACGGCGATCGTGGCGGCGATCGCCCAGTGCTATGATCCGGAGGGAAAGCAGCTCGCCGATCCTGCCGAGGCGGTCGCCACACTCGTGCGCGGCCTTGCCGACGGCGTCCGCGAAGCGCGCCTTGCTCCTGCCCGATAGACGCGCCAACCTGCGATACCCGTCTCAGATCATGAGAAAGAAGGCACAGCAATGAACTGGATCACCAGCTACGTCCGGCCGAAGATCAACTCGATGCTCGGTCGCCGTGACATGCCGGAGAACCTCTGGATCAAGGATCCGGATACCGGCGAGATGGTCTTTCACAAGGACTTGGAGGAAAATCTCTGGGTCATCCCGGCTTCCGGCCATCACATGAAGATTTCCGCGCGCGAGCGGCTGAAATCCTTTTTCGACGATGGCGCCTACGAGTTGCTGGAAAGCCCGAAGGCCGCTATCGATCCGCTGAAATTCCGCGACGAACGCCGCTACACCGATCGCCTGCGCGATGCGAAGGCCAAGACGGGCATGGAAGATGCCGTGCTCAGCGGCGTCGGCAAGGTCGAGGGGCTGGAGCTTCTTGCCACCGTACAGGACTTCGCCTTCATGGGCGGTTCGCTGGGCATGGCTGCCGGAGAGGCGATCATCCGCGGCTTCGAGACCGCGCTGGAACGTCGCCTGCCGCTGGTGCTGTTCGCCGCCTCGGGCGGGGCGCGCATGCAGGAAGGCATATTGTCTCTCATGCAGCTGCCGCGCACCACTGTTGCGCTCGACCGCCTCAAGGAGGCGGGCCTGCCCTATATTGTCGTGCTCACCAATCCGACCACGGGCGGCGTGACCGCTTCCTACGCCATGCTGGGCGATGTGCACATCGCAGAGCCGGGTGCGCTGATCGGTTTTGCCGGGCCTCGCGTGATCGAGCAGACCATTCGCGAAAAGCTTCCGGAAGGCTTCCAGCGCGCGGAGTATCTCAAGGAGCACGGCATGGTCGACATGGTCGTGTCGCGTCTTGAGATGCGCGAGACCATCGCGCGATTGCTCAAGATCCTGCTGAAGGAAAAGGTGGCTGAAACGCCCGTTGCCCTGGAACCCGCCGAAGACGTGTTGTCTGCCGATGCGAATGATGAAACCGTCACGGTTGAGAAGCCGGAGGCGTGACCGGGCAGGCAGGGTGCCAGCAATGCCTTTCCGCCTCATGAGGTGATACGGAAATGACCACTGTTTCCGCGGCCGAGCGAGAGATCGAGCGCCTTTTGTCGCTGCACCCGAAAGGGTTCGACCTGTCGCTCGACCGCATCAGGCGCCTGCTCGACCGGTTGGGCAATCCCGAGCGGCGGATGCCGCCCGTCATTCACATTGCCGGAACGAACGGCAAGGGTTCGGCAACCGCTTTCGCCCGCGCGGCGCTGGAAGCTTCCGGCCGGATCGTGCACGTCCACACGTCGCCTCACCTCGTACGCTGGCACGAGCGGTACCGTATCGGCGAGGATGGCGGCGGAAAGCTGGTGGAAGATGCGGTTCTCGCTGACGCGGTGGCACGCGTCGCAAAGGCCAATGGCGGCGAGCCGATCACCGTTTTTGAAATCCTGACGGCTGTCACCTTCGTGCTTTTCTCTGAAGATCCCGCCGACGCGGCGATCATCGAGGTGGGGCTCGGCGGCCGCTACGACGCCACCAATGTCATCGAGAAGCCGGCTGTGAGCCTGATCATGCCGATCTCGCTCGACCACGAGGCCTATCTCGGCGACCGGGTGGAGCTGATCGCCGCGGAAAAGGCGGGCATCATCAAGCGCGGCTGCCCGGCGGTGGTGGGGCAACAGCCCTTCGACGCGGCCCGCGAGGTTCTGGCCGACACGGCGGAACGGCTTGCGTGCCCGCTTTCGATCTATGGCGAGGATTTTCTCGCCTTCGAGGAAAATGGCCGCATGGTCTATCAGGACCATGATTGCCTTTTCGACCTGCCGCTGCCACGGCTTGCCGGCCGGCATCAGATCGCCAATGCGGCCGCAGCACTGGCGGCAGTGAAAGCGGCGGGCTTTCCCGTGAGCCTGCGCACTGCTGAAGCCGCCATGGAACGCGTCTCATGGCCGGGGCGCATGCAACGCCTGGCTCCAGGGCCGCTTGCCGAGCTTGCGCCGAAGGGGGCCGAGATATGGATCGACGGCGGCCACAATCCAGGTGCGGGAGAAGCCATCGCCGAAGCACTGGCCGCTGAAGAGGATCGCTCGCCGCGACCGCTTTTCCTGATTGCCGGCATGATCAATACGAAGGACCAGCGCGGCTACTTTCGCGCCTTCGAGGGCATGGCGCGGCATGTCTATACTGTGCCGGTGGACTCCAGCGATGCGGGCGTCCCCAATGCCGAGCTTGCCGCCCGCGCCATGGAGGCCGGCCTTTCGGCCGAACCCGTGCATTCAGTCGCCAATGCGCTGATGCTCCTTCGCGATACGCTCGACCGTGGTCGCGACGGCACAGAGCCGCCGCCTCGCATCCTTATCTGCGGTTCGCTTTACCTGATCGGTTCGGTTCTGGCCGAGAACAACACCCCGCCCGTTTGAAGGTCTGCCTGAGACAGGCTTCATGGCACAGGCCTTGCGCGCTGTTGCCGCCCGATCGCAAATGCCGTCAGCCTCGCCGCCAGCGACGACCCTGGGTTTCCACGCCAAATCGAACGGGTGTGCGTGCGAAGGCGGCGAGCCCGCTCAAGGCCGCCATCGGGTGCGTGATGACATAGGTCGGGATATCGCGCATCAGGGCTTCGTGAGGAGCCTTGTCCTCGAAAGCTGCACGGAACTTGCCGTTCTTCAGCGTCGGCACGATCTTCTGGGCGATGCCACCCGTCAGATAGACGCCGCCACGGCTCATGAAGATGAGCGCCATATCACCCGCGAGCCGACCAAGATAAGTCACGAAAAGATCGAGCGTTTCGACCGCAACAGGATCGACGCCCGAAAGCCCCGCCCCTGTGATCTCGGCGGGCGTTTCGTAGCTTGCGTCCTTGCCATCCGCCCGGGCTATTGCGCGGTAGAGGTTGACGAGGCCGCGACCGCACAGGATTTGCTCCGCGGAAACACGGCCCTCGATGCGCTCGATATGCGGAAAGATTTCCAGGTCGCGCTCGGTGCGAGGGCCAAGATCGACGTGGCCGCCTTCACCGGGAACGGGAAACCAGGTGTGTTGCGCATGGACGAGGCCAGCCATGCCAAGACCTGTTCCGGGGCCGAGCACCACACGGCTGCCGGTGGCTTCAGTCCTGCCGGGGCAAACCATTTCCAGATGCTCGTCGCCAAGCGCAACCGAGGCCAGCGCCTGAGCCTCGAAGTCGTTGATGACGACGATGTCGGAAATGCCCATCGTTTCCATCATCTGGCGCGGTCGGACGACCCAGCCGCAATTCGTCAGGTCTATCTCATCGCCATCCACCGGACCGGCAACCGCCAGCACGGCCGAGCGCGGAAGGATGGAGGTACGGTCCAGAATGGCCGACTGGATCGCTTCATCGATCGTTTCGTAATCAGCCGTCTGGACGACGGGAAACGTCTTCGGTTCGGCGTTGGAATCCAGAAGGATCGCAAAGCGGGCATTGGTGCCGCCGATATCGCCGATCAGAACCGGGAATCTGAGTGCTGCGTCGTTTTCGTTTCTGAAATGCATGGCGATGGTCAAATCCCGTCCCGGCTCCTCCGGCGCCCGATCCACCCAGCCAGGCGCGCAATCCCTTTGCCTTTCCGCATCGATGCGGATGTCAGGCAAAACCGCCCGACTGCAAACGCTCCTAGCGGCTTAAATCGATTGAAGCGCCGTGGCAAGCGACCGCGCCGCAAAACGCGGCGCGCAGCCGCGTTTTTTCGCCCTGTGAAGACGTGAGGGTTATTGCAAGGCTGGCCGTTCGCTCGGACGCGGCACCTGATTGGCCGGCATGGATGACAATATGCTGGCCGGATCTTCTGCTTGATACCCCAGAACGGGAAGAGGCGCGGAAGCGGCCTGCGATGCCCCTCCCTCACCCGTCATCGTGACGGCCATCTCGGAGGCAGGCGCCGCAGCGCTCAAAACGGAACGGCAGGCAGAAGGCAGGGCGGCCATGGTCATGACATCGCGCGCCTTCGGTTTGGCCGGTCCCTTGGCCGGGCGCCAGGGCTCATCGGTGAACCACCAGTCAAGCGATTTGTCGCAACCGTCTCCCGGCGGCGGGGCGGCCTGCGCCTTGCAACCAGTGGAGCCGGCGGGGCAGGCTATGCGCAGATGGAAGTGATAATAATGCCCCCAGAAGGGACGCACCTTGCGCAGCCAGCTCCGATCACCACGTACCGTATCGCACAGTTTCTTCTTGATCCCGGGGTGAACGAGAATGCGTTCCACCTGCGGATAGCTTGCCGCCCGACGCAGAACGGCCTCATGCGCCGGCGTCCATTTACGGTCGTCCACATAAAGCGAATCGCCCTTGAGCATGGACACCGCACTGACATTCTCCCGCTCCGAATTGGTGAAGCGGCGCGAAGGCATGGGGGTAAACCAGATATCGGCGTCCAGGCCGATCTGGTGGGACGCGTGGCCCGTCAGCATGGGACCGCCACGCGGTTGGGAAATATCACCCACAAGAAGGCCGTTCCAGCCGTCCTGTGCAGCCTCGCGAGACAGGCGTTCGAGCGTGGCGATCAGCTGCGGATGCCCCCAGCGACGGTTGCGCGAAAGGCGCATCGCCTGCCAGTGGGGGCCATCCTTGGCTATCGCCATGCCGCCGGAAAAACATCCCTTGGAATAGAACCCGAAAGATTGGGGCGCCGTGGCTGCCGGCAATTTCTGGGCACCGAAAAGCTCCTTGGCCAATGGCTCGGCGCCGGCCGGTGCCGCATAGGCGGTCAGGCCGACCAAAGCCGCTGCAACAAGCTTCAACAGGCTTGGGAATCGCATCTCTTCCTCGTTGTGAACCCGCCCTTCCAAGCGTGCATCATAACACAGACAGCGATTCGCCGCTGCCCACCGGCGGCACGCTTCAGGAATTTTCAGCGCGCCAGTTTCCCTCCGCCCACATGGCGTCCAGGGCTGCTCGATAGTCGGGATGGCGCATGCGATAGCCGGTCGCCTTGAGACGCGCATTGGAAGCCCGCTTGCATTCGCCATAAAAGGACAGCGCCATGGGACCGAGCCCTGCTTCCTCGAACGGCGTTTCAGGCGGCGGCTCGATGCCCATCAGGCGAGCGGCATATGTCACCACGTCGGGTGCCGGCGAAGGCGCATCGTCGGTGACATTGAATATACCGCGTTCAAACCGGCGCGCCAGATGCGCGGTTGCGCCGGCAATGTCGTCGGCATGGATGCGATTGAAAACCTGGCCCGGCTTGACGATGCGCTGGGCTTTTCCTGCGGCGAGATTTGCGAAGGCGTTGCGGCCTGGGCCGTAAATGCCCGACAGGCGCAGGACCGCAACGGGCAGACCTGTCTCTTCACCCAGGCGCAGCCATTCCTCTTCCACCTCGAGGCGCTTTCTGGACCGCTCGGAAACGGGATTGCAGGAGCTGGTCTCATCCACCCAACCGCCCGCATGATCGCCATAAACGCCGATCGTGGAGAGATAGCAAATCCACTTCAACGCCGGCATGGCGCCCTTGATGGTTTCGCGCGCGACATTGAGGACCGGGTCCCCGTTCTGTTCCGGCGCGATGCTCACCACGAGATGCGTGGTGTGGGAAAGCGCTTCCGCCGCGCTTTGCGAGAGGTTCGAACCATCGAAGACAAATGGTGTGATCCCGGCGGCTTCAAGCACACCGAATTTCGCCTTGTCGCGCGTCGTACCGCCTACAAAATCGGTGACCTCGGCCAGCTCCCTGGCGATGGCACGTCCAGAATATCCCGCGCCGAATATGAAAAATGTCTTGGTCATTATTGTTTTCTCCACTCAGCCCGCACCGCCAAATCCTCTTCCGATGCATACAAACGCTCTGCGAGCCTGGCAAATTCTTGCGGGGCGAGAAGTTGCTCCAGTGCCCAGACCGCAGCGCCGCGCACCAACGGCGAAGGATCCGAAGCCAGTTCCTCGCAACGGGCGGCGAGCCCGTCGTCACGGGAATTTCCAGCGGCAATCAACACATTGCGGATGAAGCGGTCGCGCCCGATGCGTTTGACGGGTGAGCCGGAGAAAAGCGTCCGGAAAGCCGGATCGTCGAGCAGCAGCAGATCGGCCAGCGCCGGTTCGTTCAGATCGTCACGCGCCTTGAGTTTGGCTTCGGCCGCCGTGACGGCGAACTTGTTCCATGGACAAACGGCCAGGCAATCGTCGCAGCCGTAAATCCGGTTTCCCATGCGGGCTCGAAAAGCGCGGGGAATAGGGCCCTTGTGCTCAATAGTGAGATAGGAAATGCAGCGCCGCGCATCGAGCTGATACGGCGCGGGGAAAGCATCGGTCGGGCAAATGTCGAGGCAGGCGCGGCAGGAGCCGCAGTGATCGCGCTCCGGCTCGTCAGCTGCAAGCCGCGCCGTGGTGAAGATCGAGCCCAGGAAAAGCCAGGAGCCGAAATCACGACTTACCAGATTGGTGTGCTTGCCCTGCCAACCAAGCCCCGCTTCCCTGGCGAGAGGCTTTTCCATCACGGGCGCGGTGTCGACGAAGACCTTCACGTCCTCCCTGGTGCGTGCAGCGAGTTTGCCGGCAAGCTGCTTCAGCTTGCCCTTGACCACATCATGGTAGTCTCGGTTGCGCGCATAGACGGAGATCGATGCCTTGTCCGGCTTGTCCAGAAGAGCGAGCGGATTTTCGTCGGGGCCGTAATTCATGCCCAGCATGATGACGGAACGGACCTCCGGCCACAGATCGCGCGGATGCGCCCGGCGGTCTGCGGTATCCTCCATCCATAGCATGGTGCCGTGGCGGCCTTCGTCCAGAAAGTGGCGCAACTCTACCGCGCGCGAAGGCGCTTCCTCCGCAGAGGCTATCGCCACGGCATCGAAGCCCACCGCACGAGCCTCCTTTTCGATGAAGGCGCGAAGCCGGTCGGCCTCAGCGCCGGACATCAGAAATCCAGATCCGCATAGTGCGAAACAGGCGTGAGCCCACGCACGCGGTCGGCCAGTATGGGACGGAAGGACGGGCGTGATTTCATACGGCTGTACCAGTCGCGGGCCGCCGGGAAATCATGCCACTCGACCTCGCCCAGATAATCGAGAACCGACAGGGCGCCAGCCGCAGCAAGGTCGGCATAGGATAGTCGTTTGCCGGCAAGCCAGTCGCGCGTCCCCGCGAGCCAGTTTGTGTATTTCATGTGCTGACGCACATTGGCGCGGGCGGCGCGAATGGCGGCAGAATCCGGCGATCCGCCCCCTTCGGCCCCCGCCATATGCGGTTTCAGGGCGCGCTCGCGCACCAGATGGCGCGTCACATCGGCATCGGCCTTGACCAGATACCAATCGATAAGCCGGCGAATTTCGGCTCGCTGGATGGGGTCTTCCGCCATCAGGCGCTTTTCACGCTTCAGCGCACCGCGGGTCTCGTCCAGATATTCGGAAATGACGGTTGCGCCGACCACGGGCTGGTCGCCCTCGGCCAGAAGCACGGGGATGGTTCCAGCCGGATTGAGCGCCAGGAACTCCTCGCGGCGCGCCCAGGGGCGCTCCTCGATCAGGACAAGTTCCTCGCCATATTCGCCAAAGGCGAGGCGCACGAAACGACAGGAGGCGTAGAGGGGGTGGTGAAACAACGTCAGCATGCAGCGACTTCTAACGCAAAGCTCTGGCCATTTCATGGCCGTGGCGGTAATTCTCGAACCGACTGATTCCGGGAGTTCTTCTCCAGCTATAGGTGGAGACTGTCGGCCTGACAAGCGACCCACTGGAGCGCCCCGCGTCCATTCGGACGCACAAGGAACGCTCTATCTTATTGTTTCTCCGCATTCATGCGGTCGTCAGATGTGACCGCCCAACCGTAAAATACCGTAGCGAGCCATAGCCAGGAGTGAACGTGACCGATCAAACCATCGTTGGAGCGCTTCTGCTCGGAATTCTGGAAGGGCTCACCGAGTTCATTCCCGTTTCCTCCACCGGCCATATCCTGCTTGCTGGCCATTTTCTCGGGTTCAAATCCACCGGCAAAGCCTTCGAGGTGCTGATCCAGCTCGGCGCTATCCTCGCCATTCTCAGCGTTTATGCAGGCCGCCTCTGGCAGATGCTGATCGACCTGCCGCGCGACCGCGCGACGCAGCGCTTCGTACTCGGCATCCTGCTCGCCTTCCTGCCTGCCATGGTGATCGGCGTATTTGCCTACAAGATCATCAAGACCGTGTTCTTCGAGACACCGCTTCTGATCTGCGTGATGCTGATCCTCGGCGGCTTTGTGCTCCTGTGGGTAGACCGCTGGGCAACCAAGCCCCGCTACACCGATATAACGAAATTCCCCATGTCGATGTACTTCACCATCGGCCTGATACAGTGCCTGTCGATGATTCCGGGCACTTCGCGTTCCGGTTCCACTATCGTGGGCGGCCTGCTTCTGGGGGCCGACAAGCGCTCGGCGGCGGAATTCTCCTTCTTTCTGGCCATGCCCACCATGACGGGCGCCTTTGCCTACGATCTCTACAAGAATTACGACGTGCTCTCGGCCGCCGACGTGAAAATCATAGCCATCGGTTTCATCGCCGCGTTCATTGCCGCCCTGATCGTCGTGCGCTGGCTGCTCGGCTATGTCTCGAAGCATGGCTATTCGCTGTTCGGCTGGTGGCGCCTGATTGTCGGCGGTGTGGGGCTTGCCGCCCTTCTCATGTGGGGCTGACGCCTGCCGCCTGGCCAGATCGAAAACAAAAACCCGGCGCGAGGCCGGGTTTTTCATCTTAACGGGAATGGTCTTCCAAGAACCGTCAGGCGACCGCACCGCTGATCCAGGCCGAAAGCGCAGTCTTGGGGGCTGCACCGACCTTCATGTCGGCCACTTCACCGCCCTTGAACATGATCAGCGTGGGAATCGAGCGCACGCCGAACTGAGCGGCGATCTCCGGATTCTCATCGATGTTGAGCTTGGCGATCTTCACCTTGCCCTGCATCTCAGAGGAAATTTCCTCAAGCGCCGGCGCGATCATCTTGCAGGGACCGCACCACTCGGCCCAGAAGTCGACGACCACGGGCTCGGAAGCCTGCAGCACATCCGACTGGAAGTTGTTCTTGTCCGCTTTCACGGTGGCCATGGAAATTCTCCTCATCGGCAAAAAGAAGTCACACCACATGTGGTGGTCGCGCGGTCGCGCGTCAAGCTCCCTTGTGTCACGAGGCGGTGAGTCGGGCAAGGGAGAGGGCAAGCTCTTCTTCCGGCACCGGCAGAAGAAGGGGCACTTCGGTGAACAGCAACGCGGCGCGCACTGCTCGGCCGGGATAAAGCGGCTTCAAAAGCTCCGCGTAAAGCGCCAGCTGGGCCAGATAGGCCCGGGGCGCGCGCGACAGCGTCTCAGGCGCGGGACGATTGGTCTTGTAATCGACGATCAGAACAGAATCCTGCGTCACGGCGAGACGATCGATCTTGCCGGCGACGGAGCGCCTTGCATCCCCCAATTCCAGTTCGCCCGACACCGAAACCTCCGCGCGCGAACCGGCGGTGAAAAGCGGCGCGAAGCGCTCATCCGCGAGAATCGATTCGACCGAGCGCCATGCGCTTTCGCGCTCAGCCTCATTCCAGTTTGCGCCGGCGCGCGCGAGATAACGCCGCGCAGCCATTTCATGGGTCTCCGGCGGGCAATCGGGCAACATTTGCAACAGGCGGTGGACGGCAAGGCCACGCTGGATGGCAAAGCCGGGCTTCTGCGCCCCGTCGAGTACGGGAGAGCGCGGCGAGACGACAGCCTCATAGTCCGTCTCGATCAGCGCGCCGGCGCGCGAGGGCGAAAGAGGCCGCGGCAGATTGACCTGCTCGGGTGGCAGTTCATGCAACGCCTGGGGCAATGGAACGGTTTTCGCCTCGACCAACGGCGCGGATGGCTGCTCCACCTGAGGCGGCGCATCCGAGACGCGATATCGGTAGACGGGCGCGCATTGTTGCGGAACCACGCGTTCCTCCACATGGGAGGAACCGGCAAAGGCCTGGCGCGCGATGTTCTGCCATGTCAGCCCTTGTGGCTCGCGTGGGCCATGATAGCCGCAGACGATCAAACGGTCCTCCGCACGCGTCATGCCCACATAGAGGAGGCGGCGATATTCTTCCTCGGCCTTCAAGCGCGCTTCAGCCTCGAAGCCGGCGGCGACCGAGTTCGAGACATCCTTTCCCGCGCGCCACAGAAAGCCCTTGCCCTGCCAATGGGTTTCTGAAGGTCGGCCCGAAGGTTGAAAAGGCATGAGCTTGGGCAGGTGCTGCGCGGAGAAGGGTGCGCTGCCCGGATCGACAAGAAACACAACCGGCGCCTCAAGCCCCTTGGAGGCGTGAACCGTCATGATGCGCAGTTCATCGCGCGTCTGGTCCATCTCGCGTTTGATCTCGGGCGCCTGCCCGTCGAGCGCGGACAGAAGCGCCTCAAGCCCGTTCAGGCCGGCGCGTTCGCCAGCCAGCGCAAAGGACAGGAATTCATCCAGAATGTCATTTGCCTCATGGCCGAGACGCGCCACAAACAGGGCCCGCGCACCCTCACGGCGGTTGTTGCGGTCGCAATTGCCCGACAGAAGGCCCGCATAGAATTCGAAAGCCGGTTTGAAAGCCGCCTCGTTCTGCCAGCGCTGCAGGGTTTCCACCATGGCAGCGACAGCGGGATCGCCCAGCGCCTGGGCGCGCATGGCATCGAAAAGCGGCGTGGCCGCGCCCCGCTTCCAGGCAAGCCGGAAGAGACGTTCCTCGTCCATTCCGAAAAGCGGGCTCTTCAGGACCGCGGCTAGCGACAGATCATCGTGCGGCTGAAGGAGAAAGCGCCCGAGCGCGATCAGGTCCTGCACGGCGATATGGGCTGTGAGGCGCAACCGGTCAGCACCCGCCACATCGATGTGGCGGTTCTTCAGGCTGCGCGACAGCGCATGCACGAAACGGTCGCGCTTGCGCACGAGAACGAGAACATCGCCTGCCGTCAGCCGTTTGCCCGTCCCTTCGATGATCTCGCCATCGCGAATCCAGCCCTCCACCGTTTCGGCTATGGTTTCGGCAAGGCGCACGGCGGGAGCGGAGGCATGGTCGATTGCTTCAGTCCAGTCGTCCGGTTCCTCCACAACCTCGGGCGCGATGGGCGACCATACCTCCACATAGCCCGGTGCATTCTGGCGGATCGCCTTGTGCTCTATCGGCTCGGGATCGCGCGTGAGGCCCTGGCGCACTTCCTCGCGGGAGAACACCAGATCAGCGGCGGACAACACATCTTCCGTCGAGCGGAAGGAACGCGTCAGGCGAACCTTCTCGAACCGCCGCTCGGCAGCTCGGACCTTCTCGCGGAAAGCGCGCCCGCTCTCGTCGAAAGCGGCGGGCTCGGCGCCCTGGAAAGAGTAGATCGACTGCTTTTCGTCACCCACGGCAAAGATGGTGCGGGCGATGCCGGTGCGTGCGCCATCGCCGGCAAAGAACTCCTCGGCAAGCAACCGCACGATCTGCCATTGCTCCGGACTCGTGTCCTGTGCCTCGTCGATGAGAATGTGATCGATGCCTTTGTCGAGCTTGTATTGCACCCATGGTCCGGCATCGGCGCGCGCCAGAAGCCGGATGGTGCGCATGATGAGATCATTGAAATCCAGAAAACCTCGGGCGCGCTTAAGCCGTTCGTAGCGCGCAATCATGCCATCGGCGATGGTGAGTGCCGCGCGGGTTGCTTCCAGCATGCGGAAGAGCGCCAGACGGTCGACCGCTGCCTTGATCAGTCCGGCGGCTTCCGCATAACGCTCCACGATACCGGGCACCGCATTGCGCAGCGCGGCCTTGAAGGTGCTTTCGCCATAAATGCCGCCATCAGCCTTGAGGAAGCCTTCCGCGAGATGCCCGAGGCGGCGGACGGGATCGGTTTCCTCAAAAGCCCGCGTGGCGCCGGGAACGATGCTTTTCAGAACGGTCTTTGCATCGGCGGCCTCGGCTTCGGCCACAAAGGCGCGGAAAGCACCCGCGTCGAAACCCGGCAGGGGCCAGATTGAAGCAGCAATGCTTTCGGCGGTCACACCTTCGATAAAGCCAAACTGCTCGAAAAGCGCCGAATAATCCTCCTCGTCCTGTCCGATCTGGTCGATCAGAGTGCGCAGACCGTCGCGGCGTGCAACGATTTCTCCAAGCAGATCCTGCAAGCCGCTCTCGCCGCCGCGCTCCAGAACAGAAGCGAAGGCTTCCGCAAGCGCACTGCCATCGACCATGGCTCCGGTCAAAAGATCACGGCGCGCCTCGGCGAGCAGCGCCTCTTCCATCTGCGAATCCAGAAGCTCGAAATGGCCGGCGATATTCGCTTCCAGCGGGAACTGGTGCAGGATCGCCTCGCAGAAGGCGTGGATGGTCTGAATCTTGAGGCCGCCCGGCGTTTCCAGGGCCCGCGCAAAAAGCCGGCGGGCGCGCGCGCGCTTTTCGGCATCGGGCCTGCTGCCTTCGAGATCAGCGATGGCAGTCGAGAGCTCATCGTCCGGCAACAGGCTCCACTTCGCCAGATCGCGAAAAACCCGGTTCGCCATGTTGGCGGCAGCGGCGCGCGTATAGGTCAGACACAGGATCTTCGAAGGATCCGCGCCTTTCAGGAGCAGGCGGATCACGCGCTGGGCGAGCACATGGGTCTTGCCGGAACCGGCATTGGCCGACACCCATGCCGAATTGGCGGGGTCGGCGGCGCGGGTCTGTGCCTCGCGCGTGTCAGGCGGGATGACGAAAGGCTTCTTCATTCGCCATCTCCCTCCTCGCCGGCTTCGCCGCCTGCCGACCATTCGAGCACACGCGCCAGATGATCATAGTCACCGTCCATATCGCCTTCACGGAAGGGAAGCACGCGCGAGCGATAACCGATATCGGCGCGGTGATAATGCGCCAGAAGCTGGGCGAGCCGTTCCCACGCTTCGGCTGCAAGGCCGGGGGCGGACTTCTCGCTGCCCTTCATCTTCAGGATCGATTCCTGCAAAACCTTGCCATTGGCCTTCAACCGCACATATGCCAGCTCGCCGGGCTCTGCGGGACCGAGATCGGCAAAGGCACCACGCTGAAGCAAGGCCGCTTCCAGCGCCAGTTGCGGGGAAAGCAGCGTATGGGCCTGCCGGCGGGAAGGGGAGGCGCCTGTCTTGTAGTCCAGCACATCGGCACTGCCGTCGTCGCGGATATCGATACGGTCGGCGCGGCCACGCAGCGTCAGGCCAAGACCTGCCACTTCTGTCTCCGATGCTCGGATTTCCGCATGACGCGCCGCGATGCCCTCGCTGCGGTCGCGCTCCCATTCGATGACGGATGCCGCCGTGCGCTCGAAACGCGGCCACCACACCGCCGCAACATCCATCGGGAGGGCTGCCTCCGCGAAACGCCGGCGGCCAGCCGCCAGAAGCTGCTCCAATGCCTCCGGTCCGGCGGGATCAGCGCATTCGCGAATGAAGTCCTGAAGGATGTCATGGAAGAGATTGCCGCGTTCGGCGGCACCCGGATCACGGATCAGCGGATCAAGCGCCGAGAGCTCCAATATGCGTCGTGCATAGACCGCATAGGGATCGCGCCGCAGCGTCTCGATCTCGGTGACAGAGAAACGCAAGGGGCGCGCTTCCAGCGGCGGTGCGGGCTCGGGACGCGGCGCGAAATCCTCGTCGGGCCGATCGTCCAGCTGCCGCGCCCAACCGATGAGCTGGCGACCGCGCGCGCGCATGGCCTCTGTCGCCTCTTCACCTGCAAAGGCCGCGATGCGCTGCAACCAGCGCGAGGCGACGGCGGGTGCATCGCCAGAACGGGCAGAGCGCGTCAGCACCACTTTCGGTGCGCCCATCGCCATCATGAAATCATGCGCCGCCTGTCCGATACGGCGCTCCGGCGGCTCCAGCGAAAGCTCCGCCTTCATCAGGCGCGACATGAAGCGGTCTGAGGAGGGAATGGACGGCCATGTGCCTTCGTTCATACCGCCAAGCACCATGGTGTCGACACCCAGAAGACGCGCTTCCAGCGTGCCCCAGATGGAGACGCGGCGGTCGGCCCCCATGGCCGGCTTGACCGAGGATGTGGCGATCAGCGCCGCAAAGACGGATGGCCATTCGGACGGAGAAAAGGACAGCGAAGAGGCCGAGCCCGTAACGCCACGCAGGAACGCAGCCATCGCTTCGCCGCGCTCGCCTTCATAATAGGCCGACAGACTGCCGTCTTCCGAACGCGCCAGCGCTTCCAGCACCTCCACCGTGCGGCGCGCCATATCGGACACGGTCACATCCCGCAGCGCACGGATTTCAGCAAGTGGCATCAACGCATCGGCGAGTGCCGCCAGAACATCCCGCGCTTCGGCGAGCGCTGCATCGTTGACGCGAGGAAGCCAAAAGGGCTTGCGCGCCTCTTCCTCCAGCTTCCGCCAGCGCTCCTCGAAGAGATTGCCCAATGTGCATATGTCGGGCCGGCCCGTGCCGCCGCGCAGCGCTACCAGCTCGACGGTCTCGGCGGCGCGGCGCACCTTGGCGCGCTTCATGCCAAGCCGCAGCAGCGGATGCTTGAGAAAGGCCACAAGCATGACCGGCTCGCCCGGACGGAACATCGCTTCCAGCAGAAAGCGCGCCAGCGTCGCAGGCGGTGTGTCGGCGAGCGGCGTTCCACCGGAATCGTCGGCCTCGATGCCAAAGCGCCGCAACTCCACCGCAACACGCCGGGCCAAGCCCCTGTCCGGTGTGACCAGAGCCGCTGTCGCATGGTCTTCTGCAAGCGCAAGACGCAGCGCGACCGCAATGGAAAGTGCTTCCTCGCGCTCGTTTGCCGTCTCGACCAGTGTGAGACCGGCAAGCGCTCCGCCTTCATTCGCGTCCTGTGCCAGCGGGCGGTTTTCCATCCACGCATCTGTGGTTTCTGCGGGACGCAGCGCCTCACTGACCAGCGAGCGGCGGGCGGCGAGCTCCGGCGAAGGGGTCGCCAGTTCCTCCACTTCGTCGCGCTCGATACCGATTGCAGCCAGGAGCTTCTTGAGACCGGCCTGCGGATGGCCATAGGCGGAAGGTTCCTCCGCCGCACCGACGCCCTCCCAGCCGCGCGCATCCAGCCGCTTGTCGAGCCCTGGCAGCACGACAGCGCCCATTTCCAATGTCGCGATGGTGGCGAGAAGCCGCGCCGTAGCGGGGATGGAGCCGGTGGACCCGGCCGCGATGACCGGACCAGGATGGGTTCGCGCACGCAGACGCGCCGCCTCCGCCGCCAACATGGCGTTGCGATGGGCGGCCGGGTTGGAGCGATCCACATCCTGCAGGAGATCAGGCCAATGCGCGGTCACGATCTGCAGGAATTGCAGCGTCACCTGCCACCAATGCGCCAGAGCGTCCGGCGCGAGGCTCGACAGTTTCGTCCAGTCGGCCTCCTCGGTTTCGATCTCATCCATCAGGGCGGCGAGATCGCGGGCAAGCCAGATGGAATCCGACGCCGAAGCCGGCACCACGACGCCTTCCTCGAAAAGCGCTGCAACGTAGGAGGGAAGCCGCGCCTTCCAGGCCTGTACCAGAGGCGCAAGCAGGAGAATCCTGTCGAGCGCCTCGATGGGGGGAGCGAGATCAAACGCGGCGGGCGATTCGATATCGAAAAGCGCGGCCTCCTCATCGAACTCGCCCAAGGGGCGGATGACCGGCAATATCACCGAACGTCCCGCAAGCTTTTCCATCAGGACGCCGCGGAGCGCACGTGCAGCGCGGCGGGTCGGCAGATAAATCGTGACGTCGGCAAGCGCCAGCGGGTCGCCCTTGTAGCGGAAGCCCGACACAAGGCGTCCATCGAGAAGCGCTTCGGCAAGCGTGGGCAGGAAATCCACGCCCGGCGGAATGGAGTAAACGCGCGGCTCCTGCCTAGCCGGCTTCATCTTGCCCACGTCGTCCTGCGACGCCTGTTTCACGTCGTTGCGCGACATGTTTTTCTCGCCGTTGCGCGACGACCACCTCAGCCGGTGCAATGGCATCCGGTGTGCCGACGGTAATCCAGTCGCCGCCCATCTTCATGCCGAAGAGCCTGCCCTTGGAGGCGGCGGCATCGAAATACGCATTCAGGGATTGCGGCCCGGACCCGGCGCCGGCAAAAATACGCGGGTCGAGAATGATCGCGCCAGCGTAGATAACTCCCGTGTCGCCCATTTTGGCGCGCGTCAGCCTTCCATCCGCATCCATGAGGAAGTCGACCGAGCCGGAATGGCCTGTCGCCTGTTCGAAATCCGCAACCATGAGAAGAATATCCATGGTCTCACCGTCCCAGGCAAGGGCGAGCCGCTCGAGATTGGGCGTTCCGCGATCGAGCCAGAACGTATCAGCGTTGACGATGAAGAACGGCGCTGCTCCCAGCTTCGGCAATGCCTTTATGACGCCACCCGCCGAATCCATCAGTCCGTCGCGCTCGTCGGAAATCACGATATGCGGCTTTTGCCGGCTTTTCAGATGTGCTTCCATCTGGTCGGCAAGGTAATGCACGTTGACGATGGCGGTGCCGACGCCGGCCTTTTCGAGTGTGTCGAGCGCCCAGTCGATCAGCGTCCTGCCGGCGACCCGCACCAGCGGCTTTGGCAGCGTCTCGGTAATGGGGCGCATGCGCTTGCCCAGACCGGCTGCAAGCACCATCGCCTTTTGCGGCATGGAGGTGCTCATGCTTCATCTTCCTTCAGGAAGCCGGCTTCTTCATAGAGCGCCTTCAGTTCGCCAAGCACGGGATGCCGCATGGCACGGCGCAGATAAGCGCGGATGCGCGGCAGATGGCGGATATAGAACGGCTTGTGATCGCGCTGTTCCAGCCGCACGAATGTGCCCAGAAGCTTGGAATTGCGTTGCGCGGCGCAAATGGCATAGGCCTCGTCGAAAGCCGCACGGTCGAATGCTCCTTGCGCGGCACGCGCTGCGCAATAGGCCTTGATAACCGCCTGCTCCAGTTCCTCGGGCATGGTGACACGCGCGTCGAGCGCCAGAGAGGCGACATCATACGCCGCCGGGCCACGCACGGCGTCCTGCAGGTCGATCAGGCCCAACCGGTCAAACCCCTCGCGCTCCTCGCGCCATATGATGTTCGGCGAATGAAAATCGCGCAGAACCAGATTGTGCTCCGCCGTGTCCAGCCGATCGAACAAGGTCTCCCAGCAACCGACATAGGCTGCGCGCTCTTCAACACTTGCCGCGCGACCGCTCATGAACGGCATATACCAGTCCGTGAGCAGGCTGACTTCGATGCCCAACGCCTCGTGATCATAGGGTGGGAGACGATGGGTCAGCCCTTCGGCGACCGGAAGCTCGGCAGGCCAGTCCAAACGATGAAGCTCGGCCAAAAGGCGAGCGGCCTCCACATATCGTTCAGCAACCGGGGCACCCTCATCCAGAAACGTCACATCGCCCAGATGCTCGGCAAGCAGCAATCCGTGCGGGAGGTCCTGTGCGTAGATATCGTAGGCAGCGAAACCACGCCCGCGAATAGCCTTCGCCATGGCGACCGATGCCGCCACCGACTGGCCGAGATGGGCGATGCGGCTATAGGGCCGGCCACAGGCGAGCAGGGGCTCGTCACGGCGCTCGGGCGCATTCATCAGGATGCGGCGCTCGCCGAGACTGGTCGTGATGGTCTCATAGGCGCGCAGGGAGGCATCGCCCAGGAGAAAGGCGCGCCGTGCGTCGAGCTCTCCGGCGCGGTTCAGGAAATCACGGATCAGAAAGCTGCGCTCCAGCCGGACCATGGCTTCCTCCGGCCCGGTCACGACGACCAGCCGGCCTTCGCCCTGTTCATGCAATCCGATGCGGATCGCCCCGGACAGCATGTCGCCGGCGCGCTCGGGCCATTCCACCAGGGCGATACCGCCCGACGCAGCTTCCGCGAGACCCAGTTCCTCCAGTTCGTCGGGCGAACCCAGACGATAGAGGTCGAAATGATGCACCGGGATGCGGGCGTCATAGCTTTGCACGAGTGTAAAGGTCGGGCTCGGCACGTCGAGCTGCGGGTCGCCGGCCAAAGCCCGGATCACGGAGCGGGCGAGCGTCGTCTTGCCCGCCCCCAGATCGCCCTTCAACGCGACAATGTCACCGGCCTTCAGCGCCACGGCGATATCCTCGCCGAAAAGCACGGTTGCCTCCTCATCCGGCAGGAAGCGTTCCAGAACACGCACACCCATTGGGACGGGTTACTCCGCGGCAGCGCGCGCCTGTTTTGGCGCGGAGGGGAACCGGCATGTCACCGTGGTGCCGCGCCCTTCGCCCGTATCAATATGCACCGAGCCGCCATGCAGCTCGACAAAGCTCTTCACGATGGAAAGACCAAGACCTGCCCCACGGCGGCGACCGCCATTCACCCGCGGCTCGAAGCGCTTGAAGATCGTTTCCAGAACATCCGGCGCCATGCCCGGTCCGTCGTCGTGAACGCGGAACTCGACTGCATCGTCCTGCCACCGGGCGGAAAGGCGGATCGTGCTGCCTTCCGGTGCATAGTTGGCGGCATTGGAAAGCAGGTTGAACAGCACCTGGCGCACGCGGTTCTCGTCGGCATGGAAGATCAGCGCGGTATCTTCCATCTCGATATCGAGCGCGATCTCATGCTCGCGCAGGCGCTCGGCAACGAGGCTCGCCGCCGTTTCGACCGTTTCGCCGACACGCACTTCGCCGATTTCCAGCTCCATGATGCCGGCATCGACCGTGGCGAGGTCGAGGATATCGTTCACCACCGTCAGGAGAACCGAAGACGACGAGCCGATATGTTCGACATATTCGCTCTGGCGCTGGGTGAGGGGACCCGTTTCCGGCAATCCGAGAAGCTCGGTGAAGCCGATGATATTGGTCAGGGGCGAGCGCAGTTCATAGGAAACATGCTGGACGAAATCGTTCTTCAGCTTGTCTGCCTTCTGGAGCGCGTCATTTTTTTCCTTCAGCGCGCGTTCCACGTTCACGCTGTCGGTCATGTCCACGAAGGTGATCATCACCTGTCCGTTGGGCAGATGAATGGTGGCATGGCTCAACACCGTGCCATTGATAAGCTCGGCCTGGCCATGCTCATTGCGACGCTCATCGTCGAAACCGGTCACGGAGGCGACGAAGCTGCTCCAGGGATTGTCGCGGACAAGCGTTTCGCAGACCGTGCGGATATCGGCGATATGCGCTCCGGGGGTAACCAGCAGATCCGGCAGGTTCCAGAGTTTCTGGAAGGCAGGGTTGGAAAGCTTCAGCCGCCCGTCGGAGCCGAACACAGCAACGCCTTCGGCCAGATTGTCGAGTGTCTCGCCCTGCACGCGCATGGCCGCATTGTATCGGCTTTCGAGATCGAATTTCTCGGTCAGGTTCTCGAAAACCCAGGTCACGCCGCCTTTCGGCTGCGGATTGGCGATGACACGGATCGTGCGCCCATCGGGCAGGTGCCACCAATGCTCCTGCGGCTTCACACTGCGATATGCGGAGAGGAGCCCTTCCTTCCAGCGGCGCCATTCAGGCTGTTCGGCAAGCGTTCCGTCGCTGCGCAGCCGATCGAGCACAAGAGCGTTTTCCGGCGCGCTTTCCAGGAAGGGCGTATCGAGGTTCCAAAGCTTCTGGAAAGACTGGTTGAAGAAACGCAGCTTCTGGTTTTCGTCGAAGATCGCCACAGCCGTTGTCAGCTGGTCCAGCGTGTCGGAGTGGCTGCGCACCGTACTTTCATATTCGCGGCGGATAGTCTCCATCTCGCTGATGTCGGAGGCGATACCCGCGGAGCCGCTGGCCCCCGCAAAATCGGTTACATTGAAAACCCGCCGCTCGCCGCGAACGACGGCTGTAACGGATTGACGGAAGACATCGCCTGAATCGCGATGGCGATTGGCGATCTCCTCACGCGCGGCGGCGGGCAGGAATTCCATGCCCTCGCGCCGCACCGTTTCAATGTCGGAACCGTCCACCGCACCGACGAATGCCCGGTTGGCCCAGCTCAGGCGGCCCGCCCTGTCGCGCAGCCAGAAAGGCATGTCCAGCGTATCGAGGAGACCGCGAAGGCTGTCGCGCTCAGCCTGGAAATCCTGCTGCTCCACCTTCAGCTGCGCGCGCTCCTGCTGGGCGGCGGAAAGGGAGATGAAGCGCACTGCCGTATATTGCGCCGCTTTGCGGCCTTGCGCTTCGAGAAGCGTGCCGGAGCGTGTCTCGACCGGGAAATCGAAAGTCTCACCCGTCTTGCGCAGGGCTTCCACGGCGCGGTCCATGGTGGAGGCGGAACGGGGCGTCATCCAGCGGCCAAACGCCAGGAAGGCGGAACGTTCTTCCGGGGCACCGCTACCGACAGGCAGATCGCCCACGATGCTCGGACTTTCCTCGCCCCCGCTCCAGACAACGGTGCGCTGGTCCTTCAGATTCAGGAGCGCCTCCGAGCGACCAAGCGCGCTGCTCAGCTCGGCCAGCCGCGCCCGCAATTCAAGATTTTCGGCGGCAATCCGCGCACGCTGGCGGATGAGCCAGATCGCCGAAACGAAAGCTGCGCCAAGAACGCCGGCAAAGATGGAAAACTGGAGCACGTCGAGCGTGCTGACGGGTTGCGAACCGACCATCGGGGCAGCCGACTGCGCTGCCGCGGCGACAGGTGTCACCGCAGTTGTCGCCAGCGCCCAAAGCCACGTCGTCCCTCGTATGACGCCTGCTCCGCGCTGTCGGCCACATGGGCCTCTAGATCCGCTGTTCAGCGGGTCTAGCCCCGGCATGTCCTGTTCCTTCTCCGCCGCATGATTTCTCAAGACCGCCCCTTTGAATCGCCAGGCTCGCAGCCCGCAGGGTCAGCGCCTTGCGAATCACTGCAATGTACCGCGTGTCCGAATCGTCGTGAAGAAGGACGCGCGACAAAAATAAAGCCGGACCAAAAGTCAATGGTCCGGCCTCAATATATTGTGTCTTGGTTAATAAATTCTAATACCGGTAGTGTTCCGGTTTAAACGGACCTTGCGGCGTGACGCCGATATAGGAAGCCTGTTCATCCGAAAGCGCGGTGAGCTTCGCACCAAGCTTGTCGAGATGCAGCCGCGCGACCTTTTCATCGAGGTGTTTCGGCAGGACATAGACTTCGTTGTCATACTTCTCGCCGCGCACGAAAAGCTCGATCTGCGCCAGCACCTGGTTGGTGAAGGAAGCCGACATGACGAAGCTCGGGTGACCCGTCGCGTTGCCAAGGTTGAGAAGACGGCCTTCGGACAGAAGAATCATTCTCTTCTCATCCGCAAAGGTGATCATGTCCACCTGCGGCTTGATGTTGGTCCATTTGAGATTGCGCAGCGATGCCACCTGAATCTCATTGTCGAAGTGACCGATATTGCCGACGATCACCATGTCCTTCATCTTGCGCATGTGATCAAGGGTGATGACGTCCTTGTTGCCGGTCGTCGTGATGACGATGTCGGCGGTCGGCGCGGCATCGTCCAGCGTGACGACCTCGAACCCGTCCATCGCCGCCTGCAGGGCACAGATCGGATCCACCTCAGTAACTTTCACACGCGCACCGGCGCCGGCCAGCGACTGGGCCGAACCCTTGCCGACATCGCCGTAGCCGCAGACCACGGCGACCTTGCCGGCCATCATCACGTCCGTGGCGCGGCGGATGCCGTCGACCAGCGATTCCTTGCAACCATATTTGTTGTCGAATTTCGACTTGGTGACGGAATCATTGACGTTGATCGCAGGGAAGGGGAGCAGGCCCTTCTTCTGAAGCTGGTAAAGCCGGTTCACACCTGTCGTCGTTTCCTCGGTCACGCCGCGGATCGCCTCACGCTGGCGCGTGAAAAAGCCCGGTGTCGCCGCCATGCGCTTCTTGATCTGGGCGAAAAGAATTTCCTCTTCCTCGCTGCCAGGGTTCGAAAGCACGTCCTCACCCGCTTCGGCGCGCGCACCGATCAGAATATACATGGTGGCGTCGCCGCCATCGTCGAGGATCATGTTGGAGGGCTCGCCATCAGCCCATTGGAAAATCTGGTCGGTGTAGGTCCAGTACTCTTCTAGCGTCTCGCCCTTTACGGCGAAGACCGGGGTGCCCGTCGCAGCGATGGCGGACGCGGCGTGATCCTGGGTGGAGAAGATATTGCAAGAGGCCCAGCGCACATCGGCGCCCAACGCTTTCAGCGTCTCGATCAGGACCGCAGTCTGGATCGTCATGTGCAGCGAGCCGGAGATACGAGCGCCTTTCAGCGGCTTTTCCCTGCCGAACTCCTCGCGGCAGGCCATCAGGCCCGGCATCTCGGTTTCGGCAATGTCGATTTCCTTGCGACCCCAGTCAGCCAGCTTGATGTCGGCGACCACGTAATCCTTGTCAGCGCTCATGGGCGTAAACTCCGATTTTCCTGAAATCCGGCAGGACCGGCCGAAAGCCGGTCAGCACAATGCGCTCTGCCTACCAGATCGCAGAGCAGCCCACAATGCATATAAAGAAATCTTTATTCGTGCATGTCCGAGAGGAAGTTCTCTCAGCATTCCTCGCCGAAGCGCGCGGCGATCAATTCCTCAAGGGCGGCGAGCACCGCTTCCGCCTGGGGCCCGCTTGCATGAACGCGGATGGAACATCCGGGGCTCGCTGCAAGCATCATCAGGCCCATGATCGAAGTGCCGCCAACAGAGATACCGTCCTTCTCGACTTCCACCTCGGCCTCGTGCGCCTCAACCGTCTGGACGAACTTCGCCGAAGCACGGGCATGAAGGCCGCGCTGATTGACGATCAGAAAATCGCGGCTGAAGACCACCGCCGAGGCGCTTCTTAATTCGGTCTTCTGCGCGGAAATCTCATTCATTTGGCGGACAGGACCTGACTTGCGACATTGATGTATTTACGGCCGGCGTCCTGTGCATCCTTCAATGCCTGCTCCATGTCGTCGCTGGCACGTGCAGAGGAAAGCTTGATCAGCATCGGCAGATTCATGCCGGCAATAACTTCGATGCGCCCCGCATCCATGACGGAGATGGCCAGATTGGACGGCGTGCCACCAAACATGTCGGTGAGAATGATAACGCCAGAACCTGTATCGGCACGCGCAACGGCATCGACGATATCGCGCCGGCGCTGCTCCATATCGTCTTCCGCGCCGATCGAGACCGTTTCCATGTTCTCCTGATGGCCAACAACGTGTTCGACCGCATGTCGGAATTCTTCGGCCAGCTGACCATGCGTGACGAGAACGAGCCCGATCATCGGCACATCATCCAGCCGATGAACCTGGTTTCGACAACTGCGCTCGAGGCTGTCACAATTTCACTCCATCCGATTGGCTCGCGTGCGGGCCGATTATCAGGTCATTTATTGTCCAGGCCCGGCTTTGCAAGCGTCTCCGCACGATACGCCATCGACCCGAATTGGTTCTTCGGGCCGAAAAGCCTTGCCCATGACTGCCTCACGACAAGAGCGCTATCTTGTCAACGCCCGAGCCGTTGACAAGTCCAAACTGCGGCGATTCGCCTAAAATGTGTTCAGTGAGAGGCTTCTTCCGCACGAAAAGGCGGCAAATGAAGCCGGGCCGCCACTGCATGAACGGCATGACGCGCCTGACGCCGCGGAAGAGAAACCAGGGGCAGCGTCACCCCTTCGACTGCAGCCATGGCATCTTCGGCGACACGTGGCGCTTCGTTTTCCGGTACCAGCCGAATCACCAGATCGATGAGGGTGGCCGGCAGGAACGGGATTGGTGCAGGGCCATGGCCGCGCGCTTCCACAAGGCCGGCGATGGGGCGCGGAGCATGGGCAATCAAACGATCGTTGAGCACGGCGAGCATGACCTGATCATCCGACACAAGCCGCGCAAAGATGCCGCGGGCATTGGCGGCGGCGATCAACTCGAGGGCCAGCATGGTCTTTCCGCTGCCCGAGGGGCCCTCGATCAGAAGGCCGCGATCCCCCACCACGAGAGCGGTTGCGTGGCGGTTCCGCATTGGTTCAACCTTCCGCAGGGAGCGCGACGATGAAACGCGCGCCCTTTATATCGCCGGGCTTGGTGCCCGTGATGTTTTCTGCTGTCAAAGTGCCGCCATGTGCCTCGACAATCTGGCGGCTGATCGACAGGCCGAGACCGGAATTCTGGCCGAAAGCCTCGCCGGCGGGACGGTCCGTATAAAAACGCTCGAAGATGCGGTCGATATTCTCCGCGCGGATGCCCGGCCCGTTGTCTTCCACCGTGACGATGACGCGACCGCTTGCGCGCGACAGGTTCACCGCAATGTGCCCGGTCTTCTCCGGAACGAACGAGCGCGCATTCTCGATGAGATTGGTGATCACCTGACCGAGCCGCAGATCATGCCCGACGATGACATAGCCGCGATTGCCGCCCGCGGTCTTCTGGACATTGAAGGTGATCTCGACCGGTTTCTTGCGCGAGGCCCCCGCCTCCCGCGTGGCACTGACAAGATCGCCCGCGAATTTTTCCAGGTCGATGCGTTCAGAATCCTCGCGCGAAAGCTCGGCATCGAGACGCGACGCGTCGGAAATGTCGCTGATCAGGCGGTCCAGGCGGCGCACATCGTGCTGAATGATCTCCAGCAGCCTGTCACGCGACCGCTGATCCTTGGCCAGCGGCAGCGTCTCGACAGCGCTGCCGAGTGAGGTCAGCGGGTTTTTCAACTCATGCGCCACATCGGCGGCGAAGCTTTCGATGGCGTCGATACGCGCATAAAGCGCATTCGTCATGTCGCGCAGCGCCGCCGACAGATTGCCGATTTCATCCTGGCGGTGCGAGAAATCGGGTATCTCCTCGCGGCTGCGGGCCCCGCGCCGCACACGCACGGCGGCTGCCGCAAGACGGCGCAACGGGTTGGCGATGGTCGAAGCCAGAAGCAGCGAGAGACTTGCCGTGACAAGAGCCGCCACCGCAAAGACGCGAAGGATCGCCTTGCGCTCGGCGGCGACGATCTTGTCGATATCGCCACCCTGCGTGGAAAGCTGAAGCACGCCCAATACCGCACGGAAACGCTGGACGGGAACCGCGACGGAAACGATCTGTTCGCCCTGCTCGCTGATCCGCACAACCTTTGCGGTGGTGCCTGTCAGGGCCGACATCACTTCCGGATAGGCAACGCCGTTGCCGCCCGGCTGTTCGCGATAAACCGGCAGGTCGCGCCTGCGGAAAAACTGACGCACCCACTGCCAGCCCCGCTCGAAGACATTTTCCTCGCTCTGGTCCACCGGGGGCAGATCGTAACGCAGGACCTGGCCGAGATATTGGGAATCGAGCAGCAGGTTGCCATCCGGGTCGTAGATACGTGCGCGGGTGCGGGTCTGCGGGATCAAACGCCTCAGAAGCGGGGCGACCCGTTCCGGGTTGATCGGGAATTCCAGGCTTTCAAGCTGATCGGAACGCGGCGGCAGGCTCTGGCCCGCCTGAAGCTCCAGCAGCTTGTCGGGATCGACAAGGATCGAATCCGTTTCCACCTCGGCGGAGCTCGCGATTGCGCCCGCGATGATTTCGCCCTGCGTGGTCAGGCTTTCCACGCGCGCGCTGATCAACTCCTCGCGGAACTCGTTCAGATAAAGAACGCCGACAACCAGAACGCCAAGACCGGCAAGGTTGAGAAACAGGATGCGTCGGGTGAGGCTCGAAAAGACATAGTGGCCGAAAAGACGGCGCAACGGCACGGCAAGGCGACCGAGGAACGCCTGCCCCGCCGGGCGCGCGGACCGCTGGGGCCGCGCCGCCATCTTTTCCGTTTCTGAGTTCATCGCCACTGTCTTGCTTCGCCCGCCTGCCGCACCGGCCCGGCGGCATCAGATCTCGCGGAAGCGATAGCCAACGCCGTAGAGCGTTTCAATCATGTCGAAGTCCGTATCGACCGCTTTGAACTTCTTGCGCAGGCGCTTGATATGGCTATCGATGGTGCGATCGTCCACATAGACCTGCTCGTCATAGGCAGAATCCATCAATGCATCGCGGCTCTTGACCACGCCGGGGCGCTGCGCCAGCGAGTGCAGAATGAGAAACTCGGTAACCGTGAGCGTGACCGGCTGTCCCTTCCAGGTGCAGGTGTGACGCTCCTGGTCCATGACCAGCTGACCGCGCTCGAGCGATTGCGACTGCTTGCCCGGCACCTTGGCACCCGGCTCCCGCGTGCTGGCGCGGCGCAGCACGGCACGCACGCGTTCAACGAGAAGGCGTTGCGAGAACGGTTTGCGCACGAAATCGTCAGCGCCCATCTTGAGACCGAAAAGCTCGTCGATCTCATCGTCCTTGGAAGTGAGGAAGATGACGGGAATATCGCTCTTCTGCCGCAGCCGGCGCAGAAGCTCCATGCCGTCCATGCGAGGCATCTTGATGTCGAGGATAGCAAGGTTGGGCGGCCTGGCGCCAAGCCCCTCCAGCGCGGAAGCACCGTCGGTATAGGTCTCGACCCGATATCCCTCGGCTTCCAGTGCTATCGAGACGGAAGTCAGAATGTTGCGGTCGTCATCGACAAGCGCGATCGTTGCCATGTCTAGCGGCTCCCTCATGGGCAATATCGTCCCTCTTTGCATCAGGTGGGCGTGCAGATGCAGGACAAATTAGGTACAAAATGTGGCACAGAACGCGATCCATGTCACACCGTGCCAGCACTGTCGCGTTTAGGTTGCCGATCAAACATCGCGTTTCCCCAGATTTCACGTCAGAATTTAAACGATTTAAACGATTTTAAAATCTTTAAATCGATTAATGGTTTGAATTCTCAGACCTTTTTATGCTTTCAGCTCTGACCGCCTGCGAAGACGGGCATCTCAGGGAAATTTGGTGGTCAGGATGAACGAAACCGGCATGCGAAATCCGGATTGCGGGATCGAGAGCATTGGTCTGAAAACGACGGGCCTCGTCCATTACAATCTGCAGTCAGCCGCCCTGTCTGAAGAGGCGATCCGCCGCGGCGAAGCAAAGCTTTCCGCCCATGGTGCGCTTGTCGCGCGCACCGGACAGCACACCGGCCGTTCGGCCAAGGACAAGTTCGTCGTGCGCGACACCAACACCGAAGACGTGGTGTGGTGGGACAACAACAAGCCGATGTCGCCAGAGCATTTCGATGTGCTCCACGCCGATTTCCTCAAGCATGCCGCAGACCGCGATCTTTTCGTGCAGGACCTGGTCGGTGGCGCCGACGCCGAAAACTGCCTGCCGGTGCGCGTCGTTACAGAATATGCCTGGCATTCCCAGTTCATCCGCAACCTTCTGCTGCGCCCTGAGACTGCCGATCTGGCGTCGTTCCTGCCGCAGATGACGATCATCGATCTGCCGTCCTTCCGCGCCGATCCGCAGCGCCATGGCTGCCGCACGGAAACGGTGATCGCGGTCGATCTCACGCGCAACATCGTTCTGATCGGCGGCACTTCCTACGCTGGCGAGATGAAGAAATCCGTGTTCACGGCGCTGAACTACATTCTGCCTGCCAAGGGCGTGATGCCGATGCACTGCTCGGCGAATTTCGGCCCCGACGGCGATGCCGCCGTGTTCTTCGGCCTTTCGGGCACGGGCAAGACCACCCTTTCGGCGGACCCGGCACGCACGCTCATCGGCGACGACGAGCACGGCTGGGGCGAGACCGGGCTCTTCAACTTCGAAGGCGGCTGCTATGCCAAGACGATTCGCCTTTCGGAAGAAGCCGAGCCTGAAATCTTCTCGACCACGCGCCGCTTTGGTACGGTTCTGGAAAATGTCGTGCTCGATGAGCATGGCCATCCGGATTTCGACGATGGCAGCCTGACTGAGAACACACGCTGCGCCTACCCGCTGCATTTCATTCCCAATGCCAGCGAAACCGGGCAAAGCGGCCATCCCAAGAACATCATCATGCTGACGGCCGATGCCTTCGGCGTGCTGCCGCCCATTGCCAAGCTGACGCCGGCGCAGGCGATGTATCACTTCCTTTCCGGCTATACCGCCAAGGTGGCCGGTACCGAAAAGGGCGTGACCGAGCCGGAGGCAACCTTCTCCACCTGTTTCGGCGCTCCGTTCATGCCGCGCCACCCTTCCGAATATGGCAATCTCCTGCGTGACCTGATCGCGCGCCACGGCGTTGATTGCTGGCTCGTCAACACCGGCTGGACGGGCGGCGCCTACGGCACGGGCAACCGCATGCCGATCAAGGTGACGCGCGGGCTGCTCAATGCGGCACTGAGGGGCGAACTCAATGAGGTCGAGTTCCGCACCGATCCGCATTTCGGTTTTGCTGTTCCGGTTGCGGTTCCGGGCATCGATTCGAGCCTGCTCGACCCGCGCTCGACCTGGGCTGACAAGGCTGCCTATGACGCACAGGCCCGTCGCCTGGTCGGCATGTTCATCGACAATTTCGAGAAGTTCGAAACCCATGTCGATGCATCCGTTCGCGATGCTGCTCCTCGCACTGCGGAAGCAGCCGAGTAGGAAGCCGATAAACAGACGATTGGGGCGACTTGCATCGTACCGCGTCTATGCGCATTTTCAGGGCCCGGCAGCAATGCCGGGCCTTTTCATTGAGCGGATGACGAAAGAACGGTTTTGGCCGAGGGCGATCTTCATATTCGAAACGGCGTGGTCGTTCATGCGGATGAGCTGCAAGAGCAGTTCATCCGCGCCTCGGGTCCCGGCGGCCAGAACGTCAATAAGGTGGCGACCGCGGTGCAGTTGCGCTTCAACGCCGCGCTGGCGCGCGGTTTGCCCGAACGGGTGCGCGAACAAGCGCTGAAGCTGGCCGGAAGCCGCGCGACGAAGGACGGAGAGATCGTCATCGAGGCAGGCCGTTTCCGCACACAGGAACAGAACCGCGCGGATGCCCGCGACCGTCTGGCGGAACTCCTGACGCGCGCCTCAGAACCGCCACCCAAACCACGCAAGAAAACCAGGCCGACGCGTTCTTCGATCGAACGGCGCCTCAAGGCGAAGGCCGGGCGCTCGACCGTCAAGAAGATGCGCGGCAAGGTCGATTCGGACTGACTTGCGCCATAGCCGCTTGCTTCCCTGGATGGGAATGTATCCACGCGGAACTGTTTTACAGTTGAAATCATCGTGGGTTACACGTCAAATGACGCGGATTTTAAAACTGGAGATGTTTCGATGGGTATTTTCGATTTTGTCAAATCGGTCGGTAAGAAGCTTGGTGTCGTCGATGATGAGACACCACCGGAGGCGGAGAACCTGAAGAAGGAGCTCGATTCCCACAAGCTCGGCACTGACAAGGTCGATGTGGTGGTGGACGGCGACAAGGTCATCCTGAAAGGTGAAGTGGCCGATCAGTCCGCATTCGAAAAAGCAGTCATTGCAGTGGGCAATACACTCGGCGTTTCCAAAGTCGAGGCGGGCGAGCTGAAAGTCGCGGAGACCGACGCCAAGGACCCCGTGTTCTACACGGTCAAGAAGGGCGACAATCTCTGGAAGATCGCCGAAGCTCATTACGGCAAAGGCAAGGGCGCCAAGCACACCGTGATCTTCGAGGCCAACAAGCCGATGCTGACGCATCCGGACAAGATTTATCCCGGCCAGGTGCTGCGCATTCCCGAGCTCGACGCGTAACGAAGGCGCAGACCTTCGAAGTGACAAACGGCGGCTTTCGGGTCGCCGTTTTCGTTTCCGCCGCTATATGCTGCGGCAAAGAAGCTTCATGGAATCTGCCAAATGCCGAGCTTGAGCGAGGGCGTTCGTTATCTGCCGGGCTTTCTGGACCGCACCGCACAGGAAGCGCTGGTCGAGGAAATTCGCGCCATCGTGCGCGAAGCGCCACTCTTTGTGCCCGCCATGCCGCGCACCGGCAAGGAAATGAGCGTACGCATGACCAATTGCGGTACGCTTGGCTGGGTGACTGACAAGGAGAACGGCTATCGCTATCAATCCCGACACCCTGCAACGGGAAATGCCTGGCCACCAATCCCCGACCGGCTGCTCGATCTCTGGGAACAGGTTGCAGGCAGCGCGCTTCAGCCGGAAGCGTGTCTCGTCAACTTCTACTCCGAAAATGCAAAGATGGGTCTGCATCAGGACCGCGACGAGCAGGAATTTTCCGCTCCCGTGGTTTCGATCTCACTGGGCGACACCTGTCTTTTCCGGGTCGGCGGGACAACAAGGAGCGCGCGTACGGCATCCGTGAAACTGCAAAGCGGCGATGTGGTGGTGCTGGGCGGAGCTGGACGGCTCGCCTTTCACGGCGTGGACCGCATCTATCCCGGCACTTCGACACTTCTGAAGAATCCCGGACGCATCAACCTTACGCTGCGACGAGTAACGAAGCCTGTCTGAGCGTTCTATAACTTGCGCAGCGCCACTTCCCGGGTGAGGTGATCGGCGCCCTTCCGCAAAATCAGATCGGCACGGGGCCGCGTCGGCAGGATGTTGTTGCGCAGGTTTATCAGGTTCGTGTTCGCCCACAATCCCTCGGCAATGGCCAGTGCTTCATCCGGCGCCAGTGCGGCATAGCGGTGGAAGAAGGATTCGGGATTCTGGAAGGCCGTTTCACGCAGCCGCATGAAGCGATCAACGTACCATTTATGGATCATCTCTTCGTCGGCATCGATATAGATCGAGAAATCGAAGAAGTCGGACACGACGGGAACCGCTGCGCCGTCCTGTGGCAGGTCCCCAGTCTGTAAAACGTTGATGCCTTCGAAAATGAGAATGTCGGGCCTGTCGATGGTCGCGAATTCACCGGGCAGAATATCGTAGGTCAGGTGCGAATAGAGCGGTGCGCGAACATTGGGCATGCCGGCCTTGATGCTCGACAGGAAACGCAGGATGGCGCCGATATCGTAGCTTTCGGGAAAGCCCTTGCGCTCCATCATATTCTCGCGCAGCAGCACCTCGTTTGGAAACAGGAAACCATCGGTGGTGATGAGATCCACCTTCGGGCTGGAAGGCCAACGGGCCAGGAGCTCCTTCAGGACGCGCGCCGTGGTGGATTTGCCCACCGCCACGGAACCCGCAATGCCGATAATGAAGGGCGACTTCACCATATCGTCGGAATCGAAGAAAACCTGCCTCTGCCTAAACAGCAGCTGGCTTGCCTCCACATGCGCCGACAAAAGCCGCGACATGGACAGATAGATGCGGCGAACTTCCTCCAGATCGACCGGGTCGTTCAAGGAACGCAAACGGCGAACCTCGTCCTCGGTGAGGGTCATGGGCGTATCGGCGCGAAACTGCGCCCATTTCTCCGCCGAAAAGATGCGATAGGGAGAATATTTCTCGCCCGAAACAAGCTGGTCCATGCCTTTTGCGGCCCCCTTCCTTGCCGCCACGGTCCTATTCCTTCCGCGCAGCCTTCTCCGCGATACCGGAGCGGCCCGTGCGGCTTTCAAGTTCCGCCATGACCTCATCGAGTGAAACGCCCTCCAGCGCCAGCACGACAAGCCAGTGATAAAGAAGATCCGCACTTTCGGAGATGAGTTCCTGTCGGTCGTGCGAAACCGCGGCGATCACCGTTTCGACCGCCTCTTCCCCCAGCTTCTGGGCCGCCTTGCCGGTGCCCCTGGAAAAGAGTTTCGCCGTCCAGGAATTGGCGTCGCCCGAGCGGGCGCGCTCGGCGACGATTTTTTCCAGCGTGGCGAGATCGAATTGACTCATGCCTGCTCCGTGAGATCGTTCACCCTTCTTATAGAAAAGGCGACACGCTCCATCTATTTGTTTTTGCCGTTCGCAAACCGCAAAACGCTCACAAATCCGCCGGGTCCAGACGCATCGGGATGCCGGCTGCCGCCATATAGCGCTTGGCCTCGGCAATCGTATAGGTGCCGAAATGGAAAATCGAGGCAGCAAGCACGGCCGTTGCATGCCCCTCACGAATGCCGGCAACCATATGATCGAGCGTGCCGACCCCGCCCGAGGCAATGACCGGCGCCCGCACCGCATCGGCAACCGCGCGTGTGAGCGCGATGTCATAGCCAGCCTTGGTGCCGTCACGGTCCATCGAGGTGAGCAGGATTTCGCCGGCGCCCAGACCGACCACCTTGCGGGCAAAATCCACCGCATCGATGCCGGTCGGCTTGCGGCCGCCATGGGTAAAGATTTCCCAGCGATCCGCCTCGCCCTCGCCCGACACCTTCTTGGCGTCAATCGCAACGACAATGCACTGGTTGCCGAATTTGTCGGCGGCGCGCGCCACGAAATCAGGATCGTTCACGGCGGCGGTGTTGATCGACACCTTGTCGGCGCCCGACAGGAGAAGCTTGCGGATATCAGCAACCTCACGCACGCCACCGCCGACGGTCAGCGGCATGAAGCATTGCTCGGCGGTGCGGGCCACGACATCGAAGATCGTTTCGCGATTGTCGCTTGAGGCGGTGATATCGAGGAAACACAGTTCGTCCGCACCGGCCGCATCATAGGCCTTGGCGGCTTCCACAGGATCGCCGGCATCGATCAGGTCGACGAAATTGACGCCCTTGACGACACGGCCGTCCTTCACGTCCAGGCAGGGGATGACGCGGGCTTTCAGGGTCATGCTTTATGGCCTTCTCGGTTCAGGCAGCGTCGCGCAGAATCGCCAGCGCCTCGTCCGGGTCAACCCGGCCATCATAAAGGGCGCGGCCGGAGATAGCGCCTTCCAGCTTCCTCGCGTCCGGCATGGTCATGCGCACGATATCCGCGATGGAGGCCAGTCCGCCCGATGCAATGACAGGAATGGAAACGGCTTCGGCCATGTCGATGGTTGCATCCCAGTTGATGCCGGTCAGCACGCCGTCGCGGTCGATATCCGTATAGATGATCGCCGAAACGCCCGCTCCCTCGAAACGGCGCGCCAGTTCGACCGCCGCGAGATCGGAGGTTTCAGCCCAGCCCTCAACGGCCACCTTGCCGCCGCGCGCATCGATGCCGACGGCGATCTTGCCGGGGAACGCCTTGCAGGCCTGCCTGACCAGGTCAGGATCGCGCACGGCGATGGTGCCGAGAATCACGCGGGCAAGACCCTTTTCCAGCCAGCTTTCGATATGAGCCAGCGTGCGAATGCCGCCACCCAGCTGCACCGGATTCTTCGTTGCCTTGAGGATCGCCTCGACGGCAGCACCGTTGACGCTCTCACCCGCGAATGCGCCATTCAGGTCCACCACATGCAGCCAATCGAATCCCTGATTCTCGAACGCCTTTGCCTGGGCTGCGGGATCGGGATTATAGACCGTGGCCTCCCCCATATCGCCCAGCTTAAGCCGCACGCACTGGCCGTCTTTCAAGTCGATGGCGGGAAAAAGGATCATGCGTCAGACGCCCTCGATAATTGTGAACTTGGCGGTTGAATTGGCGAGCCGGAACTTGAGCGCTTCCTGATATTCCGGTGAGTGGTAACAGGCGAGCGCCTGCTCATAGGAGCTGAATTCGACAATCACCTGCCGGTCGCCCGCAGGCCCTTCCGGATCGGTGTGCTGCCCGCCCCGTGCGAGGAACCTCGCCCCATATTTCTCGAATGCTTTCGCATTCGTCTCGATATATTGCCTGTATCCTTCGGGATCGGCGATATCGACCATCGCGATCCAATAGCCCTTCCTGTCCGCCATGTCCTTTAGGGCCTCCATTTAAGAAAGTTTGCGATCAGAGCCAGGCCAAGGGTCTGGCTCTTTTCGGGATGGAACTGGGTGCCGGCGAGATTATCGCGCGCAACCGCAGCGGTGATCTCGCCGCCATAGTCGGCGGTCGCCAGGATTTCGTCCGGATTCTGCGCGGCGAGATGGTAGGAATGTACAAAATAGGCGTGCAGCCCGTCCGCACCGGTGGGGATTCCGGCGAAGAGCGGGTGCGAATGTTTCACGTGAATCGTGTTCCACCCGATCTGCGGAATCTTTAAATCCGGGTCGGTCGGGGTCATTTCCACCACATCGCCGGCGATCCAGCCGAGCCCCTTGGTGACGGTCTTTTCAAGACCGCGCCCGCTCATCAGCTGCATGCCGACACAGATGCCGAGAAAGGGCCTGCCTTTTTCAATCGCGACTTCTGTGATCGCCTCGGTCATGCCCGGAACGGCGTCGAGCCCCTGCCGGCAATCCGCATAGGCACCGACACCGGGCAGCACAATGCGGTCCGCAGCGCGCACGGCATCGGCATCCGCCGTCACCGAGATTTCAGCGCCCGTTCCCGATTCCCGCGCAGCGCGCTCGAAAGCCTTGGCTGCCGAGCGCAGATTGCCCGAGCCGTAATCGATAATGGCCACTTTCATGTTCGCTGGCATGTCAGCGGGCTCCCGGATAGGTGAAAAGACCAAGGGCGGGACCGGTATCCCCCCGCACGGAGGATGCGCCTGACATCGCCCTGCGATCGGGGGCTATCGGCATTTCATCAATAGGCGCAGCATTTCCTGCCGAGAAGTCCGACAGAAAACGCAGTTCAGCGTCGGCCATGTTGTCGGCCTCAACGACGCCCCTCTCCCGCCAGCCGCGCCGGCGCAACATGGCAACGCGCAGATTGCGCGCCTCCAGTCCGATCAAAACGGACAGGCAGAGCGACATCACGCTGGAGGCCGTCTGCCAACCTTCGAGCGTACCGAGCGCGCCCAGAAGCAGCGCAGCTGCAAAAGCCAGTGCGGCCTCAATCCACATCCGGTGCCAGAGGAACCAGAGAAAAGGGATCACGAATGCCAGAAAAGCGAAACCGTCGCGCACCAGAGCCGCGTTTTCCGGTCCCTCGCGCGGTGGCTCCATCACCACATAACTGGCCATGGCCTATCCTTTCAGACTGCCCTTGGTGGACGGCACCGCATCGCGCTGGCGCGGATCCGGCTCGCAGGCCGCGCGCAGAACCCGGGCAACGGCCTTGAAGCAGGTTTCGGCGATATGGTGGCTGTTGGCGCCATAGTGATTGGTCACATGCAGGGTGACACCCGCATTCTGGGCAAATGCCTGGAAGAATTCGCGCACCAGTTCCGTATCGAACGTGCCGATCTTCTGGGTGGGAAACACCACGTCCCAGACGAGAAAAGGCCGGCCGGAAACATCGATCGCGGCGCGTGTCAGGCATTCGTCCATGGCAAGGTCGAGCGAGGCGTAGCGCATGATGCCGCGGCGTTCGCCCAGTGCCTCGGAAATGGCCTTGCCGATGGCGATGCCCGTATCTTCCACCGTGTGGTGATCGTCGATATGCAGATCGCCCTTGGCCTTTGCCGTGATGTCGACCAGGGAATGGCGCGAAAGCTGCTCCAGCATATGGTCGAAGAAGCCCACTCCGGTCGCTACGTCATAGCGGCCCGCCCCATCGAGATCGACGCTTACGGAAATCGCGGTCTCGTTGGTCTTGCGGCTGATCTCGGCCGTGCGCGTCTTGCTGGAAGCCATGCCAGTTTCCCTCATATTCCAGAAGGCCAGCCTTCTAGCAGGATGTTATGGCGAATGCCAGAACCGAGAGAGGCTGCGCGGGGCGGCGGTTTGCATTCCTTCGATGCCAACTTACATAATCGCTCTGACGGCGTCGTGCCTCAATCGGGCGGCGCGAAAAGGAGTGTGCGATGAGTGAAGACAAATCCATGCACGCCACCACAATCGTCACCGTGCGCAAGAACGGCAAGGTGGTGATTGCGGGAGACGGGCAGGTTAGCCTCGGAAATACCGTCATGAAGGGCAATGCGCGCAAGGTGCGGCGCATCGGCAAGGGCAATGTGATTGCCGGTTTCGCCGGAGCGACGGCTGATGCTTTCACCCTTCTGGAGCGGCTCGAGGCCAAGCTGGAGCAATATCCCGATCAGCTCATGCGGGCCTGCGTCGAACTGGCCAAGGACTGGCGCACCGACCGCTATCTGCGGCGGCTTGAAGCCATGATGCTGGTGGCCGACAAGAACATCACGCTGGCACTGACTGGTAATGGCGACGTGCTGGAACCCGAACAGGGCATCATGGCCATCGGCTCCGGCGGCAATTATGCGCTGGCCGCCGCCCGCGCCTTGTCCGACACCGACAAGGATGCCGAGGAAATCGCCCGCAAGGCGATGGAAATCGCCGCCTCCATCTGCATCTACACCAATGACAATGTCGTGGTGGAAACGCTCGATGCCGAATGAGGCGGGCCAGATAGGATTTACCCCGGTCACGGCCGGGCATTATCCGCTTCTCCTCGACTGGCTGCACCGCCCGCATGTGCGCGACTGGTGGGGCGAGCCGGAAACGGAGCTTGGCCATATCCGCGCCATGGTCGAGGGTCGCGACACAACGCGTCCCTTCATCATTGAACTGGACGGACGTCCCATCGGCTACATCCAGTACTGGTTCCTCGCCGACAACAAGGACCCGGAACTGGTCGAAGCCAGCCCGTGGCTTGCCGAGCTTCCCGACGATGCCGTGGGCGTGGACCTGACCATCGGCGAGGCAGGGCTGCTTTCCAGGGGTATCGGCAGCCGGGCGGTAAGCCAGATGGTGCGCCGCCTTCTCGAACAAGGCCACGCAACCATCCTGATAGACCCGGATATCGAAAACCACCGCGCCGTGCAGGCCTACCGGAAAGCCGGATTCCAGCCCGTTCCCCATCTGGAGGGGCGCACGAAAGGCGTTCTCATCATGCAATACGACAAGAAAAACGAGACGAACACATGACCACTTTTTCCCCCCGCGAGATCGTCTCCGAACTCGACCGCTACATCATCGGCCAGAAGGACGCCAAGCGCGCCGTGGCCATCGCCCTGCGCAACCGCTGGCGGCGCCAGCAGCTTGAGCCCAAGCTGCGCGAGGAGGTGATGCCCAAGAACATTTTGATGATCGGCCCGACCGGCGTCGGCAAGACGGAGATTTCCCGCCGCCTCGCCCGGCTCGCCGGTGCCCCCTTCATCAAGGTGGAGGCCACCAAGTTCACCGAGGTTGGCTATGTCGGTCGCGATGTAGAGCAGATCGTGCGCGATCTGGTGGAAGTCGCGATCGCGCTGACCCGCGAAAAGATGCGCGAAAACGTCAAGGCGCGCGCCCATCTCAACGCCGAAGAACGCGTGCTTGAAGCGCTTGTCGGCAAGACCGCGAGCCCGGCCACTCGCGACAGCTTCCGCCAGAAGCTGCGCAATGGCGAGCTCGACGACAAGGAGATCGAGGTGGAGGTGAGCGATTCGGGCGGTGGCGGCATGCCCGGTTTCGAGCTTCCCGGGATGCCGGGCGCCAATATCGGCGTGCTCAACATTAACGATATGCTGCAAAAAGCCATGGGCGGACGGCAGACCAAGAAGCGCAAGACCACGGTCAAGGAATCCTACGAGCTGCTCATCGCCGATGAATCCGACAAGCTGCTCGACCAGGACGAGGTTGTGCAACGGGCCCTGGATTCGGCGCAGAATGACGGCATCGTCTTCCTCGATGAGATCGACAAGATCGCAGCGCGTGAAGGCGGCGTTGGCGCCGGCGTATCGCGCGAGGGCGTACAGCGCGACCTGCTGCCGCTCGTCGAAGGCACCACCGTGGCCACAAAATACGGGCCGGTGAAGACGGACCACATCCTCTTCATCGCTTCGGGCGCGTTCCACGTCTCCAAGCCCTCCGACCTTCTGCCGGAGCTTCAGGGCCGCCTGCCGATCCGCGTGGAGCTACGCGCTCTTGAAAAGGACGATTTCCGCCGCATCCTGACGGAAACCGAAGCAAGCCTGATCAAGCAGTATGTGGCGCTGATGGAAACCGAAGGCGTAGAACTGGAATTCACCGACGACGCCATCGACCGGCTTGCCGCCATCGCCGTTGATCTGAACTCCACCGTCGAGAACATCGGTGCGCGCCGCCTGCAGACGGTGATGGAGCGCGTGCTCGACGACATTTCCTTCGACGCGCCGGACCGCTCCGGTTCGACGCTCAAGATCGACGCCGCCTATGTCGACAAGAATGTGGGTGACCTGGCCAAGAACGCCGATCTCTCGCGTTTCATCCTGTAGGCCAAAGCCGCCGTTTCCGCCCAGACTGACCGGGGCGGAAGCGGTTCGCCAGTGTGGCATCATTGCCGCGCTGCAAAACCACTGCGACGGCAGGTCATAAAATCTCTCGACTTGGTTGTGCGGTTTGCCTACCTTGCGCTCCATTCAGAACAGTCATATTCGGGGGCGCAAGCTGCGGCGCGACATGGCATCACGTGCATTTCTTGTCATTGGGGTTTGCCTGGGACTTCTCGGCACGGCGGGAGCGCCTGCTCTGGCGGCGAAGCTCGTTCCGGCTGGAAACCGCAATGCCGAGCAACCAGCCGTGCCAGGCGTTTCCGCCAAGCGAACCAAATCGGCCAAGACCACGTTCGATGCCAAATATGTGAAGGTCTACCAGCTCTTCAAAACCGACGATGTGCTGGTCTCCAAAATCCGAAGCATTGCCGCCCGCTACCAGATCGAGCCTATTCACATGGTGGGCGCCATTGTGGGCGAACACACCTATAATGTGGATGCCTATGACCGGCTGCAGACCTATTACGTCAAGGCCGTGTCCTATCTGAAAAGCGAGTTCTCGTTCCGCCATAATGGCGAAGTCGTCTCGGAATTCATCAAGCGGCCGGAATTCGAGAAGTGCAACGCCGAGGATGGAAGCTACGACCAGTGGACCTGCCGGGAAACGGTCTGGGACAAGAGTTTCCGTGGCAAGACGGTTGGCGGCAAATCATGGCCGAACGACCGTTTCGGCGCAGTCTTCTTCCAGCCCTTCTATGCAGGGCAGACATTCGGCATCGGCCAGCTCAACCCGCTGACGGCGCTCAAGCTCTCCGACATGGTGCACAAGGTTTCCGGGTTCCGCGAACTGGAGGCAGACGACCCGCAGGAGGTCTATCGGACGATCATGGATCCGGACAAGTCGCTTGCCTATGTCGCGGCGACCATCAAGACCTCGATCTCGGCCTATCGCCGAATTGCCGATTTCGACATCTCCAAGAATCCGGGTATCACCGCCACGCTCTACAATCTGGGCAACCCGGAAGAGCGCGCGGCGCGATTGGCTGCTGAAAACCGCATTCGCCGCACCAAGGGCCAGGCGCCAAAATGGCCGGAAGAGAATTATTACGGCTGGCTGGTGAACGACAAGCTCGACGAGCTGGAAGCGCTTTTCTGAAAACCGCAGACCGCATATTTCGCGGATCAGGAGCCTTCATTGTCAGTCATGCTCCGCAACCGGCCGAGCAGATCGCCGATTTCGTCCTCTGTCAGGCTTGCAATGTGAACCGCAACGAGATTCGCAAACTCTGTCGCACGCGGTGAAAGCCGTGCGGTGTCGACGGTGATGCGCGGATGGGAGAGCTCGGCGATGCGCTGGAACTCATCCGCCTCGTCCCAGATAACGTTAAAATAGCCGATGATCTTCTGAACCATTGCCCAATTGGGCGGGCTGGCCGTGCCATGCTCAAGGGAGGACAGATACGCAGCGCTGACGCCGATGGCAGCGGCCATCTCCTTCTGGCTCACGCCACGGTCGCGCCTGAGCTGGCGGATCTTTTCCCCGAGCGGCGTCACGCAAGGCTCCTGTGGCGGCGAATGCGAATATAAAATGCGCCACCGCCGCCATGCTTGCGGCTCGCTTCATCTATGCCGCTGACAAAGCCCGACATGGGCGGTGTCGCCAGCCATTGCGGCAGCACCTTGCGCAAAACGCCCTCGCTGCCGAGCGAGGCGCCCTTGCCTGTGATGACGAGCACGTGGCGCAGGCCCTCCGCATGGGCCCGGCTCAGAAACGACATCAACAGTCCGTGCGCTTCGGATTGCGTAAGGCCGTGCAGATCGACCCGGCCCTCGATGGCAAGTCGCCCGCGCGCAAGCTTGGAGTGGGTCGGCTTGTCGATCCGCCGCGTCGGGTGCGCCTTGGGAGCAACCGCAGGCTTTTGTCCGGGAAGCGTTGGAGCCGTTTCCGGGGAGCGCGGCGCGACAAGCCGTTTCAACTCGTCCATCGTGTCATCATCGGGAAGCGCAAGGTCATCGAGCGACTTACCCTTCAGGGGTTCGGCCGTGCGGGCCACCTTGTTCCAGAGGATGCGATCCTCAAGACTGAGCGGCTTGGACGCAGAGCGGCTCATGGCGCTTCCACCAAACCGCACGGCACGAGAGCGTAGAAATCGGCATGGTTTCGAATAACCCCGGCGATTTCGCCGGCCTCGAAACCCGTGCCGATGAAAAGATCGCCGCGTGCGGGACCGGTGATGGCGGATCCCGTGTCCTGAGCGATCATCAATCTTCGAAAAGGCGCATCTCCGACCGCCCGAAGCGTGGGCGCATCGATGAAAAACGGCGTGCCGAAAGTGTGCAGGAGCCGGTCCACGGCAATCGAACGGCCCGGTTCGAGCTGGACCTTGGCGGCTGCAACCGGCCCCAGGGCCGGATTGCCGATCTCGGTTTCGCGGAAAAAGATATAGGAGCGATTGTGCCAGAGGATTTCCTCGACACGTTGCGGATTATCGCGAAACCAAGCGCGGATGGTCTGCATTGTCACTGTTTCAGGCGCAAGCTCGCCCATGTCGATCAACACACGCCCCGCTCCGGTGAAGCGGTGGCCGCTCTTGGCGGCATAGGTGATCCGCATATGTGTGCCATCGGTGAGCCGAAGGCGCGCCGCACCCTGCACATGGATGAAATAGGCATCCATCTTGTTCTCGAGCCACACAAGTTCGAGCCCCTGCCCTTCCAGCGCGCCTCGATCGATCGCTCCCCGGTCGGGATGTTCGACAAGACCGGTGGCCGTGTTGCGAGCGAAGGCGAAATAAGGATCGAAGCCTGCGGGGCGATTGGCGTCGTCCACATCGGCGAGATCGGCCGGTCGCCGATATAGCGGCACGCAAAACCGTTTCGTGCGCTCGCGCGACGCTTCCGCTTCCGGTTCGTAATAACCAGTCACGAATCCGTGCCCGTCATCAGCCGGCCTTATGCGGCATGGCGTGAAATGTGTCTCGAAAAACGCACGGGCCGAGGCTTCGTCAGGTGCTGCCATTGACCGGGCAGCCTCATGTGCATCGGCAAACGCCGACAGGGCTATGCCGAGACTTCCTGAACGGTAGGGCTTTTCCAGAACCTGAAAGGCCGACCTGCGAAAAGCGAGGAAAGCGCATAGAAGCGAATCCTCCCGCCAGCCTGGCATATGCCCGAAGGACACCGGCGTGAAAAAAGGCGCGAGCGCCGCAGCGATGTGCGGAGCCCCGCCCTGCAAGGATCAATCCTCGGCTTCGGTGGCGACCAGCTTCCAGTTTGGGTCGCGCGCGCGCGTGTCGCGAGCGAAGGTCCAGACGTCCTTGACCTCGGCAACCGTCTCGGGATCGCCGTCGATCACCTGACCGGCGCTATCGCGCGTTGCCGAAATCAGTTCGGAGACAATGCGCAGCGTGACATGCGCTTCACTGCCCTTCATTTCCGCACCGATGATTTCCATACGGTCGATGCCGACAAAGGAGGATTCGATCTTTTCGTTGCGCTTCTCGCGCTCATCTATCGCGGCCACGAAACCTTCATAGACTTCGCGCGACAGAAGATTCTTCAAGGTGCGGCGATCGCCATCAGCAAAGGCCATCACGATCATCTCGTAGGCCATCTTCGCGCCTTCGGTGAAGCTTTTCGGCTCGAAGGATGCATCGGCATCGCGGATGGCGCGCATGCCCTTGTTCAGCTCGGAGCCAGGTTTGGCGGCCTTGTCGATCTCCGCATAGTTGTTTTCCGCCTCGCCTGCGGACTTGCGGCGCGGCAGCGACACGACATTCTCACGGTCGCCAGCATCTTCCTTGCGTGACGCCTTGCGGTTCGCCGTATAGGGATCGAAGGGTGGACGCTCATTGCCCGTGCGGCGACCCAGCACATTACGCAGCTGAAAAAAGATCACTGCAGCGGCGATCAGAAAGAAAATTGTGCCGAAATCGAAAAATTCCATGACATCCAGCCAAACGAGCCACTTTGTTGAGGAACGCCTGCCGGCTCAAGACAGACGTCTGGGCGATGGCAACCTGTTCCTACCGGAAATCATATAGAACGCAGGCACCCGTCATTCAAACTTCCAGCCAGAATACCTATGTTTTTGCTACAAACCAGCATGCCGCAGTCGGAATTCCGCTCATAAGAGTACAAGAGGACTAACAATTTCGTGCGATTCTCAATAATCCCCTTCCTCCTTCTCGCCATTCCGCTCGCAGAAATCGCCACTTTCGTGGCGGTGGGAAGCCAGATTGGTGTTTTTCCGACACTTGCCCTCGTATTGATTACGGCGGTGACCGGCTCGATTCTGCTGCGTGTACAGGGGTTTGGCGTGGTTCGGCGCATTCAGGAAACGATGAATACGGGCGGTGTTCCAGGCCGCGATCTGGTTCACGGCGTGATGATCCTCGTTGCCGGCCTTCTGTTGCTGACGCCGGGTTTCATAACGGATACTCTGGGTTTCCTGCTCTTCATTCCCGCACTTCGGGAGGCAGGATGGCAATTTCTGCGCAAGCGTGTGGTCGTCGTCGGTGGCATGCCCGGTGCGGCGAATCCTCATCATGAGGCCTATCGGCGCGACACCGGGCCGCAGACAATCGACCTCTCGGAAGATGACTATAAGGATACCGGAAACGAAGATTCACCCTGGCGCGACCCGGATCGCCAGTGACCGTAACGGCAACCCGCATACCCGCCTTTGCCTTGTCATGCGGCAATGCCCATGCTAGCGAGCAGGCAATTACAAGGGGAGCCGCGCGGCTGCCAAACCACGCTTGAGGACGAATACGAATGGCCAAGAAACCGGAAGAAAAGACCGAAGCTGCGAATGAAGCGGCAAATGGCGGCAACGGCGCCCAGCCTTCCCTGAACGTGCTTACCCAGTACATCAAGGATCTTTCCTTCGAAAATCCGGGCGCGCCCCAATCCCTGCGCGGCCGTTCGCAGCCCCCGGCAATCAACATCAACGTCAACGTCAACGCCAATCCGCTCGGTGAGAGCGATTATGATGTCGTGCTGACGCTGAACGCTAAGGCGGAAGCCGACAATCAGGTGCTTTTCAATGTGGAACTGGTTTACGGTGGCGTGTTCCGCGTGGCCGGCTTCCCCCAGGAGCACATGCTGCCGATCCTCTTCATCGAGTGCCCGCGGCTTCTCTTCCCGTTTGCCCGCCAGGTCATCGCCGATGCGACGCGGGGCGGCGGCTTCCCGCCGCTGATGATCGACCCCATAGATTTCACGCGCATGTTCCAGCAGCGCATTGCCGAGGAACAGGCAAAGGCGCAGGTTCAGGTTTCCTGAAAGCATTGATTTCTTCGGGCGCGGAATGGGTCGGTTGACCCGCTTCGCGCCCGAATTGCATTTGGCGAACGTCAAACCGCCGGCGAAACAAAAGCCTGTGCGTCGGTCAGGCGCGCAGATTATGCCAAAGGGCTTTTTCGCCCAGCTTTTCAACCAGAGCATCATGGGCAGCACGCTCGGCCTCACTCAACCGCGAGGGAAGCGGAGAGGGGCGCTGTGCGATGGCGACCACGGTATCGGTGTTGGTGTCCGACACTTCATTTGCCGAACCTGAAATCTCCAGACCGAGCGCGGCCTGCTTGCCGCCGATCAGCTCGATATAAACTTCCGCCAGAAGCTCGGAATCGAGAAGGGCCCCGTGCTTCGTGCGGCGGCTGTTGTCGATGCCGTAACGACGGCAAAGCGCATCAAGCGAATTGGGACCCATCGGGTGCTTGCGGCGCGCGATTGCAAGCGTATCGATCACAAGGCCCGGGTCGACCGGGGGATGGTTCAGGCGCGCAAACTCGGCATTGATGAAGTTCATGTCGAAATTTGCGTTGTGGGCGACAAGCTTCGCGCCGTCGATGAACTCCAGAAATTCCTGGAAGATGTCGCCGAAAACCGGCTTTCCCTCGAGATCGGCATCGCTGATGCCATGAACGGCAAGCGCTTCGGGATGAACGGAGCGTCCCTGCGCATTGATGTATTTGTGGAAGGTGCGGCCGGTGGGAAAGCGATTGTCGAGCTCGACGCCGCCGATTTCGATCACCCGGTCATCGGCAAAGTCGAGGCCTGTGGTTTCCGTGTCGAAGACGATCTCGCGCATCAAATATCCTCAATTCCTGTAGGGCCACAGCCTGTACGGCACCATGCGCGCCATGGCCATGCGAGGCAAGGCGCGGCTTAGCCCAACTGTGCTTCGCCTGGGGAAAGCGCCTTGATGATGTTCCGCACGGCCTCGCGCGCCGGTTCCATGCCATTGCCGGTATCGATGATAAAATCGGCGCGGCGGCGTTTTTCCGCATCGGGAACCTGCCGGGCGAGGATCGCCTCGAACTTTTCCTCGGTCATGCCGGGCCGCGACAAGACACGGCGACGCTGCTCTTCAGCTGAAGCCGTGACAACGGCTATGCGGTCGACGCGATCCATGCCTCCGGTCTCGAAAAGGAGCGGAATATCGAGAACGACGAGGGGTCGGCCCTCGGCACGATTTCTTTCCACGAAATCATCCGCATCCTTGCGCACCAGCGGGTGCACGATGGCTTCGAGCGCCTTCATGGCCTGAGGATTGCTCAAAACGGCAGCCGCGAGGCGTGTTCGATCCACCACGCCATCGGAAACCGTTCCGGGAAATCGCGCCTCGATAAGCGGCGCAGCAGCCCCCGCATAGAGCCGATGAACCGCGGCATCGGAATCATGTACCGGCACGCCCTCATCGACAAACATGCCGGCGGTCGTGGATTTGCCCATGCCTATGGAGCCGGTGAGGCCGAGAACGATCATGATTTGTGCCCCAGATCCGCCAGAACAGCGGCGCGCAGGTCCGGGGTGACCTCAGGGCGAACACCGAACCAGCGTTCGAAACCCGGTACTGCCTGATGCAGAAGCATGCCCAGCCCGTCGACACCGATCAGTCCGCGTGCTTCCGCGGATGCCAGAAGATCGGTCTTTAGCGGTGCATAGACGATATCGCTGACGATGGCGTGATCGGGCAGCGGGTCGAGAGAGATTTCCAGCGGGGGCTTGCCCGTCATGCCAAGCGCGCTGCTGTTGACGAGGAAATCGGCATCCGAAAGCAGAACGGGAAGTTCGTCCCATCCATGGGCGCTGGCACCGCCTGCAAAGATATCCACCAGCTCGTGCGCGCGCTCAACGGTGCGATTGACGATGCGGACATTCTTATAGCCGGCTTTTTGAAGCGCATGAATGATGGCCCGCGCCGCGCCTCCGGCTCCCAGAACCACCGCCGTCTCACCCTCGCGCCAACGCGGTGCAAGCGCATCATGATGGGCCGCATAGCCATAAGCATCCGTATTGCCGCCGCAGAGCTCGCCATCCTCGAACCACAGGGTGTTGACGGCGCCGATCATCTGCGCAGCCTCATCACGTCGCGAGACCAGGCGGAAAGCCGTCTCCTTGTGCGGCAGGGTGACATTGCCGCCGGCAAATCCGCGCGCGGCCAGGTTTTCGAGGAAAGCCGGGAAATCCGCCGGCGCCACATCGATGCGCTCATAGAAGCCTTCGATGCCATGTTTTGCCAACCAATAACCGTGGATGATCGGCGACCGGGAATGCGCGATGGGGTGTCCGCAGACAAAGGCGTGAATTTCAGCCATCGATCACTCCCAATACGCGCAGTTCCTGAAGAAGCGGCAACAGAGGCAAGCCGACAATAGTGAAGGTGTCGCCCTCGATCTTCTCGAAAAGCTGGATCCCCTCGCCCTCGATCTGGTAGGCGCCGACGCTGGAGAGTGCCTTTTCTCCCACACTGGCGAGGTGACGGCCGATGAAAGCCGGATCCAGTGCACGCATGCTGAGACGCGCGACCCCGACATGCCTCCAGATGACCTCGCCGGCGCGTGCAAGGACCACCGCGCTGTTCAATTGATGGGTTCTGCCGGACAGTTTCAGAAGATGATGCCGCGCGCCCTCCATATCGGCAGGTTTGTGGAAGACCTCGTCTCCCAGAGACAGCGTCTGATCCGCACCGATGACGAGCGCATCGGGAAAGCGCTCGGACACTTCCACCGCCTTTGCCTCCGCCAGAACCTCGGCAACGGTTTCAGGATCGGCATTGCTGCCTTCCAGCGTTTTTTCCACCGCGCGTTCGTCGATGGTGGAACGCTCGACGCGGAAACTCAGTCCGGCGTTTTCGAGCAATTGCCGCCGAAAGGGACTTCCCGAGGCGAGCAGGAGTTCGGGTTTTTGCGTCATGTCAGCCTTCCCTGCTTTCACGAGATTTCGCATAGAGAGCGAGCACGGCCGCAGCAGTCTCTTCAATCGAGCGTCGCGACACATCGATCACCGGCCAGCCATGACGTGCACAGATCTGACGGGCATAGGCAATTTCCCGGGCAATGGTGGCGCGGTCGGTATAGGGGTTGAAACTGTCCTCGCTCAATGCGCCGAGTATGCGGTTCTGACGAATCTGCGAGATGCGCTCCGCCGAAGCGACCAGACCGACGATCAGAGGGCGTTTGGCGCGCGACAGTTCCTCCGGCAATGGAATGTCGAGCACGATGGGGACATTGCAGGCCTTAACGCCGCGATTCGCCAGATAAATGCTCGTCGGTGTCTTGGACGTGCGCGAGATACCCACAAGGATGACGTCGGCCTCCTCGACGTCGAGCGGAAGCTGGCCGTCGTCGTGATCCATGGTGAAGTTGAGCGCTTCGATGCGACGGAAATAATGCGCGTCGAGAACATGCTGGGCGCCCATGCGCCGCCCGGCGGGGGTGCCAAGAAACGACTGGAAAACCATCAGGACAGGCTCCAGCACGGAAACACAAGGCAAGCCGAGAGCCGCGCAGCTTTCATCGATGCCACGCGCCAGTTTCTGGTCGACCACCGTATAGAGAACGATGCCCGGCTCGCTTTCGATCTCGTCGAGAACGCGGGCAAGCTGTTTCTCATTTCGAATCAGCGGATAGATGTGCTCGATCGCCCGCGCATCCTTGTATTGCGCGGCTGCGGCGCGCCCCGCGGCCAGCAGCGTCTCGCCGGTCGCATCAGAAATCATGTGAAGATGGAAGAAGCGCTGCGGTTGTTGCACGATTTTTTGCCCCGCCATGTGGATGCATGTTGATAACGTCAGAGGTCAGGAATGGCGAGAGTCCCGCCTTTGAAAAACTCGCCGTTTCTTCCACAGGCAGAGGGATTGTGTACTCGATCCGGCAAATGTGGAGAACAAGCGACAATTCAATGTCTGTTCGCGATACTCCACACAAACGGTTCCAGTACGATTTATTCAGCCAATTGAATCTATTAAATGAATCCGGATGATCCCCAATCTTCCCCAGAGTGGACAAGGGACGGGGCGCGTCAATTCGACCGGCTGGTTGAAGAGGGTTTCCGTGGACAGGATTGAATCCACATTACAAACAGAGTCATAGAATCAAAAGAATCCTCAAATCAGCCTTATCTTTTGAATCCAGACTGTGGAGCGAGGCGAATGAGCCATCGAAAAACACTCGACGTGCTGAAAGGCGAAACGGTCTTTCCGCCTCCCATATGGATGATGCGCCAGGCAGGCCGTTATCTGCCGGAATACAAGGCAACGAGAAAAGAGGCCGGAAGTTTCCTCGACCTTTGCTACAATCCCGATCTGGCCGTGGAAGTGACGCTTCAGCCAATTCGCCGTTTCGGGTTTGACGCCTCGATCCTGTTTTCCGATATTCTGGTCGTGCCCCATGCGCTTGGCCGCGACCTGCGCTTTGAAGAAGGACGCGGTCCGCTCCTGACACCAATCGATGCCAGCGGTATTGCCAAGCTGGACGATGGCGGATTTCACGATCATCTGGCGGCGGTCTATGAAACCGTGAAACGGCTGCGCAAGGAACTTCCCGACGAAACGACGTTGCTCGGTTTTTGCGGAGCGCCCTGGACCGTGGCGACATATATGATCGCGGGGCATGGAACCCCGGATCAGGCACCAGCACGACTTTTCGCGCTCAGAGAGCCGGAGGCGTTTGCGGCGCTGATCGATATGCTTGCCGATGTTTCGGCAGATTATCTTGTCAGGCAGATCGACGCGGGTGCCGATGCGGTGCAGATTTTCGATTCATGGGCCGGCGTGCTGGACGAGCTCTCCTTCGACCGCTGGTGCGTCAAACCCGTGGCGCGGATGGTGGAGCGCGTGCGCGCGGTACACCCTGAAACACCCATTATCGGCTTTCCGAAGGGGGCCGGCGCGCATTATGCGGGCTACAGACGCCTCACGGGGGTCACCGCGCTTGGCCTCGACTGGACGGTACCATTGGGAACCGCCCGGCGATTGCAGGCAGAGGGTGCGGTGCAGGGAAATCTCGATCCGCTGCGGCTTATTGCCGGTGGGGATGCGCTCGATGAAGGCGTCGATGCCATCGTGGAGGCCTTGAGGCACGGCCCATTTGTCTTCAATCTCGGCCATGGCATCACGCCGGACACACCGATAGAACATGTGGAAGCGATGCTGAAACGGGTCAGGGAGACGGTCTGATGGGCACGGAGCAGGATATGGGCGGCAAAAAGGCTGCCGTGCGGGCAATGGTGGCGATCATCATCTTTATCGCTCTCACGGCCCTGCTTTTTCTGGCAAACCCTGAAGGTTTCTATCCCTGGGCCAAGGCCATCCACGTCATCGCGGTGATCTCCTGGATGGCAGGCATGCTCTATCTGCCGCGCCTTTTCGTCTATCACTCGCAGGCAAAGCCGGGATCGGCCGAATCCGAAACCTTCAAGGTAATGGAGCAGCGTCTTTTACGGCTCATCATCAATCCCGCGATGATCGTGACCTGGGTTTTCGGCCTCTGGCTCGCCTGGGACGGGTTCGGCTTCCATGGGGGGTGGCTGCATGCAAAGATCGCGCTGGTGGTGCTCATGTCTGGCGCTCATGGTTATCTTTCAGCTGCGGTGCGCAGGTTCGCCGCCGATGCGAACACAAAGCCGGCGCGTCATTGGCGTATAATGAATGAAGTGCCAACCTTGCTGATGATAGCAATTGTCATCCTTGTTATCGTCAAACCCTTCTGATACGGATTTAAATAGCCTTCGCATTCGGAGCCGCAGAAGCCATCTTGCCCTTTTGATAGGACAGCGATAAGAGTCGGCTCCTTCCCTTTTGTCCGGTTGCACGAATCTCTTCCCTTTCGAGTGGAACCGGCCGGCATCGAATTCCGCCATTTTTCCATCGTTCGTCTGCCTATCCAGAGTCCGCCACATGCAGGAAATGAAACTCCAAGAGCTGAAAAGCAAATCGCCGACCGATCTCATTGCGTTCGCTGAATCGCTCGAGGTCGAGAACGCCAGCATCATGCGTAAGCAAGAGCTGATGTTCGCGATCCTGAAGAAGCTCTCCACACAGGATATCGAGATCATCGGCGAGGGTGTCGTCGAAGTTCTCCAGGACGGTTTCGGCTTCCTGCGCTCGGCAACGGCGAACTATCTGCCAGGTCCGGACGATATCTACATCTCTCCTTCGCAGATTCGCCGTTTCTCTCTGAAAACCGGAGATACCGTCGAAGGGCCGATTCGCAGTCCGAAGGAAGGCGAGCGCTATTTTGCGCTGCTGAAGGTCAACACGATCAACTTCGAGGACCCGGAGAAGATCCGGCACAAGATCCATTTCGACAATCTGACGCCTCTCTATCCGGATGAGCGTCTGAACATGGAGCTCGAAAATCCGACGACCAAGGATCTTTCGGCCCGTGTGATCGATCTGGTGGCGCCGTTGGGCAAGGGACAGCGCGGTCTGATCGTCGCGCCGCCGCGGACGGGTAAGACGGTTCTTCTGCAGAATATCGCGCATTCCATCACCTCGAATCACCCGGAATGCTTTCTGATCGTTCTCCTGATCGATGAACGTCCCGAAGAAGTGACCGATATGCAGCGTTCGGTGAAGGGTGAGGTTATTTCCTCGACCTTCGACGAGCCGGCTTCGCGCCACGTGCAGGTGGCCGAGATGGTGATCGAAAAGGCAAAACGCCTGGTGGAGCATGGCCGCGACGTGGTGATCCTGCTCGATTCGATCACGCGCCTCGGCCGCGCCTACAACACGGTCGTTCCCTCCTCCGGCAAGGTTCTCACCGGTGGTGTCGATGCAAATGCTCTACAGCGGCCCAAACGCTTTTTCGGCGCAGCCCGCAACATCGAGGAAGGCGGTTCGCTGACCATCATCGCGACGGCGCTGATCGACACCGGCAGCCGCATGGATGAAGTCATCTTCGAAGAGTTCAAGGGCACGGGCAATTCGGAAATCGTGCTGGACCGCAAGGTCGCAGACAAGCGCATTTTCCCGGCCATCGACATTCTCAAGTCGGGTACCCGCAAGGAAGACCTCCTCATTCCGCGGCAGGATCTGCAGAAGATTTTCGTTCTCCGCCGCATTCTGGCGCCGATGGGCACCACGGACGCCATCGAGTTCCTGAACGACAAGCTGAAGCAGACCAAGTCGAATGGCGAGTTCTTCGATTCCATGAACACCTGAGTTCGTCAGGTGCTCATCGTTTGTGGTGAGACATTCTTAACCATAAATCATCAGACACCATGTTCCTTCAGAACCCGCTGCAACACAGCGGGTTCTTTTATGGCAGGCAGGCAAGTCCGACCCATGCACAGATAGGCGGCGGGTGCCTCTGTCGGGACACTGACCCCACCGGGCAAATGAATGGGGGGTTCTCCAACATGGAAGGCCTCGTCCCAACGGCGGGGATCCAATATTCGATTCGCTACCGGAACGAATAGGTCTTCCTCCTCGGCTTCAACCATCGCGAGTTTCATCGGTGAAGCAGCCAGGACGGCGGAGAAAATGATGCCGGCTTGTCCATAAGCCTGGCTGCGGGTACGGCCGAGCGCGCGTTCCGTAATGATCGACAGATATTCTTCCACCTTGTCATCGCCGCTTAGCGCTGCAAGACCGCACATCGCTTCGATGATCAGTGCAGTCGCAGAAGGCATGGCCTCATCCACGTCCCCGCGAATACGCAAAGGGACATCGGATGCGTCGGATGAGGTCAGATAAAAACCTGCATTCTCCTCGTCGGCGTTCCAGCTTTTCAGGGTTTCAAACCATTCACTGGCCTGATCGAGGAAACCCCTCTTCCTTGTGGCTTGATAGAGTGCAGTGGCTGCAGAGATCATCGCGGCATAATCGCTCGACAGGGCAGGAAACAACCGCTTTCCGAGCCGGATGCTGTGCGGAAGACGTCTACTCTCCATCGATTCGCATACGAAATGAAAAGCCGCTTTGGCTGCATCGAGCCAATCCTGGCGCTGAAACTGCCGTGCGCAATTGGCAATCGCGGCAATGGCGAGGCCGTTCCAGTCCACCAGAACCTTGTCGTCGCGGCCAGGTTGAATGCGCCCCGCACGGGTTGAGAGAAGCGCGTTCAAGTCGTTTCGCAGCGCATTCTCAGTATCTGTGCCTTGGAATTCTGGATGTGCCAGACGGTGAAGAACCGGGTCGCCGTGCCAATCATCCGGCTTTGTCAGCTCGAACGTGGAAAGAAATGCTTCCGTTCGGCTACCAAGGACGGCCTCTATCTGAAGTCTGGACCACAGATAGGCTTTCCCCTCCGCGCCCTCGCTGTCTGCATCAAGACTGGATGCAAATGCACCGCCGTTGACCCGCATGTCACGCAAGAGGAAATTGATCACCTCTTCGATTCGGATACGGAATAATTCATCTTCCGTTTCCCCAAAAACCCAACTGAGCAACCGCAAGAGCTGGGCATTATCGTAGAGCATCTTTTCGAAATGCGGCACCAACCAGTTGGCGTCGGTTGAATAGCGCGCCAGCCCACCACCCACATGGTCATAAATACCACCGGACAACATCCTCTTCAGGCTGGTGATTACCGAATCGCGGTGCGATTGGTTGCCCGTCTGCAGCCAGCTCAGCCAGAGAATTTGTATGAAAGGCATATTGGGAAATTTGGGTGCGCCGCGTAGACCGCCCATATCCTGATCGATCATGCCATGGATACGTTCCGCCAGATCCGTCACTGCGGATTGGGGGTCGAAACCTTCGGCGGAAGGTGGTGAGAGACGTGCTTTAACGTGATCGTGAAGGCGTTCAGCGCTGCCGGAGAGGTCCCTATTCTTCTCAAGCCAGGCGGTATGAACTGCGTTGAGAACTTCGATAAAACCGGGGCGACCGTAGCGCTGCTGCGGTGGAAAATAGGTTCCGCCCCAGAACGGTTTTCCGTCGGGGCTGAGAAACATGGTTAGTGGCCAACCACCCTGCTCGCCCGTTGCGGACAAAGCGGCCATGTAGATCTGATCGATCTCAGGTCTCTCTTCCCGATCAACCTTGATATTCACAAAAAGTCGGTTCATGACATCAGCGACCTGATCGTTCTCGAACGATTCATGTGCCATGACGTGGCACCAGTGACAGGCGGCATAGCCAACGGAAAGTAGTATCGGTCGATTCAGCTCTCGAGCCTCATCGAGCGCTGCCTTTGACCAGGGTCGCCAATGGACGGGATTGTCCTTGTGCTGGAGAAGATAGGGGCTTGTCTCTTCGCCAAGCAGGTTTTTCTCAGGTAGCACGGGCAAACTCTCTTTCAATGCGGTCGCAATCGGTCGTTACGGTAGGACGCATTTCAAGGCAGGGCAAACGAATGCGAGAGACCATATTCGCTCTTTCCAGTGGTGGGCTTCCCTCCGGCGTCGCGGTGATCAGGCTCTCCGGGCCAGATGTGCGCACGGCATTGAATGATCTGGTTGGGTTTGTACCGGAGCCTCGCAAAGCCGTTCTTAGGACGATGAAGGCTGAAGACGGCACTGTGCTGGACCGCGGGCTGATCCTGTTTTTCGAAGGGCCTTACAGTTTCACTGGTGAAGATTGCGCCGAACTCCAGCTTCATGGGGGCGTTGCAGTGGTGAAATCCGTTCTGGAAGCTCTTGGAGGGCGTGAGAATTTCCGGGCTGCCGATGCGGGAGAGTTTACAAAGCGTGGCTTTCTTAACGGGAAGTTCGATCTTACAGGCGCTGAAGCTCTTGCCGACCTGATATCTGCAGAGACCGAGGCGCAAAGACGCTTTGCCCTGGCAAATGGGGACGAGAGGCACCGCCAGCTTTATGCCGGATGGAGGCGGTCGCTGATCCATGCCCAGGCAATGATCGCCGCAGAGCTCGACTTTTCGGACGAAGAGGATGTTCCGGGATCGGTTGCCGATGCAATCTGGCAGGAATTGAGTGCTCTTCAAAGCGAGATTGAGGAGCATGCCGGCGGGTATCGCGATGCAGAGATTGTCCGGGATGGATTCCGGGTTGTCATCCTTGGGGCACCGAACGCCGGAAAGTCCAGTCTGATGAACGCCCTCGCGAAGCGTGATATCGCGATCGTCACGGAAGAGGCGGGAACAACCCGCGATATCCTCGAAACGGCGCTTGATATCGGTGGAGTTAAAGTCATCCTGACGGACACGGCAGGCATTCGAGAGAACCCCGGGCGCATTGAGGCTATAGGCATTGATCGTGCCATCGCTCGCGCCGGCGATGCCGATCTTATTTTGCTCCTGGAGGACGTGACAGAACCCCGTTCTGTACCGCACCCTCAAGGTGTTCGCTTGCTGAGGATTGCCAACAAGATCGATCTCCTTGATGAGCGCCTTGTTGCAGAAGCGTATGATCTGGCGATATCTACTGTATCCGGCGAGGGAATAAATGAGCTGTTGGTGCGCATCGGTGATCTAACAGAGGGAAGCAAAAAGCGTGCGCTGGACATCCTTCCGTTCAGGGAGCGGCATGTGGGCCTGCTGATGGAAGCATCCAGACATATCGATCGCGCTTTTGGACAAGGTGCCGTTGGGCTCGAACTTCAGGCGGAGGAGTTGCGGCTCGCAGCTATTGCTCTGGGACGTATCGCCGGGGAAATTGATGTTGAGGACTTGCTCGACACGATTTTCTCGCAGTTCTGTATCGGCAAGTGACTCACGTGAAACATTGAGCAGCAATACCGCGCGACTCACGTGAAACATTTGACGACCCGGCAAGGATGACTCACGTGAAACACGACATCCCTGGCGCAATATTGTTTCACGTGAAACGACGCAGACTCGCCCCCGCTTCATGCTCATCATAGCAATTGACTTCGATGCCTTGACGTAGCCTTCAGAACAAGACATTTGATGCCACATCCCATATTCACGTGAAGAAGGCACTTCCGCCCGTGGCGGTAGTAGCTTTCGGGCAGGATCGCATGAGCGAAGATTTCGACGTTGTTGTTATTGGTGGCGGACACGCCGGCTGCGAAGCTGCATCCGCATCCGCGCGCTCCGGTGCAAAGACGGCGCTGGTGACGCTTAAGTTCGATACGATCGGGACCATGTCATGCAATCCGGCAATCGGCGGGCTTGGCAAGGGACATCTGGTTCGCGAAGTCGATGCCCTTGACGGTATCATGGCGCGCGCCGCGGATGCTGCGGGCATTCAGTTTCGCCTTCTGAACCGAAGAAAAGGCCCTGCGGTTCGCGGTCCGCGGACGCAGGCCGACCGCAAGCTTTATCGCGTAGCCGTTCAGGCGATGATATCCGAGCAGCCGAATCTGAGTGTTATTGAAGGTGAAGCGCTCGCGCTGCAGATCGAAGATGGGCAAGTCACCGGTTTGACCATTTCCGGTGAACGTGTCTTGAATTGCAGAGCGATTGTGCTGACGACAGGTACATTCCTGCGCGGGCTTATTCATATCGGTGAAACGCGGTTTCCGGCGGGCCGGATGAATGAGCAGGCCGCCGAGCGCCTCTCTACTTCCATGGAGGCTGCAGGATTTAAGCTCGGACGGTTGAAAACCGGGACACCGCCGAGGCTTGATGGGAAAACCATCGACTGGTCAGGTCTGGACATGCAGCCTGCCGATGACCAGCCAACACCCTTTTCGCTGCTCACCGAGAAAATCAGAAATCCACAAATCGAATGCGGCATTACCCGCACAACTCCTGAAACTCACAGGGTAATCCGCGAGAATTTGCACCGTTCGGCTATGTATTCCGGGGCTATTGACGGTATTGGACCCCGCTATTGCCCCTCGATCGAGGACAAGATCGTCAAATTTGGGGATCGGGACGGACATCAGATATTTCTCGAGCCTGAGGGATTGGACGATGACACGGTTTATCCGAACGGTATCTCCACCTCGCTTCCCCGCGATGCGCAGGAAGCGCTTTTGAAAACCATCCCCGGCCTTGAGCACGTTCGGGTTTTGCAACCTGGTTATGCAATTGAGTATGATCACGTGGATCCGCGCGAGCTGGAGCCAACCCTTGAATCGCGCCGCGTTTCCGGCCTTTTTCTTGCTGGCCAGATCAACGGAACGACGGGCTATGAGGAAGCTGCTGCGCAAGGCGTCATGGCGGGTATCAACGCCGCGCGGCGCGCCTCCGGAGCCGATGGCTTCGTGTTGGGCCGGGCAGATGCCTATATCGGAGTTCTCATCGATGACCTGATCACGAGGGGCGTGAGTGAGCCCTATCGCATGTTCACTTCACGTGCGGAGTATCGTTTGTCTCTACGTGCAGACAATGCGGATGTTCGGTTGACACCGGCCGCTATCCGACTGGGGATCGCTTCATTCGAGCGGCGGGAGCGATTCGAGACGATGGAGCAGACACTGGCATCTGCACGCGAATTGATACAAACGCGCTCCCTCAGCCCGAACGAGGCAGTGCGTTTCGGGATATCGTTGAATCGCGACGGGGTTCGGCGCAGCGGATATGACCTTCTCTCCTATCCAGACGTCGGGTTTGAACATTTGCAGCAGATATGGCCTGAACTGACGGATATTCCGGCGGACCTTGCGGAGAAGCTCGAGACGGAGGCGCGCTACGCCGTTTACCTCGAGCGCCAATCGAGCGACGCCGAGGCATTGCGCCGGGAGGAAGCGCGAGCCATACCGGAAACCCTTGATTTTCAAAGCGTTCCTGGGCTCTCCAATGAGTTGAAGCAAAAGCTGGCGCTTCGCCGGCCTCGAAGCATCGCCGAGGCACAGAAGATCGATGGAATGACACCTGCTGCCCTTGCGCTCGTGATTGCCATGATCCGTCAGGGCGATGCGCAATTGGGTGCAGCGTGAACATGCCCCGCTATGCAGAGTTGCAATCCTTGGCGGGGCCAGTTTCACGTGAAACATTTGAGCGCCTGAAAGCTTTCGAGCGGGTTTTCCTACGCTGGTCGAAAAGTATCAACCTGGCGGCTCCATCGACCCTGAATACGCTTTGGGAGCGGCATATTCTGGATAGTGCGCAGCTCTTGCGGCTGGCACCCGATGCGCGACAGTGGCTCGATCTTGGATCCGGCGGCGGCTTTCCGGGGGCTGTTATCGCTATCCTGATGTCTGAGCACGCGGATGCCGAAGTCAATCTCGTCGAAAGCAATCGAAAAAAAGCGGCGTTCCTTGTCGCTGCATTGAATGAAGTCGGAGTTGCCCCACGTGTGCATGCCCGGCGAATCGAGGATTGCTACGGGCTGATTCCGGCTCCGGACGTGGTGACGGCCAGGGCGCTGGCGGGACTTTCGCTGTTGTTGGAGCTGTCCCATCCATGGTTGCAAGCAGGTGCGCGCGCATTCTTCCATAAAGGCCGGGATTACCGGAGGGAACTGGAAGAAAGCGGTAACGCGTGGCGCTTCGATCTGGTAGAACATAAAGATAAGGTTGATGCGGAGGCAGTTATCCTCGAAATCAGCAACCCTATGAGGATTTCTTCAGCCGGGGCCGCATAATATCTTCAACGACTTACGGGTTATCAGGGTAGCAGCAGCGATGAAAAGCGGCACGCGTATCATCACAGTCGCAAACCAGAAGGGCGGTGTCGGGAAAACGACGACGGCCATCAATCTGGCCACGGCACTTGCCGCGATTGGCGAGAATGTCCTGGTTGTCGACCTGGATCCGCAGGGCAATGCCAGTACTGGCCTGGGCATCGACCGGCAGGCGCGGCATATCTCTTCCTATGATGTTCTCACGGGCCGGGCCAGCCTCTGTGAGGCAGCGATGGAAACAGCTGTTCCTGGGCTTTCCGTCGTTGCTTCCACGCTTGATCTGCTCGGTATCGAGATGGAAATCTCTAATGCGCCGGATCGTGTGTTGAAATTGCGCAATTCTTTGCGTGATGAGTCGGTACCTTATTCCTACGTTTTGGTGGATTGCCCGCCCTCGCTCAATCTTCTCACGCTGAACGCGATGGCAGCTGCCGATTCGATCCTCGTTCCGTTGCAGTGCGAGTTCTTTGCGCTCGAGGGTCTGAGCCAGCTCTTGCAGACGGTCGAGCAAGTGCGCGGTTCCATCAATCCCGACCTGGGAATTCAGGGGATTGTTCTGACGATGTTCGATCGTCGAAACAACCTCGCAAACCAGGTGGTGGAAGATGTGCGTGCCCATATGGGCGAGACGGTCTATGAAACGATCATTCCGCGTAATGTGCGCGTGTCGGAGGCCCCCTCTTATGGGAAACCGGCAATCCTGTATGATCTGAAGTGTTCCGGCAGCCAGGCTTATCTTCAGCTGGCATCGGAGGTAATTCGCCGTGAAAGGCGTCTGCGCGCCGCCTGATGTGGTTGCGCGCGGTGATGTTTGTCAGTTTCGTGCTTGATGGTGTTTTGAGATGAACGAAGATCCTTCGCGCAAGCGTCTTGGCCGCGGTCTTGCCGCTTTGATCGGTGAGATGGACAAGCCGGAAACGGCTCGGCACGAATCCGTTCGTGCGGATCGTTCGGTGCCCATCGAGTTCATTTCTCCCAATCCGCGCAACCCACGCCGGCAGTTCGCCGAAGCCGAGCTGGGCGATCTTGCGCAGTCGATCCGCGAACATGGCATTGTGCAGCCCGTAGTCGTGCGTTCGGGCGAGGCGCCGGGCCGGTTCGAGATCATTGCCGGCGAACGTCGTTGGCGCGCGGCGCAGCGCGCGGGGCTGACCGATATTCCAGTTATTCTGCGCGAAGTGGATGACAAGGCGGCTCTGGAACTCGCGATTATCGAGAACGTGCAGCGGGCGGATCTCAATCCGCTTGAGGAGGCGCGCGGCTATCAGCAGCTTATCGATGAGCACAACTATACGCAGGCCGATCTGGGGCAGGTGATCGGCAAGAGCCGCAGCCATGTCGCCAACACGCTTCGCCTCTTGAAGTTGCCGGATGCGATCTGCGATTTGATCATCGACGGGTCGCTTTCTGCCGGACATGCGCGAACGCTCGTGACGGCTGCGGACCCTATCGGGCTTGCCCGGCGTATCATCGAGGACGGGCTCTCCGTTCGACAGGCAGAAGCTCTCGCTGCGGCGCCGGCGAAGGAAGAGGGCGAGGCAAACGCTGCTCCGCGCAAGGAAAAAGATGCCGATACGCTGGCGTTGGAAAAGTTGTTGAGCGATCAGATCGGCTTGAAAGTGGCTATCAACCACAAGCAGCGCGGTGGAGAGTTGCGGATTGCCTACCGCTCCCTCGAGCAGTTGGACGAGCTTTGCCGCTTGCTCAAGCAGTAGATAACGGAACGAGCGTTATGGCCGGGATTTGAAGAAATCCAAATTCGCGTGCGTTTCCTCGCACGCTTATCTCTTTGCTTTTTAAAAGATATTCGCTGCAATGCCGCAACGGCTTCAGAAACAGATTTATCGTTAGCCAAAGGTAAATCTTTGCGAACCGGCTTTGTCCCGGAGCACAGCGACGGCTGAGAGACCGTTTCCAAAAATGAGGGCGTTCAGCGCCTTCCTCGCGAACCTTCCACCGCAAGGGCGATCAATGCCTGGCGCGCTATTGGCTCGGCCAATGCGGGCTTTTGGCGTGTGCGCAGGATTGCAGCCTGCAACCGGTCGGCCGCATTTTGCAGAGATGTGGCGTTCCACCGGGTCAATGCCGTTTCGACGATTTTCCGGCGCGAAAAAAAGACGGGTGGCCTTGCTGAGGCAACCGCAGAACTGGCGGGCTGGCCATTGGCATCCATTGCCCGCCGCATGATCTGGAGCGCGTGGATCTGGCGCAGTGTTGCCGACAGGATCAGGAAAGGAGGGTTTCCGGCGGAAAGGAAACGCTTGAATGTGCTATCGAAATCGCGGAATTGCCCGGTAATGACTGCGTCCACGGCCTCGTCCGTGCTGAGACCGGCGACGTCGCCGATCAGGAGCCGGACATCCTCTGCTGAAATTTCGGACTGACCGGTGCAATAGAGGGCGAGCTTTTCCAGTTCACCGCGTGTGGCGAGCCGGTCGCCGCCCAGATTAGCCTTGAGAGCCTGTCGCGCATCGAGGGCGATCCGCAACCCGGCCTTTTCCAGCGCTTCATCAATCATCGCGTCGATACCGCGTCCGTCATCCGCATAGCAGGGCAACGCCATGGCGTTCTTGCCGCCTTCCACGGTAGAGCGCAAACCCGCTCCTTTGCGCAGGTCGCCACCCTCGATCAGCACAATACAGTCCGTAGGTGGCTCCTTGATGAGTGCTGCGACGTCCGCAACCAATGCCTTTTGATTGGCCGCGCTCTTCACCCAGATAAGGCGGCGGTCGGAGAACATGGGAACGGTGCGAACTTCGTCGGAGAGCCTCCCGGGCTGCTGCTCAACCTCTCCTGCCTCCAGGCGTACGACGGTGAAGGGATCGTCCAGGGGCAGGCCGGTGCCCTGCGCGAAGCGCCGCGAACGCTCGCTCACAAGTCCCCTGTCGGGTCCGTAAATCAGAACGATGGGATATTCCGGTTCCGGTCGGGCAAGCCAACGGTCGACTTCATGTGCTTTCTTTTGCGCCATGTTCGCTCAATAGCATATGGCAAGCGTGCTGGCATCCGTTTGTCCGTGAAGTTCCCCGCCTAAGGTGCGGTGAGAGCAGCTCGACCTAGTATATAATTATCCAATTGAAATAAAAGGCTTTTATTCGGAAGGCCAGGGACTTTTGGAAGGTGCTGCCATGGCGATGCTCGAGGGGCGATTAAAAGGAGGCACTCTGCCCATGCAACCGCAGCAAATCGCTCTTTCTAATTAGAACTCATGGCCTTGCCCAAGCGGCCATACCTGATATTAGTCAGCCGAATTCAGGGACCCTGGGCAGTTCGGGGTTCTTCCGGGCGGGTTTTTGCAACCCGCCGGCTTTTCGAAGACCGGACGGGATCATGACTAAACATAAAGACGTCAAGAAAGTGGTGCTCGCCTATTCGGGCGGCCTCGATACTTCGATCATCCTCAAATGGCTGCAGACGGAACTGGGCGCCGAGGTGGTGACCTTCACCGCAGATCTCGGTCAAGGCGATGAACTTGAGCCCGCACGCCGCAAGGCCGAAATGCTTGGCATCAAGGAAATCTATATCGAAGACCTGCGCGAGGAGTTCGTGCGCGACTTCGTATTTCCCATGTTCCGCGCAAATGCGCTTTATGAAGGGACCTATCTTCTGGGCACCTCCATTGCGCGCCCGCTCATTTCCAAGCGCCTTGTGGAAATCGCCCGCGAGACGGGAGCCGATGCGGTGGCGCATGGCGCGACGGGCAAGGGCAACGATCAGGTGCGGTTCGAGCTTTCCGCTTATGCACTGAACCCGGATATCAAGGTCATCGCACCCTGGCGCGATTGGACGTTCAAATCGCGTACCGATCTCTTGAAATTCGCCGAGGAACACCAGATCCCGGTGCCGAAGGACAAGCAGGGCGAAGCGCCCTTCTCCGTCGACGCCAATCTTCTGCATTCGTCCTCCGAGGGGAAAGTGCTGGAAGATCCATGGATCGAGCCACCGGAATATGTGCATCAGCGTTCAGTTTCTCCGATGGACGCGCCGGACGAGCCCACTGAGATCACCATTTCCTTCAAGGCGGGCGATGCGGTCGCTCTGAATGGCAAGCCCATGTCGCCGGCGACGCTGTTGCAGGCGCTGAACGATCTCGGCCGCGACAATGGCATCGGTCGGATCGATCTGGTTGAAAACCGGTTCGTGGGCATGAAATCGCGTGGCGTATACGAAACCCCGGGCGGCACTATCCTGTTGGCCGCGCACCGCGCCATGGAATCGATCACGCTCGACCGGGGCGCCGGACACCTGAAAGACGAGCTGATGCCGCGCTATGCGGAGCTCATCTACAATGGCTTCTGGTTCTCGCCCGAGCGGGAGATGCTGCAGGCAGCCATCGACAAGAGCCAGGAAGATGTGGAAGGCGATGTGCGCCTGAAGCTCTACAAGGGCAATGTCATCGTCACTGGTCGCCGTTCCGACAAGTCGCTTTATTCCGATACGCTTGTCACTTTCGAGGACGATCAGGGCGCTTATGACCAGAAGGATGCCGCTGGCTTCATCAAGCTGAATGCGCTCCGGTTGCGCACGCTTGCGGCAAGGAAGCGCGGTCGTTAGCGCATTTTGCAGTCGGGTGAGATCCCTGACGTCTGCATAAATGCGGGAAAACACTGAACCGATCTGGCCTCGCGAAAATAAAAAAGCCGGCAATTTTGCCGGCTTTTTCTTGTCGAAGATAAGAAACTCTATTCGTCGATCTGCTTGCCCATGATTGCAATGGCCTGCTGATAGACGCTTGCGGCGTTCCAGCCCTGGATGGCCCGGAAATTGGGCTGGCCGGGCTGATAGCCCGCACCGGCGCGCCAACCGTGCGCCCGCAGGAAATTCGCGGTGGAGGCAAGAGCGTCGGCCGATGAGCGGATCATGTCGACGCTGCCATTGCCGTCGCCGTCTACAGCATATTTCAGCGCATTGCCGGGCAGGAACTGGGTCTGGCCGATTTCACCATGGGCGGCACCCTTGGCCGAGGTGCTCAGCATGCCGCGATCGACCATCTGCAATGCGGCATAGAGGTGGCCAGTAAAGAACTCCGAACGCCGGCAGTCATAGGCGAGCGTGGTCACGGCTGACAGGATGTTCTGGTTTCCCGTGAAGCCGCCGAAGCCGGTTTCCATGCCCCAGATGGCGATCAGCGGGCCCGCCGGAACGCCATACCGACGCTCCAGATTGTCGAACAAGCGCGCGTATTTCTTCTTCATGCCCTTGCCACGCGATACGATGGCATTGGCGCCGCGCTTCTGCATGAAGGCGTTGAGAGACAGTTTGAAGCTCTTCTGGCCACGGTCGGCGGCTATGGTCTTGGTGGCGTAGCTCGTTCCCGCCAATGCGCTCAGGCCGCGCTTGCCGATGCCTCGAGAGGCAGCCTGTCGGGAAAAATCGGCCTTCCAGGCTTCGAACCCGGCCGCAGTCTTTCCGCATTGGGCGGCGGACGCGGTGCCAGCCGCAAGAAGTGATGCACAAACAGTTGCGGCCAAAAGAACCGCCCTGCCCCCGAAAGCCATGTTGCTCTCCTTAAGATAAGAATGGCTAAGAAACGTGATACTGTCAGCGATTGCATGCCCTGTCATTGGCCGCAACCCCTTTCGGGCCTTAGCATAGCGGTCATTACCGATCCCTTTCAGCGTTTATTTTCCGTTTCCCCACGCAACCGTGCCGGGAAACATCCCGGGAACCTTTTCGCGTGCTCCTCCGTTTGCTGCTCCAGTCTAAGAGAGACGGGAGAAGAAAATGAAAAACATCATCCTCAAGACGACAGCAGCTGCGGCTGCCCTCATGGCACTCACCGGCATTGCAGCAGCGGATGTCACGGCGGTTGCCGTGACCGATCTGAACATCCGTTCCGGTCCCGGACCGCAATATCCCATCGTTGGCGCGATTGGCGCAAATCAGGAAGCTGTTATCGGCGGTTGTCAGGAAGGCAGCAAATGGTGCGTCGTTTCCTACAATGGCGTCGACGGCTGGGCGTATTCGGATTATCTGACGGCTCCTTTCGGCGGCGAGCGTGTGGTTCTCACCGAGCGCCCTTCCGAGGCTTTGCCGCCGGTTTCCTATGAAGCAACGTCAAGTGTGCGTACCGAGGTTGTTCATGGCGAACTCATCGGTCGCAAGACCGCACTTGGAACGATCGAGCCGATCCCGGCTCCGCCCGCTGAAATCCGCACCTATGTGGAAGCCCATTCGGCTGAGCCTGTCTATCTTGACGGTGAAGTTGTGGTCGGCGCAGCTTTGCCGGACACGGTCGAAGTGCGTGAGATCCCCGATTACCAGTACCGTTATGTTTATGTGAACCAGCAGCCGGTATTGGTGGAACCGGAGACGCGTCGCATCGTGTACGTGTTGCGCTGACCAGGAATTGGGCCATCCCTGCCCCCGATTGGAACGCCGCCCGGCCTTGTGCCTGGGCGGCGTTCTCTTGACTCTTGCGCTGTTTTCCTGTCTACAGGCCCCGAATTTCCGCGAAGAGTGTCAACTCCGAGCAGCCGACCAGGGCGATTTGCATCAAAAGCAGGGATCCTGGAGGTCAACATCCGGCAGCGCGAGGCGCCCCCGGGTGCATTTTGGCTTTGCGCGCTGTTTGAAGCCTGCTCGCGGATGCATTACGTCTCGGATCATCATGATGCGAGAAATGAGGAACGCGGATGTTTGAATCGCTTCAGGAACGCCTTGGTTCCATCCTGAACGGCCTGACCGGTCGCGGTTCGCTGTCGGAGGCGGATGTCGCGGCGGCACTGCGCGAGGTGCGCAGGGCGCTCATCGAGGCTGACGTCGCGCTGGATGTGGTGCGTTCCTTCACCGACCGTGTGCGCGAGAAGGCGGTTGGCGCCGAAGTCCTGAAGTCGATCAAGCCCGGCCAGATGGTCGTCAAGATCGTTCATGACGAACTGGTCGAGATGCTCGGCGCGGAAGGCGCGACCATCGATCTCAACGCGCCGGCGCCGGTCGTGGTGATGATGGTCGGCCTGCAGGGTTCGGGCAAGACCACGACCACGGGCAAGATCGCCAAGCGCATGACTGAGCGTCAGGGCAAGAAGGTCCTGATGGCTTCGCTCGACACGCGCCGTCCCGCCGCCCAGGAACAGCTCAAGCAGATCGGCGAGCAGACGGGGGTTGCAACGCTGCCTGTCGTTCCGGACCAGTCGCCGGTCGATATTGCCAAGCGCTCGGTGCAGGCCGCGAAGCTCGGCGGCTATGATGTGGTGATCCTCGATACCGCCGGTCGCACACATATCGACGAGCCGCTCATGGTCGAGATGGCCGACATCAAACGTGTCGCCAATCCGCATGAAATCCTGCTGGTCGCCGATTCTCTGACCGGTCAGGATGCCGTCAATCTCGCCAATAATTTCAACGATCGCGTCGGCATAACCGGCCTGGTGCTTACCCGCATGGATGGCGACGGGCGCGGCGGTGCCGCCCTTTCCATGCGTGCGGTCACCGGCAAACCGATCAAGCTGATCGGCGTTGGCGAAAAGATGGATGCGCTGGAGGAATTCCATCCCAAGCGCATCGCCGACCGTATTCTCGGCATGGGCGATATCGTTTCGCTGGTCGAGAAGGCTGCCGAAACCATCGACGCGGAAAAGGCCGCAGCGATGGCGAAGAAGATGCAGGAAGGCAAGTTCGACCTGAACGATCTCGCCGACCAGCTTCGCCAGATGCAGAAGATGGGTGGTATGGGCGGCATCATGGGCCTCATGCCGGGCATGGGCAAGATGAAGGACCAGATGGCTGCCGCCGGCCTCGATGACAAGATGTTTGGCCGCCAGATCGCCATCATCCAGTCGATGACGGCCAAGGAACGTTCCAATCCCGATCTTTTGAAGCACAGCCGCAAGAAGCGCATCGCAGCCGGTTCGGGTACCGATGCCGCGCAGATCAACAAGCTTTTGAAGATGCACCGCCAGATGGCCGACATGATGAAGGCCATGGGCGGCAAGGGAAAGAAGGGCGGCATGATGCGGGGCCTGATGGGCGGAATGGCCCAGAAGATGGGCCTTGGAGGCCTGGGGGGAGGCATGGGGGGAGGCATGCCGGACCTGTCGAATATGGATCCGAAGCAGCTCGAAGCGCTCCAGAAACAGGCGGAAGCCGCCGGTCTCGGTGGCGGGTTGCCCAAGGGGGGGCTTCCCGGCCTTGCCGGCGGTGGATTGCCAGGGCTTCCCGGTTTGCCGGGTGGTCTCCCGGGGCTTCCGAAGAAGAAATGAGGAACACTGTATGAGCGGTGACATCAACGCAGCGAAGGAAAAGCTGCTCGAGCTGCGCGCCTCGATCGACAATATCGATGCGGCGCTCGTGCATATGCTGGCAGAGCGTTTTCGCTGCACGAAGGCAGTGGGACATCTGAAGGCGACCAACGATCTTCCCCCGGCCGATCTTGAGCGCGAGGCGCGGCAGATCGCCCGCTTGCGGCGCCTGGCCGAAGAAGCGCATCTCGATCCCGATTTCGCGGAGAAGTTCCTGAATTTCATCATTCGCGAGGTCATTCGTCATCACGAGGCCATCGCGGTGGAACACGGCACGAGTGCGGAAGGACCGTCTGCCTGATGGTTCCCGTTCTCGAAAGCGAGCGCCTGATCCTGCGCGGCTGGAAGCGGGAAGATTTTCCCGCTTATGCAGCCTTTTGCGCTGATCCGGAGCGCACCCGCCACATCGGCGGGCCGAAGAGCGCTTTCGAGGCATGGACGCAGTTTGCCGCCATGCCGGGCGCCTGGGCGCTGAACGGCTACGGCATGTTCGCCGTGGTGCCGAAAGGGGGCGATGCGGTTGCGGGATATGCCGGTTTGTGGCACCCGCCACTGATCGACGAGCCGGAACTGGCCTGGAGCCTCTATGCGGGCTTCGAGGGCAGGGGCTATGCGGTGGAGGCTGCGCGGCGTGTCCAGACCTGGGCCGCTGAGGAACTGCGGTTGCCACCGCTGATGAGTTTCGTCCATCCGGACAATCTGGCCTCACAGGCCGTTGCAAGAAGGCTGGGTGCCGAGCCCATGCCGCCTACTGAACTGCGCGGCGAGCCGCGCTTGAGATTCCGGCACAGCGTGCCGGCCTGAATGCCATTATCGAAAGGAATACATCATGGCACTGAAGATCCGTCTGGCCCGCGCGGGCTCCAAGAAGCGTCCTTACTATCATGTCGTCGTCGCCGACGTGCGTTCGCCGCGTGACGGCCGCTTCATCGAGAAGATCGGTTCCTGGAATCCGATGCTTCCGAAGGACGGCGACCGCATCGTTCTGAACGAAGAGCGCATCAAGCATTGGCTGGCCAATGGCGCCCTGCCGACCGACCGCGTTCTGCGTTTCCTCGACCAGGCTGGCCTCGCCAAGCGCCCGGCGCGCAACAACCCGGCCAAGGCTCTCCCAGGCAAGAAGGCCCAGGAGCGTCTCGATGCTGCCAAGCAGGCTGAGGAAGAAGCGAAGGCTGCCGCCGCAGAGGCCGCCGCTGCTGCTGCCGAGCCGGCTGAAGCTCCGGCCGAGGAAGCTGCAGGCGAATAAGCTGCAGGCAGATGCGAATGAAAGAGGCGGGCTTCTGGCCCGCCTTTTTGTTTGGTGCGAGGAGCAGGCGCCAACCCGATAAGAGCACTGCAATAAAAAACGGGCCCGAAGGCCCGTCTTTCCTAGTTCAATCGTGGGCCCTGAAAAATCTTCAGGCAGCCTGCTTCTTCGGCTGTATGAGGCCGCGGGCGATAAGCAGTTCGGCGATCTGGATCGTGTTCAAAGCTGCGCCCTTGCGCAGATTGTCGGAGACGACCCACATGGCCAGGCCATTGTCGATGGTCGGGTCCTCACGCAGACGGCTGATATAGGTGGCGTCTTCGCCGGCGCTTTCGTAAGGCGTGACGTAGCCGCCGTCCTCGCGCTTGTCGATCACCTGGCAACCGGGCGCTTCGCGCAGAATCTCACGCGCTTCGTCAGCCGTGATCGGCTTTTCGAATTCCATGTTCACGGCCTCGGAATGGCCGATGAAGACGGGGACGCGAACGCAAGTGGCCGTCAGCTTGATCTTGGGATCGAGCATCTTCTTCGTTTCCGCGACCATCTTCCACTCTTCCTTCGTGAAGCCGTCTTCCATGAAGACGTCGATGTGCGGAATGACGTTGAAGGCGATGCGCTTGGTGAACTTCTTGGTCGAAATCGGATCGGCGACGAAGACGGCGCGGGTCTGTTCGAAGAGTTCGTCCATCCCTTCCTTGCCGGCGCCGGAAACCGACTGGTAGGTGGAGACCACCACGCGCTTGAGGGTTGCCGCATCGTGCAGCGGCTTCAGCGCGACAACCAGCTGCGCCGTGGAGCAATTCGGATTGGCGATGATGTTCTTCTTTGTGAAGCCGTCGACATCGTCGGGGTTCACTTCGGGAACGATCAGCGGAACGTCCGGATCGTAACGCCAGGCCGAAGAGTTGTCGATGACAACACAGCCCTGCTTTCCGATCTTGGGGGAATATTCCTTGGAGACCGAACCGCCGGCAGACATCAGGCAGATGTCGGTGTCGGAGAAATCGTAGGATTCGAGCGCCTTCACCTTCAGCGTCTTGTCGCCGTAGGAAACTTCCGTACCGACGGAGCGGCGCGAGGCAAGCGGCACGATCTCATCTGCCGGGAAGCCGCGCTCCTCGAGGATGTTCAGCATTTCGCGGCCCACATTACCGGTGGCGCCCGCAACAGCTACCTTGAAACCCATATGGCTAAAACTCCTGTTCCTCTCCGCTTGGCTTTTTTGAAGTCCCGCCGGCCATGAGCGGGCTCTTCCTCCCCGACATGCCCGGGGAGAGAACGAGCAGCCAGGAGGGTCAGACCGTTTTCGTGGTCGTTTTGGCCGTCGTTTTGGTAAAGCGGACACCGTCGCTTTCGTTCCCGAAAGCGCTCAAAAGGCTTTGAGCATGATGCGCAGGCATAAAGGCGCGCATGGCGAGGTGGTCTCCGTTTCCGCGCGCTGTTTTACGCTTTATCGGCGTGAAGTCAACGTGGCTGTGGCCACGCAAGTCAACATGGCTGCGCGCTTTTCTTTCAGGGGATGGGCTGCGGCCGGCAGGGCCGGCCGCAAATCGGTTATGCGAGCACCTTGTATTTGGCGACGACGGCGTCGCCCATCTGGCTGGTGCTGACCTCGGTGCCGCCGTCGGACAGGATGTCCTTCGTGCGCAAGCCGTCGTCGAGCACGCCGGCAATTGCCTTCTCGAGCCGGTCGGCTTCCTCGACCATGTTGAAGGAATAGCGCAGACACATGGCGAAGGAGGCAATCATGGCGATCGGGTTCGCAATGCCCTTGCCGGCGATGTCCGGGGCGGAGCCGTGAACCGGTTCGTAGAGCGCCTTGCGGCTGCCGGTCTTCGGGTCGGGCGCGCCGAGCGAGGCCGAAGGCAGCATCCCGAGTGAGCCGGTCAACATGGCGGCGACGTCCGAAAGCATGTCGCCGAACAGATTGTCGGTGACGATCACGTCGAATTGCTTGGGCCAGCGCACCAGTTGCATGCCGCCGGCATCGGCCAGCATGTGGGTGAGTTCGACGTCGGAATATTTCGCCTTGTGGGTCTGGGCGACCACTTCCTTCCACAGAACGCCGGACTTCATGACGTTGTGCTTTTCCATGGAGCAGACCTTGTTGCTCCGTGTGCGCGCCAGCTCGAAGGCGACGCCCGAAATGCGCTCGATCTCGAAAGTGTCGTAGACCTGCGTGTCGATGCCGCGCTTCTGGCCGTTGCCGAGATCGATGATCTCCTTGGGTTCGCCGAAATAGACGCCGCCGGTCAGTTCGCGAACGATCAGGATATCGAGGCCTTCGACCACGTCAGGCTTCAGCGAGGAAGACGCGGCGAGCGCCGGGTAGCAGATTGCCGGGCGCAGATTGGCGAAGAGTTCCATGTCCTTGCGCAGACGCAGGAGGCCGGCTTCCGGACGAACCTCATAGGGCACGCCGTCCCATTTGGGGCCGCCGACGGCACCGAAAAGAACGGCGTCGGCTGCCATGGCCTTTTCCATATCCGCATCGGAAATGGCCTGGCCATGCGCATCATAGGCACTGCCGCCCACGAGACCTTCCTCTGTCTGGAAGCCGGTATTGAAGTCGGCATTCATCATCTCGATGAGTTTCTTGACCTCAGCCATGGCTTCGGGGCCGATACCGTCACCGGGGAGCAGAAGAAGTTTGCGCGTTGCCATTTGTGCCTCTTGGGGGTGCTTCTCGAATGGAATTCGAGGCACTTGCTAATCCGCTATGCGGTTTTGCGCAAGGCTGCCGGTATATGAACCGGTACGGTTACGCCGGAGCGCGGTCACCTCGATCTCGATTTTCATCTCCGGCTCGTTCAGCTGGCAGACAATCATCGTAGCGGCGGGGCGGATGTCGCCGAAAGCTTCGCCGAGGATGGGAAAAACACGCGAAACGTAAGACTGGCTGGTCACGTAGTAATGCGCGCGGACCACATCGGCGAGTTCGAAGCTGCCTTCCAGCAGAGCGGCTCGAATGGTGGAGAGGCAGTTTCGCGTCTGCTCTTCCACGCTTTCGGGCATGGTCATGGTTGCATAGTCATAGCCTGTGGTGCCCGAAACGAAGCACCAGTCACCATCGATCACGGCACGGCTATAACCGGCGGTCTTCTCGAAGGGAGAGCCGGTGGAAATGAGGCGGCGCTTGCCGCCTCCGTTGCCGGAGCCTAGGCCCACGGATGGCTTTCGGTGTATTTATGCTCGAACGTGTCGATTGCCGGCGCCTTCTCCATGGTCAGGCCGATATCGTCGAGGCCGTTCAGAAGGCAATGGCGCTTGAAGGCGTCGATCTCGAACTTGACGACACCGCCATCGGGGCCACGGATTTCCTGCTCTTCAAGATCGACCGAGAGCGTGGCGTTGGAGCCGCGCTGCGCATCGTCCATCAGCATGTCCAGTTCTTCCTGGCTCACCTTGATGGGCAGGATGCCGTTCTTGAAGCAGTTGTTGTAGAAGATGTCGGCAAAGCTGGTGGAGATCACGCAGCGGATGCCGAAATCGAGAAGCGCCCAAGGCGCGTGCTCGCGGCTCGAACCGCAGCCGAAATTGTCGCCGGCCACGAGAATGTTGGCCTTGCGATAGGCGGGTTTGTTGAGAACGAAATCCGGGTTCTCCGTGCCATCCTCGTTATAACGCATCTCTGCGAAAAGGCCGGTGCCGAGGCCGGTGCGCTTGATCGTCTTCAGATAGTCCTTCGGGATGATCATGTCGGTATCGACATTGACGATCGGCAAAGGGGCGGCGACGCCCGTCAGCTTGGTGAACTTATCCATGAAACCGGTCCGTTTTCTGTGCGGCCGTCGTCTGCCCGGCCATTCAATCTGTCGCTTCTCCTTACACAAGGAGGGCGGCAAAGCAAAGTCTCTTGAAACCGTCTCTTGCGCCCGGGGCGCGGCTGCGCCATGAAACACGCATGCAGGAAAAGCCCCACCTTCGCCGCTCTGTCCTCTATGTGCCCGCCAGCAATGAGAAGGCGATGCGCAAATGTGCCTCGCTTGCCTGTGATGCGGTGATCTTCGATCTGGAGGATGCGGTCGCGCCCGAGGAGAAGCCCGCTGCACGCGAGCGGCTGCGCGCTTTTCTTGCGAGCGAGGAGCGTCCGCGCATGGAGGTGGCGGTGCGCATCAACGCGCTTTCCAGCGAATGGGGAACGGAAGATCTGCTGGCGGCGCGCGCCATGCGACCCGATGCGATCCTGTTGCCGAAAGTGGATGGACCCAAGGACGTGTTGGAAGCAGATGCCGCTCTCGACGAGACGGATGCGCCGCGTTCGCTGGCACTTTGGGCGATGATCGAAACGCCGCGCTCCATTCTCAATCTCGGAGCCATCGCCGAACTCGGGCGCGATCCGGCAGCGCGCTTGTCCTGTCTCGTGGCGGGCACCAACGACCTTGCAAAGGATACGGGCATCGCTTTGACGCCTGACCGGCGCTATCTGGCCCCCTTTCTCCTGCAGATGGTGATGGCGGCGCGAGCGGGAGACCTTTGCGCCATCGACGGCGTTTCGAACGATTTTCGCGACCTGGAGGCCTTCGAGCGTTCATGTGCGGAAGCGCGTGCCATGGGGTTCGACGGCAAGACGCTCATTCATCCTGCGCAGATCGGTCCCGCCAATGCGGTCTTTGCTCCTTCCGCGGAAGCGCTGGCTCAGGCCGAGGCGGTTGTCGAGGCCTTCGACCGACCCGAAAACCGGGGGCGCGGAGTGATTTCGCTCGATGGGCGCATGGTCGAACGCCTGCATCTGGAAATGGCTAGGCGCATCATCGCGCGCGCTCACACTATCAGGGAGAAAGACCAGTGAAGCTTTACAGATTTCTGACGGGCCCGGACGATTCCAGCTTCTGCCACAAGGTCACGACCGCCCTCAACAAGGGATGGCACCTGCATGGTTCCCCGACTTATGCCTATGACGCGGAGGCCAAGACCATGCGCTGCGGACAGGCGGTCTGCAAGGAAGTCGACGGGCTGGACTACACGCCTGACATGAAATTGGGCGAATATTAGAAAGATTGCAATTATAGGTTGATGTCGGTGTGAAACTTCTGCTTGAATGCCTTAGGCATCAGGGGGAGTGCGTTCGATGAACACCGTTCATGTCATCAACAATGTCGGCTCGGCTACCGCATCCGACAATGCAGTCAGGCTTCGTTGCGAATATTCGATCATGGAAGCCATCGGTTACCTCGTCATATGGGCGATCATATCGGTCCTGACGCTCGGTATCGGTGCATTCTTTGCGATCTACTATTTTTACAAGGCGATCATCAACAAGACTTACCTGATCAACCGGGAAGGTCATCAGATCGCGAAACTGGAATGCGATCTCAACCTCGCGGAAGTGATCGGGCATGTGATCTTGTGGATCATCATCACGATCGTCACCTTTGGCATCGGCCTGCTGTTTTATCTGTTCCGCACGCTAAGGCTTTGCATGAACAAGACGCGGATGGTTCGTCTCTAAAGCGTGTCGCGATCTTTCAGGTTCGCTCCTTACGCCTTAAGACCCTGATCTTACGCATGTCTTTATCCAGGAACTGGCTCCCACTTCCGGGAGACATGCGTAAGAGCGCCTTGCCGCGGCAGGTTTCAGACGACGGTGTCCTCGATGCGGGCCATATCGTCGTCGGACAGGCCGAAATGATGGCCTACCTCGTGGATGAGCACGTGGGTGATGATATCGCCCAGTGTTTCCTCGTTTTCGGCCCAGTAGTCGAGGATCGCGCGGCGATAGAGCGTGATCCGATTGGGGCCTTCGCCGGTCGCGGGATTCCAGCGTTCGGCGATCCCCCTGCCCTCGAAAAGACCGAGCAGATCGAACGGGGTCTCCAAAGCCAGGTCATCCATGATCTCCTCGGTGGGAAATTCCGAAATCTGGATGATGATCTCGCCCGTGAGCTCGCGAAAATCCTGGGGCAGCCGTGCATAGGCTTCGAGCGCCAGCAACTCCATTTCCGTGAGTGCGGGCGATAACTGGTCTTCCCAGGAACGTGTCTGATAAATCCGTGCCATTCGAAATCCTTTGAGGCGCCATATAGCGGGTTAAGCGCCTGCTTTCGAGGGGCAAAGGCATTGTAGCCCGAAGCTTGCGGGCAAAAAAATCAAAATTTGGCCGAAGTCTCCGGCCCTGATAAAGAGCAAATCGGGGTAAAAGCACCCTGTCATGATATTTGCGAAAGCGAGATTGCAATGTTTTTGCGAACGGTTCTGGGCAGCGTTCTGGCGTTGCCTCTTCTTATGGCCGGTCCGGCAATGGCCTTCGATTTCGGAGGGTCGCTCGGATCGGTGGCGGTAAAGGCGCAACCCGCCTTGCTGCAACAAAAGGGCGGAGAACGGATCATTCTCGCCCAGTCGGGCGATCCGCGCGTTTCTGGCCTCGAAGAACAGCTTCGCCAGCTCAATGGGCGTGTCGAGGAACTGAATTTCCAGATCCTGCAAATGCAGGACCAGCTGCGCCGCATGCAGGAAGACAATGAGTTCCGCTTCCAGGAGCTTGAAAAGAAGGGCGGAGCGGCAGGTGGAGCCTCTGCGCCGAAACAGCGCTCGGAGGCAATGCCGCCTCCGGCCGGAAACGATATCGCAGGTGCCGGAACCATCGGCACCGGCACCACTCCAGGCGGAACGGGCGCAGCGCCAACGCTTGGAGAGCCGCCCCGCACGCTCGGCAGCATCCGCTTCGATGCCAATGGCAATGTGATTGGCGGCGAGGCTGGCGCGCCGGTGGATCTCGTTCAGCCCGGTCAGGGTGATGCGGGCCAGGGCGATGTGGGACAGGGCGGCGGCAGCGACGTTGCGGCGCTCCCCACGGCCGACAATCCGGAAGAACTTTACCGCAATTCCTATGAGTTCATTCTTTCCGGCGACTACAAGACCGCTGAAGCCGGTTTTCGCCAGCATATCGAGCGTTTTCCAAGCGATGCGCGGGCACCGGATGCGCATTTCTGGCTTGGCGAGGCCCTTTTGGGGCAGGACCGCTATCGTGACGCTGCCGAGGTTTTCCTGCGCGCCAGCCGCGATTACCCGGATGCCAAGAAGGCTCCCGACATGCTCCTCAAGCTCGGCATTTCCCTTGCCGCGATGAACCAGCGCGACGTGGCCTGCGCGACGTACAAGGAAATCGGCCAGAAATATCCCGGCACCTCGGGCGCGCTGACCGAGCGCATCAAGCAGGAACAGGCGCTCGCGGGTTGCTGACCCGGCGATGCCATCCCCTCTTTCGCAAAATTTTGCGCAGTTTTTTCCCGCTTTTCGCCCCGGAGCTGGCTTAGGTGACCGTCGTCATGTGATCGCTGCCGTTTCGGGCGGGGGCGATTCCCTTGCGCTTCTCCTTCTTCTTCACGAATTCCTTGCCGCCAGCGCCGATGCTCCGGCATTAACCGCTGTGACAGTCGACCATGGCCTGCGCCCTGAGGCAGCGGCCGAGGCCCAGGTGGTGGCCGAGCTCTGCCTGAAAAACGGCATTTCCCATCGAACGCTCGTCTGGTCCACGCCGCGCACGGGCTCCGGTGTGCAGGCAGCGGCACGCGATGCCCGTCTCGCCATGATCGCCGAGATGGCGCGCGAGTTGGGCGCAGATATGGTTTTCACCGGTCATACGCAGGATGATCTGGCTGAGACGGTTTGCATGCGCAATGCGCGCGGCGAAGGTCGCGGCAGCGCCGGAATTGCGCCAGCGGCGCTTTACGAGGGCGATATCTGGTTTGTCCGTCCTCTGCTTGGTGTGCGGCGCGCGGCTTTGCGAGCGTTCCTTCGGGAAAAGCGCGTCGGATGGGTCGACGATCCCAGCAACGAGAACATGGCATTCGAGCGCGTAAGGACGCGGTATGATCTCACGGATGAGGCAGTTACGCATCTGGCTGGCGAGGCGGAGAAGGCAGCGAAAGCCCGTGTCGATCTCGGGCGAAGGGCCGCCATCCTGATCGCCGAGAACCTCTCCATCGTGGCGCCCGGCCTTTATCGCCTGAAAGCCGGGCTCATGGGAAGTGAGGACGAAAAAGCCGCGCTCTACGCCTTTCGCATCATCGCAGCGATGGTGGGCGGAGGAGCGCATCTCGCCGGCGCTGCCGTGAGCGAAAAAGCCTTCAATGCCGTAGGTTCAGGGCTTTGCGCCACATTGTCGCGGGCCGTAGTGGATGTGCGCCGTGCGGGAATTCATCTGTATCGCGAGCGACGAAATCTTCCGGTCGTACAGGCAACGGGCCTGGTCCTTTGGGACGGGCGCTACTGGCTGGGCGCCAACTTGCAGCAGGAAATAGCGCCCTTTGGCGACGGAGCTCGCGCTGCCATGCGCGAAGGTGCGGCCGGTTGCCCGCAGGACCTTCTTTTTGCTGCACAATCCGGCGAACCGGCGCTTCGGCAGGAGAACATGCTGCCAAGCCCTGCCCGAGCGACCGCCGCGAACGCTGGCATCCGTGTCCCGGCGCCCTGGGCTCGGCTCCTGCCCTCCTTCGACCTGGCACCCGCCAATGCGCTTGCCGAAGTGTTCGGGGCAAAAACGATTATCTCTTGCCATGACGACACCACATTCGACGCAGAGGCTTAACCTAACGTCGAGTTCGGGCGCCCCGTCGGCTTGGCAAGAATGCGGCGGCTCCCTATGTTAATCTCGACTTCGAAAAACGGACGATCGCCGGGTTCGGCGAGTATGCGGGACTTACATGAATCCGAATTATAGAAACTTTGCGCTTTGGGCGATCATCGCCGTCCTGCTGATAGCGCTCTTCAATCTGTTCCAGGCGCCTCAGCAGCGTGGAGCGACGCGAGAGATCGCCTATTCGCAGTTCCTGCAGGAGGTCTCCTCCGGCGGCATCGAATCCGTCACCATTACCGGCAATCGCATTACCGGCACCTATACCGGCAACCGTACGCCGTTCCAGACCTATTCGCCGGGCGATCCTTCGCTTGTGCAGCGTCTTGAGGAACGTGGCGTCACGATTAATGCCCGGCCGGAAACCGATGGTTCCAACTCCTTCTTCGGCTATCTGATCTCATGGCTGCCGATGATCCTGATCCTCGGCGTGTGGATTTTCTTCATGCGTCAGATGCAGTCGGGTTCGGGGCGGGCCATGGGTTTTGGCAAGTCCAAGGCGAAGCTCCTGACCGAGGCGCATGGCCGCGTGACCTTCCAGGATGTGGCAGGTGTCGACGAGGCCAAGGAAGATCTTGAGGAGATCGTCGAGTTCCTGCGCGATCCGCAGAAATTCCAGCGGCTTGGCGGCAAGATTCCGCGTGGTGTGCTGCTCGTCGGCCCTCCCGGAACCGGCAAGACGCTCCTCGCGCGCTCGGTTGCGGGTGAGGCGAATGTGCCCTTCTTCACCATATCCGGTTCGGACTTCGTCGAAATGTTCGTCGGTGTTGGCGCATCCCGCGTGCGCGACATGTTCGAGCAGGCGAAGAAGAATGCACCCTGCATCATCTTCATCGACGAGATCGACGCCGTCGGTCGCCATCGCGGCGCCGGGCTTGGCGGCGGCAATGACGAGCGCGAGCAGACGCTGAACCAGCTTCTGGTCGAGATGGATGGCTTCGAGGCCAATGAAGGCATCATCCTGATTGCGGCGACCAACCGTCCCGATGTGCTCGATCCCGCGCTTCTGCGTCCGGGCCGCTTCGACCGGCAGGTCGTGGTCCCGAATCCGGACGTGGCCGGCCGTGAGAAGATCCTCAAGGTGCATGTGCGCAATGTGCCGCTGGCGCCGAACGTCGATCTCAAGGTCATGGCGCGCGGAACGCCGGGCTTCTCGGGTGCCGATCTTGCAAACCTGGTCAACGAAGCAGCCCTGATGGCGGCGCGGCGCAATAAGCGGCTCGTCACCATGCAGGAATTCGAGGACGCCAAAGACAAGGTCATGATGGGTGCTGAGCGCCGCTCGAACGCCATGACGCAGGAAGAAAAGGAGCTGACCGCCTATCACGAGGCTGGTCACGCCATTGTTGCCCTGCAGGTGCCGAAGGCCGATCCGGTTCACAAGGCGACGATCATCCCGCGCGGCCGCGCATTGGGCATGGTCATGCAGCTGCCCGAGGGCGACCGCTATTCCATGAGCTACAAGTGGATGATTTCGCGGCTTGCTATCATGATGGGCGGACGTGTCGCCGAGGAACTGAAGTTCGGCAAGGAGAACATTACCTCCGGCGCTTCCTCCGATATCGAACAGGCAACCAAGCTTGCCCGCGCCATGGTCACGCAATGGGGCTTTTCCGACGAACTCGGGCAGGTCGCCTATGGTGAGAACCAGGAAGAGGTTTTCCTGGGCCATTCCGTGGCGCGCCAGCAGAACATGTCGCAGGAGACTCAGCAGAAGATCGACAGCGAAGTGCGCCGTCTGATCGATGAGGCCTATTCGACCGCGCGGTCCATCCTGACAAAGCACAAGAAGGGCTGGATCGCCATCGCCGAAGGACTTCTGGAATATGAAACGCTTTCGGGCGATGAAATCCAGGCGCTGCTGCGTGGCGACAAGCCTTCGCGCGACATGGGCGATGATACGCCGCCTTCGCGTGGCTCCGCCGTGCCGAAGGCCGGCGCTCGCAAGCAGGGCAAGAAAAAGGACGGCGAAGAGCCGGAAGGCGGAATGGAGCCTCAACCGCAGGGGTGATGCGTCTTCCATCTCCATCTCAGAAAAACAAATCGCCGTGACATCAGTTCACGGCGATTTTCTTTTGATCACTATCGTTTTTGTTGGAAACCAGTTCCATTCGTGTGTCATCAGCTGTCTGTTAGTTGATTATTAACTATAATTGGCAATTACCGATTCATATCGAGAGCGTTACACTGTCTCACAGAATTTGATGCGCTTCGTCACTGCTCCTGTGGCAGATAGTGGGTTGAGGGAAAGCCGCTTTGACACGTAAGGCAGACAAAGTGCGCCCCAGGGGCAGGACTAAGGATAAAATGGCAAAGAAGTATTTTGGTACGGACGGTATCCGCGGCCGCGCGAACCGTTTTCCCATGACGGCCGAGATCGCCATGAAAGTCGGAATGGCGGCTGGCCTGTCGTTCCAGAATGGCAGCCACCGTCACCGTGTCGTTCTCGGCAAGGACACGCGCCTGTCCGGATACATGATCGAAAACGCGCTGGTTTCCGGTTTTTGCGCCGCCGGCATGGACGTTTTCTTACTGGGGCCCATTCCGACGCCGGCGGTCGCCATGCTGGTGCGCTCGCTGCGCGCCGATATCGGCGTGATGATTTCCGCGTCGCACAACCCCTATTACGATAATGGCATCAAGCTGTTCGGACCCGACGGCTACAAGCTTTCCGACAAGATCGAAGGTCGCATCGAAGCGATGCTCGACAAGGAAGTCGAGCTGGCGCTCGCCGACAATGGTGCGCTCGGCCGGGCCAAGCGCGTCGACGGTGTGCATGATCGCTATATCGAATTTGCGAAGCGCACCCTGCCCCGCTCCATGTCGCTTTCAGGGCTTCGTATCGTAGTCGATTGCGCCAATGGCGCTGCCTATAAGGTCGCGCCCGCGGTTCTCTGGGAACTCGGCGCCGAAGTGGTTGCCATCCATGACGAGCCGAACGGCGTCAACATCAATGAGGATTGCGGGTCCACGCATCCGTTGAGCCTTGCCCGCAAGGTGCATGAGGTTCGCGCTGATGTGGGCATTGCACTCGACGGAGATGCCGATCGTGTCGTGATGGTGGACGAAAAGGGCACGGTGATCGATGGCGACCAGATCATGGCGCTGATTGCCGAGTCCTGGCATCAGACCGGTCGCCTGTCGGGCGGCGGTGTCGTGGCCACGATCATGTCCAATCTCGGCCTCGAGCGCTTTCTCAACGATCTCAAGCTCGATCTGCACCGGGTGAAGGTAGGTGACCGCTACGTGGTGGAACGCATGCGTGCCAATGGCCTGAATGTCGGCGGCGAGCAGTCCGGTCACGTGGTGCTTTCCGATTTCTCCACCACCGGAGACGGGTTGGTTGCTGCGCTTCAGGTTCTTGCCTGCATCAAGCGGCAGAACAAGCCGGCGAGCGAGGTCTGCAAGAAATTCGAGCCGGTTCCCCAGCTTCTCAAGAATGTTCGGGTGAGCGGAGGCGCGCCCCTGGAAACGGCGCCCGTCAAGGCGGCAATCGCCGAAGGTGAGGCGCGTCTGGGTACCGGTGGGCGCCTTGTCATCAGGCCTTCAGGCACCGAGCCGCTGATCCGCGTCATGGCGGAAGCGGATGATTCCGCGCTGGTCGAAAGCGTGGTGGATGATATCGTGATGGCCATTTCGAATTCGAAAAACGCCGCTTGATCATGACATCCCTTGTGCATCCGAAGTGGTGCACGAGGAATTTTCTATTCTCTTGTATTCGCATAATGCGCTGAAGCGGTTCGGTGAGTGGGAATTCACCGGGCCGTTTTGCATTGCAGCTCCACTCATTTCGCGCAGAGCGTGCATTGTGAACGTGGTTAAGTCTTAAGGTTAAGCCGTACTTAACTTTTTTATTCAAATATCCCGTCAACCAGCAATCAGCCATGTGCCCAAGGGGGGCCGCGGCGACGCCAAGGATGGGAAGTCATGTTGAAACACCTGAAGGTTTTCGGGGCGGCCTTTATGCTTTTCGCCCCGACTCTCGGCAATGCGGCCGATCTTTACGAGCCGCCGATCGTCGAGGCCCCGCCGCCGCCTCCATTCATCGAGCCTGCGCCTGCCTCCTTTGGCGGCTGGTATCTGCGCGGCGACCTGGATTACCACTGGTCGAGCCTGCGCGGGACCGAATACATCACCTATGGCGGCAGCGGCGGTACGGATCGTTTCGACACCACCAAGCTCAAGGGCGCCTTCTCGCTCGGTGCTGGCGTGGGTTATCAGATCAACCGTCATCTGCGTGCGGATCTGACTGGCGATTACTGGTTCAAGTCTGATTTCGAGGGCAGCACTTCGGGCACCTGCGGTGGCGGTTCTCCGTGCGTGTCCACGGACAAGTCGGCTTACAGCGCTCTGCTTCTGCTCGCCAATGCGTATGTGGACCTGGGTACCTATCATGGCATCACGCCTTATGTCGGTGCGGGTATCGGTGGCGCCTACGTGATGTGGGACGATCTGGAAAATGCCATCTCCGGCGGCTCCACGGTCGTGCACAAGGGGTCGAAGAACTGGCGTTTTGCCTATGCGCTGATGGCCGGTGCTTCCTACTGCCTCACGCAGAACCTCAATCTCGATGTCGGTTACCGCTTCACGCACATCAATGGCGGCCGCATGTTCGAATACGCCTCGGGCGTTGCACCGGGCTTCGACAAGGGCATCAACGTTCACGAGGCGCGTGCCGGTCTGCGTTATCAGTTCGGCCCGGGCAATCCCAATTGCGCCCCCGCGCCGCAGGTGGTCAGCTATGAGCCGCCGGCTTTCGAGCCTCCGGTCTACAAATAAATACGGCACTCCAGCTTAGTTCGAACCGCCCGGTCCCTGCCCGGGCGGTTTTGTTTTGCGCGCAGTTTCCCAAGGCGCGGGCTTCACGAATAAAAGCGCTAACCCTCCGTTAGCCTTAACCGCCGCTTAACCGCCATGGTTAACAATGGCGAGAACAGCGGCGGGGGCAACGTTAATCCGTCGCATCTTGCGGAGTTCGGATTATGTTCAAAGTTACCCGTCTGCTTGTCTCGTCGGCCATCCTGGCCGCAGCACCTGTCGGCTTTGCCAAGGCTGCCGATTACGACCCCCCAATCGTCATCGAAGAAGCGCCGGACCTTGTGCCGGTCGAAATCGGTTCGGGTTGGTATCTGCGCGGCGATATCGGTTATTCGCTCAAGACGGAAGGCAAGGATCCCTTCGTCTACCGCACCTTCGACGGTGCGTCCTATGGTTCCAGCCAGTTCAATTCGGCGTCGCTCTCCAAGGATTTCAGCTTCGGCGTAGGCTTCGGCTATTCCTTCACGGACTGGTTGCGCGCCGACGTCACGGTGGATCGCTTTAGCGGCAGCTTCAGCGGAACTACATCGAGCGCAAGTCCCTGCCCCACTGCCCCTGCGGGCACAACCTGCCGCTCGGAGGATTCGTCTGAGTTCACCGCCTACTCGGCAATGATCAACGGCTATGTCGATCTCGGTACATTTGTCGGTTTCACGCCCTATGTGGGCGCCGGCGTGGGCTACACCTATGTGAAGTGGGACGACCTCAACAACAGCTCCTACTGTGTGGGTGCGACCTGCCCGAGCCCGGCACTCGTGGGAACCACGGCCCATGGCGGCGCATCCGACTGGCGCTTCACCTATGCCCTCATGGCGGGCGTTGCCTATGATGTGACCGACAACATGAAGATCGATGTCGGATATCGGTATCGCAGCATCGCAGGCGGTGACATGTTCAACTGGGATGCGGCCACCGCGACCGCCGGTGCCACCGGAATCCAGGCGAATGACCCCGGCTTCAACAGCCATGAGGTCCGTGTCGGTCTGCGCTACGAACTCTGGTGAGTTTCGTTCTCAATCATGAGAAAGCCCCGCCTCGATGGCGGGGTTTTTTGTTGAGTTGAGTTCAGGGATACGGCGTTAGAATGTTTTGGTGGACTTCAGATTCTGTCGTTCGATACGCCTTCAGCCCCTGCTTTCCGCCGTCACGCGAAGTTCGGGCGCCGCAAAATGCCCTAGATCGGTTGGCTGTTTCAGGGAAACCCTGGACCGACCTATCTCTTTGTTTTTCCGCATTTATGCAGACGTCAGGTGGTTCCACCTGACTGTAAAACGCCCTAATGCGCCTCGTCCCAATTGTCAGCGGCGCGGGCTTCCACCTGTAGGGGAACGGAGAGCGCGCGAGCCGGCAATGCCGCGTTTTCCATGATGTCGCAAATCACGGGAATGACCTTTTCGACGGCTTCTTCGGGTGCTTCGAAAACCAGTTCGTCATGCACCTGAAGGAGCATCTGCACTTCGCCCAGCCCGGCATTCTCAAGCGCGGCGTCCATGCGGGCCATGGCGCGGCGAATGATATCGGCTGCCGAACCCTGGATCGGAGCGTTGATGGCGGCACGCTCGTTGAAAGCGCGCAGCTGAGGGTTGGACGAGCGGATTTCAGGGTAATGGGCCCTACGTCCGAAGATCGTCTCGACATATCCCGTGGCGCGGGCCTGCGCCTTGGTGTTGTCCATATAGTCCTTGATGCCGGGGAAACGCTCGAAATAGCGCTTGATGTATGCGCCTGCTTCCTCGCGCGGAATGCCGAGCTGATTGGCCAGACCAAAAGCCGAAATGCCGTAGATGATGCCGAAATTGATCGCCTTGGCGCGGCGGCGCACCTCGGGGGGCATGCCTTCGACCGGTACGTCGAACATCTCCGATGCCGTCATAGCATGAATGTCCAGCCCGTCGGCGAAGGCCTTCTTGAGCTCGGGAATGTCGGCGACATGGGCCAGAACCCGCAATTCGATCTGGCTGTAATCGGCGGAGATGAGCTTGCGGCCCCTGGGCGCGATGAACGCCGCGCGAATCTTGCGGCCCTCCGCCGTGCGGACGGGGATGTTCTGCAAATTCGGTTCGGAGGAGGAAAGCCGCCCCGTCGTGGTGGATGCAAGCGCGTAGGAGGTGTGGACGCGGCCAGTCTCTGCGTTAATATAGCCGGGCAGGGCATCCGTATAAGTGGATTTGAGCTTGGTCACCTGGCGCCAGTCGACGATCTTGCGCGGCAGCGGGTGGCCCGCCGTCGCCAGGTCCTCGAGAACCTGCGCGGATGTCGACCACTGGCCGGTTTTCGTCTTGCTGCCGCCGGGAAGCCCCATCTTTCCGAAGAGAATGTCGCCGAGCTGCTTGGGGGAGCCGATGGTGAAGCGCTCGCCTGCCAGTTCGTAGATTTCGTCTTCCATGGCCGCCGCAGTCTGGGCGAAGTCGCCGGACAGGCGCGACAGTATTTGTCGATCCACTTCGATGCCGCGGTGTTCCATGCGGCCTATCACCGGAATCATGGGGCGCTCGAGCCGTTCATAGACGGAAACGAGACCACGAGCGGCGAGACGCGGTTTCAGCACCTGCCAGAGGCGCAGCGTGATGTCGGCATCCTCCGCCGCGTAGGCGGTGGCGCGCTCGATATCGACCATGTCGAAGGTGATCTGGTTGCGGCCGCTGCCCGTCAGCTCCTTGTATGGAATGGGCACATGCCCGAGCCAGCGCTCGGAAAGAGCGTCCATGCCGTGACCCACGGTGCCGTGGCTGCCGGTGCCGGCATCGAGCACATAGGAAATCAGCATCGTATCATCGCAATTCACGATCTCGACGCCGAGCCGATACATCAAAAGCCAGTCATATTTCAGGTTCTGGCCGATCTTGAGCACCGCCGGATCGGCCATCAGGCCGCGAATGGCATCAAGCGCTTCCTTTTCGGGTATCTGCCCCTCGATCAGACCGCCGCCCAGAAGATCGCCTGTGCCGTTCTTGTGGGACAGAGGCACGTAGGCAGCCTTGCCGGGTCGGCTCGCCAGCGAAAAGCCGCACAGCTCTGCCTGCATGGGGTCGAGGGAGGTGGTTTCGGTGTCGAAGGCCACCAGACCTGCCTCGTAGGCATCGGCGATCCATTCCCGCAGCGTGTCGAGATCGCGGATACAGACATAGGCAGTCCGGTCTATCGTCTGCGCGGGCGCTGCTTCAGCCAGGGCGTCGGCCAGTTTCTGCGGGGTATCGACACCGTCTGCGACGCTGGATGCAGCACTTGCTGTTCCCGTGGCGTCCTTTCCGGAAGCCGCATCGGAGCCCATATCGGGGCCATGTGCCTCATCGCCGGCTTCCACTTCCACATGCGTGGCATCGATCTCGCCCGCATCGGCGCCCGTTGCCTCGGCTACACGGCGGGTAAGCGTGGAGAATTCCATCGCCTTCAGGAAGCCGATCAGCTTTGGCCCGTCAGGGGGGCTAAGCTCGAATGTGTCCACGCCCTCTTCCACGGGGGCATCGATGCGCAGGCGCACCAGTTCACGTGAAACACGGGCCTTCTCGGCATGCTCGATCAGATTTTCACGGCGCTTGTTCTGCTTGATTTCGCCGGCCCGCTCCAGAAGCGTGTCGAGGTCGCCATATTCCTCCAGAAGCTGGGCGGCGGTCTTAGGCCCGATGCCGGGCACGCCTGGCACATTGTCGACCGAATCGCCGGTCAGCGCCTGCAGATCGATCATCTTTTCAGGCGGCACGCCCCATTTCTCGATCACTTCCGGAATGCGGATTTCGCGATCCTTCATGGGGTCGTACATGGACACCTGGTCAGTGACGAGCTGCATCAAATCCTTGTCGGAGGAAATAATGGTCGTCTCAGCCCCGGCTTCCGAAGCCAGGCGGGCATAGGTGGCTATAAGATCGTCGGCCTCGAAACCCTGCAATTCGACGCAGGGAAGGTCGAAAGCGCGGGTCGCCTCGCGGATCAAGCCGAATTGCGGCACCAGATCCTCCGGCGGCTCGGAGCGATTGGCCTTGTATTCGGGATAGAGGTCATTTCGGAAAGTTTTCGAAGAGTGGTCGAAAATAACCGCGAAATGCGTGGGGGTGACACCCACTTCCGTATCGCGCGCATTCTGCAACAGCTTCCAGAGCATGTTGCAGAAGCCGGCGACGGCGCCCACCGGCAGGCCGTCGGATTTGCGGGTCAGCGGGGGCAGCGCGTGGTAGGCGCGAAAAATATAGCCCGAGCCGTCAACGAGGAAGAGGTGATCGCCTTTTTTCATGGCTGTAACGGGTAGCGCGGCGGTCGGCACGTGTCCATGGCAAAGGGGGCATCGGGGCCGCGTAATGCCCATCGTACTGACATGCGCGAACACGTGTTTTGGCCGGGGCGGAGCTCGTATCACGTGTTTGTTACGAATATGTAATGCTCGTGCCCTTGAATAGCCACGTTCAAACACAAAATAAACGACAGCGGCATTTTTCGCCGTGGTCCGGTCAAGGCCCGTCCCCCGCCTTTCCCGGGCAATATAGCGGCAGCCTCATCCCCCCTCTCCGGGCTGCCGCGGTGTTTCAAGCATGGCCGCCGTGGTTACCCCCTCCACCACGGCGGCACTTGCTTTTTAAGGGGCTTTTTAAGGGCGGAAAATCATCCGGCAAAACAGCATTGCGAGACCGGTTCAGCCTTTCCGGCGCTTGCGGCAATACAATTCGAGCCGATGGTGCATGATGTCGTATCCCAGCTCGCGCGCAATTTCTTCCTGCAAGGCTTCGATCTTGGTCGAGTGGAATTCGATCACGTCGCCCGTGTCGATGTCGATCAGGTGATCGTGGTGCTCGCCGCTTGCCTGCTCGAAGCGTGCGCGCCCACCATCAAAGGCATGCCGGTGGATTGCACCCATGCCTTCCAGAAGTTTCATCGTGCGGTAGACGGTAGAGAGCGAAATGCTTGAATCGATTGCCGAGGCGCGTTGGAAAATCTCCATTGCGTCGGGGTGATCGTCCGTGTCGCCCAGAATCTGCAGGATGATCTTGCGCGGCCGGGTAATTCTCACCCCTGCCCGGCGCATTTCCCTTTCATAATCCGGCTTTTGGTTCGCATGCTGATTCATGGGGCAATTATGCGCCAGATGACAATCAGTTGCAAAGATTTGCGGCGGGTCGCTCGTGCAAAACCACCTTCGGCTCCTCTTCCACTGACGGGATCATGTCCATTTCAACCTGGTGTGAGATGACCTGGTGAGAAAAATATTTTCTTAATGCAAACGATTTGCAATTGCATTGACGAGGAAAGCTATTGCGGCTAGTTTCCAAAAAATCGAAGGTCTTTCAGGTTTCAGGAGATAATCATGGGTTTTTCCGGAACGGGCATGTCCGGACGGGTCGCCATCGTTCTTGCAGCGGTTCTTTTCTCTTCCTCTGCCATTGCCGCAGAGACGCGCTTCAAGGCGATCACCACCTTTACCGTTATCGCCGATATGGCGCGAAACGTGGCGGGCGATACGGCAATCGTGGAATCCATCACCAAGCCCAATGCGGAGATCCATAATTACCAGCCGACACCGGGAGATATATTACGGGCGCAGGATGCCGATCTGATCCTCTGGAACGGGCTCAACCTCGAACTCTGGTTCGAGCGCTTCTTCCGCAATCTCAAGGATGTTCCCAGCGTGATCGTTTCGAAGGGCGTTGAGCCTCTGGGGATTGCCGAGGGGCCTTACACGGGCAAACCCAACCCGCATGCCTGGATGTCACCAACCGACGCTCTCACCTATATCGACAATATCCGCGATGCCTTTTCCCAATACGATCCGGAAAACGCCGCAGCCTATGCCGCCAATGCGCAAGCCTATAAGGCAAAGATCGAGGCAACGGTGGAGCCGTTGCGGGAGCGGCTTGCCAAAATTCCCGAAGCGCATCGCGTTCTGGTGACGAGCGAAGGCGCCTTCAGCTATCTCGCCCGCGATTTTGGGCTCAAGGAACTTTATATCTGGCCGATCAATGCCGATCAGCAGGGAACGCCGCAGCAGGTGCGCCATGTAATCGACCGAATTCGGGAGATGAACGCCCGCGCCGTCTTTTCCGAAAGCACGGTTTCACCCCGGCCTGCGCAGCAGGTGGCCCGGGAGACGGGTACCGCCTATGGTGGCGTGCTTTATGTCGATTCACTAAGCGATGCGGATGGCGCCGTGCCGACCTATCTCGATCTTCTGCGTGTGACCACCGAGACCATCGCCAAGGGGCTCGATACTCAATGAACGCACCCGTTCTGCCTGTCGCCACAGGAATTGACGTCCGCGACGTCACGGTGACCTATCGCAACGGCCATACCGCATTGCGCGATGCCAGCTTCTCCATCCCGACCGGTTCCATAACCGCCCTGGTCGGGGTGAATGGCAGCGGCAAGTCCACGCTTTTCAAGGCGATCATGGGTTTCGTTCCCCTGGCCAAGGGCAGTGTTTCCATTCTCGGTGAACCGGCGGGCCGCGCGCTCAAGCGCAATGTCGTTTCCTATGTTCCGCAGGCCGAGGAAGTGGACTGGAACTTTCCGGTGCTGGTGGAGGATGTGGTGATGATGGGCCGTTACGGCCACATGAACTTCCTGCGCTGGCCCCGCCGGGTGGACCACGACAAGGTGGCGGCGGCGCTTGCGCGCGTCGGCATGGCCGACTACCGCAAGCGCCAGATCGGCGAACTTTCCGGCGGGCAGAAAAAGCGGGTTTTTCTCGCGCGCGCTTTGGCGCAGGAAGGCCGTGTCATCCTGCTGGATGAGCCGTTTACGGGCGTGGATGTGCGCACGGAGGAATCCATCATCGCGTTGCTTGGGGCTTTGCGGGAAGAGGGGCATGTGATGCTCGTTTCCACGCACAATCTGGGCAGCGTTCCTCGTTTTTGCGACCGAACGGTTCTCATCAATCGCACGGTGCTCGCCTCCGGGCCGACGGAGGAGGTCTTTACCCGCTCCAATCTGGAACAGGCTTTTGGCGGCGTGCTGCGGCAATTCACGCTCGGTGGCGAGGAGCTGCATGAGGATGCGGAGAAGGATACGCGGCAGGTGACCGTGCTTACCGACGACGAGCGGCCTTTCGTGATCTATGGCGACGAGGCGACCCCGGACGACGGGGAGACGCGGAAATGAGCGCGTTGCTTCTGGAGCCTTTCTCCTATGGCTATATGGTCAACGCCATGTGGGTCAGTGCGCTGGTGGGTGGGGTCTGCGCCTTCCTGTCGGCCTATCTCATGCTCAAGGGCTGGTCTCTGATCGGCGACGCGCTCTCGCATTCCATCGTGCCCGGCGTGGCCGGTGCCTATATGCTCGGACTTCCCTTCTCGATCGGGGCGTTCTTCGCGGGCGGGCTGGCGGCGGGGGCGATGTTCTTCCTCAATCAGCGCACGAGATTGCGCGAAGACGCCATTATCGGCCTGATCTTCACCTCCTTCTTCGCGCTTGGCCTGTTCATGATCTCGCTGTCACCAGCCTCGGTAAACATCCAGACCATCGTGCTCGGCAACATTCTCGCCATAACGCCGGAAGATACGCTGCAACTGGTGATCATCGCCGCGGTGACGCTCGCCGTTCTCGCAGTGAAGTGGAAAGACCTGATGGTCGCCTTCTTCGATGAAAACCATGCGCGCTCCATCGGTCTCAATCCCGGATTTCTGCGCCTAGTCTTCTTCACGCTTCTGAGCGCCTGCACGGTAGCCGCCATGCAAACGGTCGGCGCCTTCCTCGTCATCGCCATGGTGGTGACGCCGGGTGCTACAGCTTATCTTCTGACCGACCGCTTTCCGCGCCTTGTCCTCCTGGCCGTTCTGATCGGCAGCGTGTCGAGTTTCGCCGGCGCCTATTTCAGCTATTTTCTCGACGGCGCGACGGGCGGCATCATCGTGGTGCTGCAGACGCTCGCATTTCTCACCGCCTTCGTCTTTGCCCCGAAGCATGGCCTTTTGGCAGCGCGACGCAGGGCCAGGCTCGCCTTGCAGGAAGGGGCATGACAATGGCCGATACGCTTTTGTTGCCCTTCGCCTTCCCCTTCATGCAGCAGGCTTTTGTGATCTCACTGCTGATCGCGGCGCCGATGGCTTTGCTTTCCTGTTTCCTCATCCTGAAAGGCTGGTCGCTGATGGGCGATGCGGTCAGCCATGCGGTTCTGCCCGGTGTGGTGATCGCCTATATGGCGGGCCTGCCCTTTGCCATCGGAGCCTTTGTGGCGGGCATGGTGTGCGTGACGGGGATCGGGTTCCTGAAGGAGAACAGCCGGGTCAAGGAAGACACCGTGATGGGCGTGGTGTTTTCCGGAATGTTCGGCCTTGGCCTGCTGCTCTACACCCGCATCCAGACGGATGTGCATCTCGATCACATCCTGTTCGGCGACATGCTCGGCGTTACCTGGAACGACATTGCGCAGACTGGTGGCATTGGGCTCGCAATCTGCGTCTGCATCCTGCTCTTTCGCCGCGATCTCCTGCTCGCCGCATTCGATGCGCAGCATGCGCGGGCCATCGGCTTGCCCGTGCGCGTTTTGCACTATGGGCTTCTGTCGCTGTTGTCGCTCGCAATCGTGGCCGCGCTATCATCCGTGGGCATCATCCTGTCCATCGCCATGCTTATCGGGCCCGGTGCGGTAGCGTTCCTGATCGTGCGGCGTTTCGAACACATGTTGCTGGTCAGCCTTGCAGTGGCACTGTTCTCGTCCTTTTTCGGGGTTTATCTCAGCTTCTTCATCGATAGCGCGCCGGCGCCGACCATCGTGCTTTTGATGACCGGGGTTTTCATCATCGCCTTCGTTGCAACCTTGTTTCGCGATGCCGGCAAGCCGTCGGCACCGCCGGCGTAATCGCTTCAAACCCCGAGGAAGCGTTCCTGGGTCGCTGTGTCCAATGCGGCAGGGGTGCCGGTCCACACGGTTTTGCCCTTCTCCAGAATGACACAGTGATCGGCCACCGGCAGAAGTTCGCTCAAGGTCTTGTCGACCATCAGGATCGATTGTCCGTCGGCACGGATCGTGCGGATGGCGTGCCAGATGTCCTGCCGGATGACAGGGGCGAGGCCCTCGGTGGCCTCGTCGAGGATCAGAAGGCGCGGGTTGGTCATCAGCGCCCGGCCGATGGCCAGCATCTGCTGCTCGCCACCCGACAGGGTGCGGGCAGGCTGGGTGCGCCGCTCAGCAAGGCGGGGGAACAGGGCATTGATGCCCTGTAGTGTCCATTTGCCGGGGCGCGCTGCGGCAAGGAGGTTTTCCTCAACCGTCAGATTGGGAAAGCAGCGCCGGCCCTCGGGAACGAGGCCGATGCCGAGCCGGGCCACCTTGTGGGGCGCGAGGTCGGATATTTCTTTGCCGGCAAAATTTATCCTGCCCCGCCTCGCGGGTGTCAGGTGGCAGATGGAGCGGATCGTTGTGGTCTTGCCCATGCCGTTGCGGCCCATCAGCGCCACGGCTTCGCCCTCGGCGACGGTGAATTCGACCCCGAAGAGCGCCTGCGACTTTCCGTAGAAGGTTTCGAGCCCATCGACTGCAAGAAGCGTCATGCGCCTTCTCCCAGATAGGCTTCGCGCACGGCGGGATCGTTTCGGATTTCCTCCACCGTTCCGGTTGCCACAATGCGCCCATAGACGAGGACGGATATGCGGTCAGCGAGGGCGAAGACAGCATCCATATCGTGCTCGATGAGGAGAACCGGGGCTTGCGCGCGCAGCGTGTCGAGAAAGCGCGTCAGGGCCTGTGAGCCCTCGGGGCCCATGCCGGCCATGGGTTCGTCGAGCAGGAAGGCGCGGGCTCCCTGGGCGAGTGCTATGGCGATTTCAAGCTGGCGGCGCTCGCCATGGGACAGTTCGGCGGCGGGAACGCTTGCTCGATCCGACAGGCCCACTCGGGAAAGAGCCTCGCGCGCCGGTTCGATCAGGCTCGCGTCGCGCATCACCGGGCGGAAGAAGCGGAAACTCGAGCCTGCGCTAGCCTGAACGGCCAGCATAACGTTGCGCAGCGCCGAGAATTCGCCTGCCAGGGATGAGATCTGGAAGGTTCTGCCCATGCCCAGACGGGCGCGTGCCGCCATGTCGAGCCCGCTCACGTCGCGACCTTGGAACAGGATCGTTCCGCTGTCGGGCTTCAGCGAGCCGGCGATCTGTTGCACAAGGGTTGATTTGCCGGCTCCATTGGGGCCGATCAGGGCATGTATCTCACCGGATCGCAGATCGAGGCTCACATCGTCGGTTGCTTTGAGAGCGCCGAAGCTCTTCTCCAGATTTCGGATTTCGAGGACCGGTTCAGCCATGGCGGGCCCTTCCGGCAAGAAGCCCGACAACACCGCCCCGCGCAAAAAGCACGACGCAAAGCAGAACAAGGCCGAGGAAGAGCTGCCAATGCTCGGTCACGCCACCCAGCGCGAATTCGAAGAGAACGTAGACAATGGCACCGGCAAGTGGCCCCGCCAGTCGCCCCACGCCGCCGAGAATGATGAGCACGATCAGTTCGCCGGACATGTGCCAGGAAAGCATGGACGGGCTCACGAAGCGGTTGAGATCGGCAAAGAGCGCACCCGCGACGCCCGTCATCATCGCGGAAAGGACGAAGGCGACAAGGCGAATGCGGAAGGGGGCGATGCCGACGGCCGCCAGGCGGATCTCGTTCTGCCGGCCTGCTTGAAGGGCCGCTCCGAAACGCGAATTGCGCAACAGGGCGAAAAAGGCGAGGCCCGCCAGAAGAAGTCCGGCAGCGATGAGGAAGAAGCTCATTGGCCGCATCGTGTTGGTGCCGGGGAAAGCATTGCGCACATAGATTGAAAGCCCGTCCTCGCCGCCATAGGCGGGCCAGGAGATGGCGAAGTAATAGATCATCTGCGCGAAGGCGAGGGTGATCATGATGAAATAGACGCCGGAGGTGCGCAGCGATATCAGGCCGATCAGGAGCGCTGCCATGCCGGCGGCAGCAACTGCTGCGAGCCAGATCGACACCATCTGGTTGGTGCCCGGCAGACCGAAAAGCAGGGGCTCCGCATTGAAGGCATGCGTTGCGAGAATGCCCGCCGCATACCCGCCGATACCGAAGAAGGCGGCGTGGCCGAAGGAGACGAGCCCGCCAAGCCCGAGCGCGATGTTGAGCCCGGTCGCAGCCAGGGCAAGGATGGCGATGCGGGTCGCCAGGGTCACATAGAACGGCTCGCCCATCGCATCGGCGGCGAAGGGAGCGGCCAGAAGCCCGAGGATCAGAAGGGCGTTGACGAGGGTCTCACGGTTCATCGCGTCGCCTCACGTGCTCGCGGCAAAGAGGCCGCGCGGCCTGAAGGCGAGGATCAGGGCCATGAGAATATAGATCAGCATCGAGGCAAGCGCCGCCCCCATGCCCGCGGCTTCGGAGGCGGGAAGGATCAGGGCGAAGAGATGCGGCAGGAGAAAGCGGCCGAGCGTCTCCGTCAGACCCACGAGGATAGAACCCAGAAGCGCACCCTTGATGGAGCCGATGCCGCCGATCACGATGACCACGAAGGCAAGGATGAGCACGGGTTCACCCATGCCCACCTGCACGGATTGCAATGCACCTACCATGGCACCGGCAAGCCCTGCCAATGCTGCACCAAGTGCAAAGACGAGCGTGTAGAGCGTGCCGATATCGACGCCGAGCGCGCCGATCATCTCGCGATCGGATTCACCGGCGCGGATGCGCATGCCGAGCCTCGTTCGGCCTATCAGCACATAAAGGCCGAGCGCCACGGCGATGCCGACCGCGATGACGGCGAGGCGATAGACCGGATATTGCCCGCCGCCCGGCAATGACGCGGCCCCCGTCAGAAGAGGCGGAATATCGAGATAGAGCGGAAAGGAACCGAACACCCAGCGCGTTCCCTCGGAAAAGATCAGGATCAGCGCGAAGGTCGCCAGCACCTGGTCGAGATGATCGCGCTCATAAAGCCTTCGAATGACGAGGATTTCGATTACTGCGCCGGCCATCGCCGCCGCCGCGAGGCTTGCCGCAAGACCAAGCCAGAAGGAACCGGTTGCCGCTGCCACCGCCGCACAGGCAAACGCGCCCACCATGAACAACGAGCCATGCGCCAGATTGATCAGTCCCATCACGCCGAAGATCAGGGTTAACCCCGCAGCCATCAGGAACAGCATCACGCCGAACTGCAGACCGTTCAGGATTTGCTCGATGAAGAGGGGAAGGGACACGGGCCGGCTGTTGGTTTGGTTGAACTGGAAATCTTCACGAGCGCCTCACCTTCGCGGTTCGACATGCTCGGCATTAAGGGAGAGGCAAGCCCAGAATAAGGGCTGGTTCGGCGACCTCCGTCGCATCTGGCTTGCCGCAATCTCGTTCTGATCGCACGGAGTCCCGCCCTCATGGTGAGCATGTCGAGCCATGAGGGCGAGGTCGTGTCGTCGCCGGCTACATCTTGCAGTCGGCCGCGTAGGCATCCTTGTGGTCGGTGAAGGCGGTGCCGACGATCTTGTTGGTCAGCGTGTCGCCGTCCTTCACCACCTCGCGGACATAGAAGTCCTGGATGGGATGGTTGTTGGTATTGAAGGAGAACTTGCCGCGCACCGACTTGAAGTCGGCAGCCTTGAGGGCGGCGCGGAAGGCGTCCTTGTCCTTCACGCTTGCCTTGGCGGATGCCGCCAGGATCAGGTTGGCGGTGTCGAAAGCCTGTGCCGCGTAGACGGAGGGCAGGCGACCATATTCGGCCTTGAAGCTCTCCACGAAGGCCTTGCTGGTCTCATTGTCGAGGTCCGGCGACCAGGATGCCGTGTTCTTGACGCCGAGCGCGGCATCACCGATTGCCGGCAGCACGTCCTGGCTAAAGGAGAAGGCAGGGCCGAGCAGGGGCAGGTCCACGCCCGACTGGGCATATTGCTTGGTGAAGGCGATGCCCATGCCGCCTGGCAGGAAGAAGAACACGGAATCGGCACCGGAAGCGCGAATCTGCGCAATCTCGGCTGCGTAATCGGTCTGGCCGAGCTTGGTATAGACCTCGCCGGCCAGCTCGCCCTTGTAGTAGCGCTTGAAGCCGGTCAGCGAATCCTTGCCCGCCGGATAGTTGGGCGCCATGACGAAGGTCTTCTTGTAGTCCTTGTTGGCGGCCTCGCCCATGGCTTCGTGGAAATTGTCGTTCTGGTAGGCAACGTTGAAGTAGTTCGGGCTGCAGCCAGCCCCCGCAAGCGCGGAGGGACCCGCATTGACCGACAGGTAGATGATGTCCTGGGCCGTCACGGAGGGAACCACGGCCATGGCCAGGTTCGACCAGATGATACCGGTCAGCAGATCGACCTTGTCGCTCTGCACCATCTTATCGGCGATCTGCACGGCGAGTTCGGGCTTCTGGGCGTCGTCCTCGGTGACGACTTCCACATCCTTGTTGCCCGATTGCTTGATCGCCAGCATGAAGCCGTCGCGGGCGTCAATGCCCAGGCCAGCGCCACCGCCGGAAAGGGTGGTGATCATGCCGATCTTGACCGGCTCGGCAAAAGCCTGGCCGGCAAGGCCGGCCGAAAGCGCCAGAATGCTGGCGGCAAGCAGATTTTTCATGAAATCAAGTCTCCCCTGGTGTTCCCATATGCTGTGCCGCTAAGGGCGATAATCCCTGCCGAGCAATCAGATGCGGTTCTCACGCGTCTGCCCAAACCCGAATAGTTTCATATCCAGCATCTGACGCAAATAGGAAACACCCCAATTGGCCGAAACGGTATGATTGGAAGAACAAATCTGCGGCGCGGGGCTCTTTCGGAGAGGATGGAGCGGCTCAGGCGTGGCCTTCCCAACTGTTTTCGAATGCATTGAGCGTGGAAACGAGCCCTCTGACATCTTCATCCGGAAGGTCGCCCAGAAGCTCGTCGATCCAGTTTCTGTGAGCTTCCACCATTCTGGCGACGAGGGATTGCCCCGTCTCGGTCAGGCGTATCACGGAGGTTCGCCGGTCGCCTTCGCGCCTTGTCCTGTCGGCAAGTCCCTCGCCGACAAGGCGCTCAACAATTCCGGTGATGTTGCCGTTGGAGACGAGAAGAGCACGGGAGATGTCACTCATCGTCATGCCGTCAGAGGTTCGCGCGAGAGCCGCCAGAACCTCGAAGCGAGGAAGCGTGGTGTCGAAACGGGTCTTCAGTCTTTCACGCAGCACGGCTTCAATCAGCCGGGAAGCACGCATGAGCCTGATCCACATCCGTAATCGTTCATGCGCGGCAGAGCCATGATCACCGGAAATAAGCGAAGCGCTTCCCATATTCGTCTCCTCACAAAAGAGATGCCAGCTGTCCGTGAAGTTCCTTTCAAATTGAAAACCCGTGTGATCAAGGATGACACCAGCCGCTTCCGGTTTCAAGCTTGCGCGGCGCGACAGGTTTTTATGAAATGCCAATATATGCGGAAGCGGTCTTTTTGCTTCAGTTTGGAAGGCAGGTTATGCGGGCGCAAAAGAATCGCCTGGCGCTTTCGTTGTTCTTATCGTTCCCGCATGACGAGGGTCGATTCCACTCGCTCGGAAAATGCTCTATGCCAAAATCTTGCAGGGCTTCGATCGAGGAGGGGAAATGCTCTACCGCACCATAACGGACTGGGACGATGCTTACGCCAACGGACCCAATATTCCAGGTGGCGAGACATGGCCGCACAGCTGGGTGGAGCCGGCGCGCGCCTATCGCGATGCGATGAGCGGGGCGGGGCGCGCGGAGCTCGATCTTGTCTATGGCGAGGGGGAGCGCAACCGTTTCGACCTTTTCCTGCCGGATGAAGCACCTGCGGGACTCGTGGTGTTCATCCATGGCGGCTATTGGTTGCGCTTCGACAAAAGCCTGTGGTCGCACCTGGCGGCAGGCGCGGTCGACAGCGGATATGCGGTGGCTATGCCATCCTACACGCTGTGTCCGCAAAGCTCGATTTCCGGCATTACTTCTGAAATCGGCCAGGCGGTCGCGGCGGCGGCATCGCGCATCGAGGGACCGCTTTATCTGACCGGCCATTCGGCAGGCGGTCATCTTGCCTCACGCATGGCCTGCGTCGGCGGGCCGCTTTCTGAACCGTTGCGCGCGCGGCTGCGCCATGTGCTCTCGATTTCGGGCGTTCACGACCTTCGTCCATTGCTCAGGATCGGTCTCAATCAGACGATCAAGCTTTCGCCGGAAGAGGCTGTTGCGGAGAGCCCGGCGCTGCTTTCGCCCTTGCCGGGGACCAGGCTGACCTGCTGGGTGGGAGCAGGAGAGCGGGCGGAGTTCATTCGCCAGAATGCGCTGTTGGCAAATCTGTGGACAGGGCTTGGCGCGACGACGGCAACGGTCGAGGAAGAAGACCGTCATCACTTCAATGTCATTGACGGGCTCGCCGACAAGGACCATCAGATGGTGCGCTGTCTGTTGACACCCTGATACGAACCGCCAAATCTGGTATTACCTTCATTGCAATTCCGCTCCATGGAGCCGTCATGAGACCTGTTTTCGTTCAATTGCGCTGCGAGCCCGGCAAGACCTATGAGGTTGCCGAAGAACTTTATCGCCGCGAGATCGCCTCCGAGCTTTATTCAACAAGCGGTGATTACGATCTCCTGATGAAGGTCTATGTGGACGACGGGATCGATATCGGAAAATTCGTCAACGAGAACATCGCCAATGTGGCCGGCATCCGCCGTTCTCTGACGACGCTCACCTTCAAGGCATTCTGAGATAAAGCGGCAAGACAAGGCGTTTTTTACGCTTCCACCGGTGTGCCGAGCATGACGATTGCCAGCCCTAACAGGGCGAGCGCGGCGAAAGCGGCTGCCTTGAGGGGAGATTTTTCCTTTCGCCAGGCGATGCTGGCGGCCAGCATCGCCTGAAGAGCGTAGTAGAATGCGAAGGCACGCGAAGCGTAGCTGATGATCTGGAACACATTTGCAGACCATGTCAGCGTGATGCCGACAGCAGCCAGAAGCGCATAGGCCTTCCTGGGGGTAAGGCGGTTTCGTGTGAGTTCGGCAAACAGACCGCCGGAACCGCTGGTATCTGCTACGGCTGCGCTGAACTGCGCGGCCAGGGCGGCCCCAACCAGAAGCACCGAAAGTATTGGGGCGACAATCGCCATCATATCGACAATCGCCGTTTCGGTGAGCTTCATGCCGTGGAGATCGAACACGTAGGCGATCAAGAGGATGTAGGCCATGTAGATGGCGCTGGACACCCATTGGGCAAGCCGCATGGAGCGGATCAGTGTGGGCGTGTCGTAATCCCGGCCAAGATAGCGGGAGGTCTCGAAGCCTTGCACGGTTACGATGAGGCCGAAGGCCAGGGTGACGGCCGACCAGCCCCTCTGCTCCGGCGGATTGAAGATCAGCCCGCCGTCAGCCACGCGTCCGTAGAAATAGACGCCAAGCCCCAGGAGAAGACCCGCGATGATGGCGAGCTTGGCGGTGACGGAAGCATATTCCATGGCCTCCAACGCCTTGAAGCCGCGTGTCCAGCCAACGAAGACGATGATCATGTAGACGGCCGTAGTCACGAGGCGGGCGTGATCTGTGTCGTTCACCGCGGTGAGGCTGACGCCGAAGGCGCCGAACAGGTTCAGATAATAGGCGACTGAAATGATGTAGGCGAAGCCGAGACTGGCGGCGGCGGCGTGTTCGACCAGCCTGTCAAAGCGGGTCTCGTGCTCGCCATCGGCATTTTCCAGCGCGCGCATGTTATAGCGGATCGCGGCACCAAACAGATACGCGCCGGCGCACAGCGCAAGCATTACCAGCGGTGCGTGGATGCCATAGGAAAAATCCAGTACCGGGCCGAGAACGAGAAAGCCGCTGCCGATGATCGAGGCAAGGGGTGTCGTCATTGCCCGCCACACCTTCGTGGCGTAAAGCCGGGGTGACCAAAGCACCAGGGCAACAACCAAAACCACAACAAGAATTGCGACGTTCAGAAACATCTGTTGCTCCGGCGGAAGACGAGAGGCGGGCGGGGTTTGGGAGCGAAAGTACTCGGTTTGCCGGTGATGCATGCGCGCTGCAAGCAGCATGCGCAAGAGCGAAGCGCTGAAAACGCCTTGGCGACGGCCTGCGCTTGGGCTACGAACCGACGATCCAGAGGGTGATAACGACCAGGGAGGCAGGATGAAGCGCTCAAGGGTCAACGAGATCTTGCGGGAGGGCGAGGCCTTTATCCGTTCGTTCGGATATGCCTTGCCGCCCTTTGCGGACTGGACACCGGATGAGATGAAGCGCCGTCGCGGCGACATTGACGGTATTGTCGATGCGCGCCTAGGCTGGGACATTACGGATTATGGCGCAGGTGATTTTGTCAGGCGCGGCCTCTTTCTCTTCACCGTGCGCAATGGCGATCCCGCTGATCTCGCAAGCGGCCGGGGCATGCTCTACGCAGAAAAGATCATGATATCCCGCCGGGAGCAGGTGGCCCCGATGCACAAGCATGCTGTCAAGGCGGAAGACATCATCAATCGCGGCGGAGGCACGCTCTGCATCGAACTGTTCGCCTCCGCGCCCGACGGCGGCATTGATCGTGAAGCGCCCCTCGTCGTTCCGACGGACGGGGTGATGAGGCGTGTCGATGCGGGAGGCATTCTTCGTCTTGCACCCGGGGAGAGCGTCACGCTTCTGCCGGGCGTCTGGCATGCCTTCTGGGGAGAAGGGAAAGATGTGCTGATCGGCGAAGTCTCTACCGTGAACGATGATCTGAGCGATAATATATTCGCAGATCCTATCGCGCGTTTTTCGCAGATCGAGGAAGATGAAATGCCCCATCGCCTGCTGGTGTCCGATTATCCGGCTTGGCTTTGAGGGAACCGTGCGGCCCGGCGGCCGTTCTCGGGTGGGAATGCATATTCGCACGAATGCACAGGATGGACTTATGATTTTTTCTCCCGGACGCCGGTTTTTGCGGCCGGAACTCGATTTCCAATGGGTTTCGGCGCTTGCGCTTGCCTCGGCACTCGCCCTGCAGACACCGCTGCTTGCACAGGGGCTCAAGCGGGAAGAGGCCATTGAGGCGATCATCGGTTCGGACGTGGAAACGGAAGAGGCCGATGCGCAGGCCGCTACCGACCGCATTGTGGCGGCCATAGGAAATGCGGCTGCCAATGCTGAATCCGTGCGCAAGACGTTTTCGCTCGACAAGCTCGACATCACTTTCGTGCCTGATCTGGATGAGAGCCAAGGGCCGGTTGCAGAAGCAATCGCGCAGCACAAGCGCGACATCGTGCTTCTTCGTGAGGCGATCGAAGGCAGCGCGCTTTTCTACCACGCGGTCGATTCCCGATCGATCCTGTTGCGCGATGTCGTGGCTTTGGAATATGCCGACAATGGCGCCGTTACGATTTTCGTGAAGGGCAAGCCGAACGGGACCGGATCGGCCGGGCAATAAGCGTTGCGGCAGAGGCGATTATCCTCTCTACGCACTTGCCGCCAGAGCTGGTTTGGTTTCTTATGTTCGGCGATTTTATATGGCTGAGTGCGGGTCTCCGGCCTTGTGGCATCCTGCCAGCGCGTTGTGGACCGAGGAGAGACTTTGATGAATGCTGAGAGCCACGTGGCAGACGACGTCGGACAGAAGATCTTGGAGAAGATCAAGACCCACGCCCCTGAAGATGCGTCGAACATCACGTTGGACACGCCTCTGGCGGATCTCGGCATTCACTCGCTTGAGCTGACAGAGATCATCTTTGATGTCGAGGACGAGTTCGACATCGAGGTGGAGATGAACACCGCCGAAGCGTGGGAAAACCTCTCGACGGTCAATGACATCGTTGCCGCCGTACGTGAACTGGTGGAAGCCAAAAGCTAAATGACGGCACCACGGATCGTTATAACCGGGCTCGGCGGCATCTGTGCCCTCGGCACGAACACGCCGGCCATCTGGGAGGGTATGCGCGAGGGCCGTTCGGCTATCGGCCCCATCGACAATCCCGATCTGCACGATGTGAAAGTGCGTGTCGGCGCTCAGATCGATCAGCTTCCCGATCATGGAATAGACCATCGCCGTCTTGTGACGATGGATCGCTTCAGCCTGCTTGCCGTGATCGCGGCAAAGGAAGCGCTGGCCCAGTCGGGCTATGCGGTCTCTCAGGAGAATACCGGACGCATCGGTGCGGTGGTCGGCGTAGGCGTGTGCGGATGGGAAGCCATCGAGCACAGCTACCGTTCCATCCTGCTGGAAGGCAAGCCGCGCGCGAACATCTTCTCCGTGCCGCGCGCCATGCCGGGTGCGGCGGCGGGGCAGGTCAGCATGAATCTTGGCCTGCGCGGCCCCGTTTTCGGTGCGACCTCAGCCTGCTCCTCCTCGAATCACGCCATTCTGGCGGCTGCGGACCAGATTCGGCTCGGCCGGGCCGACATGATGCTGGCGGGCGGAACAGACGCGCCGCTGATTTACGGCATTCTCAAGGGGTGGGAAGCATTGCGCGTTCTCGCCTCGGAAACCTGCCGGCCCTTCTCTGCGGATCGCCAGGGCCTTGTGCTCGGCGAAGGGGCGGGGATGGTGGTGCTCGAAACGTTCGAACATGCGCAGGCCCGGGGCGCGACCATTCTGGCGGAGCTCGCAGGCGGCGGCATGACGGCGGATGCCTCGGATATTGTTGCGCCGACCGTCGAGGGGCCGACCGCCGCCATGCAGGCCTGTCTGGCCGAAGCGGGTCTTTCGCCCGAGGACGTGGATTACATCAACGCCCACGGCACAGGCACCAAGGCAAATGACAAGATCGAGACGGAGGCGATCCGCCGGGTCTTCGGCAAGGCCGCCGACAAGCTTTCGGTGTCCTCCACCAAATCGGTGCACGCTCATTGTCTCGGCGCGTCCGGTGCGCTGGAAATGATCGCGTGCGTGATGGCGATCCGGGAGGGGATCGTGCCCCCCACCGCCGGATATCGGCAGGCCGATCCCGATTGCGATCTGGACATCACGCCCAATGTGGCGCGCAGGCGGCCGGTTCGTGTGGCGCTCAGCAACGGCTTTGCGTTCGGCGGAACCAATGCTGTCCTCGCGGTGAAGGCTGTCGAAAAAGGTTGAGGCGGCGCAGGCCGCCTTACCCTTGCCTTATTAAACCTGATCTTTTAAATCCACTATTTAGCGGCACGGCAGCTTGCGTGCCGGATAGACCGGGTTTGATCCCAGGATGCATCTGTATCGGGGATTGCAGGAGAGGGGATTTCTCATGAAACGCATTTTATTTGTCACTGCCGCACTAATGGCGGGAACGGCGATGCCGGCTTTCGCTGCTGCTGCGCCTGAGGCCATCGTCTCCAATTATGCGGACATCGCGCTGGCGACCTATGAGGACAGCCTGACGACCGCGCAGGCGTTGCGCGAGGCCATTGACAAGCTCGTGGCCGAACCTTCCGAGCAAACGCTCGTTGCCGCGCGTACAGCCTGGCTGGCGGCGCGCGTGCCCTATCAGCAAAGTGAGGCTTTCCGGTTCGGCAATCCGATTGTCGATGATTGGGAGGGCCGCGTGAATGCCTGGCCGCTGGATGAGGGCCTGATCGATTATGTGGATGCAGGCTACGGCACGGAATCGGACACCAACCAGTTCTACGTGGCCAATATCATCGCCAATGACAAGGTCAGCGCCGGCGGAACCGAGATCGACGCCGCGACGATCACTCCGGAAGTGCTGGAATCGCTTCACGAGGTGGGCGGTATCGAGGCGAATGTCGCCACGGGTTATCATGCCATCGAGTTTCTTCTCTGGGGTCAGGACCTGAACGGAACCGATGCGGGTGCGGGCAACCGTCCCTATACGGATTTCGATCCGGCGAACTGCACTGGCGGCCATTGCGATCGCCGTATCCAGTATCTGACCGCGGCGGCCGATCTTCTGATTTCCGACCTTGAGGAAATGGTCGCCAACTGGCAGACGGATGGCGAGGCGCGCGCCGAGGTCTCGAATGACCCGACGGCCGGGCTGACGGCTATCCTCACGGGGCTCGGCTCTCTGTCCTATGGCGAGCTTGCGGGCGAGCGCATGAAGCTCGGCCTGCTTCTCAACGATCCCGAGGAGGAGCATGATTGCTTCTCCGACAACACGCATAACAGCCATTATTACGATCTGGTGGGCATTCGGAACGTCTATTTCGGTGCGTATGAGCGTGTCGACGGTTCCAAGGTCGAGGGCGCGAGCCTTGCAGAACTGGTCTCCGAAAAGGACCCGGCCCTTGCCGAGGAAATGAAGGCGAAGCTCGATGCGACGCTCGCTGCCATGACGGCGCTGAAGGAACGTGCCGAGGGCGGCGAGGCCTATGATCAGATGATCGGGCAGGGCAATGAAGAGGGCAATGCGGTGGTGCAGGCAGCCATCGACGGCCTCGTCGACCAGACCCGCTCGCTGGAACGCGTCATTACCGCTCTCGACCTTGGTGGGATCGAGCTCGAAGGATCCGACAGCCTCGACAATCCGAACGCCGTTTTCGAGTAAGGCAAAGTTTTGCCGGGCCGCTTGCCGGCCCGGCCCTTGCAAGTGTAAATCCCCACCATGAAAAGACCTGTCCTGGCCGCGACGGCCGTCGGCCTCTTTGCCTGCCTGTTCCTGCCAGCTTCGTATGCGGATGACGCGACGGCGCGCGACGATCTTACGGCGGAGCAGCGGACAAGGGTGGAAGAGGTGACGCGGCCGACCGCCGCCTTTGACAAGCCGGAGCGCTTCGAGCGCATGTCGGCGGGGTCGGCCACCTTCACCAAGCGCATCAACGCCAATGTCTTTTCGCATGCCTCCAGCAATCTGGAATTCGCGGAATTGCAGCGGTTTCTTCTGGGCAACGGATTGTTCCGCAAGGACTGGGTGTCGTCACCCTCTTCCACGCTGGCTTCCGATGGGCTGGGGCCGCTCTTCAATGCCCGCGCTTGCCAGTCCTGCCATATCAAGGACGGACGGGGGCATGCGCCTGCCCGGATAGGCGATCCGGCGATCTCGCTTCTGGTGAGGCTCTCGGTGCCGCCGAGCGAAGAACAGGCAAAGGCCATCGCTGACGGTCGGCTGGCTGCGGCGCCGGATCCCGTCTACGGGCTTCAGCTTCAGGATGCTGCCGTTGCGGGCCTTAGTCCGGAAGGGCGGGTCGAGATCGCCTATGAAGATGTACCGGTCGCCCTATCCGGCGGCGAAACGGTGACATTGCGCAAGCCGACGCTCGCGATCCGGGACCCCGGCTTCGGTCCGCTCGATCCGGACGTCATGATGTCTGCCCGGGTTGCGCCGCCGATGATCGGGCTCGGACTGCTCGAAAGCGTGGCGGAAAGCGATATCCTCGCCTGGGCCGATCCCGAAGACAGGAATGGCGACGGCATTTCGGGGCGCCCCGCGCGGGTTCGCGACGCCAGCGGCGCCTGGAAGCTGGGGCGCTTCGGCTGGAAGGGCATCGCTCCGTCGATCATCGAGCAATCCGCAGGTGCCTTTTCCGGAGATATGGGACTTTCCACCCCCATTGCGCCGGATCATTGGGGCGATTGCACCGTTGCGCAGGAAGCCTGCCGTGCGCTGCCGCATGGCGCGCAGGAACGCTTCGGTGCCGAGGAGGTGCCGGGCGACCTGCTCGATCTGGTTTCCTTCTACTCGCATCATCTGGCTGTTCCGGCGCGCCGCAAGGTCAACGACAAGGCGGTCCTGGCGGGAAAGAAGGTCTTCTACGAGGCGGGTTGCGCCTCATGCCATCGGCCCAAATATGTTACGCGCAACGATGTGGCGGACCCCGCGCTGCGCTTCCAGCTGATCTGGCCCTATACGGATATGCTTCTGCACGACATGGGCGAGGATCTGGCCGACCATCGCAGCGAGGGCAGCGCGGATGGCTATGAATGGCGAACCCCGCCATTGTGGGGCATCGGCCTCAGCAAGGTGGTGAACGATGAAGCCGCTTTCCTCCATGACGGGCGGGCGCGGACCCTCCTGGAGGCGGTGCTGTGGCATGGTGGCGAGGCGCAGGCCGCACGCGACCGCGTCGTCGAAATGGACAAGCAGGACCGGGATAATCTGATCCGTTTCCTGGAATCGCTTTGAAGCGGTTATCGAGTCCCAAAATATAATACCAATCTCAACCGGACTTTAGGCGCGCGGTCAGGCTGTGATGCAGCCTGATAGAGATTTCTTGCCTCCATGACACAGAAATGCGATGAATCCGGTGCATTCTACAGCAGTGCCTCGTGATTTCGGGACGATAGCGCCGGAAATTTGAAGAGACTACATAGGAATTTTGGTATTTAATTGGTCTCTTATATGGACCCTGAACGCCGCCAGAAGCCGGCCTCGGAAGATCATGATGACCGAAGCGCCCTCGCTTATGTTTCAGGAAACCGCTGAAGCGGCCGATGCCGTGGAACGGTTGTTCGAGCGTGAGGCAGAAACCTTTGCCGAGCTTGGACGGGTGATTGCTGACCGCCAGCCGGCGGTCGTCAGCACCTCGGCGCGGGGGTCCTCCGATCACGCGGCGAGCTTCTTCAAATATCTGTTCGAGATTCATGCCGGTATTCCGGTTGCATCCATCGGACCTTCGGTGGCCTCCGTCTACGATGCATCGCTCAAGCTCGAGCGGGCGTTGCACATCACCATTTCGCAGTCGGGGGCAAGTCCGGATATCGTTGCCGCGCAAAGTTCCGCCAAAAAGGGTGGGGCGGTGACCGTGGCGGTTGTCAATGTGCCCGACAGCCCGCTCGGGCGTGCCGCCGATATCGTTCTGCCGATCCATGCCGGCCCGGAGCGCAGTGTCGCGGCGACCAAGAGTTTCGTGGCCTCGGCGTCGGCGCTGGCCGGGATCGCTCAGGCCGCATCCGGTGACGCAGCGCTTGGCGATGCGCTTAAACGCCTGCCGCAAGCCTTGCGGCAGGCCTGTTCGGTGGATTGGGAGCCGCTTTTGCCGCTGCTGCGCGATGCGGCGTCGCTCTATACCGCGGGCAGGGGCCCCGCTTTCGCCATTTCGCTGGAGGCGGCGCTCAAGGCCAAGGAGACAGCGCAGCTGCATGCGGAAGCCTTTTCACTGGCCGAGCTGATGCACGGGCCGATGCAACTGGTCGATAAAGGCTTTCCCGTGATCGCCTTCGTGCCGGAGGATGCGGCACTCGAATCCAGTTCGCAGGCTCTTGTGAAATTGCGCGGTCTCGGGGCTGAAGTCGCTGCTTTCTCCTCGCGCGATCTTGGGCCTCTCACCGTGGAAACGCCGTCCACGGGGCATGGCCATCTCGATCCGCTGGTGGCGCTGGTCGGCTATTACCGGCTGATCGAGCGCGTCGCACGGGCGCGGGGGCTCAATCCCGATACGCCGGACAAACTGAAGAAAGTCACCGAAACGATCTGATGGCGAGAGCCAAGCGGATGTTGCGACCGCGCAGGCGGATAGCAGAGGATGAGAGGCCAATCTCTTTTCCGCATTTATACGGGCGTCAGGTAATTCCACCCGACAGCGAAATGCGTTAGCTTCCGCCGTCGCACTCCTTTTCCGGGCACAGCCATGGATTTCATTCCGGACACTGCCATCATCCTTCAGTTCGCGATTGCCACCTTCGTGCTGGCGATCACGCCGGGGCCCGACATGACGCTTTTCGTCGGGAGGGCGCTCAGCGAAGGCCGCGCGGCAGGCTTTGCCTGCATGTTCGGCGCCATGACCGGCATTCTCATTCACACCGCGCTGGTGGCGCTCGGATTGTCGGCGCTGATAGTCGCCTCTCCCGAAGCGTTTCTCGTGCTCAAGGTGTTCGGTGCGGGCTACCTGATCTGGCTTGCCGTGCAGGCGATTCGCAAAGGCTCGGCCTTTTCGCCAGAGAAGCGTGCCGTGCGCAGCCGCTCCCTGTTCCGCAACTGGGCGACCGGGCTTGGCATCAACCTGCTCAACCCGAAGATCATCCTGTTCTTCATGACCTTCCTGCCGCAGTTCGTTTCAACGAGCGATCCTCACGCGCCGGGGAAGCTGTTCTTTCTCGGGTTGATGTTCATTCCGCTGTCGTTTCCAGTGACGGCGCCGATGGTGATCGCGGCTGACGGGTTTTCAAAGCTCCTGAACAAGAGCCCGCGCGTGACACGGATGATCGATTATCTGTTTGCAGGCGTGTTCTCAGCCTTCGCGCTCAAGATCATCACCGCGCAGGCCCGCTGAGGGGCCGACAGCAGCCCCTCCCCCGAAGAAAACGCTCTTACTCGCCGTGGCCGGCGATCATCATGGCCTCAAGCGCCAGCCGCTCGGTTTTCTTCATGCGCTCGGATGCGGATTTGAGCTGGCCGCAGGCGGCCAGGATATCGCGGCCGCGCGGGGTACGGATAGGTGAAGCATAGCCGGCACGGTTGACCACGTCGGCGAACTCCTCGATCTGTTCCCAATCCGAGCATTCATAAGCGCTGCCCGGCCAGGGATTGAACGGGATCAGGTTGATCTTGGCGGGAATGCCTTTCAGAAGCCGCACGAGCTCGCGGGCATCTTCCAGCGAATCGTTGACGCCCTTCAGCATCACATATTCGAAGGTGATACGGCGGGCGTTGGAAAGGCCGGGATAGGCGCGGCAGGCGTCGAGAAGCTCCTTCAGCGGATACTTCTTGTTGATCGGAACGAGCTCATTGCGCAGGTCGTCGCGCACTGCATGCAGAGAAATCGCCAGCATGACGCCGATTTCCTCGCCGGTGCGGTAGATCTCCGGAACGACGCCGGACGTGGAAAGGGTGATGCGGCGCTTGGAGAGCGACAAACCATCGCCATCTGAGGCGACGAGCAGCGCCTTCTTCACATTCTCGAAATTATAGAGGGGCTCGCCCATGCCCATCATCACGATGTTGGTGACCTTGCGGCCTTCCGCGGGCACGATTGCGCCGTCCGGCGTGTCGGCATCGGGAAAATCGCCGAGCCGGTCGCGGGCCACGAGAAGCTGGTCGAGGATTTCTCCCGAAGTCAGGTTGCGCACCATCTTCTGCGTGCCAGTGTGGCAGAAGGAGCAGGTGAGCGTGCAGCCGACCTGGCTTGAAATGCACAGCGTGCCGCGCCCCTCCTCGGGGATGTAGACGGTTTCCACCTCGACGGGACGGCCAGCGCCGCGCGGAGGAAAGCGCATCAGCCATTTGCGGGTGCCGTCCTCGGAAATCTGCTCCTCGACAATCTCGGGCCGTGCGATGGTGAAAGTCTCATCGAGAGCGGCGCGCAAATCCTTCGAGATATTGAACATCTGCGTGAAGTCCGAAACGCCGCGCACATAAAGCCAGTGCCACAGCTGGCGCACGCGCATGCGGGCCTGCCGTTCCGGCACGCCGACGGTGAGCAGCGCCTCGGCGAGCTCTTCGCGGGTCAGGCCGATAAGCGGCTTCTTTTCCGGTACGGCCGCAGGGCTCAATGCTGCGCGGCTCTCGGGCGTCGATAGGTCGAGTGTCAGTGCCATGGCGTTCTTGAAACAGCTACGGGCGGATCATGCCGCAAAGTGCGGGGCCACCCTTCATTTGGCGCGCTCATAGCACGCTCCGCCGCCCGCGTCACCTGCGGCGTCGGAGGCTGACGGCGTGGCTGTCAGCCTGTTGTCCCATCGGGCATGCTTGCGAAGGCCGGGTGTCCGGCCTTCGATCGTTCGGACGAAGCGTCCTATTTGCAGTTACGTGTCGCGTCGATTGCGGCGCTGACGCCGCTCAGCGAGAAAACGTAGCCTGTATCGTTGCCACGACCGGATTTGGCCGCGATCTTCATGTCGGAGCCTCCGCGCATGGCAGCGATCAGCTGGGGTTCCTGAGCCGCGTTCTCTAACCAGGCCGATTTGCCCTGGGTGAACATGGTGAAGCTCTTGTCGCCCACCGTCACGATGACCTTGGAACCCTGCTGGAAATTGTAGGCAGCAATGAACTGCGGCTCGGAAGCCACGTTCTGTCCGGGTTTCTGACTCACGAAGAAGAAGATATCCCCGTGGTCAAGGCTTGCCGGCTGCTTCTGCTTCGGCACGCTCATGGCGTAGCAAACCTTGCTGTTTCCTGATTGGTAGCTGTAAACGCCCCAGTCCTTGTGCTGGCCGACCGCAGTGGCCTGCGCCATGGCTGGCCCAGCTACCGCCAGCCCGCAAATGAACATGAGTGTCGAAATCAGTACGCGCATCGTCATGACCGTCTTTTTTTGCCAGTGTTTTGAAGCCGATCAGCCACAGCCTCGATCACTTCATTTTTACTTAATCTGGGTTACCAAAGCGTGAAGCGAATCAAGAGATCTTCATGCGCTGAACCCCGAATTTCGCCTTGGCCGAAAGCGGGCCAATAACGAATACCCCTTCATATCTGTTTGAAACGAACGAAAAAGGCGAGATTTTGACTGTTCAGAGGTCGATTTCGGCTTCTGCAAGCGCCCTGCGCGCGGCCAGACGGTGAGCCGGAGTGATGTTGTTGCGTACTGCATTGAGCGCCGCAGCGATTACGGCCATGTCGTCGGTGAAGCCGAATCCGAGCAGGAAATCCGGAACGAGATCGATAGGCAAAACGAAATAAGCAAGCGCGGCCAACAGGATACCACGCACGCGGGACGGCGTGTTGCTGTCGAGAGCGCAGTAATATCCTGCGACGAGTTCTTCGATGAACGGGACCTGTCGCGCGGCCTTTTTCAGGGTGCGCCAGAACTTTTCGCGCACGCGCTCCTCGCGTCGCCTGTTTTCTCCGGCTCCAACCGGTTCGAGGATTTCGCCGATTTTCACGTCGTCCATCGCAATCTCCAGTTCAGCGAAAATGTGGGAGGTGGATGGACCGAATGCAAGAATTCGCGGCGGAATCGTTATTCCAGAAATCCATTCATCGCTTCCGCCAGCTTGAAATCGAGCTCGGTCAGGCCGTCGGCATCGTGGGTGGAAAGGGTGACGTCGACGGTCTTGTAGACATTCGACCAGTCGGGATGATGGTTCAGTTTCTCGGCGGCCAGTGCCGAGCGGGTCATGAAGGCGAAAGCTTCGGAGAAATCGCGGAACACGAAACGGCGGCGAATGGAGCCGCCATCATCGGATAGTTTCCAGCCTTCAAGACCGGAGAGTGCCTTCATCGCAGTTTCGGGGTCGAGCTTTTGTCTTGCCATCGTGCCTCTCCATGATACGCCTCAAGGGCCGGAGCAAAAATCCAGCTTTACCGTGAAAGATAACGCCCTGATCATGAACGCAAAGCCCGAAACTGCCATTCTTTTCGTCTGTCTCGGCAATATCTGCCGGTCCCCGCTGGCTGAGGGTGTGTTTCGCAGCGTTGTCGCCGACCATGGGCACGCAGCGTCATTTCAGGTGGATTCAGCCGGTACGGGGGCCTGGCATGTGGGTGAGGCCCCCGATCCCCGCTCAGTTTCCATTGCAAAGCGCCACGGCGTGGACATTTCGGCCCAGCGGGCACGGCAGGTGGCGGCTGGCGATTTCGGCCGCTTCGACCTGATCCTCGGTATGGATCGGAACAATGTGGAGACCTTGCGCATGCGTGCGCCGGAAGCCGCACAGGGCAAGATCCACCTTTTTCTCGATTATGCGGGTGGCGGGGCGCTCGACATACCGGATCCTTACTATGGTGGAGAGGACGGTTTCGCTTCAGTCTACCACATGATCCGTGAGGCTTCGGAAGCGCTATTGGCAAAGCTCGACTGACGGTCGCTTTCGCCGCCGACCAGCGGCCAGGCCTCCTCGACGATATAGGGACCGCCGCCCACCGAGGCACGGGACGACAGAAGTACGAAACGGCCGACGGTGAAGGGCACGGAGGCGAAATTGCCGCGTGCGGACAGATAGGTCGCTACATCGTGCGGATTGGCGTTCTTCAAGCGCGCCAGCGTTACATGCGGGGTGAACTTGCGGGGATCGGGGGGCAGCCGCAAGCGTCTGCAAATGCTCTCGATCTCGCCCTGAAGGGCATAGAGATCGGGCGAGGCGGAGACGCCGGCCCAGATACTGTGCGGCTTTTTCTGCCCGAAAGCCCCGACGCCGGAAAGCTTGAGGGTGAAAGACGGACGCCGCACCCGATCTAACGCATTGGCGATCTCGTCAGCCGTGTGGCCTTCGATATCTCCGAAGAAACGCAAGGTCAGGTGATAATTCTCGACGTCGATCCAACGAGCTCCTTGGAGGCCCCCGCGTAGAAGTGACAACGACAAAGCGGCGTCACGCGGGATCTCGAGGGCGGTGAAAAGTCGCGGCATGGCAACCTCCTCGAATCGCACTGTCAAGGACAGCGAATCATCGATTGCCCCGGCGGGCAAGCGGTTTCTTATGAAAGATTTAAGTGTCCTTCTGCGTGTGCCCGGCGAGCACTTTCTCGAAGACCGGCAGTATGCGCTCGACCATAAGGTCCACGCCACCGGCATTGGGATGCATCCCGTCTTCCAGGAGAAGATCGGGCTCGGCTGCCACGCCGTCCAGGAAGAATGGGATGAGCGTCAATCCATATTTCTGTGCGAGGCGCGGATAGATCGGGTTGAAGGCTGCGGCATAATCGGCGCCGAGATTGGGGGCGGCCATCATGCCTGCCAGAACCACGGTTTGCCCGCGCTCGGTGAGCTTGCCGATCATGGCATCCAGATTTTCCTCACTCGAAGCCGGTGCGATGCCGCGCAACATGTCGTTGGCGCCGAGCTCCAGGAGAACGATGTCGGCATCTTCGGGGACCGACCATTCGAGCCGCGCCAGACCGCCGCTCGTCGTATCGCCCGAGACCCCTGCATTGGTTATCGTGACGTCGAGGCCCTTATCCTTCAGCGCCGCTTCCAGCTTGTCGGGAAAGCTTTCGCCGGGACCCAGGCCATATCCGGCCATGAGGCTGTCGCCGAAACCGACAATGGTGACCGGCTGGGCCTGAACCGCACCGGCTGCGGCAAACAGCATCAGGCCAAGAAGAAACGATGAAATCTTTGTGAAGTGGGCGAAACGCGGAAGGGATTTGAATGCCATTCGGGATAACCCATATTTGCCGAAGCCTCCGGTTGTCCGGTCTCAGCGTTGTTTTCTTTCAATATAGGATGTCTTTTCCGTGACAGAACCCGTGATCGAGCTGGACAACGTTTCCCTGACCCTTGGCGAAGGGGCATCGTCGGTCCATGTTCTCAAGGGTGTCAGCCTTGCGGTCGAGCGCGGGCAATCGACTGCCATCGTGGGACCTTCGGGTTCTGGCAAGTCAACGCTGCTGATGGTCGTGGCAGGGCTTGAGCGGGTCGATAGCGGGACGGTCAGCATAAACGGCAAGACGTTGACCGGGCTCAGCGAAGACGCGATTGCGGCCTTTCGCGGCCGCACGATCGGCATTGTCTTCCAATCCTTTCACCTCATTCCGAACATGACCGCGCTGGAAAATGTCGCGGTGCCGCTCGAGCTCGCCGGCCATGCGGATCCGTTCGGCGTTGCCGAGCAGGAACTGACGGCGGTCGGGCTTCGCGAGCGGCTGACCCATTATCCCGGTGAGCTTTCAGGCGGCGAGCAGCAGCGCGTGGCGATTGCCCGAGCGCTTGCGCCAGGACCGGCAATCCTGATTGCCGACGAGCCGACGGGCAATCTCGACCAGGCGACTGGCCGGCAGATCGCCGACATGCTGTTCGCCAAGGCCGGGGAGCGCGGTACATCGCTCGTGCTCGTTACGCATGATCCTGCGCTGGCGGATCGCTGCGCGCGGCAGGTCGCCATGCGCTCCGGGCGCATCGAGGCCGCGGCTCAGGAACACGAGGCAGTGCGCGCATGAGCCTCTCGCGAACGCTGCGCCTTGCCGTCCGGTTTTCGTTGCGCGAGATGCGCGGCGGTCTTGCGGGGTTTTTCGTCTTCATTGCCTGTATCGCACTTGGCGTCGGGGCAATCGGCGGAGTCAATTCCGTTGCGCGCGCCATCGGCGATGCGGTGGAAACGCAGGGACAGTCGCTGCTTGCAGGAGATCTGCGGTTCTCGCTGACACAGCGACGCGTGAGCGATGACGAGCGCGCCTTCCTTTCGAGCCTTGGCGATGTTTCGGAAAGTGCCGCCATGCGATCCATGGCCCGTCTGCCCGATGGTTCGGACCAGACGCTGGTGGAGGTAAAGGCCGTTGACGGGCTCTATCCGCTGTATGGGGCACTGGAGACCGTGCCGCAGCTTTCCCATGACGATCTCTTTGCGGCGCAGAACGGTGTGTTTGGCGCGGCGGCGCCCGACCTGCTTTTCGAGCGGCTTGGCATCAAGCCCGGAGACCGCATCATGCTTGGCACGCAGGAGATCGAACTGCGCGCCGTTCTTGCGAGCGAGCCCGATGCGGTTTCGGACGGCTTCGGCTTTGCGCCGCGTCTTCTCATCTCATTACCGGCACTGGAGGCCTCGGGTCTCGTGCAGCCGGGCAGCCTGATCCGCAATATCTACAAGGTGCGGCTTGCGGGGAGAGCGGATGAGGCGGCTCTGGAGGCAGCGCGCGAACGTGCCGGAACGGCATTTCCCGATGCGGGCTGGAGCATACGCAGCCGCAGCAATGCGGCGCCCTCGCTATCGAGCAATGTCGAGCGGTTCTCGCAGTTCCTTACGCTGGTCGGCCTCACGGCGCTGGTGGTCGGCGGCGTCGGCGTGGCGAACGCGGTCCGCGCCTATCTCGACAGCAAACGATCGGTGATTGCCACCTTCAAGAGCCTTGGGGCATCGGGCGGCTTCGTCTTCACCGTCTATCTCGTGCAAATCCTTCTGATTTCCGGCATCGGCATTGCAGCCGGCCTAGTGCTCGCCGCCCTGATGCCCTTTGCGGCTTCGGCCATGCTTTCGACCGTGCTGCCCGTGCCGGCGAATGGGGGTTTCTACCCCTCCGCCCTGGCGATCGCGACGCTGTTCGGCCTGATGATCACGCTGATCTTTGCCCTGATGCCTCTGGGGCGGGCGCGGGATGTGCCGGCCACCGCGCTCTTCCGGGAAATGGGCATCGAAGGGCGGGGCTGGCCGCGGCCGGTCTATGTGGTGCTTTCGGTGGCAATCGCCGGAGGACTTGCCGGGCTCGCGGTATGGTTTTCCGACGACCGCCGCATGGCGGCCATCTTCGTGGGCGCGACGGTTTTAGCCTTCGTGATCCTGCGCGCGGTGGCGCTGGCGGTGGAATGGCTGGCGCGACGCAGCCCGCGCGTTTCCTCCACGCCGCTCCGACTGGCGCTCGGCAACATCCATCGACCCGGTGCGCTCACCCCTTCCGTGGTGTTGTCGCTCGGGCTCGGCCTGACGCTGCTGGCCACGCTGGCGCTGATCGATGGCAATCTGCGTCGGCAGATCACGGGCAATTTGCCGGAGGTGGCGCCGAACTTCTTCTTCGTCGATATCCAGAGCAATTCGGTCGACGATTTTACCGCGCTGATCGGGAAAGAGGCGCCGGATGGCAAGCTGATGAAGGTGCCGATGCTGCGCGGGCGTATCACGGCACTCAATGGCGTGAATGTGCGCGATCTGAATATCCCGCCGGAAGGCGGTTGGGTGTTGCGGGGAGACCGGGGCATTACCTATGCTGCCGATGTCCCCGAAAACGCGACCTTGACCGAGGGAGAGTGGTGGCCCGCCGATTATAAGGGCGAGCCGCTCGTTTCCTTTTCGGCTGAGGAAGCCGCCGAACTTGGCCTGAAGATCGGCGACACCATCACCGTCAATGTGCTCGGCCGCAGCATTTCTGCGAAAATCGCCAGTTTCAGGCGGGTGGAGTGGGAAACGCTGGCAATCAATTTCGTGATGGTGTTTTCGCCGAACACGTTTGCCGGTGCACCGCATGCGTGGCTGGCAACGCTGACGGACGCAAACGCTGCTCCGGCTGACGAATCCAGGATTCTCAACGCTGTCACGCGCAGTTTTCCGACCGTCACGACGGTGAGGGTGAAGGATGCGCTCGATGTGGTGAACGGATTGCTCGGCCAACTCGCCACGGCCATCCGTGCCGCTGCCGCCGTTGCGCTGATCGCGTCCGTTCTGGTGCTTTCGGGGGCGCTTGCAGCCGGCAACAGGGCTCGCATTCACGATGCGGTGGTGCTGAAGACGCTGGGTGCCACGCGGCGGACCCTGATCGCGGCCTTCTCGCTCGAATATATGCTTATCGGCCTTGCAACGGCAGTGTTCGCGCTTCTGGCGGGGGGAATTGCGGCTTGGTTCGTAGTTTCGCAGGTGATGAACCTGCCGTCGAGCTTCCTGCCCGAGGTGGCGCTTTCGACGGTGGTTCTGGCGCTGGTTCTGACCGTGGGATTCGGGCTGATCGGCACCTGGCGGGTGCTTGGACATAAAGCCGCGCCGGTGTTGCGGAACCTGTGAGCACGGGCCGTGGGGACGAAATTCGTTTACCACGATGCGTAACCGCAGGGTCCGGAGGGGCGCGAAGTGTTGCCGCACCTGCGATTCCGGGCGTTTCGGGCCTTGTCGCGAACACAAACTGACATCATATTTGGAAGACGCATGCTGGACTCCCGCCAGCGGCGCACGGCCTGACGGCCGTCACCGGACGGGAATTGAGCCAGAAAGGGGTAATTATGGCTGACCTTCGTAACTATCAGGCCCGCGTAACGCCCGGCGTCCGCGCCGACGCGGCTATCGACGAGGGCCTGCGCGCCTACATGATCCGCGTCTACAACCTCATGGCGCTCGGCCTGGCCATCACCGGCCTTGCAGCCTTTGGGGCCTTCAATCTTGCCGTTGCCGACGGACAGCTCACAGGTTTCGGCCAGCTGATCTATGCGAGTGCCTTCCGCTGGGTGGTGATCTTTGCACCGCTGGCGCTGGTGTTCTTCCTCAGCTTCCGCATCCAGTCGATGAGCGTTGCTGCCGCGCAGACGACCTTCTGGGTCTATGCCGGCCTTGTCGGTCTCTCCCTGTCGACGATCTTCCTCGTCTATACGGGACAGAGCATCGTGCGCACCTTCTTCATCACGGCTGCCTCGTTCGGGGCGCTGTCGCTGTGGGGCTACACGACCAAGCGTGACCTGTCAGGCATGGGTTCGTTCCTGTTCATGGGCTTGATCGGTATCATCATCGCTTCGCTCGTGAACCTGTTCCTTGGCTCCACTGCCCTGCAGTTCGCGATCTCCGTGATCGGTGTGCTCGTGTTTGCCGGCCTCACCGCCTATGACACGCAGCAGATCAAGGAAATGTACTATGAGGGTGACGATGACGCCGTGTCCGGCCGCAAGGCCATCATGGGCGCGCTGCGCCTGTATCTCGACTTCATCAACCTTTTCATGTTCCTGCTGCAGTTCCTCGGCAATCGCGAGTAACAACGGCGACGGATATGTGTAAGATCGAGGCGGCTTTCGAGCCGCCTCTTTTTTTGCCGAAATCATTCCCAGCGAGAGTTTTTACATTGACCACCGCGCTCGTTTTTCGAACTGCCACGCCGGACGATTTACCCAGCATCACGCGCATCTATGCCCATGCGGTTGACCATGGAACGGCAACCTACGAACTCGAGGCCCCCGACGAAAAGGAAATGCTGGCGCGAATGCAGAGCCTTGTCGGCCAGGGTTATCCCTATCTGGTGGCTCTACAGGGAGAGGATGTTCTAGGCTACGCCTATGCCGGCCCGTTTCGTGCCCGGCCAGCCTATCGGTTCATGGTGGAAGATTCCGTCTATCTGGCGCCCGAGGCGCAAGGCAAAGGGGTCGGTCGCCGCCTTCTGGGCGCGCTGGTCGAGGCCTGCCGCGCAAGTGGTTTTCGCCAGATCGTGGCCGTGATCGGCGATGGAACCAACCATCGCGCATCGGTTGGCGTGCATGCCGCGCTCGGCTTCGAACATGCGGGCGTTTTGAAGGGCAGTGGCTACAAGTTCGAGCGCTGGCTGGACACCGTGTTCATGCAGCTGGAACTGAACGGAGGAGCTGGGACGCCGCCCGATCCTGCGTCTGTGCCGGAAAAAATGTATCGCAAGAGTGCATCTTGAGGCTTCTGGGGTTGGGCGTTTTTGCCCTATGCCAGGAGGAAGTAATCCTCTTTGCTGATGTATGCGGACCTCAGGTGACGCCGGTTGGCTGCAAAATGCTCTAACCGGAAACCAGGCGAAGCTTCTTGTCGAAGACCGTAAGAACGCGAGGCAGTTCATGTCCGCGCTTCAATATGGCACCGGTGGCGGCGATCACGCTGTAGGCACCCTGTTTGCGTGTCAGTTTCGGATCCTTGACAATCTGGAAGAGCGGAACTTCGCTGGTGCGGCGGAAAACGGAGAAAACAGCGCGGTCCTTCAGGTGATCGATGGCGTAGTCGCGCCATTCCCCCGCAGCGACCATGCGGCCGTAAAGGCGCAATATGTGGTCGAGTTCCCGCCGCTCGAAAGTGACAGGCATATCCGCTCGCGCGCTGCGCGCCTCGTGCAGCGGGATCAATATCCCGGACCCGTCCTTCCCCTCCGCGTTGCTGCCATCCTCGCTCATTCATTTCACCTCAATGACGGTTTGGTGACAGAGAAGGTTCGCCCGCCCGTATCCATTTTGCAAGCCTGGAAACAGTTTCCTTAAGAAACAATGGGTTGGAGAAAGATAGCCGGCATTCAAAAAAAGCGATTCGCAACCCACGAAATGGCCGGTAACGGTAACAATTGGGCACCAATTGAATGAATTGGTGATGCCGCACCACATTCTCGCCGCATTTTGTCCAAGCTCACGCCCCATTGTGCCGCGAGCATCCACCTGTTGCCTGAGACGGTTCGGTCCGGACAGAAATCCCGAAAACCCCAAGCCCCCCCGCCCTCGGGATCATGGCCGGATCGAACCAACTCGGCAACGAACAGCTGGTGTAGCCAGCTCAGTCTTCCCGACAGCAATCATGGGCATCCGCCGCACTCGAAAGAGCGGTGGATGCTTTGCGTGTCGGGAAGCGGCACTGTTCCGCTTCCTGGCTCTCATATCTTGCTGAAAATCGGCAGCTGGCTTGCCTGGTTCTACTGTGCCTCAGGGCCTGGTCATGGCTGCACCGAGGATCGGTCCAAGACGTCCCTTCTTGTCGACGGCTTGCAACAGGACGGCGCAACCGTCCCCTTTCTTCATCATCTCGCTTTTGGGCAGCTCAATGCTCTTGGCCTGGCCGTTCCACATGCCGACGGTCTGAATGCGCTTCACGGCATTGCGGTATTCAAACGTCTTGCCGCCGTTCTCGCCGGAGCGGATCGCTACGGACTGGCGTGCGGTAAAATCGATCAGCAGCACATGAGCGTTGAGGGAGGCCGTGCCGTTCGCAGCGGGCATGTCCCCGGCATCGATCACGATGCTGTCGCCGGTATCGTGCAGGGCCATCGTTACGGGAAGGCCGCCCGTTCCGCCCGACAATCCATCCAGCGTCGACAGAACGGTGTCGCGGCGCGCGCCGTTCACGTCGCGCTGGCCGTTGATGATCGCCTGCGGTGTGTAGACGGAGGCCCTTTCAAGAGAGTGGGCGTAGGTCTGCTGGCGCTCGGTGTTGTCCGGGCTTGCCATGCCGTCCTTCCAGCCAAGATAGTCCCAATAGTCGACGTGATAGGACAGGGCGATGACATCATCACGATCGGCAAGTTCGCTCAGCACCTTGTCGGCCGGAGGGCAGGAATTGCAGCCCTGGCTCGTGAACAATTCGACAACGCCAAGCGGCCTTGCGGTTTCTTGCGCGTGACCGAAGCCGGCCATGCCGAAGGCAAGGCCAAATCCCAATAATGCGGCAGCCGGAAGGCGCCGTTTGCCCGTCATGATCATTTTCCGTTCCGTCCGAAGTCGGTCGAAGGTGCGTTTTGTGGCAGCAATATAGGGGCTTGAGAAGCTCAAGCTGAAGTCACGTTCCGGTGAGAGCGCCGAGCACTTTCGCATTTATGCGAGCGTCAGGCGATTGCGCCCGACTGCAAAAGGGCTTCAAGGGGCGGACCTCCAACCCAATGGCACAAAAAAGGCCGCCGGATCGCTCCGGCGGCCTTTCAATGAAGATGTCAGTCGGCTTATGCGGCGAGGTCGCGCAGGACGTACTGGAGGATGCCGCCGTTCTTGAAATACTCAAGCTCGTCCAGCGTATCGATACGGCAAAGGAGCGGAACCTCCTTCACGCTGCCGTCCGCATAGGCGATTTTGGCGTTCATGGTTGCGCGCGGCTTGATGTCGTCGAGACCGTCGATCGTGACCGTCTCGTCGCCCTTCAGGCCCAGTTCCTGCCAGCTCGTCTTTTCGGCGAAGACGAAGGGAATGACGCCCATGCCGACCAGATTCGAGCGGTGAATGCGCTCGTAGCTCTGGGCGATCACGGCGCGCACGCCGAGCAGGTTGGTGCCCTTGGCAGCCCAGTCGCGCGAGGAGCCGTTGCCATACTCGACGCCGGCAAAGACGACCAGCGGCACACCTTCCTTGCGGTATTCCATGGCAGCGTCATAGATCGACATCTCTTCCTTGGAAGGATAGTGGATCGTAAAGCCGCCCTCGGTGCCGTTTTCGCCCAGCATGAAGTTGCGGATGCGGATGTTGGCGAAGGTGCCCCGCATCATCACTTCATGGTTGCCGCGGCGCGTGCCGTACTGGTTGAAGTCGGCAACGCCCACGCCATGGTCCATCAGATATTTGCCGGCGGGGGAAGCCGCCTTGATGGAGCCGGCCGGAGAGATGTGGTCGGTGGTGATCTTGTCGCCGAACAGGCCGAGGATGCGTGCACCCTTGATGTCGCTGACATCGCCAGCCGTCTTCTTCATGCCCGTGAAATAGGGCGGGTTCTGCACATAGGTCGACTGGTCGTCCCAGGCATAGGTCTCGCCTTCCGGCACCTGCACGGCCTGCCAGTTCTCGTCGCCCTTGAAGACCTCGGCGTATTTCTTCTCGAAGAGGTCGCGGGTGACGTTCTTCTGGATGAACTCCTGGATCTCCTGGTTGGAAGGCCAGATATCCTTCAGGAAGACGTCGTTGCCGTCCTTGTCCTGGCCGATGGGCTCCTTGGTCAGGTCCTTCGTCACCGAGCCGGCAAGCGCATAGGCGACAACCAGCGGCGGGGAGGCCAGGTAGTTGGCCTGCACGTCGGGCGAAATACGGCCCTCGAAGTTGCGGTTTCCGGAGAGCACGCCGGCGGCGATCAGGCCCTTGTCGTTGATCGTCTTGGAGACGGGACCGGGAAGCGGGCCGGAGTTACCGATGCAGGTCGTGCAGCCGAAGCCGACGAGGTTGAAGCCGATCTGGTCGAGTTCCTTCTGCAGGCCGGATTTCTCCAGATATTCGGCCACCACCTGGCTGCCGGGGGCGAGAGAGGTCTTCACCCACGGCTTCTGCTTGAGGCCGAGCCGGTTGGCGTTGCGGGCCAGAAGGCCGGCGCCGATCAGCACGCTCGGGTTGGAGGTGTTGGTGCAGGAGGTGATGGCGGCAATCGCCACATCGCCGTGACCGAGGTCATATTCCTCGCCCTCGACCTGCCAGCGCTTGCCAAGGCTGGCACCGTCCTTCTTGTACTCCTTCTCGAGCGATTCGGCGAAGCCGGAGGCAATGCCATCGAGCGGAATACGGCCCTCGGGGCGCTTCGGGCCGGCCATGGACGGTACGACGTCGCCGAGATCGAGCTCGAGCGTATCGGTGAACACCGGATGCTCGCTGCCCGTCTCACGGAACATGCCCTGTGCGCGGGAATAGGCTTCAACCAGAGCGATACGCTCCTTGGAACGGCCCGAAACATTGAGGTAGTTGAGCGTCTCCGAATCGACCGGGAAGAAGCCGCAGGTCGCGCCGTATTCCGGACCCATATTGCCGATGGTGGCGGCGTCGGCCAGCGTCAGATGATCCAGGCCATCGCCGAAGAACTCGACGAACTTGCCGACCACACCCTTCTTGCGCAGCATCTGGACGACGGTCAGCACCAGATCGGTTGCGGTTACGCCTTCCTTAAGCTTGCCGGTCAGCTTGAAGCCGATGACTTCCGGCAGGAGCATGGAGACCGGCTGGCCGAGCATGGCGGCTTCAGCCTCGATGCCACCCACGCCCCAACCCAGAACGCCCAGGCCGTTGATCATGGTGGTGTGCGAATCGGTGCCCACGCAGGTGTCAGGGTAGGCAACGGTTTCGCCGTTCTCTTCCTTCGTCCAGACGGTCTGGCCGAGATATTCCAGGTTCACCTGGTGGCAGATACCGGTACCGGGCGGCACGACGCGGAAATTCTTGAACGCCTTCTGGCCCCATTTCAGGAAGCGGTAGCGCTCGCCGTTGCGCTGGTATTCCAGCTCCACATTGCGGGCGAAGGCCTTCGGCGTGCCGAACTCGTCGACGATGACCGAGTGGTCGATGACCAGATCGACGGGAACCAGCGGGTTGATCTTCTGCGGGTCACCACCCAGCGACACCATGGCGTCGCGCATGGCTGCGAGGTCGACCACGGCGGGAACGCCGGTGAAATCCTGCATGAGGACGCGGGCCGGGCGGTAGGCGATTTCATGACCGGCCGTGCCGCGGTCTTCGAGCCAGGCGGCAACCGCTTCGATATCGGACTTGGTGACCGAGCGTCCGTCTTCGTTGCGCAGGAGGTTTTCCAGAAGCACCTTCATGGAGAAGGGCAGGCGCGAGATGCCGGCGAGGCCGTTCTTTTCGGCCTCTTTCAAGTCAAAATAGACATACTCGGCATCGCCCACTTTGAGGGTGCGGCGGCAATTGAAACTGTCGAGTGATTTGGTCACGAGCGATCCTATCCTGGTCTGTTCATCCGAAACGGGAACGGACTCCTCTAGGCATCACGCGCAAAAGGTGCGGGTACGGTCATTTCCGCTGTCCGCCCCCAAGCGTCCCGGGCCGTTAAAGGCGGCGCGCGCGCGGGTATCGGCACAAAGAATTACACGCCGACCGCTGGCGTGGTTGTCCGGCATATAGAGAATTTCTAAAAAGAGTTCCATACCGATATTGAGCAAAACTGCCTCATCGAGCAGATTCAGGATCATAGCCTTGCCGGAACCACAGGACGAAATGCGGCTGATCGCCGAGGAATTGAGCGGTGAGCGGGGGGGAGAAACCGTGTTTTCGGGGGTTTCCTTCGCGCTCGGCAGCGGCGAGGCACTGATGGTGACGGGGCCGAACGGCGCCGGAAAATCCACGCTTCTGCGGGTGCTCTGCGGCCTTTTGCCTCCGGCGGAGGGGCAGGTATCGTTCAGTGGAGGGGGGGAAGACTGGCCCGACTCCGCCGCTGCCTGCCATTATCTGGGCCATCGCAACGCCATGAAGGCGGCGCTCAGCGTGATGGAGAATCTCGCCTTCTGGCAGCGGTTCCTCGGCAATCCCCATCTCGACCCGCATGAAGCGCTGGAGATGGTCGGGCTCGACGGGATCGGTCATTTGCCGTTCGGCTATCTGTCCACCGGCCAGAGACGACGCGCGGCGATTGCCCGGTTGCTGGTGAGTTACCGGCCCGTATGGCTGCTCGATGAGCCGACATCCGGGCTTGACAGGGCCTCGGAGAAGCAGTTCGCCGAACTCATGGGCGTGCATCTCGAGGACGGAGGCCTGATCGTCGCCGCCACGCATCTGCCATTGGGCCTGAATGGCGCTCGCGAACTTGCCATGCGGGGGGCGGAACTATGACTTCGGAGTTTTTTCGCCGGGCGGTGGGGACATCGAGCCAGTACTTTTTTCGTGAATGCGCTGCCACGGATGCTGGAGAATTCGCATGCTAGCCCTGTTCCTGCGTGAAACGCGCCTTGGCGTGCGGGCGGGCAGCGGGGCCTTGACCGGCGTGCTCTTCTTCCTTGCCGTGGTGGCGGTTATTCCGTTCGGCGTCGGGCCGGACCTCAACCTTCTCGCACGCATCGGGCCAGCCATATTGTGGATCGGCGCGCTTCTGGCGAGCCTGCTCGGGCTGGAGCGCCTGTTTCAGGCGGACCGCGAGGATGGATCGCTCGATCTCCTGCTTCTGACCGGCCATCGTCACATGACCGCGTTGACCGTTTTCGTGAAATGTCTCGCGCATTGGACAGTGAATGTGCTGCCCCTCGTGGTCGTCACGCCGCTTCTGGGGCTCTTCATGAATTTGGAGCCATTGGGCATTGCCGCCGCAACCGCAACGCTGGCGGTGGGAACGCCGGCAATTACCTTCATCGGCGCGGTGGGGGCGGCGCTGGCGGTTGCCCTGCCGCGCGGCGGGCTGCTGGTTTCCGTCCTGATCCTGCCGCTCACCATTCCCGTGCTCATTTTCGGGGTGGCGGCGGCGCGGGGGGCGGTGGCCGATCCCGACCCGTTCCTGCCGCCCTTCCTCATTCTTGCCGCCCTTATGCTGTTCTTTGCGGTGATTGGGCCGCTGGCCGCCGCGCTGGCCTTGCGCTGGAGCGGCGATTGATGTGCGGCAATCGAGTCGATTGCGGAACAGGGCAGGCAACGCTATGGGTGCAGGCATGACAGACGCCAACCCGCAAGCCACAACGCTTTCCGGCCGCCTCACGGCGCTTGCCAATCCGACGCGTTTCATCGCGCTGGCGGATCGGCTTGTGCCATGGCTTGGCCTGCTTGCGCTGGCGATCCTGGCTGCCGGGCTATATCTGGCTTTCGCGGCACCGGAGGATTACCAGCAGGGCAGCACGGTGCGGATCATGTATATCCACGTGCCCTTCGCCTGGCTTGCCATGTTCTGCTATTCGCTCATGGCGGCGGCTGCGCTCGGAACGCTGGTGTGGAAACATCCGCTCGCCGATGTGGCGCTGAAATCGGCAGCCCCCATCGGAGCGGCTTTCACCGCGCTCGCTCTTCTGACCGGTTCCATCTGGGGCAAGCCCATGTGGGGCACCTGGTGGGTGTGGGATGCGCGGCTGACGTCCGTGTTCGTGCTGTTCCTCATGTATCTCGGCATCATCGCGCTCACACGAGCAATGGACGATCCCGGCCGCTCTGCGCGGGCGGCGGCGATCCTAACGCTGGTCGGCTTCATCAACATTCCGATCATCAAGTTTTCGGTCGACTGGTGGAACACGCTGCACCAGCCGGCTTCCGTGTTTCGCCTCGACGGGCCTACGATCCATCCCTCGTTGTTATGGCCGCTGCTCATCTGTGCAGTGGGCTTCACCTTCCTGTTCCTGACGCTGCATCTCATGGCCATGCGGGCGGAAATCTGGCGGCGGCGGGTGATTGCCATGCGCCGGTTGTCGGCGCGTGCGGCGGAAAGGGCGGCGCGATGACCCATGCGGCTTATGTCTTCGCAGCCTACGGCGTTTCAGCGCTGGTAATCGCGGCCCTGGGCATCTGGATCCTCCTGGATCAGGCAGCCCGCCGGCGCGAGCTGAAGGAGCTGGAACAACGCGGCATCCGTCGCCGGTCCGATCGCCAAGGGGCGGGCAAGGAAGCGAACAAGTGAGCGCTGCCGGCGAAAAATCCACCGAAAAATCCCCAGACAGACCGGCGCGGTCACGACGGATACTTTTCCTTCTCCCGCTTGCGGTGTTCCTGGCGCTGTCGGCGGTCTTTCTGATGCAACTCGTCTCTGGGCGCGACACGTCGCTCGTGCCTTCGGCGCTGATCGGCAAACCTGCTCCCCAGACTGAGCTCGCGGCTCTGGAGGGCAGCGGCCTGCCGGGTCTTTCAACGGCGGATTTCACCGGCAAGGTGACGTTGGTGAATGTGTGGGGATCGTGGTGCGTGCCGTGCCGGCAGGAACACCCGCTTCTGATGCAGCTCGCACAGGATGGACGTTTTGAACTCGCCGGGCTCAATTACAAGGACAAGCCGGAGAATGCGCGGCGCTTCCTCGGCGATCTCGGCAACCCTTTCGACCGGATCGGGGTCGATGCGAGTGGACGTACCGCTATCGATTGGGGCGTTTATGGCGTCCCCGAGACTTTCCTCGTCGGACCGGACGGCACGATCCGCTACAAGCATGTGGGGCCGTTCACGCCGGAAAGTATCCGCGACGATCTGATGCCTGCAGTGGAAAAGGCGCTGTACGGGGTGCCGGCGGGCTGAGGCTCAGGCGAAAAATCTTCCTGTCGCAAAATCACGATTTTGCCTGTGCTAGACATAAGCTCACACGGAAGGAGAGATCTTGCCATGGCTGTGAGCATTGTTGAGCATTTCGAAAAACAGGCTGAGTCGTGCGACCGTATGGGGTCGCCATTCACGGCGGAACTATGCCGCCTGCTGCCCTCGCTGATCGACGAGACAACGCAAACGGGCAGGCGAATCGCGAACTGGCCGGGCGACTTCCACGACGATGCCTTGGCTTTGCGGCTCTGCGGCGGGCTGCATGCGCTGGTTCTGGCTGGGCGCGACGAGATGCTTGCGGCTGCCTATCCTCCGAACGCGTTATCTGTATCCAAGCTTGCGGATGCCGTCAGGGGGGCTCTCGCGCGCCACGATGCGGCTCTGGCCGCCACGCTCGACAGCGCCCCGCAAACAAACGAGATTGCCCGTTCGGCAATGCTTCTGCCCGGGTTTTTGACGATTGCACGGGAAACTGGCCTGCCGCTCGATCTTCATGAGATCGGGTCGAGCGCGGGTTTGAACCTGCTCTTCGACCATTTCCATTATCGTTATGGAGATGCCGAATGGGGTGATGCCGCTTGCCCCGTGCGGCTTTCACCTGAAGTGCGGGGCGATGCGCCGCCGCTTGACGGAGCGCTTTCGGTCGTCGCGCGCCGGGGGAGCGACATTGCACCCATCGATGTTGCCCAGACCGATGAGCGGTTACGGCTCACCTCCTATGTTTGGGCCGATCAAACGGCCCGCCTTGAGCGGCTCGCTGCCGCCATCGAGCTTGCGGGACGCTATCCCTTCCAGCTGGAAAAGGCAGATGCGGCGCCTTTTGTGGAAGCGGCAATCGCCAAACGCAGGCCTGACAGCGTGTTCGTGCTCTTCCATTCGGTCATGTGGCAATATTTGCCGCTGGTCACGCGGGCGCGCATCGAGAGGGCGCTGGCTGCGGCAGGCCAGAACAACAAGGCGCCGCTCGCATGGTTGCGCATGGAGCAGGCGAGCGCCAGGGAGCCCTATGCGCAGGTCCAGCTTACCATGTGGCCCGGCGGAGAGACGCGGCAGATCGCGCGCTGCGATTTTCACGGTCGCTGGATCGAATGGGTGGGCGAATAGCGCACCTCACTCCGCATCAGGGTTTGGAAAACAGAAGGAGAGGGCGTCTTTTGTGCGTCCAAAAGGACGCACGGGACCCGAGAGTCAGCGTGTGGCGATCGCTGCCGCCGCGCCTGCCATCATGGAGGCGCTGGTGCGGTTGGCGATGCGCATGGCCCGGCTGCTTTTCAGGAGGCGGCGAGCCTGTGTGGCAGCGACCATCCAGGCAGCGTCGACCGCGATCAGAACCAGCACCATTGTGACGGTGAGTTCGGCCCAGCCAAGCAGGGTGACGGACGTCAAGTCAATGAGGGTGGGCAGAAGCGCCAGATAGAACATCATGATCTTGGGGTTGCCAAGGGTGACGGCCATGCCGGCGAGAAACAGGCGCAGGCGTGAATCCGCTGCGGGCATTTCTCCGGTTCCGGTTTCCACAGGTGCTGTCCACATTCTCCAGGCGAGATAGAGCAGATAAGCGACGCCCGCATATTTGATGGCGACGAAAAGGTGATGGAAGGTCTCGGCCACATAGGCCAGCCCGAAGATCGCGAAGGACAGCCAGATTGCCTCGCCGATCCACATTGCCAGCAGGAATGGCAGAACATCCCGCCAGCCGCGGGTGATCACACGGGCAACGAGTGCTGCAATGCTGGGTCCGGGGGAACCGGCCGCGACCAGCAGCGTGACCCCGAAAATGAGAAGGGCGGAAAAATCCATCGGTCTGCGTCTATCGTGCCGAGAAGGCGAGCTTCAGGCCGAGCGCGGCGAAAGCGGCGGCAAAGGAACGGCGCAGCCACTTCATGATGACCGGGCTCGAAAGCACCTTGCCCCGCACGAGCGCGGCCATTTGGCCGTAAATCACGAAGACGACGAATGTCATCGCCATGAAGATGAAGCCGAGCCAGGCCATATGAACGGCAGGCACGGTCGCATCCACCGGCACGAATTGCGGCAGGAAAGCGAGAAAGAAGATGGAAAGCTTCGGGTTGAGGATGTTGAGCAGGAGACCGCGAAGCACAATGCGCCAATGGGGCTGTTCGGCACGATCCGGCTCCGCCTCGATGAGGCCCTTGTCTCCGAGGGCGCTCCAGGCCATCCACAGGAGATAGACCACGCCGACGATCTTCACGACCTGGAAGAGCAGCGCGCTGGCATGCAGCAGGGCCGCCAGACCGAGGATCGCTGCCATGATGTGCGGAAGGATGCCGAGGGTGCAGCCGAAGGCGGCCGAGACCGAGGCCATTCCGCCGCGCCCGAGCGCTACGGCGAGCGTGTAGATCACGCCCGTGCCCGGTATGAGCACCACCACGAGGGCTGTCAGTAGAAATGCCGGATCCATGATGACCTGCCTTCAGCCTGGGAAAGCCGGGAGTTTGCATTGGCCCCACTGCTTGTCAAGCAAACGAAGATGCATGGCGGGTTCAAAGCGGGCCGGGTGGATTGGGCCGCATGGCGGTGGCCAGGTCCGGTTCGGGCAGGCGATGCCAGATCACCCATGACACGATCGCTATCAGGCCGAAGCAGGGAACGACGATGGTCATGCCACGCACGGGGTCGCCGATGGCTGCTGTCAGCGCTCCACCGATCATGCCGGCGCTCATCTGCAGGAAGCCCATCATGGAGGAAGCGGAGCCGGCCATGCGGGGGAAGGGAGCGAGCGATGCGGTCATCATCGCCGGCATGACGAAGGCGACGCCGAAGGCATAGAGGCCGACCGGACCCATGACGCTGATGAAGCCGGGCTCCACGAAATGGAGCGACACGGCCACCGCCACGCTTCCAATGCCGATGAACACGAGGCCGAAGGGAACCAGCGCGGCTGCATTGAAACGCTGCATCAGGAACCGTGCCGCGACCGAGCCCGAAAAATACATGCCGCTCTGGGCGAGCATGCCGAGGCCGAATTGCGAGGGCGTCAATCCAGCGCGGTTCATCAGGATGAAGGGGAGGACGGTCGCCAGCGTGTAGAGCGTACCGACCGATCCCGCCACCACGAGGCTCGACAGCATGAAATAGGCGCTGCGGGTAAGCGTGACGTAGGAGTGGATCAACGCTGCCGGCTTGATGCGGGAAATGTCGCGTTCCACGGTTTCACGCATGCAGAAATGCACGACGATGATGATCGCTATGCCCGCAATCAGCATCAGCATGAAGATCGCATGCCATCCGGCGACCTCCATCGTGAGGCCGCCCAGCGTTGGGGCTATCGCCGGTCCGAGCGCCAGAATGATGCCCATCAGATTCATGATGCGCGCGGACCGTTCATGGGTGAAAAGGTCACGCACGATGGCGCGTGAAACAGCAACGCCCACGGCTGCGCCGACACCCTGGAGGAAACGGGCGAAGATCAGGATCTCGATGTTCGGCGACAGAAGCGCGATCAGGCTCGCCAGAACATAGATGCTCATGAACACGAAGGTGACCGGTTTGCGCCCCAACCCGTCGGACAGGGGGCCGCAGACAAGCTGCGTGAATGCAAATCCCGCGAAATAAAAGGAGAGCGTCATCTTCACCGCCGCTTCCGTGGTGCCGAAAGCATCCACGATTTGCGGCATGGCAGGGGTGAAGGAGGCGAGCGAGACGGGACCGATGGCTACGAGCATGGCGCCGATAATGCTCGTGCGCCTTTCGCTCATTAAGGGGGCGTCGGGAGCAGGCGATTTGGGCTCGACGTTCATGTGCGCGCCTCCGGTTCCGGCGCTGCGGAAAGATTGTCGCGTACGAGCTTGAGCTTTTCCAGGAAGCGTTCCCATTCAGGCAGGGGCATGTCGCCGGCTGCCTTGCGCCGCACCCGGGCGGCGACTTCCGCAACGGTGTTCAGAACCTCATCGGCCGCATCGGTCAGCTCCACCAGCTTGGCGCGGCGATCCGTCGGGTCGTTCAGGCGGGCAACGAGGCCGCGGGCTTCCAGCCTGTCGAGATAGCCGCTCAGCGTCATCGCTTCCACGCCCATGCGTTCTGCAAGCACGTTCTGGCGCACGGTTCCGGCGCGGGCGGCGTGGGAAAGCGTTCGCGCCTCGCCTGCTGTCACGCCAATGCCCGCTTCTGCGATGGCACGGTCCATTTCAGCGCGGATCAGGCGGTAGAGATCGGTAAGCAGGAACCCGAAAGATTCGGGATTGACGTTGCGGGGCATGGTTGCACGCTGGTACTAAGGGATACTTATTATAAGCTATACATATATTTTCATGCCGCTTCCGTCAATGCGCTCCCGGCGGTGGCTTCGTTCGGGAAAGCGGCGAGGTGTAGCCATTGCGCGCTTCGGTTCGCGCGCCTACATCGACAGGGAACCTCTTTCTCCGATCCGGAACCCGTCATGCAGAACATAAAAGTCGACCTTTCCACCCATCCGCTCGTGAACTGGAACGGACCGCTCGGGCTGCCCGATTTCCGCGCCTTCGGCGATGCGGATTTCGCCCCGGTCTTCGATGCCGCGCTCGCCGCGCATGAGGCAGAGGTGGAGGCGATAGCGGAAAGCCTGGAACCGGCGACGGTGGAGAACACACTGGCGGCGCTGGAACTTGCCGGGGATGCGCTCTCGAAAGTATCCGCCATCTTCTGGTGCCGTGCAGGCGCTCATACCAACGACACGATCCGGGCGCTGGAGCGGGATATTTCGCCGCGCATGGCCCGCCATGTTTCGGCGATCTTCATGAATGCGGAGCTGTTTGCACGGATCGACGCGCTCTATGAGAAGCGTGCTTCTCTGGGTCTCGATGCCGAGAGTGACAGGGTTCTGGAGAAGACCTGGAAGCGCTTCGTGCGCGGCGGTGCGAAACTCGGCCCCGATGCCAAGGAAAGGCTGGCGAAGATCAACGAGGAACTGGCAGGTCTTGGCGCGACGTTCGGCCAGAATGTGCTGGCTGATGAAAGCAGCTGGGCGCTCTTCCTTGACGAGGCAGACCTTGCGGGCCTTTCCGACGCCCTCAAAAGCGCCATGGCGGAGGCCGCGGAAGGGCGCGGCGAGGCAGGGCGTTATGCCGCCACGCTTTCGCGTTCCATCGTTGAACCGTTCCTTTCGTCATCGGAGCGGCGTGATCTCCGTGAGAAGGTGTTCGAAGCCTTCACGCGCCGGGGCGAGAATGGCGGCGAGACAGACAATGGAGATGTGGTGCGCCGCACGCTCGAACTGCGCACCGAGAAGGCCAGACTTCTGGGCTATGACACCTTCGCCGCGCTCAAGCTCGACGATACCATGGCCAAGACCCCGCAGGCCGTGCAGGAACTTCTCCAGCCGGTCTGGCGCAAGGCGCGCGAGAAAGCCGCCGAGGACGAGAAGGAGCTTGCCCGTCTTGCTGCCGCAGAGGGCCATAACCATGCCATCGCGCCATGGGATTGGCGTTATTATGCCGAAAAGCGCCGCGCCGAGCGCTTTGCCTTCGATGAAAGTGCGCTGAAACCTTATCTGGCGCTCGAGAACGTCGTTGCTGCCTGCTTCGATGTGGCGAACCGCCTGTTCGGCCTCACCTTCGAGGAACAGGTGGGTATTGCGGCCTGGCATGAGGATGTTCGCACCTTTCTGGTGCGCAATGCCGAGGGGTCGTCGCGGGGTGTTTTCCTGGCCGATTATTTCAACCGTCCTTCCAAACGGTCGGGCGCCTGGATGAGCGCCCTGCAGTCGGGCTACAAGCTTGGCGCCGGCAAGTCGCCGATCATCTACAATGTGATGAACTTCGCCAAGCCGCCGAAGGGTCGACCGGCGCTTCTGTCCATGGACGAGGCGCGTACGCTGTTTCATGAATTCGGCCATGCGCTGCATGGGCTTCTGAGCGATGTGACATGGCCTTCCATCGCCGGAACGGCGGTGTCGCGCGATTTCGTTGAGTTGCCATCGCAGCTTTATGAGCATTGGTTCACCGTGCCGCAGGTTCTGGAGAAATTCGCGGTGCATGTGGATACCGGAGAACCGATGCCGAAGGAGCTGCTGGAGAAGATGCTCGCCGCTCGCACCTTCGATGCCGGTTTCGCAACGGTCGAGTTCACGGCTTCCGCCCTTGTGGACATGGCGTTTCACAGCCAGAGCGAAGCCCCCGAGGATCCGCTCGGCTTCGAGGCCCAGACACTTGCCGAACTGGAGATGCCGGACGCTATCGCGATGCGTCACCGCACACCGCAATTCCTGCATGTCTTTGCGGGAGACGGATATTCAGCCGGCTACTATTCATACATGTGGTCGGAGGTGCTCGACGCGGATGCCTTCCGCGCTTTCGAGGAAGCGGGCGATCCGTTCGATCCCGAGACTGCGGAAAAGCTGCGCCGGCACATCTATTCGGCGGGCGGGTCGGCCGATCCGGAAGAACTCTACACGGCTTTTCGCGGCAGGCTGCCCACGCCGGAAGCGATGATGGAGAAGAAGGGCCTGGCTTGATGCTCGAAACATCGGGCATGAAGCTGCGGCTCCAGTGTTTGCTCCTGTGTTTGCAGGGGACAGCAAGGTCTTCAGCCGGCTGTCTTCGAAACTTCAGATAGCTGTCATCCAGCCGATAAGCGGCTGCAACATTCGGCGACGAGAGTGCCTCCCACGAATCAACCGTTTCGAGGGAGACTGGCATGACGTCCTTTACAGTGAGTACCCGCCGCAAATTTCTGATCGGCACCGGGGTGACGGCTCTGGCATCGGCCTTTGGCGGGCTTGCGATGCCCGCCATTTCGCGTGCCGGGGCGCGCCCGCTCTTTACGCATGGCGTGCAGTCGGGCGATGTTGACACCACCACCGGCATGATCTGGACGCGCACCGACCGTCCGGCACGGGTCCAGTTCGAGATTTCGAACACCGAAAGCTTCAAGGACGCGACGCGCCTCACCAGCATGGACGTGCTGCCGGACAGCGATTTCACGGTGAAGCGTCTTCTGGAAAACCTCACACCTGATCAGGACATCTTCTACCGCATGACGGCGGTGGACCTCGACGATGTTTCGGCCTCTTCCGAGCCGATCGTCGGCCGCTTCCGCACTGCGCCTTCCGCGCGCCGGAACATCCGTTTCGCCTGGTCCGGCGATACGGCCGGCCAGGGCTGGGGTATCGACGAGGTCGGCATGAAGACCTATGCCACCATGGGTCGCCACGAGCCTGACTTCTTCCTGCACTCGGGCGATACGATCTATGCGGACGGCGCGATCCAGAAGGAAGTCGACCTGAAGGACGGTACCAAATGGGTCAACAAGGTCGTTACGGAAGAAAAGAGCAAGGTCGCGGAGACGCTCGATGAGTTCCGCGGTCAGTGGAAGTACAACATGATGGACGAGCATGTGCGCGCGCTGAACGCGGTTTGCCCGACCTTCTTCCAGTGGGACGATCACGAGGTCATCAACAACTGGTCGGCCTCCAAGGACCTGACCGCCGACGATCGCTACAAGGTGAAGTCCGTGCCGCTTCTCCAAGCGCGTGCTGCCCGCGCTTTCCATGAGATGACGCCTATCCGCTATACGCCGGCCGAGCCCGGTCGGGTCTATCGCAAGATCGCCTATGGACCGATGCTCGATGTGTTCTTCCTCGACATGCGTTCCTACCGCGGCCCCAACAGCGATTCCATGCAGGAAACGCTGACGGATGAGGCCCGCATCCTGGGCGATCAGCAGGTGCAGTGGCTGAAGCGCGAGCTTGCCAATTCCCGCGCTACCTGGAAGGTGATTGCCGCCGACATGCCGATCGGACTCGTCGTGCCCGATGGCGAGAAAATCGAGGCGGTTGCCAATGGCGACAATGGCGCTGCGCGTGGCCGCGAACTGGAAATCGCCGATCTCCTGCGCTTCATCAAGAATGCAGGCATCGAAAACACCGTGTGGCTGACGGCGGACGTTCATTACACTGCCGCGCACTACTACAATCCCGACAAGGCGCAGTTTCAGGACTTCAAGCCCTTCTGGGAATTCGTTTCCGGCCCATTGCACGCCGGCACGTTCGGTCCGAACGATCTCGACCAGACCTTCGGGCCGGAGCTGAAATATGTGAAGGCCCCGAGTGCGGAGCAGGGCGCCAACCTGCCGCCTTCGGCCGGGTTCCAGTTCTTCGGTCTCGTGGATATCGATGCGGCTACCGAGCAGATGACGGTGCGCCTCATGGATCGCGACGACGTGGAACTCTACAAGGTGACGCTCGACCCGGTTCGCTCGGCTTGAGACCGGAAACAGGAGGCGGATGCATTCGCATCTGCCTCCCTTTACGCCGGAATGTCGGCTTCAAAAACGCTGCGCTCTTTCGCATTTGCAAAAAAAGCTGTATGAGCGCGGCGATAGAAACTGGCTGCGCCTGCCTTCTGCGCGCCCGCCGACCCCAAAAAGAGCACACATGAAACTGCGCAACATTGCGATCATCGCCCATGTCGACCATGGGAAAACGACTCTTGTCGATCAGCTTCTGAAGCAGTCCGGCGCTTTCCGTGAAAACCAGCGCATTGCCGAACGCGCCATGGATTCGAACGACATCGAAAAGGAACGCGGCATCACGATCCTTGCCAAGGCCACCTCGGTGGAATGGAAGGACACCCGCATCAACATCGTCGACACACCCGGCCACGCCGATTTCGGCGGCGAGGTGGAGCGTATCCTGTCGATGGTGGATGGCGCCGTGCTTCTCGTGGATGCAGCCGAAGGCCCGATGCCCCAGACGAAGTTCGTCGTCGGCAAGGCGCTGAAGGTCGGCCTGAAGCCGATCGTCGCCATCAACAAGATCGATCGCCCGGACGCCCGCGCCGATGAGGTCATCAATGAGGTGTTCGATCTGTTTGCGGCTCTCGATGCGACGGACGAGCAGCTCGACTTCCCGATCCTTTACGGCTCGGGCCGCGATGGCTGGATGAACCATAACCCCGAGGGGCCGAAGGATCAGGAGCTCGCTCCGCTTTTCGATCTGGTTCTGGAACACGTGCCGGAGCCGGCCACGGAAGCCGGCCCGTTCCGCATGATCGGGACGATCCTTGAGGCAAACCCCTTCCTGGGCCGCATCATCACTGGCCGCGTCGCGGCCGGTTCGGTGAAGCCGAACCAGGCGGTGAAGGTGTTGCATCACGACGGTTCGCTTCTGGAAAGCGGCCGTGTGTCGAAGATTCTCGCTTTCCGCGGTCTTGAGCGCCAGCCCATCGAGGAAGCGCAGGCGGGCGATATCGTCGCCATTGCGGGCCTTTCCAAGGGTACTGTCGCCGATACGTTCTGCGATCCGTCCATCGACGCACCGATGGCTGCACAGCCCATCGATCCGCCGACCGTGACCATGAGCTTCATCGTCAACGATTCCCCGCTTGCCGGTACCGAGGGTGACAAGGTGACGAGCCGTGTCATCCGCGACCGCCTCCTGAAGGAGGCCGAGGGCAATGTGGCGCTGAAGATCGAGGAAGCGGAGGACAAGGATTCCTTCTACGTCTCCGGTCGTGGCGAACTGCAGCTCGCAGTGCTTATCGAGACCATGCGCCGCGAAGGCTTCGAACTTGCCGTGTCGCGTCCACGCGTCGTCATGCAGAAGGACGAGAGCGGCCAGCTTCTGGAGCCCATCGAAGAGGTGGTCATCGACGTGGACGAGGAGCACTCGGGCATCGTCGTGCAGAAGATGTCGGAGCGCAAGGCCGAGATGGTCGAGCTGCGCCCCTCGGGCGGCGACCGTCAGCGCCTCGTCTTCCACGCGCCGACGCGCGGCCTGATCGGCTATCAGTCGGAGCTGCTTACGGACACGCGCGGCACGGCCATCATGAACCGGCTGTTCCACGAATATCAGCCTTATAAGGGTGAGATCGCCGGCCGTATCAACGGCGTGCTTATCTCGAACGACAATGGCGAGGCGGCAGCCTACGCCCTGTTCAACCTGGAAGATCGCGGCCCGATGGTCATCGACGCGGGCACCAAGGTCTATCAGGGCATGATCATCGGCATTCACAGCCGCGACAACGACCTCGAAGTCAATGTGCTGAAGGGCAAGAAGCTCACCAACATCCGCGCCGCCGGCAAGGATGAGGCGGTGAAGCTTACACCGCCGATCCGCATGACGCTGGAGCGTGCTCTGTCGTGGATCCAGGACGATGAGCTGGTCGAGGTGACGCCGAAGTCGATACGCCTGCGCAAGCTCTATCTCGATCCGCATGAGCGCAAGCGGTTCGAAAAGCAGAAGGCCGGCGCGGCCTGACGGCAGAACCGTTCAAATCAGACAGCCGGATCTTTTGATCCGGCTGTTTTTTTGTGCGAAAGGATGAGGATGGGGCAGCGTGGATGCCTTTGCTGGAGCATCCAGTCTTGCGCATTTCCGCCTGACGCGAAACGCTGCTCGCCAGCACTGCCTCAGTCGAGGATGGGGCGCTCGAAATCGCCGGTCTTGGGGTCCATGACCCACAATTCTCCGCTGGAGATGTCGAACCAGGCGCCATGCAGGGTCAGGCGGCCTTTCTCCTCGAGAATCTTGACGCAGGGAAAGCTGCGCAGATTGTTGACCTGGTAACGGATGGAGATGCGCTCCAGCGCCGTCTGGCGTTCCGCGGGCGTCATCATCGCGTTGCCGGAAATCGCCTCGGCGGCGGGCGCCACAAGGTTCATCCACTTGCCGATGAAATCGCCCGGCGACAGCGGTTCTGCCGATGGGTTCAGTGCCGCGCCGATGCCGCCGCAACGGCCATGGCCCATCACGATGATATGCTGCACCTTGAGGCTCTGCACGGCGAATTCCAGAGCGGCGGATGTGCCGTGATGCTGGTCATCGGGTGCATAAGGCGGCACGAGATTGGCAACATTGCGCACGACAAAAAGCTCGCCGGGGCCACAATCGAAGATCGTCTCCGGTGCGGCGCGGGAATCGCAGCAGGCAATGACCATTGTTTTCGGGGATTGGCCTTGCTTGGCCAATGAACGGTAACGATCGCTTTCGGCGGCATAGCGCCCGGCCATGAAGTTGCGATAGCCGGCGAGCAGCCTTTCTGGCAGATGGGTCATGGGAAGCCGAATAGCCGGAAACGCGTCGTCAGGCAATGCGATTTTGCATGCCGGTCACGCCGCATGCGAGGCGCCGTCATCAACCGCGCTTGCATTTATCGGGACAAGCGGCTGGGTCAGGCTCGAACGATCCGTTTCAAGCATTAGTTCGTCTGCGCCCCGGGCGGCCGCCTTGCCGAGAAGCTCGATCACAGACCCGGTGGCAAGAGCCAGCGCCTCGGCCGGTTTTTCCCCAGAGAGAAGGCGGGCCAGATAAAGCGCCGCGGTAAGATCGCCGGTGCCGTTCGGCGCATTGGCGACCGTTTCATGCTCCGCGCGCAACGCGTCTTTTCCGGTAACGAGCAGGTTGGCCTGCCTCGCTTCGTTCTCGGTGGGCGCGGAGGTGACCAGCACGCAATCGGGACCCGCCACGCGTGCTGCCGCGATTGCCGCCTGCGTCGTGCCTGCGTTCCTTCCCGTCAGCCACTCGAGCTCGAAACGATTGGGGGTGGCGATATCGGCGAGCGGCATCAGCCGGTCGCGCATGGCGGCGGCCGTTGCCTCCGGCACGTAGAGGCCCTGCCTGTCGCCCAGTACCGGATCGCAGACATACAAAGCATCGGGATTGCGCTGGCGCAGCTCGTTCACGAGGCTTGCCACCGCATCGGCCTGGCTCGCATGGCCGAGATAGCCGCTCAGAACAGCCTGGACCTCACCCAGCCATGGCGCGTTTTCCAGATCGTGCATGAAGCTGGCAAATGTTTCCGCTTCCGGAACGATGCGGGTGGCAGGTCCGTGACCGGGGTGCCATGGAAGCAGGATCGTGGGGACGGCCCATACGGGAAACCCAAGCGATTCCAATGCAAAAACGGCGGCGCGATTGCCTACGGTGCCGCGCGCCACATGGCTTGAAACAACGATCACGGCGCGCTTGGCGCCCTTCAATTCCTGATCCTGCATATGCTGCTATCCGCCCAGAACGTAGAACAAAAGCCAGAGAATGAAGATGACGAGAACACTCACAGCAATGAAGCGACCGATGCGGGTTCCCCAAAGTTCGACCGGGTCCTTGTCATCCACGTCGCGTGCGGCGACGTGATCGCGCACACGGGTCATCACGGAAGCATCGCTCTCGCGCCCGATGCGGGCGAGGATGCGGCGGGATTCCGACATCGCCTCGTCCCGGCCGCCGCTTCCGGCTTTATCGGGGGCACTGTTGCGGGCTTCATTCCGAGCCGCGTCGTTTTCCGGTCGTGGAGCCATGCGACAATACCTGGTGAAAAGCTTCCATTGAACCTATAGCATGGGGTCGACATTCGGAATTGGTTTCCTATCACTGGACCAAATCCTATCGTTACGAGACTTAATGCAGATGAAGGAATGCTCCATGTCTGTCGCAAAGCCGCTGGGCGCGGGTGTTCCGCGCGGAATTCTTGCCATTGTCGCTCTCTTTCTCATGTTGCCGCTTCTATCCGCATGCGGGTTCAACACGATCCCGACGCGGGAAGAGCAGGCGAAAGCCGCCTGGAGCGAAGTCCTCAACCAATACCAGCGCCGGGCCGACCTGATCCCCAATCTTGTGGAGACGGTCAAAGGCTATGCGGCGCAGGAGCGTGAGGTTCTGCAGGGTGTCGTGGAAGCGCGCGCCAAGGCAACGCAGGTGCAGGTGTCGCCCGAGATGCTCACCAATCCCGATGCCTTCAAGGCGTTTCAGGAAGGGCAGTCGGGCCTGACGGGCGCCTTGTCGCGCCTTCTGGCGGTTGTCGAAAACTATCCTGACCTGAAGTCCAACCAGAATTTCCTGGCGCTGCAAGCCCAGCTTGAGGGCACGGAAAACCGCATTGCGGTGGCACGGCGTGACTATATCGAGGCGGTGCGCCTTTACAACACGTCGCTTCGCACGCTGCCGAGCATGCTGTGGGCGAAATTCTGGTTCACCGACGCCAAGCCTTTCGAAACCTTCACCATTGCGGAAGACAAGATGGAAGTGCCGTCGGTGAATTTCGGCACGCAGAACGGCGGGTAAGCGGGGCCATCCGGTGATGTTCCATGCGTTCTGGCGCGGCTTGCCGCGCCGCATGTGGATCGGGCGAGGGCTGCTCCGCCTGTCTTTCCTTGCTTCGATGCTGCTTGCCCTCTTCGCGCTGCCGGTCATGGCGGCCGAAATACCGGCGCTTACGGGCCGGGTGGTCGACAATGCCGGGATTATCGACGAAGCGAGCGAAGGCTCGCTTACGGATCGGCTCGCGGCCTTCGAGCAGAAATCCTCCGATCAGATCGTGGTCGCCACCATCAAGAGCCTCGATGGCGAAGCACTGGAACCTTACGCGAACCGAATGTTTCGCACCTGGGGCTTGGGGCAGGCGGGCGAGAACAACGGCGTGCTTCTTCTGGTGGCGCTCGACGACCGCAAGATGCGGATCGAAGTGGGGTATGGGCTCGAAGGTACGCTGACGGACCTGCATTCCAAGCTGATCATCGAGAACACCATGGTGCCGGCGTTTCGCGCAGGCGATTTCTCCGGCGGCATCAGCCGCGCAGTGGATGACATCATCGCTGTTCTGGAGGGCAATGGCGCCGAACTTGAAGCGCGCGCCAAGCGCAACGAGACGAGCATTTCCGGCGAGGACATTGTCGGCGGCATTTTCGTCGTGATCTGGGCAACGATCTTCTTCGGCACGTTCGGCGTGATGTTTTTCGCACGCATTTTCGGAAAGAAGGTGGGGCGCGGGCGTTACCGCTGGCTTGGCATGACGGTGGACTACAACAGCTCGTCGGGTGGCGGGCGTTCTTCCGGCGGCGGCTTTTCGAGCGGAGGCGGCGGCTTCTCCGGCGGGGGCGGTTCGTCGGGCGGCGGCGGCGCTTCGGGGAGCTGGTGAGATGAAGAGAGTGAAGCATATGCTTTCCGCCGCCGATCATGATCGGGTCGCGAAGGCCATCGGCGCTGCCGAAAAGCGGACCAGCGGTGAGATCTATTGCGTGCTCGCGCATCGGAGCGATGCCTATTTCTATCCCGCGGCCCTGATGGCGGCGGCGATTGTCCTTGTGCTCGGGTTCCTTGCCGCAGTTGTTTTGAAGGCGCTCTGGATTACGGTCGACCCGCTGACCATTCCGGCAGCCCAGATCATGACCTTCCTACTTATTGCGGTGCTCTTTGCCTGCTATCCGGCGCTGCGGGTTTCCCTGATGCCGTGGCCGCTGCGCTACCGGCGGGCGCACGACAATGCGCAAAAGCAGTTTCTTGCCCACAACATCCACATGACGCAGAACCGCACGGGCGTTCTCATCTTCGTTTCGCTTGCCGAGCGTTATGTGGAGGTGGTGGCAGACAACGAGATCAACGCGAAGGTCGAGCAGGCCGTCTGGGACAAGACGGTCGATATCCTGCTCGATCATGCCGGGCGCGGGGCGCTTGCAGAGGGCTTCGTATGTGCGGTGGAGCAGGTTGGCGAAGTTCTCACAAAGCATTTTCCGGCGGGCAGCAGCAACCCCAATGAGATCGAAGATCGCCTGACGGAAATCTGATTTTCCACCGGGCGAGAAACAATTCAAAAGCGGAGGTGCATCGCGCTTGCGCATCGCCCGCCGACGCAGCTATGGTTAAGAAACCATGAACACGCTGACGATCGACATCAGACGGGCAGAACCTGCGGACGCGGAAGCGGTCGCCGAGGTGCATGATACCGCATGGCGGGGAGCCTATACGGGCATTATTCCCTACAGCGCCCTCAACCGCATGGTCGGGCGGCGCGGGCCGCGCTGGTGGGCGAATGCGATCCGCCGTTCGGCCACGGTGCTGGTGCTGGAGATTGGCGGAGAAATAGCCGGCTACGCCACCCTGGGCCGGAATCGGGCCCGGGAATTGCCGCAGGAAGGCGAAATCTACGAGCTTTACCTGCGCCCCGAATATCAGGGCGTCGGACTCGGCAAACGTCTTTTCACGGCGGCTCGGGAAATGCTCGTTGCGCATGGGCTGGACGGGCTCGTGGTCTGGGCGCTGGAGGACAACGATCCGGCACTTTCCTTCTATGCCGGTGCGGGCGGCCGCGATGTCGCCGAGGGTGTCGAGGTTTTCGACAACAAGGCCCTGCGCAAGCTTGCCTTCGTCTGGGACTGAAAGACAGGCCGATTTCCTTTTCTGTCGCCTGAAATTGCCGCAGCGCAACATGAGTTGCATTGCCTTGGCGCGCGTGACGCGATAAAGCCCTTCCCATTCCTCCCAGGCTGTGTGTCCGGCAGGCCTCATGACGGTCGCGCCGGTCCTTCGCAGCCCTTACCAGCAGTATGAAGGACTTCACCGCCCATGCGCATCGACGCCATCAGCACCGGCGACAATCCCCCGGAAGACGTCAACGTCATCATCGAAGTTCCGGTCGGCGGCCAGCCGATCAAGTATGAGATGGACAAGAAATCCGGCACGCTGGTCGTAGACCGCTTCCTCTATACGCCGATGACCTATCCCGGCAATTACGGCTTCGTGCCGCATACGCTGTCCGACGATGGCGACCCCATCGACGTGCTCGTGTGCAATACGCGCCAGCTCATTCCCGGTTGCGTCATCAATGTGCGCCCCATCGGCGTTCTGGTGATGGAAGACAATTCCGGCCAGGACGAGAAGATCATCGCCGTACCTTCTCCGCATCTCACTCGCCGCTATGAGAATGTGAAGGACTACAAGGATCTGCCGGAAATCACCCTGCAGCAGATTCAGCATTTCTTCGAGCACTACAAGGATCTGGAGCCCGGCAAGTGGGTCAAGATCGGCGACTGGATGGATGCTTCGGCGGCACGCCGCCTCATCGTCGAAGCCATCGATCGCGCCAAGGCGAACCCGACCGACTGAGGTTCGACCTGCGGGTTCTGCACCCGCGAGACTTGAAAACAGGCGGTGCATGCAGGGAGCTTTGTCCCGGCATGCACCACCTGTTCGCGTTTGTACGGAAGCCTGGCGGGGTTTTACCTGGCCAACTTCTATTCGCTGCCGTCCCCTGTCGCTGGTGCGGGGAGAGGCACGGTCCCGGCATCGATCACCGGCTGATCGGCGCCGCAGGCAAAATCGAAAACCTGCTCATCGGCGATATGGCGGGCCTTTTCATTGGCGTTCTCGTTTCCGGTCGCCACTACATAGCCCAGAACGCAGCCGTCGCGCTCGGTGAGCTGGCCAACCTTCTCCACCACCAGAACTTCTATGTCCTTGTCACCTTCCTCGCCCTGGCTGACAAACCAGCGATGAATGGTCGTGAGCGGAACCTGTCGGGTTTCTTCCTTCAGAATGCGCCATTCCACAGTTGGCCCGGTCCTGTTGAAGGCTGAGAAGGATTCCCATGCGGGCGCGAGATCGCCGGTCGGGGGGAAGCCGTAAAAAAGCGATTCCCGAAGATCGCCGTAATAGACGAGCACGGGATAGCCGCGCCATCCCGGGCAAACGAAATTGGCCCAATCGGCGGGCTCGTCGGCGGGTGGTCCGGAAAACCGGGCGCAGTCCTTCTCAATGTCGAATTCGGTGTAGGCGCTTTCGATCTCGGCCGCCTGGGCAAGGCCCATCAAGCCGGCGAGAAAGAGAATCGAGAGTGGCAGCCGCATCTTCGTCGCTCCGGTGCATTCGGTTCGGCGGAGCTTAACCCAAGGGTGCCGGGACCGAAATCGCTTTTCGGGCTCTCAGGCGAGGAGCCGTTTCAGGGCTTCGTGCAGCGCTGTCGGATCGCCCTTCAGCTCGACCGTTTTCAGACGCGCCGTCGCGCCGGAGACTACGGAGACGGCGCTTGCGGGAATGCCGAACCCTTTCGCGACCAGTTTCTCCAGCGCGGTATTGGCCTTGCCGTTTTCAGGAACGGCCCGCACCCGCGCCTTCATGTGGCTGCGGCCGTCATCGGTTTCACCCAGACCCTCCAGCGCATCGCGTGACGCCTTCGGGGTGAGCCGTACGAACAGCACCAACCCCGCATCGGTCAGGCGGAAGCAGGCGGGCGTTTCCGCCATGTTTATGAAAGAAGCGCGGGGGCGATGGTCGTCAGCAGGAACTGACGCAGGAAAAACAGGATCAGGAGCAAAATGATGGGCGAAATATCGATGCCGCCCAGATCCGGCAGCAGGTTGCGAATGGGACGCAGGGCGGGCTCGGTCACACGGAAAAGGAAATTGCCGATACTGCCCACGAACTGGTTGCGTGGGTTGACCACGTTGAATGCGTACAGCCAGGAAAAGACGGCCGATGCGATGATGAGCCACCAATAAATGTCGAGCGCCATGACGAGGGTCTGGATAAGCGCGAGCATGCCGGTCTCCTGGGCCGTGTTGACTGTGGCGCGGGCTGCCGTTTCCGACCGTGCCGCAATGTTTGCGACATGTAGCCATTGCAGCCCGAAGCGGCAAGCCTACGCGGTGTTTTTACGGTTTCGGCACTGGTCCGCGTGTCGCCTCAGAAAACGATCTCGGGGACGCTCCAGACGGTAACTCGCTTCTTGACAGGCTGGCGTGCGCAGACCTAAATGCGGCCCATCGGTGGAACGGGGCTGTAGCTCAGATGGGAGAGCGCGTCGTTCGCAATGACGAGGTCAGGGGTTCGATCCCCCTCAGCTCCACCAAACCCGGCCTGACCGCTGACAGGGTTTTGTCATTCCTCGAGAATCATGACGCAGTCGACCACGCTGGGGCCTGCTTCGCCTACCAGAACGGGGTTGAGATCAAGCTCCGACAGGCGGGGTTCCATCGCCGCCGCCCAATGCGACAGGCGGAACAGCAACAGGGATATCGCTTCGCGGTCGACGGCGGGTTTGCCACGAACGCCGTCGAGAATCCTGCTCATGCGCAGGTCGTCCAGCATGGAGTACGCCTCGCTCCGATCGAACGGTGCGCGGCGGAAGGTGACATCCTTGAGAACCTCCACCAGTATGCCTCCAAAGCCCACCATGACGATCATGCCGAAGACCGGATCGCGCTGCACACCGATCACGAGCTCGACATGCCCCTCCGCCATTTCCTGGACGAGCACACCCGACAATCGGGCATCGGGCATCGCAGTGCGGGCCCGTTCGATCAAAGCGCGATATCCGGATCGGATGCCTGCCTCGTCATCGATGTTCAAAATGACGCCATCGATCTCGGTCTTGTGAGGAATATCCGGGGACTCGATCTTCAAGGCCACGGGGCGAGCGCTGTCGCGCCACAGGGCAACTGCGTGGTCCTCGCTCTCGGCGAGCCTGGCATGTGCCATGGGAATGCCTGCTTCGCGCAGCCAGGACGATGCCTCCACGGTGGGCTGCATGCCGGAGCCAGTGGTACCGGGACAGGCAGGGGACCCTGATGGGCTGACGGCATCTTCGCTGGTCTTGCGTTGCATTCCGTAACGCGCAAGCGCGGCTGCGGCTTCGACGGCGCGTTCCCCCGCCGTATAGACGGGGATGTCTGCGGCGCGCAGCCCCTTTATGGCGGCGTCGGGAGCTGCGACCCAGCAAACAAGAAAGGGTTTGACGGTGCGTTGCTGGATTTCGCGGAAAATACCGAGCAAGGGTTCGACATGGGCCGTCATCAGCTGCAGCCAGACGATCGCGACGTCGATGTCCGGATCATCGAGAAGGCTAACGACGGATTCTGTCAGCAGCTCGGGCCGGGCGACGAACTGACCGGTGACATCCACCGGATTGCCGGCTGCGCCGAAGGCAGGCATGACAGCGGCAAGTCTTGCCTGCGTTGCCGCGCCCAGTTCAGGTACTGTGAGGCCGACTTCCTCGGCGCGGTCCGCCATCATGACGCCCGCACCGCCAGACTGGGTTGCGATGCCAAGCCCGCTTCCGCAGGCGCGGCGCGGCTGGCAAAAGACTTCCAGCATGTCGAGCATCTGTTCTTCGTTGCGAGCGCGCAGGACGCCATATTGCCTTACCACAGCGTCGAACACCGCGTCGGACACGGCGAGCGCGCCGGTGTGCGACGCAGCGGCACGGGCACCTGAGGACATGCGGCCGACCTTTGTCAGAATCAGCGGCTTTCCGAGTTCCTGGCATTTGCGCGCAAGACGAACGAGAGCATCCCCATCGGTAATACCTTCGAGATAACCGGCTGCGACCTTGATGCGCGGGTCTTCGACAATTGCCATCATCAGCTCGGCAAAACTCAAATCCGCCTGATTGCCGGTGTTCAGGAAGTATCCGAGACCCAATCCCCTCTGGCGCACGAGGGCCGCTATCGCCGTGCCGAAGGCGCCTGACTGCGTGACGAAAGCGATCGGGCCGGCGCCGGTTTCGCCATCGGCATACTGGCTGAAGGTCGCGTAGACATTGTCGAATGCATTGACGAAACCGAGACAGTTGGGCCCGAGGAGAATGACCCGCGCCGCCTTTGCCGTTTCCGCCAGCCGTTTCTCCAGCACCTTGCCTTCATCACCCATCTCACCAAAGCCTGAGGAGAAGATGACGGCGGTGCGGATACCCTTCCTGCCGAGTTTCTCGACGCAATCGCACACATGGGCGGCGGGCAGGGCGATGATCGCCAGGTCGGCGGCTTCGGGAAGCGCCTCGATGCTCGGATAGCAGACAAGGCCCGCTATCTCCTCGTATTTGGGATTAACCGGCAGGATGCGCCCGGCATAACCTTTTTCGATCAGATGCTTCAGGGGGCGTCCGTTGACCTTGCCGAAGTCTGAGGAGGCGCCGATGACGGCTATCGATTTCGGATTTAAAAGCCGGCTAATAGTCTCGCGGCGGTCGGGGTTTGCATAGGTCATTGGCGCGGCCCTAGAATGACGAGATATTGGTCTGGGCGCGCCCGAGAACGAGCGCGTGGATGTCGTGCGTGCCTTCGAGCGTGTTGACGGTTTCCATGTTCATCAGGTGGCGGATGACGTGGTATTCGTCGGAAATGCCGTTGCCGCCATGAATGTCGCGCGCCATGCGCGTTATCTCCAGAGCCTTTCCGGCATTGTTTCTCTTCAACAGGGAAACCATCTCGGGGCTTGCCTTTCCCTCATCGCGCAGGCGGCTCAGATGGATACATGACAACAGGGCGAGCGTGATTTCGGTCTGCATGTCTGCGAGCTTTTTCTGGACCAACTGGTTCGCTGCCAGCGGTTTTCCAAACTGCTTTCGATCCATCGCGTATTGCCGCGAGGTCTGCCAACAGAATTCCGCCGCACCGACAGCTCCCCAGCAAATGCCGAAACGGGCATTGTTTAGACAGCCGAATGGTGCCCCGATGCCTTTTGCACCGGGCAACAAATTCTCATCGGGAACGAAGACATTGTCCATGTGGATCTGTCCCGTGGGAGAAGCGCGGACGGAAAACTTGCCTTCGATCTTGCTTGTGCCGAGACCTTCCATGCCGCGCTCAAGAATGAAGCCGCGGACGGTTCCTTCGTCGTCTTTCGCCCAGACAATCATGATGTCGGCTATGGGTGCATGGGTGATCCATGTCTTGTTTCCGGTAAGGCGATAACCCCCGTCGACCTTGCGGGCGCGGGAATGCATGCCTCCGGGGTCGGAACCGTGATCGGGTTCCGTCAGACCGAAGCATCCCAGCATTTCCGCACGCGCCATGGCGGGCAGAAATCTCTCGCGTTGCTCTTGCGAGCCGTAGAGATAAATCGGCAGCATGCTGAGTGTGCTCTGCACGCCTAGCGCCGAGCGGAAGCTCGTGTCCACCCGTTCGAACTCGCGAGCGATCAATCCATAGGCGACATAGCTGATGCCTGCGCAACCGAAGCCTTCAATCGTTGCCCCGAGGAAACCAAGGTCGGCTATTTCCCGCATGACCTCGATGTCGAAGGTCTCATTGCGGTTCGATTCCAGAATACGCGGCATCAGCTTGTCCTGCGCGTAGCTGCGCGCAGTGTCGCGGATCATGATTTCTTCCTGCGTCAGCAGGTCTTCGATGCGAAAGGGATCCTCCCAGGAGAACTGGGCCCCCTTCATCCGTGCCCGGTCGAGGATATGCTGCGCCGGTTCAGGATTTTCCATGGGTTCTCCTCCCGAGATGCAATCAGAAACGATCTCTATTGTCCGCCCTGCCGAAATCCGGCGTGCGCTTCTGGAGAAAGGCGTCGACGCCTTCCTGCTTGTCGGCTGAGCCGAGGCAGATCTGGAACCAGCGATGTTCGTAGTCGATAGCGTGGTCAATCGTCATGTCCGCGCTGCGCGAGACGGTGTCGATGATCGCCCGTGCGGAAACCGGCGCGAGCTTTGCGAGCCTGTGCGCGATGCTGGAAACCTCCTCGTCAAATATCTCTGGCGCTACGACCCAGTCGACGATGCCCAGCTGTTCCGCCTGCATCGCATCGACATGCTCGGCGAGGAGGATCATCCGCAGGGCGCGTCCCCGGCCGACCAGCCGGGTCAGGCGCGCGGTTCCGCCATTGGCGGGCAGGATGCCGATTCGCGTTTCGGGCAGACCGACCTTCGCGGTGGCGCTTGCGATTCTCAGATGGCAGGCAAGCGCGAGTTCCAGCCCGCCGCCAAGCGCATATCCATTGATTGCCGCAAGGGTCGGAAAGGGCGCTGTCTCGAGCCTGCGGGCGAGTTCGCGCCGGGCGCCGAAGTCGATCTCGTTCCAGGGGGTGCGTCGCTGCATCTCCTCCAGATCGGCTCCTGCGGCAAAGGCCTTGTCGCCCGTGCCGCGCACCACCAGCACGCGCGTGCCGGAGGGAAGATTGCGGACGGCATCGAGAGCCTCCGCGATCATCTGATTGTTCAGCGCGTTCAGCACGTCGGGCCTGTCGAAGGTCAGAAATGCCTTGGCCCCTTCCTGGTGAAACCTGATCGTCTGATAGTCGGACATAGTCATCAAAATCCCGGTGAGGCCCACCTAGCTAGTAAGACGAGCTTTTCTGGTCCAATTTATTTTGATGACAATGATTATTCAGAACCTGAATAAAACATGCGGTGGCGATGTACCGCTTTGTCCAAAGCAGGACCTGACTTTCGCGCACAGGCTAGAGATTTTCGCACAGGGCGATGAGGTGATTGCGCAGCCAGCGGTGGGCAGGATCGGCATCGTGCGTGTCATGCCAGATGAGAAACACCGGAAACTCGGGCGTGCGCACAGGAACCGTATAGGTCTTCAGGCGGAAATGATCCGCGTAGATGAAGGCCATTCTGCGCGGCAGCGTTGCAAGGAGGTTGGAGCGCTGAACCACTGCCGGCATGGAGAGGAAATGCGGAACGGTGAGCGCGATGTCCCGCTTCAATCCCCGCTTGTTGAGCGCGAGATCGATCATGGGTCGGGATTTTCGTCGTGGGGTTATGACAACGTGCTGGAGATCGAGATAGCTGTCGAGGGTGAGTTGCTCCCCGAGCTTCGGATGATCGATGCGGGAAAGCGTCACCAGACCTTCGGTGAGAACGCATTTGCTGACGAAGCCCTCGCCCTGCAGGGCGAAATAATCCAGTGCGAGGTCAACTGTTCCTTCGCGAAGTTCGCGCGTCAACAATGAACTCGGCTCAGGCCGGATCTGGATGTGGATGCCGGGCGCGGCCTCCGCCAGCCAGTCGATGAAGCGTGGAATCAGTACGGTTTCGCCATAATCCTCGACGGCTATGACGAATTCGCGGTTGGATTTGGAATAGTCGAACTCCTCATCGCCACGGAAACCCCGCTCCAGGAGTTCCAGAGCCTGGCGAATGGGATCGCGCAGTGACTTGGCGCGCGGCGTCGGCACCATGCCACTCCCTTCGCGCTTGAATAGCGGGTCGTCGACGGTGTGGCGCAGACGCGCCAATGCATTCGACACTGCCGGCTGGGAAAGGTTGAGGCGTAACGCCGCCCTTGAGATGCTGCGCTCGGAATAGACCGCGTCGAAAACCAATAACAGGTTGAGGTCCATCGATCTGAGATTCATGAAAGCTCCTCCTCGTGGCACGATCACAATATTTAGCCTGTCAATAAAATCTATTCCCTATAGAAATTAGACAAATAATCCTCTCCTGCACATCCTTGGCTCGGATAATGAAGGGCCGGCATGCATTCGTTGCCCGCCCAGGGAGGAGAATTCATGCGAGGAAAGGTAGCCATTGTCGGCTATGGCCGGACGCCCTATAGCCGGCTGAAGCCGGGCGAGCCCGTGCTTACGGTGGATGAGTACATCGCCTGGGCGGCTGAACTGGCGCTTGAACGGGCGGGTATGTCGAAATCCGATTTCGATGGTCAAGGGCTTGGCGTTTCGCATGCCGAAGTGGCTCATACCGTCAACTGGTCGGCGGCGACGGCGGAAAATCTGGGCATCAGTCCGAACGCCCTGATCCGTGGCGATCAGGGAGGGTGTTCGGCCACATCGATGCTCATCCGCGCTGCGACATTGATCGAGGCCGGCGTGATTGACAGGGCCCTGATCGTGGGAGCGGACACGCCCCTCAGCATGCCTTCTCTTGCACCGGGTCTGCCATTGTCGCCAGAGCGGACGCGCGGCGTCTTCTGGGATTTCCAGGGGCCATTCGGGGTCATGGGAGCGACGGCCCAGTTCGCGCTGATATTGCGCCGCTACATGCATGAACATCAGGTGACGCCCGAGCAGCTCGGCAAGGTGGCGGTCACCAACCGGTATCATGCGTCGTTGAATCCCGGTGCAATCTACCGGAAGCCGTTCACGCTGCAGGAATATCTGGATTCGCGGATGCTATCGGATCCGATCCGGCTCTTCGATTGCGTGCCGATCGTGAATGGCGGGCTGGCCTATATCGTGACCTCGGCCGAATCCGCCAAGGCCATCACGGACAGGCCTGTCTATGTGCTCGGCTTCGGCGAAACCAACAATTTCTATTCCGGGTCGCGGGTCTTTCCCGATGTGACCGTTACCGGTTTTTCGGAGTCGGCGCCGCGTGCCATGGAAATGGCGGGCGTCGGGCACGACGATATCGATTTCCTTCAGCCCTATGACGACTACCCCTTCATTTCCATGAAAACCATCGAGGATTGGGGGTTCTGCAAGAAAGGCGAGGGCGGCAAATTCCTTGAGGAACACGACCTGCGGTTCGACGGCGATTTTCCGATGTCCACCGACGGCGGGCAACTCTCCGGCGGGCAGCCCGGCGGTGCCAATGGCGGTTTCATGCCGCTCGTGGAAGGCGTGACGCAATTGCGGGGTGAGGCCGAGGGGCGGCAGGTCCCGAATGCCGGCATCGGTGCCGTCTGCGGTTTTGGCGGCATCCCCTATGGGCGTCCGGGGCGGAGCTGCATTTCAGTCATTCTCGGATCGGAGGCGTGAAGATGGAAAGCATAGCGGCCAAACCCCTGCCGGACATTACCGACCTGACGCGCCCGTTCTGGACTGCGGCGCGCGAAGGGCGGCTCGTGATGCAAAAGTGCCCCAGCTGCGGCACGGTGAATTTCCATCCGAAGCCCTGGTGCATCGAATGCGGGGATCGTGGGCTGGAATGGACCGAAATGCAGACTGGCGGAACGGTCTATTCCTACACGGTCTCCCACTCCGTTGCGATGAATCATCTGGGCTGGCAGGCGGAGCTGCCCGTCATCATGTGCCTGATCGATATCGATGGCGGCGCAAGGATGTATGCGCAGGTCACCGACGTGGCCGCGGAGGATATGCAAATCGGCATGAGGGTGAAGGCCTATTTCGAGCCGATCAGTGAAGAAGCGGGCATCCCGAAATTCCGGCCTGCATGAGCTTTCCGAAGGGGGGCGCCAAGAGCGGCTCCACCCTTTGGACTGGAGAAGCACGCATTTTCTGGGAGGAGAATTGCTATGAAAATCGCATCGAACTCGATAAAACGCGGCCTCGCCATCGGCGCGATTGCACTGGCCGCAGCATCCCTGTCGCAGGGCAGTGCCCTGTCGCAGGAAACGACACAGATCAATCTTATCAGCGCTCCGTTCGGCACCGGCTCCTATGTAATGGGATCGGCGCTTGAGGAGATTTCCAAGAAGAGCGATATCGGTGTCACGATCACGCATTCGGAAAGCCCCGGCTTCGTATTCAACATCAAGAAGCTGGACAATGAGCCGGAGTTGAAAACCAACACGATCGTGGGGTCGGGCGGTGGCGTGCAGGGTCTTGCGAAAGCAGGCGTCGAACCCTTCGACAAGAAGTATCCGGGCTTCAAGCTCATCGCCAACTACAATCTGAATTCCAGCTGGCTGGCGACGCTCGACAAGAACATCAAGACGATCGAGGACCTGAAGGGAAAGAAGGTCGCGGTCGGACGGCGGGCGCAGATCAACTGGGCCATTCAGCCGGTCGCAATCCTGAGGGATGGCTGGGGTCTCAGCGACAAGGACGTCAATATTCAATATGTCGGAACGAAGGAATCGGTGGACGCGCTGCTCGACGGCACGGCCGACGCAGCGATCGTCGGCGGCTACATCGATCCGGTCAGCGACAGGATGATGCTGAGCCCGCAAACCATCGAGTTTCTGGCATCGGGGCGCAATCCGCATCATCTCGACTGGGGTGCGGACATGGTCACGAAGGCGCGTGAGGCCGGTGTAAGCATGGCCAATGTGACGATACCGGCCGGTGTCGATCCCACCATCACCGAGCCCATGGCGGGCTTCGCCGACAGCGTTGCCTGGATGGTCGCACCGGAGTTTCCCGAAGAGGTCGCCTACAAGGTGACCAAGCTGATTCTCGATAACATTGAGAAGTTCGGCGAATACCAGGCGACAGGCAAGCTGATGTCTCCCAAGGGCATGATCTACGGATGGGATCCAGAGGACATTCATCCGGGAGCGCTGCGCGCCTATCGGGAAGCCGGCCTCATCGATTAGCCGGCATCAGCATATTGGGGAGCCGCTCGAATGTACTCGAAGCGGCTCCTCCCGAGTTTTCAAGAAACAACTCACTGCGCTTTGCCCGCGCCTAACGGAGCATCGAAGCCATGCAGATCAGATTGTTGGACGGCGCCATTCTTGCGGTCGGGCTGATGATGGTCGCATATCAGATGGTATCGACCCAGTACCTGTTTCTCGGTTCCTACGAACACCAAGCCGTGCATCTCGGCTTCATCTTCGTCTTGCTGTTCCTGAACCAGGCGCGCAATGCGCGGGGCGCGTTCGGAACCATATGCAATATCGGGCTGGCCGTGCTTGGCGTAGTTGCGGCCGGTTATGTGTTTGTGAACATCGTCCATCTGGAAGAAGTCTTCGGCTATCCCGAAGGGATAGACGTGGTGGTGGGCGTTCTCCTGATTGCGCTCGTGGTGATTGCCACCCGGGCCACATGGGGATGGACGCTGCCCATCGTGTCGGCGATCTTCGTCGGTTACTTTCTGTGGGGCCACCTCATTCCGGGGCACCTGCATCACCGTCCGTTCAATTTCGACTATGTCGTCTCTTATCTGAGCATCGGGCTGTCGGGCATTTTCGGCACCTTTCTCGGCATTTCCGCCAATCAGGTTTTCCTGTTCGTGGTATTCGGTTCGCTGCTCGGCATCATCAAGGTAAATGACTTTTTCCTCGAGGCAGGCAAGATCGCCGGTAAGGCCTTCCGCGGCGGCCCCGGCCAGACTGCAGTGGTTTCAAGCGGCTTCATCGGCATGATTTCGGGCGCGGCCGTCGCCAATGTCGCGGTCACCGGCGCCTTCACGATCCCTTACATGAAACAGGTCGGCTACAAACCCGAGCATGCGGGAGCCATCGAGGCAACGGCATCGACGGGCGGGCAATTGATGCCCCCGGTCATGGGGGCAGCCGCCTTCCTCATGGCATCCTTTCTCGGCGTTTCCTACGATGCGGTGATGCTGGCGGGCATACTGCCTGCCATCCTGTATTTCTGGGGCGTCATGCTGGGCGTGCAGTTCCTGGCCGTGCGTTGCGACATCCGCCCACCGCTCGAGCGGATCAACTACCGCGTTCTGCTGCGGCGCCTGCCCCTGTTCGCGCTTCCGCTGGCGGTGCTCGTCACCATGCTGATCCTGCAATACAGCCCGGCGAACGCGGCATTCTGGGCGATCATCCTTGCCGTGGCCCTGTCCTATGTCGATCCGCAGACGCGGCCGAAATACCCGCATCTTTGCCGCAGCCTCACCAGTGGGGCGATCATCGGGGCGCAGATCGGCATTTCCCTGGCTATCGTCGGACTGGTGGCCCAGACGCTGATCACGACCGGCCTTGGCAACAAGATCGCAAGCCTTGTCGAGCTTCTGAGCGGAGGCAATCTTCTGATCGGGCTCCTGCTGACGATGGTCGTCTCGATCATTCTGGGGTGCGGCGTGCCGACCAGCGCAGCCTATACGCTGGTTGCCATCGTGGTCATTCCCTCGGTGATCAAGATGGGGGTCGATCCGATGGCCGCGCATTTCTTCTCATTCTACTTCGCCGTCATCTCGTCCCTCACGCCGCCGGTGGCGCTTGCGGCCCTGGCGGGTGCGGGGCTTGCCGGGGCGCCCTATTTCAAGACTTCGCTTTCGGCTGCAAAACTGGCCATTTCCGGCTTCATCATTCCGTTCCTGATCATCTTCAACCCGCTGCTGACCTTTAATCCGGTCAGTTGGGCCTGGGGTATCGGGACCATTGTCGCCGTCCCTCTCGGCATGACTGCGCTTACCGCAGCGATCTACGGGTGCGGGTTGACGATGTTCACGGCCCGGGAACGGCTCCTTGCCGCCGTGTCGGCGTTCTGCCTGCTTGGATATTCGGTGTTCCGACACGTCGATGAACTACCGATCGAATATCCGATGCTGGTGATTGGCTGTGTCGTGTTCGCCTGGGTGCTGATTTCCCAGATCAGGGCCAATCAGGAAAGCGGCAAGGCGATGCGTCCGGAATTTCAGAACACATAGCGCTTTTATCAAATCGCCTTGCCCGCGGTCGCACCGCGGGGGCGAGGCCTCGACCCAGGAGAATTGTTGCCATGACCAAGATGACGACAGAGGAAGCCTTCGTAAAAGTCCTTCAGATGCATGGTATCGAGCATGCGTTCGGGATCATCGGCTCGGCCATGATGCCGGTTTCCGACCTGTTTCCGCAGGCGGGGATCACCTTCTGGGATTGTGCGCATGAAACCAATGCGGGGATGATGTGCGACGGTTTCATCCGTTCCACCGGCAAGATGGCGATGGCCATCGCGCAGAACGGGCCCGGTGTTACCGGCTTTGTGACCGCGGTGAAGACGGCCTACTGGAATCACTCGCCGATGTTGCTTGTGACGCCGCAGGCCGCCAACAAGACAATTGGTCAGGGCGGCTTTCAGGAGATGGAGCAGCTCCGGCTATTTGCCGACTGCGTATGCTATCAGGAGGAGGTTCGCGATCCCTCAAGGGTTGCGGAAGTTCTCAACCGTGTGATCCAGAAGGCCTGGCGGGCCTCCGCGCCGGTGCAGATCAACATCCCCCGGGATATCTGGACGAGCGTCATCGATGTCGAACTTCCGCAGATCGTGCAGTTCGAGCGGCCCTCGGGCGGCGAAGAGGCCGTGGCGAAAGCCGCGCGTCTTTTGTCCGAGGCCAGGTTTCCCGTCATTCTATCGGGTGCGGGGGTCGTGCTTTCGGGTGCAATTTCCGATCTCGTTCGACTGGCGGAGCGCCTCGATGCGCCCGTCTGTTCGAACTATCAGCACAATGACAGCTTTCCCGGTTCGCACCCGCTTGCAATGGGGCCGCTCGGCTACAACGGATCGAAGGCCGCGATGGAGACCATCGCGAAGGCGGATGTCGTGCTCGCGCTTGGCACCAGGCTCAATCCGTTTTCGACATTGCCGGGGTATGGCATCGATTACTGGCCGGCCGGTGCAAAGGTCATTCAGGTCGATATCAACGCCGACAGGATTGGCCTGACCAAGAAGGTCTCCATCGGGATCGAGGGTGATGCGGGCAAGGTTGCGCGCGGAATTCTCTCGCAGCTTTCTCCGGAGGCTGGCGACGAGGGGCGAATCGAGCGGCGTGATCTCGTCGCCCTGACCAAGTCGCGCTGGGCGCAGGAGCTTTCATCGCTCGATCATGAACTCGATGATCCGGGCACCGTGTGGAACGAGGAAGCCCGCCAGCGGGATTCCGATCTGATGAGCCCGCGGCAGGCCTGGCGCGCCATTCAGGTCGGGCTGCCGAGAGATGCGGTCATCTCGTCGGATATCGGCAACAATTGCGCCATCGGCAATGCCTATCCAATGTTCGACGAAGGGCGCAAATATCTCGCGCCCGGCCTTTTCGGGCCATGCGGATACGGCTTTCCGTCGATCCTTGGCGCCAAGATCGGCAACCCGGATACACCCGTCGTGGGCTTTGCCGGGGATGGCGCGTTCGGCATTTCCATGAACGAGATGACAGCGTGCGGCCGCAAGGGGTGGCCGGCCATCACAATGGTCATCTTCCGCAATTATCAATGGGGCGCGGAAAAGCGGAACACCACGCTCTGGTACGACAATAATTTCGTCGGAACTGAACTGGATCGGGGTACCTCCTATGCCGGCATTGCAAAAGCATGTGGCGCGCATGGTGTGACGGTTCGCTCGACCGAGCAGCTTACCGAAGCGTTGGCAGATGCTGTCGAACGGCAAATGAAGAAGGGTGAGACCACCTTTATCGAGGTGCTTCTCAACCAGGAGCTCGGTGAACCCTTCCGGCGCGATGCAATGAAGAAGCCGGTGGTTGTCGCAGGCATCGACCGGTCCGACATGCAGCCGCAGAAGATGGCGGTCTGAGCCGCGCGAAACCGGAAGCTTCAAGGGCGATATGATCGATGAAGCCGCTTCTTCGAATCTACGATATCGCCCGCACGGCTCAACGGTATATTCTTTTGCCGGAGGGGGACGACCCGCGTATTCAGCGGGCCGCGGTCCGCGCCGTGCGGGAGGGACTGGCGCGCGTGACGTTGCTCGGGGACCCGTCCGTCCTGAGGCCGGCGCTGGAAGAGCTGGGTGCGGGCGGTCTCGTCGGGATCATCGATCCCGATCGTGCAGACGATATCGATGAGCTCGTACGGGAATATCACCGCCTGAGGGCGCACAAGGGGGTGTCCTTGCAGCAGGCGCGGGCCGGCGTTGCTGATCCGATGATACAGGCGGCATTGCGGGTTCGTCTTGGGCAGGCCGACGGCACGGTTGGTGGAGCAAGCCATACCACCTCGCAGACCCTGCGTGCTGCGTTGCAGCTCATAGGGCCTGCGAGCGGCGTGTCGGTGGTTTCGAGTTTCTTTCTGATGCTCTCCTGCGAAACCCGGGCGGCGGTGAAGGGCGGCATGATCTTTGCCGATTGCGGGTTGAACGTTCTGCCAGATGCGGGGGAGCTTGCTTCGATAGCGAGAGCTTCCGCCGTCACGTGCCGCCAGCTCCTGAACGAGGAACCGCGCGTGGCGATGCTCTCGTTTTCAACAGCGGGTTCGGCGGAGCATGCAAGCCTCGGCAGGATACGCCAGGCGGTGTCGATGATCCGTGAAGCGGAGCCGGACCTCGAGATCGATGGGGAATTGCAATTCGATGCGGCCATCGACGATGCGGTGCGCAAGCACAAGGCGCCCATGAGCCGGCTTTCGGCGCGTCCCAATGTCTTCATCTTCCCGGACCTGGCTTCCGGTAATATCGGTTACAAGATCGCCCAGCGTCTTGGCGGGCTGGACGCCATTGGGCCGATCCTCCAGGGGCTGGCGCTTCCTGCGAACGACCTGTCGCGGGGATGCAGTGTCGATGACGTGCTGGCCGCCATCGCGATCACCGCAGTGCAGGCGGCAAGTGCCGGAACGGTTCAGGCCAGAAGGTCCATTTCGAGCCGGATGTAATCGCCGCGATAGATCACGTCTGCCAGGTAGAGAATCTGTCCGCTGGCATCGCACAGGATGCGCCGCACATTGGCGACCGGGTCGCCGATGGCGAGGCCGAGCAGGCTGGCGGTCTCGTCATCGCTCTTTCCGATCACAAGCGTCTGGTGCGCCTTGCGGATGTCGATGTCGGGCGAGCGCAAAAGAACCGGCAGGGCCAATTCCTCACGCAACCGTGCGGCATGGCGCTCGAACACCGGCACCGCGCAATAGATCGCGATGATGCAATAGTGCTGCCCCTCGCGCGAATGCATGCGGCGCAAGAGGTGATAGCCCTCCGGTGCAGGAGTTCCGATTTCGGGGGAGCCGGGAAGTTCCGCCCGCCGGTCTTCCAGACCGACGAGATCCGGCGTGTCGCCCGAATAGACTTCAAGGAGATCGGCGAGGCGCGTCTCCACCTTGAGCGGTCTTTGGGCGGGAGCCTGCGGCAGCACCGTCGTGCCGCGCCCCCGGCGTGGTGCCAGAAGACCTTCCTGCTCAAGCAGCTTGACCGCCTGACGGACCGTGATTTTGGCGACGGAGAACTCATTGGCAAGATCGCTCAGCGTGGGCAATAGATCACCTTCGCGCCATGTCCCGCGCGCAATCCTCTGGCGCAGGATTTCCGCGACCTGGAGATAGAGAGGCGCGCGGCTCTGGCGGAGAACATTTTGCGGTGTCATGTGTCTCGTCGTCTCCTTGCGCGGCGTCCGGACAAGGGACGGCAGGGCGCCTCAAGCCTTAAATATCTATATTTAGACATTTCGGGTTGCGCGCAAGCCGTGCGGAGATTATGCCTAAATATAGAACTTTTCCCTAACCCCTGCGGACCGACGCCTGCGGGAAGGAGCAATATGTCCGGCTACGACTATATAATCGTCGGCTCGGGAACGGCGGGCTCGACCCTTGCCAACCGGCTTACTGCAGATGGACAAACACGGGTGCTGCTATTGGAGATGGGGGGCCATGACCGGCGCTTCTGGCTCAAGCTGCCGGTGGGTTATTTCAAGTCGATCTACAACAGCCGCGTTTCTCATCTTTACCGTGGCGAACCGGATGAAGGCATTGCCGGACGGCGGATGGATTGCCCGCGCGGCCGTGTGGTGGGCGGGTCGAGTTCCATCAATGGATTGATCTTCATCCGTGGGCAGCATCAGGATTTCGACGATTGGGAGGCCATGGGGGCGACCGGTTGGGGGTATCGCGATGTGCTGCAGAGCTTTCGCAGCATCGAGCGCTACGATGGCCCGCCTTCACAATATCGCGGCGCGCATGGGCCGCTCGGGGTGTCCGACCTGCGCAACGACAATCCGGCCTGCCGGGACTGGCTCGATGCGGCGCGCGGCTACGGTCTGCCCGACAATCCCGATTTCAACGGCGAATCCACCTACGGCATCGGAAGCTATCAGCTGACGCTTAACGGACGCTGGCGCGACAGCGCGGCTACCGCTTTTCTTCACCCGGTGCGCGATCGCCAGAACCTCACCGTGGCACTGCGGGCAGGGGTGACGGGCCTTGTCTTCGAGGGCAAGCGGGCGGTCGGCGTCACCTACCTTCAGAACGGCGAACAGAAGAGCGTGCGCGCCGAGCGCGAGGTGATCCTGTGTGCGGGCTCCGTGCAGACACCGCAGCTTCTCCAGCTCGCCGGCATCGGTCCGGCGGCGCTGTTACGCCAGCACGGCATCAAGGTGCGCCATGACGCGCCGGAGGTGGGGGCGAACCTGCAGGACCATCTCCAGATGCGCACCATTGTCGAACTCACCGACAAGCGCGATTCCCTCAACGATCACGTCCGCAATCCGTTGAAGCTCGCGCAGATGGGTCTTGAATGGCTTTTCGGCGCGCGGGGGCCGCTGACGGTCGGCGCGGGACAGGTGGGTGGTGCGATGTGCACCAAATATGCCGATGCCGGCCGGCCCGACCTGCAGCTCTTCGTGATGCCGCTCTCCGTGGACAAGCCAGGCACGCCTCTGCATCGCTATTCAGGGTTCACCACCTCGTTCTGGCAATGCCATCCCGAAAGCCGGGGCGATATCCGCATTCGCGATACTGATCCCTTCTCCGATCCGGAAATCCGGCTCAATTATCTGTCGCGCCAGCGCGATTGCGACACGATGGTCGAAGGCATGCGTATCGTTCGCGAGCTCTATCGCCAACCGGCATTCCGTGACCGCTGGCGGCGCGAGGTGATTCCGGGAGAGGAGTATCAGACCGACGAGGAAGTGCTCGGCGCGATCCGACGCATGTCCGGCACGGTCTATCATCTGGTCGGCACCTGCCGCATGGGCTCGGACGAGCATGCGGTTGTCGACCCGCAATTGCGTGTCAACGGCGTCGAAGGGCTGCGTGTGGTCGACGCGTCGGTCATGCCCAGGATCACGTCCGCAAACACAAACGCGCCCACCTACATGATTGCCGAGAAGGCGGCCGGGATCATTCTTGGCACAAACGATGCCGCCCGCGGCGAGCGTCCGGCCGCGTGAGCGTTCCCTCCTGCACGAACTTGAGAAAGCACCAGAAATGACGATTGAAATCCGCAATCCCGCTGCTCCGCAAACCATTGTCGCGACCTATGAGGAAATTGGGGATAGGGCGCTCGATGCAATCATCGAACGGGCTCGCGCAGCCCAGGCGGGCTGGAAGGCTGTGCCCCAGCCCGAGCGCGGGAAGCGTGTCGCTGCCTTTCTCGATGCGCTCGAGGCGGCAACGGAGGAAATAGCGGCTTCGATCACGAGGGAGATGGGAAAACCGCTCGCGGAGGCGCGCGGCGAGATCGGCAAAGCCATCGGCGAGGGCCGCATGACCGTCGCACGGGCAGGGGCTCCCATCGGCGAGGTCTTTCCCTCGCAGGTGCCGGGAACGGTGGCCTATACGACGCGCAGGCCGCGGGGTGTGGTGCTTGGCATCAATCCCTGGAATTTCCCGTTCAGCACCCCGGTGCGCAAGGCAATCCCTGCGCTGGTCTATGGCAATGCGATCATTCTAAAGCCCGCGAGCCTGACGCCGGGTGCATTGGTCATCATGGAACGGATCGCTGCCGAGACGCTGCCTGAAGGGTTGTTGCAGGTCGTCATCGGCTCGGGCGCGCTGGCGCAGACACTGTGCGAGCATTCGGGTATCGACGCCATCAGCTTCACCGGCTCGGTCGGGGTCGGCAAGCGCGTGGCGATCGCAGCGGCGAGCCATCTGGCGGAGGTGTCGCTGGAGCTCGGCGGTAAGAACCCGGCAATCCTCAACGATGCGAACGATCTCGACAAGGTGCTCGACCAGATCATGGCCGCCGCATTCGCGGTGTGCGGACAGCGCTGTACTGCGGTCAGCCGGGTCATCGTCAACGAGAAGATCGCCGAGGCCGTCACGGCGGGCCTAGCAGCGCGTGCCCGGGCCATCGCGCCAGGCGACCCCTCGTTGGAAGGGGTCAGAATGGGGCCGCTCTCGAGCCGCAAGCAGCTGGAGGATGTCGCCGGTTTTGTCGCGCGGGCGCGTGCGGCGGGGGCGACCGTGGCGGCGGGCGGTGAGAAGATCGATACGCCCGAGGGCGGCTTCTTCTACGCGCCGACCATTCTTTCCTCAGTGACGCGGGACATGGAAGTGGCGCGCGAAGAGGTGTTCGGGCCCGTGCTTTCGGTGATCTCCTACGCGGATATCGACGAGGCGCTGTCCATCGCCAATGAGGTTTCCTATGGCCTGGCATCCTGCCTGTATTCCGAGCAGGCACCGGTGATCGAGCGTTTCGCGGCTGAAAGCGAAAGCGGCATGCTGCATATCAATGCCGGCAGCTTTCCGGAAAACCATCTGCCGTTCGTCGGCGTGAAAGACAGTGCGCTCGGTGTCGGCGGATCGAACGGCCCCTCGACCATCCAGTTCTACACGTCGGAACATACGGTCTATCGCCGCGCCATGGCTTGAAACGCCTGACGGAACGGCCGCGTGACCCGGGGGACGCATCCGGCGTCTCCCGCCTGTCGTGTTCAGATTGCCCGCATACCCGGTCTGGGCTAGCTTGCGCGCATGTTGAACGACATCAATCTCAACCTGTTGCGATCCTTCTTCATGATCGCGGAGGAGCGCAGCCTCACACGGGCGGCGGCGCGACTCAACATGAGCCAGCCTTCCGTGAGCCAGGCATTGCAAAGGCTCGAAGAGCAGCTTGCGTGCCAGCTTGTTCTGCGCGGCAGCCGCAAGTTCGAACTGACGGCGCGCGGGCAACGCGTCTATCAGGAATGCAGCGAGATTTTCCGCTCGGTGGAGCGGATCGGCCAGCTCACCCAGGAGAGATATGTCGAGGAGTTCGGCGAGCTTCGTCTGCAGATCATCTCCAACCTGGAATCATCGCTGATCGACGAGGCGCTGCGCCTTTATCATCAGCGGCATCCCTCGGTTACCTGGGTAATCGAAGTGCAGAACAGCCAGGAGACGGTGAGGCGCATTCAGACGGAGAAATGCGGCATCGGCCTTTGCCTTCTCGCGCGCCCGGTCTTCAGCCTGAATTGCGAGCTTCTGTTCCGTGAGGATTTCAGCGTCTATTGCGGCGCGGAACACCCGTTCTTCGGACGCAAGGAGGTGGAGAAACGGGAGCTGCGGCAGGAATCCTTCGTCTCCTTCACCTGCGCCACCAAGGGCATGGGGCTCGAACCCATGACGGTGCTGAGCGAGAGCCTGGGGCTGGGCGAACGCATCAGCGGCGAAAGCCCCAATCTGGAGGAAGTGCGCCGCATGATCGTGGCCGGGCTGGGGATCGGCATCCTGCCGGTCACCGCAGCCCAGGACGAGGTCGCAAAGGGGCTCTTGTGGCCGCTCGAAATCAAGGACTTTCCGCTTGGGGCGGACGTGTTTCTCGTCACGCATCCCGAGTGCGAATATTCGCCCGCAGAACAACGCTTCCTTGAATTGGTCTGCGAGTTGCGCGGGCTGTATCCGGACATGCACTGAAGGCGCATGACCCCTGCCTGTCCGGCCGCTTTCACCGGTCGGCGCGCGCCACCACGGCATGCAGCAGAACGTTCACGCCCGGCTCGAGATCGGCGCGGTCGCAATTCTCCTCGTTGTTGTGGGTGATGCCGCCCTTGCAGGGCGTGAAGATCATCGCTGTCGGGCAATGGCGGGCCAGGAAATAGGCGTCGTGACCGGCCTGGGACTGGATGTCGCGCCAGTCATAGCCCATGCGGACCGCTTCTTCCCGGATACCGTCGACCATTGCGCGGTCGAAAATGTCTCCGCCCCAGAACCATTCGTCCTCGATGACGGCCTCGCAGCCGGCGCGCGCAGCGCTTTCGAAGACGGCGCGGCGCATCTTTTCTCCCATCACCCGTGCGGTGGCGGGGTCGGGATGGCGCACGTCGCAGATCGCCTGGGCCGTGTCGGAAAGGATGCCGGGTTTGTTCGGCCAGGCAGCGAGCCGCGCGCCGGTGGCCTTACCGTCACCGATGGCGAAATCCCAGCCGATATCGTCGACGGCGGTCAGCCAGCGGGCGCCGGCGATCAGGGCATTGCGGCGCAGGTCCATCGGGGTTGGACCGGTATGTGCCGTCTTGCCTGAAAAACGCACGCGCATGCCGTAGCTCGGGTAGCCGCCCGTCACTACACCCACATCGCGCCTTTCCAGATCGAGGATGGGTCCCTGCTCGATGTGCAACTCGTAATAGGCGTCGATCTCGCCGGCCTCGCAGGGCTTGTTGCCATTGTAGCCGATGCGTTCGAGTTCGGAGCCGAAACGCGCGCCATCGTCTGAGATCAGATCCTTGACCCACTCGACGTCATAAGCACCCACAAAGCAGCCCGAGGCGACCATGGGGGGCGAAAAACGCGCGCCTTCCTCGTTCGTCCAGTCGACGACCACGATGGGGCGCTTGGTAACGTGCCCGACATCGTTGAGTGTGCGGACCACTTCCAGCCCTGCCAGAACCCCCGCAATGCCATCGAACCTGCCACCATTGATCTGGGTGTCGAGATGGCTGCCGATCAGGATGGGAGGCAGCGAGGGATCCGTGCCTTCACGCCTTGCGAAGATATTGCCCAGCTCATCGATCTCGACGGAGAGTCCTGCGTCGCGGCACCAGTTCACGAAGAGATCGCGCATCGTGCGGTCGTCGTCGGTCAAGGTAAGCCGGGCCAACCCTCCCTCGCGTCCGCGTCCGATTTCGGCGGAACTCTCGATCGTCGACCAGTAGCGGTCGATGTTGATGCGTGTGTTCGATGCGAACGACATGGTTCACCTTTCAAAGCGATTACAGGGATAGCGTCACATACCGAAGGTCATGAGGGACATGAGGCCGGGGAAGAGAACCAGAAGAACCATGATGAATATCATGACGCCGAGGAAGGGCAGGAGATAGCGGAAAGACGCGGCCATCGGTATGCCGCCGGTGCGGCATGCCGCCATGAGGTCGATGCCGAGTGGCGGCGTGTTGGCGCCGATTGCCAGATTGATGGTCAGAAGCACACCGAAATAGACGGGGTCGATCTCGTAGGCGCGCATCACGGGCATGAATACGGGGGCCAGAATGAGAATGATGGCGATGGATTCCATGAAGGTTCCCAGAACCAGAACGGCAAGCATCATCAAAAGCAGGGCCAGCGTGGCGCTGCCGGTAGCGCCGGTTATCGCGTTGACCACCAGTTGCGGTACCTGCTCGACGGTCAGGATCCATCCGAAAACGGAGGCTGCGGCGATGACGATGAGTATGGAGCCGGTCATCTCCGTGGTTTCGCGCAAAAGGTCGAAAATCTTCGCGAAAGTCAGCTTGCGGTAGACGAAAGCACCGACCAGGAAAGCATAGGCGACGCCGATGCCGGCAGCCTCGGTCGGTGTAAAGACACCGAAACGAATGCCGCCGACGATGATAATCGGGGCAAGCAGGGCGAAGATGGATTCGCGCAGCGCCGTCAAAAACCGCGCCCACGAAAATGGCTCGCCGCCCTTCCAGCCATTCCTGCGCGAAATCCACCAGGCAACCACCATCAGGCCGAGGCCCAAGAGGATGCCCGGACCGATCGAGTGAACGAAGAGCTGGCCGATCGACGTGCCCGTGGCGGTTCCATAGACGATCAGCACGATGGATGGCGGTATGACGGTGCCCAGCGAGCCGGCGCATCCAAGGCCGGCTGCCGAAAAGCCCGGATGATAGCCGCGCTCCTTCATGGCGGGCAGCAGCATGGAGCCGATGGCCACCACATCGGCGACGCCGGAACCCGAAAGAGAGCCGAACATCATGCAGGCGGCGATCATCACGATAGCGAGGCCGCCCGTACGCTGGCCGACCGCAGCCGCGCACAGATTGACGATGCGCGGGGCCAGTCCTCCATGCACCATCAGGAGGCCGGCAAGAAGAAAGAGAGGGATTGCCAAAAGCGTGAAACTGTCGATGCCGGCCACCATGCGCTGGGCGACAACCATGACCGGAAGGGCGTTGCCGACCAGGAGATAGGCAACCGAGGAGAGAGCCAGCGCGATGACGATGGGCGCATCGATCAAAAGCAGGAGAATGAAGACGACAAACAGAACGATCAGGGCGAGGCTCATTTGCGCAGCTCCGCAAAGGCAAGGGCGACGAACGCGAAGACGGCGGTTACCGGAAGCGCGAGATAGACAAGACCGGCTGGCCAGCTCATCACGGTGGTTTCATGCGACCAGGTCAGCACGGTGATCTTCCATCCCGACCAGAAAACGACGACCAGGAAGAGGAAGGTCGCCAGATGCGCGAGCGCGGACAGGACCCTGCGAAAGCGGCCGGGTGCAACCATGAGATCGGTCAGTCCGGCGCACAGATGCGTGCCGCGAATGAAGGCGGAAACGGCGCCGACGAACGTCACCCAGATCAGGAGCAGGCGGGGGATTTCCTCCGACCAGCGCGGTGTGAAGGAGAAGACGTAACGGCAGATGACGACATAGACGATCATGCAGGCGAAGACGGCGATGCCCGCAGCCCCGACAGCCCGCGCCAGCCTGTCGATGGCATTTGCAACCCGCGACTGCGGAACCGATGTATCCGACATGTCAACCTCGCTGACTTGGTAGTGCCCTGGACTGGGCAGTACCCCGGACTGGGCAGCGCCCTGTCTTTGCGTTTCCTCATCGAGGCGGAGACCGGGTGGTTTCATCCGGTCGCGAAACGCTCTGGAGCACTTGTCCTGAACGGCGGAAGGGCCGGCCCGGCGTGGCGAACCGGCCTTCGGGATTACTTGCGGTAGCGATCCATCACAGCAAGGAGTTCAGGGCCGAAGACATCCTTCTGGCTTTCCCAGATGGGTTGCAGAGCCTCGATGAAGGCAGCCTTGTCAACATCGTTGAACTGCATGCCCTTCGACTTCAGTTTCTCCATGAGTGCGGTCTCGCTGTCAGCGATCATCTGTCGCTGGGCATTACCCCATTTGACGGCAGCTTCTTTCACCACGGCCTGGTCCTCGGGCGAAATCTGCGCCCAGGTGACGCTCGATACGGTGAGGCAGGCGGCGCCCCAGATGTGGCCCGTCATGGAGACGTATTTCTGCACTTCGAAGAAGGAGGCGGAATCGATGATGGAAAGCGGGTTTTCCTGCGCATCGAACACGCCCTGCTGGAGCGCGGAATAGAGTTCGCCGAAAGACAGCGGTGCCGGCTGCGCGCCGAGCAGTTCGAACGTGGCGAGGCGCACCTTGTCGGGTGTCACCCGGATTTTGAGACCTTCGAGATCGGCGGGCTTTTCGATCGGGCGGACATTGTTGGTGATGTTGCGGAAGCCGTTCTCCCACCAGCCCAAAACCTCTATGCCCTTGGGACGCAAGAGGTCGGAAAGGGCCGTGCCGAGGTCGCCATCGAGCGCGGCGAATGCCTGTTCGCGGCTGGTCCATGCATAGGGCATCTCGATGATGCCGAATTTCGGCTCGACGAACTGGAACGAGCCGCTTCCGATGAGGCCTGCCTGGATCGTGCCGATCTGCATGCCCTCGATGACTTCCTTCTCCGTGCCCAGCTGGCCGGAAGGGAAGACCTCGATCTTGACGCGGCCCTCGGTCTTTTCGGCAACGTCCTTGGCGAACCCGGTCGCGGCCTCATGCCAGCTATGGGTATCGGCAAGCACATGGCCGAGGCGAATGGTGGTTTCGGCAGATGCCGGAGACTGAGTGGACAGGCCAAGGAAGCCTGCCAGAACGGCGGCCGAAACACTGCGGATAATGGTTGAAGTTCCCAATTTCATGTCACCCTCTTGTTGTTGTGTTTGTTCCAGCAAACATTAATCGGAGAGGGTGTCGGCAAGCGCAAATAGACGGGCGCAATGGCAAACATTGCATCCGCTTATGGAAACGACATGTCTTTTCGACCGTTTTCCGGGCAGCGGTTGCCTCAGTCGACAGTCGCAATGCATTCGATCTCGATGTCGAAATGCGTCCATGGCCTGATGGTCACGCAGCTTCTTGCCGGGAAGCCATTGGGGAAATACTCGCGGTAAACCGCATTCATGGGGCCTGCGAAATCATTGTCCGTGATGAATACGAGTGACTTGAAAACGCGCTCGAAGGAAGAGTCGGCATGACGCAGCGTGACACCGAGGGCCTCCATGCAAGCCCTTGTCTGCGTTGTGATATCGCCTTTGACGATTTCGCCCGACTTCAGGTCTATCGGCGGCATGCCGCAGGTGTAGAGAAGCCCGTCGACGCGCGTCAGAGCGGAAGTGGGGGCGCCGAGCCTGCGAATGGCGTCGGAAATGACAGGGATTTCGATGATCTCGTGTTTCATGGCCAGGGGTCCCGTTGGGTTGCCTCGTCTCCTATCGGGTGAGGGCGAAGCGATCTATCTCCATCCTTATGCGTATTTATGCAACGTCAGGCTGGTCTGCCCGGAGGAGAGGCGCAACCAGGCTGCCGCAGGCTGCGTCGGTATGAAAGAGCGAACCCGTTGCTTTCTTGTTTAGAGAAGTGAATCCGCGGCCATCCGGTTAACCTGCTCTTTAGAGCAGTCGGCTAAACAATGCTTTCAAACAACATTTGAAAGCCGAGCTGATCTAACATGGCAAACAGAGCGGGCAATGGACTTGAGTTCCGGGTGCGCGCCGATCAGCTGGAAGATCTCAAGGCCGGTTTATATTTCTCACTCCCCATCAGCACTGCGCTTTCGGCGCTCATTCTGGCGGTGGAACTGAACGCGGGCGACGGGGCAAATGTCCTTGTCTGGTTCGCGGTCGTCAATATCATCAATGTTGCGCGCATCATCATTGCCCGTTTCTGCCCCGCCAGCCCTGCCAGGGATGCATCCGACTGGTTGCGGATTTACGGCATCCTTGCGTTCTTCTCGGGCGTGGCCTGGTCTTTCATCGCCTATCTGACGGCGGGCTTCACGGCTCCGGAATCGACGGTGCATCTGCTCATTCTCGCCGGCATCTCGGCTGGAGCCGTGGTCTACGGCGTCTCCTACGCGGTTTCGCCGATCAGTTTCATCACCCCGCCGCTTCTGATCACAGCGGCGTGCCTCGCAACGAAGGGAACCGTTGGCGACAGCGTTCTCGCCTTTGCGGTGCTTCTGTTTCTTGCCGGCCTGTTCCGGGGTGTTTTTCTCGGGCAGGCGCGGTTTCTCGAGACCAGCCGGTTGCGGCACGAGGCGGAGCGCGGCGCGGCTGAGATGGAGCGGATTTCGCGAGAAGACCCTCTGACCGGCATGCTCAACAGGCGAGGGCTGGAACATGCCATCGAATCCTTCAACGGCGTCAAAGGACCCTTCATCGCCATCCTGATGGACCTCGACGGGTTCAAATCGGTCAACGATACCTACGGTCATAAGATCGGCGATCAGCTTCTTACCGAAATCTCCCTCCGGATCAGGGAGGAAGCCGGACCGGAAACGACCATTGCGCGGATTGGCGGCGACGAATTCGTTCTTCTGCTTCAAAGCCGTGCGGATGCGCCGGACCCGGCGGAACTGGTTACCCGGCTTATCTCAAGGGTCGCGAGCCCCTATCCCGGCATTGCATCGATCAGGATCGGTGCTTCGGCGGGCATCTATCGTGCCGAACGTCTGCGGCTGACGGAGATTTTGCTGCGTGCCGATATTGCGCTTTACACCGCAAAGCATCGCGGCCGAAATGAGTTCCGCGTCTTTGACGAGGAGCTGGAAGAGGAGTTGAAGCGGCGCCAGTGCATCGAACGTGATCTGCGCGCGGCAATCGAGACCGGCATGCTGGGCACGTGGTTCCAGCCCATTGTGCAGCTCGATACGGGCGCGGTGGTCGGCTTTGAGGCGCTTTTACGCTGGTGGCATCCCAGACTCGGCGCGATCGCACCGCCCGAAATCGTCGCGGCGGCTCGCCAGACGGGCATGCTCCAGCTTCTGACCGAGGCGGTGTTCAACAATTGCTGCGGCATGATGTGCAACCTGGCTGAAGCCAAATTTCACGGCATTCGGGTGGCCATGAATGTCTCCCCGCGTGAGCTCGAAGCCGGCAATATCGATGATCTCGTCCTCGATGGCCTGATGGCGCGAGGGTTGCCGCCTTCCATGTTCGAGATAGAGATCACCGAGGAAGCGCCGGTCGATCCCGACCGGGTGGACGAGAAGCTCGGTCGCCTGGCACATGCCGGCATCTCCATTGCGCTCGACGATTTCGGCACCGGCTTTTCAACCCTGGCCTCACTCAAGGACCGGCGCATCAGCAAGGTGAAGATCGACAAGGCGTTCGTGCGGGACCTGCCGAAATCCTCGGAGGACCAGCTGCTCGTGAAGGCGGTGATCGATATCGGCCGGGCGCTGGATATCGATGTCATGGCCGAGGGGGTCGAGACCGAGGCCATGCGCTCCGCGCTGCAGTCGCTCGGCTGCCGAATGGCGCAGGGCTATCTCTTTTCCAAGGCTCTTCCTGCAGCGCAGGCGCTCGATCTCCTGCAAGAAGAGCGTACCCGGCGGCGCAACAGCTCGCAATTGTGCTGAACGCCGCTTCGCGTTCTGGCGTATGCCAAGTGAGCTTGGTGGACGGAGGTGCGTTTATTGCTCGGGCTTATTGCCGGCACGCGCCGCGTGATAGGCAAGATCTATGCTGCCTTCCTCGGCCTTGTGGAAGTATTGCGAGCAAACCAGCCAGCCTTTCAGCGGTCTCAGCAATGCAAGACAGCTCAGGATCGTCAGGGGAACAGTCGTGAAAACGTGAACCCAAAGGGGAAGAGCGAAGCGCGTCTGAAACCATACGCCGAAAGCCAATGCCGGAACGGCGGCGATGGTCATCGCGAAAAAAGCCGGGCCGTCGGCAGGGTCTGCGAAAGAATAATCGAGACCGCAAACCTCGCATTTCGGAGCCAGTTTGAGATAACCCTTGAAAAGATGCCCTTCCTGGCAGTTGGGGCAGCGGCCGAGGATGCCGGTTTTCATCGGATTGTCGGTCGGGACGTAGATTTGTTCGGACATGGCTGAACTCCTTCCCGTCTGAAATGAACAAGCCACACCCGGATTCCAATGTGTCATTTGATCACGCGGCCAAAAGTCTTGGTCTCGTGCGCAGGCCGCGTGAAATCGCGTGTTCCAGCAAATAACGGAAGGTCGAAGAGCTTACCGGCCCTTGGAGTCTGGACGAACAATCGGGCTTATGTGGCCTTGCAAGGTTGTTTGAATTCAGTATTGTATACAAATATGTATGAAGAAGCCGTGGCTGATCGGCGTATCTGGGGGCGCTGCAATTCATGAGCGAGCACAAGATCGAAACCGTGCGCGTGCATCTGGTGACCGTTCCGACGAGAACCGTTCATTCCCATGGGTCGGGGGATGTTGGGGCGATCCGCTCCGTTCTTCTGGAACTGGTGACCGATACCGGGCTTACCGGTTGGGGCGAAGCCTCCCCCTGGCCGGTTTTCACCGGTACGGTGGAGGCCAATGCGGCGGCCATGCACGGGTATTTCGCACCTTATCTGCGCGGCCGCGACCCGGTTCAGGTGGAAGTTTTGATGAACGCGGTCGAGAAGATTCTTGTCGGCCATCACGAGGCAAAGGCCGCACTGGAATGTGCGCTCCTCGATCTGACAGGCCAGATCTGCGGGCTGTCGATTGCCGAACTGGTCGGCGGCCGTCACAGGGAGGCTATTCCTCTGAGCTTTTCGGTGGCAAATCCCGATTTCGGCAAGGACCTCGAAGACATTGCAGCCATGTGGGCGGATGGAGTGCGCCTGTTCAAGCTGAAGACCGGTTTTGCGGGTCACAGCTTCGATTTGATGCGGCTTGAGAAGTTGCGGGCGGTCTATGGCGACGAGATCGATCTGCGGATCGATTACAATCAGGGGCTGCCGGCGTTCGATGCGATCCGCCATGTGCGCGATCTGGAGCCTTTCCGGCCAACCTTCGTCGAGCAGCCCGTCAAGCGACATGAACGCGAGGCGCTGGCGGCGATCACGCGTAGCGTGGACGTGCCGATCATGGCCGATGAATCGGTGTTCGACCCCAAAGAGGCTCTTCTTGGCGCGCAGATGCGGCTCAGCGACGTGTTTTCACTGAAGATCATGAAGTCGGCCGGAATTCGCCGGGCGCTGGAGGTTGCGGCCATAGCGCGAGCAGCGGGCATCGAAGTCTATGGCGGTTGCATGTTCGAGACATCGATTGCCCATGCGGCGGGCGCACAACTGATGGCGGCGGTCCCCGACCTGCGGCTCGGCTGCGAGTTCTATATGTCGACCTACTACGCCGCCGATGACATCGCGCAGGACCCCTTCCCGGTGAAGGGAGGCTTGGTGCATGTGCCCAAAGGCCCAGGTCTCGGGGTTCGGCCCGACGCCGAGAAACTTGCCCGCTACCGTTCGGATCTTTTGATCTGAGGCTGAAAGTCGAACTTTTTCAATGCCTTTCCTGAAAATACAGGCAGGCGCTGGAAGAGGGCTTTTCATGAGTTCATAATTGTGTACAAATAAGAATACAAATAAGGAGAAGTGCCCATGCAGATCGTGTTCGTCGACGCCAATGAAACGCTTGGTGGGATCGCGACGCGATTGCGCGACGAAAGCTGGCCCTTGAAGATCAACCTGCAGCCAGACATAACGCCGGACCAGCTTCCAGCGGTGATCGGCGATGCGGAAGCGATCATCATCGATCACACGCATCTGCCGCTGGACATCGCCAGGGCGTGCCCGAAGCTCAAGCATGTCATCTTTCTTGGCACCGGCCCGCGCAGCTATATGGACCCCGATGCGCTGAAGGCGGAGCTCGGCATAGAGGTTCATATCATCAAGGGGTACGGCGACACGGCGGTGGCCGAGTTCGCCATCTCGCTCATGTGGACCGCTGCAAAGGGCATCGCGCTTATGGATCGCGGCATGCGTGAGGGCCAATGGCTGCGCACCGACGGCATGCAGCTTACCGGAAAGACCCTCGGGCTTATCGGCTTCGGGTCGATCGCCGCCGAGGTGGCGCGCATAGCCGGCGGCTCGGGCATGAAGGTCGTTGCCTGGAACCGGAGTCCGAAGAGCCATCCCGGCGTCGATTTCCTGTCGCTGGAGGAGGTGCTGGGCCAATCCGACGTCCTGTCGATCCATCTTCTTCTCACGGACGAAACGCGCGGCTTCCTGTCGGCGGAGCGCCTGGCGCAGATGAAGCCCGGTTCCATCCTGGTCAACACGGCGCGTGGGGCCATCGTCGATGAAGCCGCGATGATCGCCCGGCTCAAGTCGGGCGAGCTCAGGGCTGCTGGTCTCGACGTCTACAATATCGAGCCGATGCCCGCCGGACACGTGCTGACGACGCTGCCCAACGCGGTGCTCAGTGCGCACTCCGCTTTCCGCACGGCGGAGGCAAACGACAACCTGATCCTGATGGCTTTCGATCACTACAAGCGGGTTTCCGGCCTTGCAACGGTGCCCGCCTGAACCTGGAACCTCTTCGGGAAAGCATAGAACGATGACCATTGTTGCCGAAAGAACAGCCATCCGCAGGATCGACCAGAACCATCGGCGTTCGCGCGTGGTGGTGCATGGCGACACGATCTATCTCGCCGGCCAGTGCGGCGATGACATGACGGGGGATGCGGGGCAGCAGACCCGCGAGGCCCTTGCGCGGATCGACCGGCTGCTGGCCGAGGCGGGCAGCGACAATTCACGGCTGCTCTCCGTGCAGATCTGGCTGAGCGACATGGCCGATTTCGATGCGGTCAATGCGGTTTACGATGCTTGGGTGGTTTCAGGGGAGACGCCGGCGCGTTGCTGCGGCGAGGTCAAGCTGGCTGTCCCGGGCGCCCGTGTTGAAATCATCGCGGTCGCGGCGGCTTGAGGAGGTGGGCATGACGGGTGAAACATCGTTCCGCCGCGCGGCGCGCATTCAGGCCATCGCGGTTTCCGAGATTTTGCGCATCGGCGAAACGGCCCGGCGCATGAAAAGCGAAGGGCGCCCGGTCATCGTGCTCGGGGCCGGCGAGCCGGATTTCGATACGCCTTCATGGGTGAAGGAGGCGGCCAAGGCGGCAATCGACGCGGGCCAGACGAAATACACCGCGCTCGACGGTACGCCGGCAATGAAAGATGCCGTCATCGGGAAGTTCGAGCGCGAGAACGGATTGCGGTTCCGGCGCGACGAAGTGACCGTCGGCGCCGGCGCCAAGCAGATTCTCTACAATGCCTTCATGGCGACGCTCGATCCGGGCGATGAGGTCATTCTGGCCGCACCCTACTGGACGAGCTATGCGGACATCGTTGCGATTTCGGGCGGAGCAGTGGTTCCGGTCCGCGGCCGCCCGGAAACGGGACTGCGTCTCGATCCGGCGGACCTTGAAGCCGCAATAACGCCGCGGACGCGCTGGCTGCTTCTCAACAGCCCGTCCAATCCTTCCGGCAGTGCATATGATGCGGAGAGCCTCGGCGCCATACTGGACGTGATCGCCCGTCATCCGCAGGTCTGGCTGATGATGGACGACATCTATGAGCACCTGCTTTATGACGACCGCGCCTTTGTGACGGCGGCAGCACTTCGACCTGACCTTGCCAACCGCATCCTGACCATCAACGGCGTTTCCAAAGCCTATGCCATGACCGGCTGGAGGCTGGGTTACGGGGCGGGGCCGGCGGAGCTTATCGCGGCCATGGCCGTGGTGCAGTCTCAATCGACGTCCAATCCGAGCTCGATAAGCCAGGCGGCGGCCATTGCCGCTCTCGAGGGGCCTCAAGAGATACTGGCCGAGCGGCGGGCGGCCTTCCAGGCGCGCCGTGACCGTATCAGCGAGCGGCTCGACAATTGTCCCGGGATCACCTGCCGCAAACCCGAAGGCGCGTTCTATGTGTTTCCGGATTGCACGGGGCTGATCGGTGGCCGCACGGCCTCCGGGCGTGTGCTTGAGAACGATAGCACGGTCGCCCGCTGGCTGCTCGAGGAGCACGACGTTGCCGTGGTTCCGGGAAGCTGTTTCGGCCAGCCAGGCCATTTCCGTATCTCATATGCCGCCGCGCAGTCGGAACTCGATATGGCTTGCGACCGCATCGCCGCTGCCGTGGCGGATGTCGCGCCGGCAAGGGAACTCGCCTGATGAATGTATCCTTTCCTACTCTCACCCGCACGGCTGCCGAGGCGCTGGTCGACCAGCTGGTTCTGCAGGGCGTCGAGCGTGTGACCTGTGTTCCGGGGGAGAGCTATCTCGCCGTGCTTGATGCGCTGGTCGATACGGATATCGATGTCCTTACCTGCCGCAATGAGGGCGGTGCGGCGATGATGGCCGAAGCCGAAGGCAAGCTCACCGGACGGCCGGGCATCTGCATGGTGACCCGCGGACCGGGCGCCACCAATGCGGCTGCCGGCGTTCATATCGCGGCGCAGGATTCCACGCCGATGATCCTGTTCGTGGGGCAGATAGACAATCGCATGCGGGGCCGCGAAGCCTTTCAGGAACTGGATTATCGGGCGGTGTTCGGCTCGGTCGCCAAATGGGTTGCCGAGATCGATCATCCCGAGCGGATGAGCGAGATGGTGGCGCGCGCGTTCCGCGTCGCCATGCAGGGGCGGCCAGGACCGGTGGTGCTGGCCCTGCCGGAGAACATTCTGAGCGAACCCTGCCCCTCGATTGGCATTCCGCGCATCGAGCCGGTGCGAGCGGCTCCCGATCCGCAAGCCATGGTTCAGCTGGGAGCGATGCTTGGTCAGGCCAAAGCACCGATTGCCATTGTCGGCGGTTCGGGCTGGACGCCGGAGGCGCGTCAGGATCTCGTCGATTTCGCCGAGCGGTTCGATCTTCCTGTGGCGACCTCCTTCCGCCGGGCGGATCGCTTTCCGCCACTGCACCGCTGTTACGCCGGCGACCTCGGCATTGGACCCGATCCAGCATTGAAGGCGCGGGTCGATGCCGCCGATCTCATCCTTCTCGTCGGCGGGCGCCTGTCGGAAATGCCATCGCTTTCCTACACGCTGCTCGGCGTGCCGAAAACGCAGCAGAAGCTCGTCCATGTTCATGCCGGAGCGGAGGAACTGGGCCGCGTCTATCAACCCGATCTCGCGATCCAGGCGTCGCCCGTAAGCTTTGCCGCTGTTCTGGAAGAGCTCGATCCTCCCGCGCATCGCCCCTGGGCCGGCGGGACGGAGCAAGCGCATGTGGCCTATCTGCGCTGGTCGGGGGAGCCGCGGGTGCTTCCGGGAGATTTCCAGTATGGCGAGGTGCTTGCCTGGATGGCGCGCGAACTGCCTGAGGACACGATCCTGTGCAATGGCGCGGGCAACTATGCGGGTTGGCTCGGGCGGCATTATCGCTACCGCGCGTTCGGTACGCAGCTTGCGCCCACTTCGGGTTCCATGGGGTACGGCGTTCCCGTCGCGGTCATGGCGAAGCGCATGTTCCCCGAGCGCCTCGTTGTCGCGGTTGCCGGCGACGGCTGTTTCCAGATGAACGGGCAGGAGTTCGCCACCGCCGTCCAATATGGCATCGCGCCGATCGTCGTCGTGATCGACAATTCCCAGCTCGGCACGATCCGCATGCACCAGGAACGCGAGTATCCCGGCCGGCGCAGCGCGACCGAACTCGTTAATCCCGATTTTGCGGCGCTGGCACGGGCATGCGGCGGACATGGCGAAACCGTGCGAAACACCGCCGAGTTCGCGCCGGCCTTCGAGCGGGCGCGCGCTTCCGGCAAGGCTGCTATCCTGCATTGCTTCCTGGATCGGCGCGCGCAGTCCCATGCGCGCGATCATCTCGCCGAGGCCGCTTCATGAGGTCCGACGCGGTCATCATCGGCGCCGGGGTGATCGGCGCGCAAACGGCGCTCCAGCTGCTGGACCGGGGCCTGACCGTCACGCTGGTGGATCCGGGTCCGCCCGGAGGCGAGCAGGCGGCCAGCTATGGCAATGCCGCCTGGCTGTCCTCCCATTCGGTCATTCCGCCGTCTTCGCCCGGCGTTTGGCGTCAGGTTCCACGCTGGCTGCGCGATCCGCTCGGGCCGCTGGCGGTGCGTCCTTCCTATTTGCCTCGCGCATTGCCGTGGTTGTGGCGCTATCTGCGTTCGGCTTCCACGCCCGCTAAGGTCGAGGCGATCGCGCGGGCGTTGCGCACCCTTTTGGTCGATGCGCCTGCCCTGCATGCCGAAGTCGCGGCGAAGGCGGGCCTCGCGCATCTGATCGATGCGAAAAGCGGCCTGATGCATGTCTATACCGACCGCGCGGGCTTCGAGGCCGAGGCGCTGGGCTGGCGTATCCGCCGCGACCTGGGCATCGTGTTCGAAGAGATCGAGAGCGAGGCGCTAGCGGAACGGCAGCCGGACCTGTCTCGCGAATACCGCTTCGGCGTCTTCGTTCCCGAGGCCGGGCATTGCCGTAACCCCGGCGCCTATGTCGCCGGGCTGGTCGCACACGCGGAATCCAGAGGCGCGCGGCGGATTGCCGCCAGGGCACTGGACTTTCGACATTCGGGCGGACGGCTTGGTGCAGTTGTCACAACCCAGGGCGAGATCGACTGCGGAACGGCCATCATCGCGGCGGGCGTGCGGTCGGGGCCGCTCGCGGCCAAGGCAGGCGACCGGGTTCCGCTCGACAGCGAGCGCGGTTACCACGCCATCGCCGAGGGCGACGGACCGGGGCCGACGACGCCAATCATGGTGGGCGACCGCAAGGTCGTGATCACAAGGCTGGAGCAGGGGGTGCGCTGCGCAGGCCAGGTGGAAATCGGCGGTATCGAGGCGCTGCCCGATTGGCGCCGCGCTGAAATTCTCAAAAGCCACCTCGTCGCCATGTTCCCCGGCATCGACACGAGCCGGATCCGGTTCTGGATGGGACATCGCCCGAGCACGCCGGACGGCATTCCCTGCATTGGCGCCGCTTCGGGCGTCGCTGGTGTGGTGCATGCCTTCGGGCATGGCCATATCGGCCTCGTCAGCTCGGCCCGCACCGGGCGGCTTGCGGCACAGCTGGCCACCGGCGAGGCGCCGGAAATCGATCTCACTCCCTTCAGCGCGCAAAGGTTTTCCTGATGCCAGACCAGACAAAACCGTGCCAGACAAATCCATTCGGTTCGCCGGGGACCAATATCGCGCGTGGCGGTAAATCGCTCTACGGCGCGCCACTCGGCATCCTGATGCTCGAAGCGCGTTTTCCAAGGGTGCCCGGCGATATGGGCAATGGCCAGACCTGGCCTTTTCCCGTGCTCTATCGGGTGGTGCGCGGGGCGAGCCCGGATCGCGTCGTGTGCAATGCCGCTGAAGGGCTTCTCGACGCGTTCATCGAAGCGGCCCGCGATCTCGTTGATCTGGGAGCCGAGGCGCTGACGACAAATTGCGGCTTCCTCTCCATCTACCAGCGGGAACTGGCAGAAGCGGTGAAGGTTCCGGTTGCCACGTCATCCATGATGCAGGTGCCGTGGGTGCAGGCCACGCTTCCGCCTGGACAGCGGGTCGGTATCGTCACCGTGAACTCCTCAGGTCTGACACCCGCGCATCTTTCGGCCATCGGTGTACCGGCCGATACGCCGGTGCGCGGGACCGAAAACGGGGTCGAATTCTTCCGCACGCTGATCAAGGCAGAGAAGACCGATCTCGATCTGGCCCTTGCCTGTCAGGATGTGGTCGGCGCTGCGTGCGAGCTTGTCGCGGCGCATCCCGAAGTGGGAGCCATCGTTCTGGAATGCACCAATATGCCGCCCTATGCGGCAGCCGTGCGGGAAGCGACCGGGCGTCCCGTCTACGACATCTATTCGCTGGTGACCTGGTTTCACGCGGGGCTGCGGCCCCAAACCTTCTGATCTCGGATGTGTGCCGATGTGGTAATGACCGCAGACATCCAACCGAGGAAGGATCGCATGGAAACACAAACAACATCCGCATTGGCCTATGAGGCCCTGCGCAAAAGAGTTCTGACCTTCGACCTGGTTCCGGACCAGAAGCTCAACGAAGTCGAGCTTGCGGACCAGATGTCCATCAGCCGCACGCCCCTGCGCGAGGCGCTGAACAGGCTCACCGCCGAAGGCATATTGCGCCGCGCCGGGCGCAGTTTTCAGGTGCCAGGGCTCAACCCGGCCGATGTCCGCGCGTTGTTCGAAGCACGGATAGAGGTCGAGGCCTCGATTGTACGGCTCGCTTGCCAGAGGGCCAGCGACGACGAGCTGGAAGCGATGGCCGTGTTTCTCGACGGGTCGGTGCGTGAATCTCCCGATGCTTCCATCGACCGGCTCGTGGAACTCGACTGCCGGTTTCACGAAGGTATCGCGCTTTTGGCCAAGAACACCGAATTGCTGCGCATTCTCAAGAATCTAAACGACCGTATCCATCTGATCCGATGGATCGCGATGGAAGGCAAACGCGACAATACCCAAAGCGAGCATCGCAGCATTCTCGACCGGCTTCGCGCACGCGATGCAGCGTCGGCGGAAAGATTGATGCGGGAACACATCCTGCATCGCAACGATGAGATCCTCACGGCGATCAGGCAGGCCTATGCTCACGTGCATACGAAGCATTTCGCGGAAGAGGGCGGATAGCCAAACCCCCGGGACCGGAGGCCCGGTCCACAACCTTCAGAGAGGCAATCATGATAAGAACGACCTTCCTCGGACTCTTCTTAGGCTTCGGCCTCACCGCAACGGCGGGCGCCCAGACCATCGAATGGACTGCCGGCCAGGTTGGCGGCGGCTGGTTCGGCCAGGCATCCGGCATGGCCGCGATGGTGCATGAAAGCGATCCCAACGTCACCATTCGCGTGGTGCCCGGCGGCGGCACGGCCAACCCCACGAAGGTGCAGAACGGTACAAGCCAGATCGGCACCGGCCTCGATATCTTTCTGAAGGCTGCCTATGACGGCACCGGCATCTATGAGGGCAAGCCGCACGACAAATTGCGCCTTATCGGCATGTCCTTCTCCGACATCTACCTGCATATGGTTGTGGCCAAGAATGCGCCGATCCAGGACATGGACACGCTGTTCAAGGAAGGCAAGGACATCTCCATCGCTGTGACGAAGGTGGGTTCCTCCGACGAGCAGACCTTCCGCTATCTGATGGAACATTACGGCACGTCCTATGACGACCTGAAAAGCCGCGGCTGGAAGCTGAATCTCGTCGAATACTCGACCGCTGCAAGCCAGTTCGGCGACGGTATTGTCGATTACGTGTTCAATGCGCTGGGTATTCCCGGTGCAGCCATCGTGGAAGGCATGCAGGCACGTCCGGCGACGATCATGCCCTTCCCGGAGGCGACACTTACGGCAATGGGCGAGAAATTCGGCTATGGGCACAAGACGCTGGCAGCCGGGACCTATCCCGGACAGGACAGCGATGTGCCGACACTGATCATGGCAACGGCGCTGATGGCAAGCTCCGATCTTTCGGAGGACGTGGCTTATCAGATGATCAAGACCTTCTGCGAAAAGCCGGAAGGGCTTGCGGCCATTCATGCCTCCATTGCCGTGTTCGATTGTGCGACGGCTGCCGGCACGAAGCCTGCACCGCTTCATCCCGGTGTTGAAAAATACCTGAAGGAGCGGGGCTTCATGTAAGCCCTGCGATGGCGGGCAGGCCAGTGCCTGCCCGCTCTCTCATTCTGAAATCATTGGCCTGCCATGGCGGCAGGCCTCACCTTCCGGACAACGCCTGGCCAGGAGTGTCACATGCGCAAGCTGACCAGACACTGGAGCCTTGTCGTCGCGGTTTGGGCCGCGCTCGGCACGATTTTCCAGCTTTATACGGCGTGGATCGGCTTTCTGCCGCCGCGTGAGCAGCGCTCGCTTCACCTGTTCTTCTTTCTGTCGCTCGCCTTCCTGCTTTATCCTGCACGGGCATCGGGGCGCGATCGCGATCCCACACTGCTCGACATCGGGATGATGACGATCGCGCTCGTTGCCTGTTTCAACTCCTATTGGAACGCGTTCGATTTCAACATGCGGCTGGAGGGCGTCTCACCGGTCGAGACCAAGGAACTGATCCTCGGCGGCCTGATGATCGTGGTCGCACTGGAGGCCATCCGTCGTGCGGTGACGCCCGTCCTGACCTACATGATCCTGCTGGCCTTTCTCTATCTCTTCACCTCGGAATATTGGCCGGGCATGATGAACTATCGGAACATGCCGTATTCCGAGATCATCGACATCATGTATCTGGGCAACGACCAGGGCATGTTCGGAACGCTGACGGGAATTTCCACCAGCATGGTGGCGATTTTCATCGCCTTCGGGGCTGCTGTCGAGCAGCTCGGCCTGGGGCGTCTGTTCAACTCGTTGGGTTCGCGCATTGCGGGCCGGCAGGTGGGCGGGCCCGGCAAGGTGGCAGTCATCACATCCGCATTGTTCGGATCGATCTCCGGTTCGGCCACGGCAAATGTCTTCTCCACGGGTTCCTTCACCATCCCCATGATGAAACGGATCGGCTATCGCCCCAATTTCGCTGGCGGCGTCGAGACGGCTGCCAGCGTCGGCGGCCAGCTCATGCCGCCCATCATGGGTGCGGGCGCCTTCGTGATGGCTGAATTCACAAACATCGCCTATATCGAGATCGTCAAGGCGGCCGCGCTCGGTGCTATCTGCTACTTCCTGATGCTGCTCATCACCGTGCATCTGACAGCGAAGCGGCAGGGTCTCAAAGGGCTCGACGAGGCGGATATCCCCACCTGGCGCGATGTGCTTCGCGATGCGCATCTGGTGCTGCCGATCATCGTGCTCGTGGTGATGCTCACCATGCGCTTCAGCCCTCATATGAGTGCGCTCGGCTCGATCATCGCCACCGTTCTTGTCGCCTGCCTGCGACGCCATACCTTTCCGACGCCAGCCATCATCTGGAACATGCTGGTCAGCGCGGGTTTCAACACCGTCATCGTCGCGCTTGCCTGTCTTGGGGCAGGCATGATCGTCGCTGCCCTCACGGTGACCGGCCTCGTGATCTCCATCGGCGGCCTGATAACCTCGCTGGCGCACGGATCGCTCGTGATGGCGGGCATCCTGATCATGTTCACCACGCTGATGATGGGGATGGGGCTTCCCACCACCGCAGCCTATGTGATCACCGCGTCGATCAGCACCCCCATTTTGACTGCGGAGTTCGGCGTTCCGACGCTCTCGGCGCACCTCTTCGTGTTCTACTTCGCCATTCTGGCGGATGCGACGCCACCGGTGTCGATTGCCTCCTATGCTGCGGCATCGATTTCGGGAGGATCGCCTCTGGCAACGGGCGTGCATGCGATCCGAATGGCTGTCGCGGGCTTCATCGTCGCCTTTTCCTTCCTCTTCTCACCCGGCCTGCTGATGACCGGGACGATCAGCGACACGATCGGACAGGGAATTCTTGTCATCGGATCGCTTATTGCCATTGCTGCCGGCTTTACGGGCTATCTGCGAGACCGGCTCGTCCTCCCGCTGCGGGTCGTGGCATGCGTGGGGGGTGCTTCGATCGCACTCAGCCACAATCTGGATATGGCGGTACGGATCGGCGGATTGGCGGTGCTTCTTGCCCTGCTCGTCGCTGTGCCAAGGTTCTGGCAGGCGCCCGTGCCTGGAAAACCGGAGGAGGCAAGCCGTTGACCCAGGTCGCCATATTGGGAGCCGGGGCTGGCATTGGCGCCGCCCTGGCGCGCCGCCTTGCCGGCCCGGGCCAACGCCTGATCCTTCATACGGGAAGCAGGGCTGCCTCGCTCGACGCGGTCTCGCGGGATTGCGTGGAGGCGGGCGCTGAAACCAGGACTTTCCTCGGCGATCTTGCCGAGGAAGAAACCATGAACGGTCTCAGAAATGCCTTCGAAGGCTCAGCACCGCTCGATGCGCTCGTGTTTGCCGCCGGATATGCACGACGTTCGACCTATGAGGGGGCTTCAGAAAAGGATTTGTTGGCGGCGCTTCTGGCCATGCCGGTGGCGTTCCACCGTGCGGCGCGCTGCTGCCTTCCGTATCTCGCGAAGGGGCATGGCCGGATTGTCTGCATCTCCGCTTTCGGGGCGCATCGGACGCGCCAGGTCCGCTTTCCCGCAACAGCGCCGGCAAAGGCGGCGCTGGAAGCGCAGATCCGAACACTGGCCGCGGAAGCCGCTCCTTACGGGATCACCTGCAATGCGGTGGTGCCCGGCCTCATCGCGAAGCCGAAAGGCGCACATTCCTCGCTGACCGAAGACGAGTGGGCAGAACTCCGGTCCGCCATTCCAGCCGGTCGCTTCGGCGATGCGAATGAAGTTGCCGCGGTGATCGCCTTCCTGCTCTCACGGGAGGCGGGCTATATCACCGGGCAAAGCATTCATGTCGATGGCGGGCTTACCCTTTGAAGCGGCCGCTCAGTTCGCGCTGCTCAGGCGCGATGGCTTGCCTGCCGCCAGGTCGCGTGCCTGGATCACCCACTCGTCGCGGGTGACGCGGCCCTTGAAGCCTTCGAGGTTCTCGTCGACCCAGGCGATTTCGGAGGCGGTCCATTCCGCGATCTGATCGAAGTGGAAATAGCCGAGCTTGTGGCACAGTTCCTCAAGCACTGGCCCGACACCCTTGATGAGCTTCAGATCGTCTGGCTTGCCCGAACGTGGGGCTTTCAGCGATGCCGGACGGGACATTTCGACAGGGGCAGCAAGCGGAGCGGGCTCCGACATCTCCTTTTCGGCCAGCGCACTTTCCAGTTCGGCGACCCGCTCGGAAAGCTTCTGGCCCTGCTTGCCGCAGGCCTCGAGTTCCGCGCGGAGCCGTTCGGTTTCCGACTGGTCCGTAATCACCTCGGTGCGTTGCCGCGCCCAGATCAACCAGCCAGCAAACAGGCCGAGCAAGGCAGCCAGAAGCAGAAGCCCCCAAATCTCCGAAAGCAGAAAACCCCAGTTCTGAAACATCCTATCAATCCCTTATTGCGGCTGCGCCATCGGGCCGCCGCGACTGCCTGTGTTCGGTTTGGCTGCGGGTCGAGAAGCCGCTTCGCCGACCCGCATTCGCATGTGGTTTATCTCAATCAGTCCAGGTGACCGTGGTGCGGCGGTTTTTTGCGCGTCCCTGTTCGGTGCCGTTGTCGGCAATGGGCTTCGACATGCCATAGCCGCGCATGTTCAGTCGATCCGCGGCGACACCGCGCACGATCAATTCCCGGCCCACTGCTGTGGCACGCCGCTGGCTCAGATCGAGATTGGCTGCCTCGTCTCCGACATTGTCGGTGTGCCCGCCGATTTCGGCCTTCAATCCAGTTTCTTCCGAACATTGCACCATGAAGCGCGCAAGCTCGTTGATTGCTCTTACCGCGCCGGTGTCGAGCTTGTCGGACGCGGTGACGAAGTTGATGGAGATACGGTCGAGCACGTCATCGGCTGCAGCCTGGCATCCGGCGCGGTCGGTGCGGATTTCCGGCAGCGCAAGCCAGAAGCCACCCATATAACGCTGGGTCATGCGGCTTGCCGCGTTGACCCGCGTCGCGCCATTCGAGCCCTCGGGCGTTACGACGGAAACCTCGGTGGCAAGACCGCTTCCGGCGAGCTCCTTCTTCAGCATATCTGCGTCGACATCGCCCTGCACCTCAATCCTGGCTTCACGCATTTCCGGAGAGACATCGAGCGTGAGGCGTTCGACGCGGTCGAGCCAGCCGCGGAGCGTTGCAAGGAAGTTCATGTCTTCCGCTCCGCTCTCGTCTATCTGTGTCGGCGTTCCGGCGATGCCGTCCAGACCCAGCGCCCCGGCGAGCGCCTCGGCGTTCATTCCGGCTGGCAATGCGCCCGAGACGGTCGCGCCAGTTGCCGCGTCATATTCCAGATGCCAACCGGCGGGTTGTCCTCTGTCCGGCTTCAGGATCATCTGCGTCACCATCTCCGCAGGCAATTGCGAAAGTGCTTTTTCCGCCATCGCATAATCTTCAGCGCTTGCTGCTTCGCCGACGATGGTCAGCTTGCCGTCCGCGAGGGTCATCTGCCCCTTCCTGAGAAAGCCGAGCACCTCGACCCCGGCACGCGCCAGTTGTTCCCAGTTTTCCGGGGCGCCCGATGCAAGCTGCAGCGAACCGGCGCCATTCGCGATGCCCAATGCCGCTCTGGCGCTTTCGCTTGGCACATATCCGCCGAGGGCAAGCGGCGCATCGGGGCTCTCTTTCGTGACCTGTGTCGTGAAGGGGGAGACCTTCTCAAGAACGCGCAGATTTTCCGTGACCACGCGGCGTCCTTCAACAGCGTCGAGCGCTGCCAGAATATGCTCCTTCTCGCCGGTGTTGTCGGCGACACCGGAAACATGAATGTCGCGTCCCGATACCCCGATCTCCAGGGGATGCACGGTTTCCCCAACGGCTTGGGCAGCCCCTTCGCCAATCATGGTCTCCATGCGTACGGCATTGTGGCCTTGCGCCCAATAGCCCAAACCGACGGTGCCGAGAGACAGCACCACAACACCCAGAATTGCCCGCATATCCTGCCTGCCTAACCTAGCGAAAACCCTCAATAAACCGGCCCATGCGCGAAGAAAAGAAGCTATCGGGCGCCAGATGCGGCCAAACGATCAAAGACGGAATGCGGCTATCGTTGCCAGCTGCATTTGTTGCTTAAAGATCAGGAAGATGCACGTGAAGCGTGTAATCTGGAAGGCTTTTGCTGCCAATCGTTTGTTGTGCAATTAGGTTGTTGAAAAAGCGAAAACCGGGAGCGATCTGCCGCATCGGCTGGTTGCGCTCGCTGAGCGCACCGTCATTTCTCCGATGTAGCAATTGGCATATGATGCTCGGATATCGGGGGCGGATATCGAGGGCATATATGATTTTGAAGCGATCGGAATGGCGAAGAAGCATTGCTGCCGTGCTTGCCCTTGCGCTTTTCCCGGCCGTGGCGTTGTCCGCCGAAGGGGAGGTGGAAAAGATCGAGCCGCAGTCGCTGATCACTTCCATTTGCAGCCTGATCGAAACGCATGCCGGCAAGCAGGGGCTGGAAGCGCCTTTTTTGGCACGGCTTCTATGGAAGGAAAGCCGTTTCAATCCGAATGCGGTCAGCCCCAAGGGTGCGGAAGGCGTAGCGCAATTCATGCCGGGCACGGCGTCGCTTCGGGGACTTCAGGACGCCTTCGATATCGAGCAGGCCATTCCGGCCGCTGCCGCCTATCTTTCGGAACTGGAGCGGAAGTTCGGCAATCTCGGGCTGGCTGCCGCTGCCTATAATGCGGGGGAAAACCGTATCGCACGATGGCTCGGCGCCGGCGGATTTCTGCCCCTCGAAACGGAAAATTACGTGCTCTCCATCTTCGGGGAGCCGGTCGATAATTTTTCCGACAGGGAGCATCGACCGCGTATTGCGCCGCTCGATGCTGACAAGTCCTTCAAGGAAGCCTGCCAGCAATTGCCGGTGACAGCGCGGGCCGTGATCGCGATGGCAAGTGTGCCGTCCCAGCCCTGGGGCGTGCAGGTTGCCGGGCATTTTCGGCGCGACGTGGCCATTCGGCTCTGGCAGCAGGCCAAGCGACGCAACGCGGCTTTGCTTGCCGGCCACGAGCCCGTCGTCAGCCGGGTTCGCTCGCCGCGCGGTTGGCGCGGCATCTATGCGGTGCGGATCGGGGCGAAGAGCAGGGAAGAGGCGGGCCGTCTTTGCGAGCGGCTCTACAAGGGCGGAGTGCCCTGCATCGTGCAGCGCAACCGGTGACCCTGGCTCCGCGCACTGAAAAAGGCCCGGGACCGAGCCCCGGGCCTGATGATAATCCGGTCTGAAAATCCGGTGGCCAGTCTGAAAAAGCGGCTGGTCGGTTCGTGAAATCAGCTGGCGTTGGAAGCGCTGCGGCTTACCAGCTCCGGCTGGCCGTTCGCACCCACCACATAGAGCTCGAGGTAATCGGTACCGTTCGAGGTAAAGCTGTGCTGGATCACGGAACCCACGGGGCTCTTTGCAAGAGCCTGAGCATGCGGAGCATCGTAAGTGATGCTTCCCTTGATGGGCTCGATGGCGAAAGCAGGGGCAGCAACCAGCGACGAAAGAGCAATCGCATAAATAACAGACTTCATTTCCAATACTCCATATATATTATGCTTGTACTCTCAGCGAAATATGCCAAGCAGTACATCAAGTTACAGCCTGACACTGAACCTTGGCTGTGTCGGATATCTAGGAGCTGGGGTTCTTCCCGGTTAGATCGGGAATTTGAAACAGAGCGTTCAAGAATGCTGGAATGTTACGATCTCCCCTGAGCGTGAGGGCAGGTCGCGACATTGCGAATGTCGGGGCAAATGACGCTTGAAATCCGAGGTGCGTTGAATCGCCCCTTTTTGGACATTCGTATTGACACTGAAACATATGTTCAATAAGCCTCTGATCGAGGAAACGTCCATCTGGGAGAATGGCGAAAATGCCTACCAATGTTGCACTTACGGGTCTGGCCCGGGATCTCGAAGACCGCGCCAAATCCGGTAAGCCGATTCGCATCGGCCTCGTCGGTTCCGGTGAAATGGGAACCGATATCGTCACCCGCGTGGCCCATATGCCGGGCATCGAGATCGGCGCCATTTCGGAGCTGAACCTGCCCGCGGCCAGCCGCGCCGTGGATATTGCCTATCAGGAAAAAGGCCATGCCAAGGAGGCGGACAGCCAGTCCGCCATGACCGCGGCCATGGAGAGCGGCAAGGTTGCCGTCACCAACGACGCCGATCTTCTGATCAACAATGAGCTGATCGATGTGGTGATCGATGCGACCGGTGTCCCGGCCGTCGGTGCCGAGATCGGGCTCAGGGCCATGGAACACGGCAAGCACCTCGTCATGATGAATGTCGAGGCGGACGTGACCATCGGGGCCTATCTGAAGAGCGAAGCCGAGCGCCTGGGCGTTACCTATTCGCTGGGTGCGGGCGATGAGCCCTCTTCCTGCATGGAGTTGATCGAGTTCGTTTCAGCCATGGGGCATCCGATCGTGGCTGCCGGCAAGGGCAAGAACAACCCGCTCAATATCGATGCCATTCCAGACGACTATATGGAAGAAGCCAAGCGTCGGAACATGAATGTCCGGATGCTGGTCGAGTTCGTCGACGGGTCCAAGACCATGGTCGAGATGGCGGCAATCGCCAACGCAACCGGTCTCGTTCCCGACAAGCCGGGCATGCACGGTCCGGCAGCGACGCTGGACCAGCTTTCCTCCGTTCTCATTCCCGAGAAGGATGGCGGTGTCCTGTCGCGTGTCGGCGTTGTCGATTACTCCATCGGCAAGGGCGTGGCGCCGGGCGTGTTCGTCGTGGCCGACATGTCGCATCCGCGCATCTCGGAGCGCATGGAAGACCTGAAGATGGGCAAGGGTCCGTACTTCACGTTCCATCGCCCCTATCATCTGACCTCGCTCGAGGTTCCGCTGACCTGCGCCCGCGTGGTGCTTTATGGCAAGGCGGACATGGTGCCGCTCGACAAGCCGGTGGCTGAGGTCTGCGCCGTGGCGAAGAAGGATCTGCAGCCGGGCGACAAGCTCGATGCCATCGGTGAATATTGCTACCGCGCCTGGATCATGACCGCGCCGGAAGCGCGGGCGGCGAAGGCTATCCCCTGTGGTCTGCTGCAGGGCGGCACGGTCAGCAAGCCCGTCAAGAAGGGCGAACTCATCACTTTCGACAACGCAGCACCGCCCGCCGGTTCCAAGATCGCGGAACTCCGCGCCCGGCAGGACAAGCTCGTTTACGGTACGACAGGAGCATAAAGATGGCCGGCAAAGCCAAGACAGGCGCCGCGGCAAAGAAGGACGGCGCCAACCTGCCCTTCTTATATCAGCATTACGATCACGAGACGCTGCGCGGCGCGTTGCGCAAGATGTATCTGATCCGCCGGTTCGAAGAGGGCGCCGAGGAAAGCTATATGCGCGGCCTCATCCACGGCACGATGCATCTTTCCATCGGTCAGGAAGCATCGGCCATGGGCATCTGCCTCGGGTTGACGGATGACGATCAGATCACCTCCACCCACCGCGGCCATGGCCATTCCATCGCCAAAGGTGCGGATGTATCGCGCATGTTTGCCGAGTTCTTCGGCAAGACCACGGGCTATTGCCGAGGTCGCGGCGGTTCCATGCATATTGCCGATGTGACCAAGGGCAATCTGGGTGCAAACGGCATCGTGGCGGGTGGCATTCCGATTGCGGTCGGTGCGGCGCTGACGGCCAAGAAGATGAAGAACGGCAAGGTCGTCGTCTCCTTCTTCGGCGACGGGGCCAATAATGAAGGTGCTTTCCACGAAGCGCTCAACATGGCTTCCATCTGGAAGCTGCCGGTGGTCTTCGTCTGCGAGAACAATGGCTACGGCATGTCGACCTCGGTTGCCCGCGCAACGGCGGTGAAGAACATCGCCGACCGTGCAGCGGCCTATGCTATGCCGGGCGAAATCGTCGACGGCAATTCGGTTGCCGACGTGGCTGCCGCAGCGCACCGCGCCATCGAGCGCGCCCGCAACGGTGAAGGTCCGAGCCTGATCGAGTGCAAGACCTACCGCTATCGCGGCCACTCGAAGAGCGATCGCAACCGCTATCGCACGAAGGAAGAGATCGAGGAGTGGATGACGCAGCGCGACCCGATCGAACATTTCGAGGAAGAGCTTCAGGAGTTCGGCGTGATCGATCTCGCCGGTATCGAAGCCATTCGCGAGGATGTCGCCAAGGAGATCGCCGCAGGGATCGAGTTCGCCAAGGAGAGCCCGATGCCCGACGTCGCCAATCTTGAGAAATACGTGTACACGGAGCAGGCGTAATGGATGCGCAGGTCGAGACAGCTTCGCGCGAACTGAGCTACGCGCAGGCCATCCAGGAGGCGATGGCCATCGCCATGGAGCGCGATGAGCGCGTTTTCCTGATGGGTGAGGACATCGGCGTCTATGGCGGCGCCTTCCAGGTCACCGGCGATCTGGTCGAGCGCTTTGGCACCGACCGCGTTATGGACACGCCGATCTCCGAGCTTGGCGGTGCGGGCGTTGCCGTCGGGGCGGCCGTGACGGGAACGCGTCCGATCTTCGAGTTCCAATTCTCCGATTTCGCCACTCTGGCGATGGAGCAGATCGTCAACCAGGCGGCAAAGATGCGCTACATGCTGGGCGGTGCGGTTTCCGTTCCGGTCGTCATGCGCTTTCCGGCCGGTTCCGGCACGGGCGCGGCGGCACAGCACAGCCAGAGCCTCGAGGCATGGCTCGGTCATGTTCCCGGCCTGAAGGTCATCCAGCCGGCAACGCCGCATGACGTCAAGGGCATGCTGCTTGCCGCGGTGGAAGATCCCGATCCCGTGATGATCTTCGAGCACAAGCTCCTCTACAAAATGAAGGGCGAGGTTCCCGAAGGCTATTATACGGTGCCCATCGGCAAGGCCGAAGTGCGCCGTCAGGGTGCCGACCTCACCATCGTCGCCACCTCCATCATGGTGCACAAGGCGCTGGATGCCGCCGAGCAGCTGGCGGCCGAAGGCATCGACGTCGAGGTCGTGGACCTGCGCACGGTGCGCCCGATGGACCGTGAGACCATTATCGAGAGCGTTCGCAAGACCTCGCGGCTGATGTGCGTCTACGAGGGTGTGAAGACGCTGGGTGTGGGCGCGGAAATCTCCGCCATGATCGCCGAAAGCGAGGCGTTCGACTATCTCGACGCACCGATCGTGCGGCTGGGCGGCGCGGAGACGCCGATCCCCTATAACCCCGAGCTGGAAAAGGCCACGGTTCCGCAGGTGGACGGCATCGTCAAGGCGGCCCGCGACCTGGCCAAGGGAGCGCGCTGATATGCCGGTCGAGGTCATTCTGCCGAAGGTCGATATGGACATGTCGACCGGCCGCATCTCCTCCTGGGCGGTTGGAGAAGGCGACACCGTGAAAAAGGGCGATCTCCTGTTCGAGATCGAGACCGACAAGGCGGCGATGGAGATCGATGCTCCGGCGAGCGGCATCGTGCGCAACATCACCGGCAAGGAAGGCGTCGACATTCCCGTTGGACAGGCTGTGGCCTGGATCTACGAGGAAGGTGAGGCGGCTTCGGATGCGCCGGCAGCAGCTGCCGCACCCGCCGGGGCCGAGAAGCCTGTCGCGCCGGCAGCCGCTGCTCCTGCCAAGGTGGAAGCCGAGCCGGCGCCTGCCGCGGCGAAGCCGGCTGCAGTCGTGTCCAGCGATGGCGTGCGGGCCTCTCCGCTTGCGCGTCGCCT
>NZ_AMSI01000010.1 GCF_000300515.1 Nitratireductor indicus C115
AGCCATCGCCCGAGTGTTCCGGCACCGGCAGGCTGAGTGCGCAACTGCGCCATATCATCGGTGACCGGCTTCATGTCGTTGACCGTCTTCTTGGTCGCCTCGACCTCCCCTTCCACATGCGAAAGGCGTTCGCTCACCTCATCGAGGCGGCGATGCACCACGGCGCGGCTGTCATCGGCACGCTTCAGCCGGTCATCGATCCCCTTGAGTTCTCCCAGGATTTGCCCAAGGGTGCGCTTCACGCTGGCTTGCGTCATACCGGCTATTTCCGAACCGCTCGCCCATGGCGGGCGCATTCCGATGGCGTCCAGATCGATGCACCGCAGAGGCCTGCGATGTTTCATCAATCTTGCCCTGATCGCGCGAGGTTGCCCCTTTCGCCCCGATCAGCGACGTTCCGACCACAGAGCGCAGGCCGTCACTCGTTACAGGCACCGGTTTCGAAGTCGTACAGCCCGCCACGCTCAGCGCAGCGGCGATAGCGAGCCCTCCAGTCTTCAGCCGCATTGCCGGCCTCCTTGTTTTCCTGATTGATCTTTTGGACGAATGCCTTCTGCTCAACCGAGCGTCCGGTGCGATAGGCCCATGAATGCGACCACATGAGCCCCCCGGCGATGGCCAGTACGGCGCCGATGCGCAGCCAGCTGTCGAGTGAGAGCATCACCCCTGACCCTCGACGGCGCCTTTGATCTCGCGCACTGCGGCAACGATCTGCGAGCGCAAGGCAACGAGCACGAGCAGAACGACGATCAGCACCACGCCGCCAGCGAGGATTGCCTGCCAGTCCATGCCCGTCAGCCAGCCAAGGCCGAACGCGCCCGATCCGAACAGACCCGTGAGCCATTGCCATAAGCCGGATTTCTTCCTGACTTCCTGCTCGACCTGTTCCGGTACAACAGGCTTGTCGACCTCGACCATCTCAACCTGCTTGGGCTCCCCTTCCATATGCCGGTGACGGACCTGCGAGAGCGCATATTTGACATCAGGAACCGTCACGGATGCCCGCTGCCCGCTGTAATAGCCCTTGCCGGAGGACGTCGGCAGGCTCGCCCATTCCTTCGCCAGGTTGGTGAGAAGCGTGTCCGTGCTCAGGCGCCCCGCCAACCATTTGTCGATGCCGCGCTGCCCGAGCAGAAAGCAGGCCATGCGGTCCTGCATGTCCCGGTCGAAAAGCTCCTTGCCGGTCAGGCCTAGTGTGTTTCGGATGGCGCGCATAGTGATGCGCACAATCTGGTAACGACCAACCGCGCTTGAATTAAGCTTGTTTTTCGGATGCTGGAGCATCTTCGTCTGCAGCGCATCAACCTGGGTCAGCGTCATGGAAACGAGATCAACATCGCCGCCGGTGTAGGCGCCATAGGCCAGCCTCTCATCGTAGCCGTCGCCCTTGTCCGTTCCTTCCGAGCGGCCGAGCAGATCGAGAACCGGGCGATAGACATGATAAGCGTCCACGGCCCGCGCAAAATTGCGGTCCATTGCTGATACTCCTGTTGCGGTTAGAGTGGGAACGACCTCTCGCATCTGGACGAATTGGCCTCGGCGAGGGTATTGAAACCCGAAAAGGATGCTGCGCAGAGCGAGATGAAATGCCGGATGCATTATCAAGCCCCTTACACCGGGACCTGTTCGAAATGTCCGTCAGGTTCGCCAGAGCGGGCGAGGAGATCGAAGGCGAGCGCTTTTTAGCGAAAGCCACCGCACCATGGGACTATCGGCTATTCCTGGCGGAGAAGTTCGCAAAGCAAGGCGCCCCGGCGATCATTCCAAACGCATTTGGCTCCTGGTTCCGGTCCCTGGCCGCTCTGAAGCAGGCGGGCGTCAACGAAGCCACGATCATGATCCCGCGCGATCAGAATTTCCTTGCAACGCCAAATCGAACCGCGGTGATAGTGGAAGAATTCAAGGTCATCTTCCTGCCGATATACAAATGCGGAACATCATCGTGGCGAGCACTGGTTCATGCAAATTGCTCTGAATTCTCTGATCGGGACGCCTCAGACAGCACCTCGCTGAATCGGACAATCAACCCTCAGGATGAACAATTTGGCACGTACGAGAAGTTCACCTTCGTTCGCCAGCCAATGGACCGTTTTGGCTCATTCTTCCGTGATAAGCTGCTTGCGGAAGATGGCACGCCGAATCACGAACACTTCATCATTCCCATAAGCGTTCTCATGGGGCAGAAAATCAGTGCACATGCAGCAGCGGAATTCATTGCCTCGATTCCGCCAGAGTATTGCGACCCGCACTACAAGCCGCAGTGGTTGACCATCAAACACCGTAAGACGATTTTCCCCGACCACATATTCCGGCTTAGCGACAGCCATCGCCTTTCGGAGATCGGGGTGCCGCACAAGTTTCCAACCAAGCTTTCGACAGCCAGCCGGAAAGACGCATACAAGGAAGACCCAACCCTTCAGGATGCCGAGACGGTCATTCGCGGCTACTATCCGCGCGACTATCGTTTGTGGCGAGATAGCGAAGCAAAGGCGGACGTTTCCTGAGTTCAGCGGCCGGCAAATCGTGACCTGAACAACAGACACGGGAAGCGCCCACAGCCCGCGCGAAATTGTGGTGCACCAAAGTTGCCTCTCATGAAGGAATGAGTCTGGGAAACAACGAGCCATAGCCATCTCCAATCAACTAACGCTTGGGTTGAACAGCTTACACGCTTGTGTAAAAGAGCCGGACAATCGGCAATGGGTGTGCCCGTGAAAACCAAGCAAGATTATCGCAACGACATTGATGGCTTACGTGCCATCGCAGTGCTTCTGGTCGTTGTCTTTCATATCAACGAAAAGCTGATTCCAGGTGGCTTCATCGGCGTCGATATGTTCTTCGTGATCTCGGGATACGTGATCACATGGGCAATTATTAAGGGCTATGGATCGGGAGAATTCTCCTTTGCGGATTTCTACCGCAAGCGCATAAAGCGCATCCTTCCAGCCATGTTCTTTGTGACAGCCGTCACCCTCGCCGCAGGCGTGGCTTTGATGCTGCCTGAAGATGTGGAAGCGTTATCCTGGTCAGCTGTGGCCACGGTGCTTTCGGGCGCGAACATCTATTTCACCTACTTCCTCGACACGAGCTATTTTGCGTCTGACAGCCGGGCCATTCCCTTGCTGCACATGTGGTCACTTGGTGTAGAAGAGCAGTTCTACATTTTCTGGCCTGCGTTCCTTCTGACGATACTGCGTTGGCCACGCTTCGTCATACCCGCCCTTTTGGCGCTGATCGCATTGAGCATATTGGTAGGCGAGCTTCAGCTGCATCAAGGGTTCTATTCCTGGGCGTATTACATGCTGCCGGCCCGCGCGTTTGAGTTGGCGGCAGGTGGCCTTTTGATCTACGCCCAAAAGGGGAAGCAACCGCAGCTTCACAAGGGGATTGCATTCTCGGCAGCTGTTCTGGGTCTGCTTCTAATCGGGCTAAGCGCCGCCCTCCTGACCGGCGAAAGCCCGTTCCCGGGGCTGCTCGCAATCCCGGTTACTCTGGGAACGGTGTTGCTGCTCGCCTCCGGCAGCACTGCCCAGCCCATCAGCTTAATCCTGTCGTTACCCCCTGTCCGGTGGGTCGGGTTGATATCCTATTCGCTCTATCTCTGGCACTGGCCGGTGCTCGCCTATGCGCATTACATGTTTGGAGAGATCAGCGTCACACAACAGTTGGCATGCGCGGCATTGATGCTGTGTCTTTCGGTTCTCAGCTATTATTCTGTCGAAAAGCCCGCGCGGTTCTCTGAAAAGCCGTTCCGATCACTGGCGATCCGCTATTTTGCCGTTCCTACGGCGGCGATGGTCATCGTTGCGAGCGCCCTAATTATCACCAAGGGTTTCGGCCCCTGGCTGCTGACCAAATACCCTGAACAATTGGCGCAGTTCTCCACCGATATCAGGCCGGCTGGAGATATGGATTATGTCTGCCAGACAAGCACCTTGAGCAAAAAGGACACCGAGAACCCAAAGTGCATAATCAACGGAACGTCGGAGCCCAAAATTCTGCTTTGGGGCGATTCCAATGCCAGTCACTATGTTGGAGCACTTGCGGCATTATCTCGGGAGGCCGGCATATCGTTCAGGAACTTTGCACATTCCGCCTGCCCCTCGGTCCTCGACAGACCGGAGCGTTTCACCAGAGAGAAGATTGCAAAGGCATGTAAATCTTCCTCTGCGACGGCGCTCAAGGAATTCGACAAATACGACACGATCATAATGTCATCGTCCTGGGACACCTATCTCAGGCAGAATGAAGCCGAATTCACCCAGGCACTCGCGAAGACCATTGAAACGCTGAAGACCAAGAATAAGACAATTATCGTATTGGGGCAGGTTCCACGGCTCTACGGGTATGACCCCACGTGTGAGAGAAAAAACATCAAGCTCAAGGTCCTTCACTGCCGAGACGCCTTCAAAGGCGCTCCGCAGCGAATTGAGACGACAAACCAAATTGTCAAAAAGGTGGCCTCGGAAAAAGGCGTTGGGTATCTCGATTTCGAACCGATCTTGTGCTCCCGCGATTTTTGCGGAAGCAAAATAGCCGAGAAATCGATCTACTATGACACTGGTCACTTAAGCGGTGCCGGATCAGAGCAATTAGGTATAGCTGCATCGAAGAATAGCGGGTTCATGAGCGATTTCATCAAGATCATGAACATCACGATGCAGAGCGGAAGTTGACAACCTACAATGACTGCTCTGTCAGCGTCGCGTTAGCTGCCAACCAAGATCGGCGGCCCCTCCAGTAGCTCTATTGTAGGCCTCAATCTTCACGGAGTCTTTTGCCTCGATAGCAGGAATTGTGAACACAGAAAATATATCTGCGCCGCTGTCGCGCCCGCCGGTCAGGCCAATGAAGTTTCCAACTTTGACACCATCAACGGTAATTCGACAACCCACGGCTTAACCCCAAAATGATCCTCCAACGATGCTCGCTCCGCCGCTGACTACCTCATAAATCGTGGAATAGGACAGCGCCGGAACAGATACCCTGTCCGCTCTCTCAAACTTCAGCACATCTGATTTTGTAACCGCCCGTGATGCTCGGTTGGCAACGGCGCTGGTGGTTACCATGCCTGGTCCGCATGGGTAGTTGATTGTCTTGACCGAGGACCCCGTGCCTGCAACATCCACGTGATCGATAGGATTCCCGTCCGCAGTAGTGCCATCCGCTGCAACAATAGAGCCACCGGAACAGACGATGCGTCCCAACGACGGCACAGAGCCATCAAGCGTGGAACCGCCAACACCGACAAATGAGCTGGGAGCAGCCCACACATCGACGCTTGTATTGTCCGAGAATCTTGCCCCATCCGCGACGACCACGGAACGGCGACAATATACCCCTTCCTTACACCCAGTGGCGATACCTTGGAAAAGTAGCAAAATGAGCCGCGACTGACATCCAGACCCCGTACTATCTATGCACACAGCACGCGAAAGATTGTATTGATGAAGCCGTGATCGAGGCGGCAACACTTCCCCCTCCCGATCACTCCCTTTGGTAGCTATCAATCCTTGACGCGTGAGTATTTAAACACGCGCCGTTATTAGCGCCGTTGTCGACGTTCTTGACGCCTTTCCCGGGCCGCACATACCCATAGGAATTATTGTTGAGCGTATATCCGCGAAGCAATGAGAAATTTGCGCAGTCTACGACAATGTCCCATTCCGGCATTTTGGCATTTACGGCAAGGAAAGCGATTAGCGAGGTCCGCGGAACTCCTGGGTCCAAGTCACTATTGGACACCGGAACAAAGGTATTTGAAATCGAGACAACCTGAACTGATGCGATGGATGCCTCCTTCGATAGCGCCGCTAAGGCGCGGATAGCATCATACGATGCCTGACGAAGGGGGCATCCATCGCATTAGTTCAATCCGGTCGCCTATTCAGTAGCGACGGTTCACAATGTAATCGATCTGCCCGACGATTAGAGCCTAGCGTCCGTTACCCCATAGTCTCTAGGCGCGCATTCGAGCGCGGCCGGCGAACGAGAACGGCGGGCGAACATCGGAGAGGGGGTATGACCGTAGCGCACCCAAGCTACCATTGATCTCCTGTAACGCGTCACAACAGATGCGCCTTTGACGGGGAGAACCGGGGAGAGGCGTGGACAGCGGTTCAAGGTCCTCACAGCCTGCGACACCTCAGCGACCGCAGCAACCAACAGACAGCCCGCCAGGATGACAGCCCGCAAGGACGACAGGACGAGGAGTACGCGCGGGCCGTTTTGGGCGCATGCAAAATCCGCCTGTGAGGATCACCGGCAAACGCTTACGAAAAGCTGTGCAGTAATCGCCGCTTCCTCGCGCCTACGCCTGGCCGAAACGTTGCGCCCGACCCAGTTTGTTTCCGGCCACGCCGAAACGAGGACGATCCTTGATCCGTTCGGATTCCAGTTCACCTCTGGCCGAAAGTTCATTGATGATCGGGCAGTCCGGGCGGGAATTACCTTGGCAATTATCGGCCAGGTGCCTGAGAGCCTTGCCCATCTCGGTAATTTCGCGAGCTTTCCGCTCAAGCTCTTTGACGTGCTCGAGTGCCATGCGTTTGACATCCGCGCTCGCCCGATCACGATCCCGCCACAGAGCCAGAAGACCGATCATCTGCTCGACGGAGAATCCGAGGTCGCGTGCCCGGCGGATGAAGCGCAGCGTATGCACGTCATTGTCGGAATAATCACGGTAGCCGGCATCCGTTCGGGACACTTTCTGTATCAATCCGATCGATTCATAGTAACGGATCATCTTCGCCGAGACGCCGGACGCTTCCGCTGCCTTGCCGATATTCATAACGCTATCCTTCCGGTTACGGACTTATATAGTTGTGTCTTCAGGCGTAAAAAACACGTCCGCATGGATGTCCTCATTGCGCACCCCTCGGTCCTGAAGCAACGACCCAGCAGTCTCGATCATCGCCGGCGGCCCTGCCATATAGGCTTTCCAGCCATCGAGGTCCGGGAGATCTTCAGCAATCGCAGTCGTCACGAAACCTTTGCGGAAGCGGGCGGAGCCCCGTTCTTCCGAAAGCACCGGAACGAACTCGAAATTGCCGTAGGTGCTCGCCAGAAGGCCGAAATGTTCGGTCAGGTAGAGATCGCGCGCCGTCCTCGCTCCGAAATACAGGTGAATCGGCTGCCTCAACCCGCTTGCCAGCGCCATTTCGACAATCGACTTGATCGGCGCCAGGCCCGACCCGCCCGCAACCGCCAGAATGGGACCCGTGTGCTGCTCACGCAAGAAGGCGCTGCCAAGCGGCCCGCGAACGAGAACCTTGTCACCCACCCTGAGCGTTCCAACGGCGTGTTCGCTCGCCGCTCCGCCAGGCACATGCCTGATGTAGAATTCGAAATGGGATCGCCCGGGCTGGTTCGCCATCGAATAATCGCGCGCGGGAACGCCGTTGAACCTCACCTGCGCATACTGGCCTGCCTTGAACGATACCGCCTCTCCAATTGCAACCTCCAGCCTGATTTTGCGGATGTCATGCGTTAAATGATCGACTGCGGCAACCTTGGTCCGGTATGTTTGGATGGGAATATCGGACTGTTCTTCCGCCTCATCGAGCCACGCAACGCCGCAGTCGGCAAGCGGCAGTGCCCTGCAGGCAAGGATCAGTCCTTGGGCCCGTTCTTCATCCGTCAGGGAAAAAGGCGTATGTGGCAAAAGGTCAACTTTCCCGTCAAGCAGTCGGGACTTGCAGGAGCCGCAACGGCCTGAGCGGCATCCATGAGGATAGGCGATCCCTTCCTCGAGTGCTGCCTCCAGAATGGTTTTGCCTTCCGGCACCAGGATGCTGCGCGCTGCCTGTCGAATGTCTATGCGTTTGGCCATTGCGATCACCCTTGAGCAGTGCCCGTCAGCTTCAGCGCTTCAGCCAGGCGGGGTTTCTGGTCGGCGAAGGTTCCATAGAAGACCTGTCCCTCTATAATCACGATGGGTGCGACCCGCACGCCGGTACGCGCTTTCGCCTCTTCGGCGATCTGCGGATCCGACAGATCCCGCTCCTCGAACGCGACGCCTTCCGTTGCGAACCATTGTTTGACGGCGCGGCAATCCGGGCATGTCGGCGTGGTGTAAAGGATCACCGATCCATTCTTTGAGTTTGTCATTGCCTTATTCCTTCCTGGGAGCGGGCGGGCCTGCCGAAGCAGTCCCGCCTGTTCTCACTCAGCCGGGACGAGTTCGAGCTGACGGCGCGGCTCCGCCCCGTTCTCCCCCTGCATCGGCGCGCGGAAGGCCTTGAGCCTGAGCGCATTGCCGAGCACGAAAACGCTCGACAGGGCCATGGCGCTTGCGGCGAAGACAGGCGACAGCAGGATGCCGTACAGCGGATAGAGGAGACCTGCGGCCACCGGGATCAGCGCCGTGTTGTAGGCGAAGGCCCAGAACAGGTTCTGCCGGATGTTCCCGATTGTCGCCTTGGACAGTGCAATCGCATTCGGCACTCCCTGCAGGCTGCCCGACATCAGAACGACGTCTGCCGCCTCGATGGCAATGTCCGTGCCGGTACCGATGGCAAGACCCACATCCGCCGCAGCCAGCGCCGGTGCGTCATTGATGCCGTCGCCTACGAAAGCCACCTTGCCATATTCGGTCTTGAGACGGCGAACAGCATCGACCTTGCCGTCCGGCAGCACTTCCGCCACCACCTCGTCGATCCCAAGGCGCTCTGCAATGGCTTTGGCGGTACGCTTGTTGTCCCCCGTGATCATCGCCACCTTGAGACCGAGATCATGCAGCGCCTTGATCGCAGCCGGCGTGGTCTCCTTGATCGGATCCGCCACGGCGATTATCGCTGCCAGCGTGTTGCCGACCGCAGCATAGAGAGGCGACTTGCCCTCATTGCCGAGACGCTCGGCCACCGCAGAAAAGGCTGTCACGTCGTGGCCGAGTTCAGCCATATAGCGGTCGGCACCGATCTCGATGCGCTTACCATCGACCTGCGCCGTTACGCCGAACCCGGTCACCGAGACGAAGTCTGACACGGTTGGCAGGGAGAGATTTTCCCTGGCGGCGGCATCCACGATCGCGTGCGCGATCGGGTGTTCCGACTTGGCCTCGACGGCGGCAACGAGGCTCAGCACGTTTGCCCGATCAAAGCCTACGGCAAGTTCGAGATCGGTCAGGGCCGGCTTGCCTTCCGTGAGCGTACCCGTCTTGTCGACCGCCACGACCCTCGCATCTTTCAGCGACTGAAGCGCTTCACCCTTGCGGAAGAGCACGCCCAGTTCAGCCCCGCGACCGGTGCCCACCATGATCGAGGTCGGCGTTGCGAGGCCCATGGCGCATGGGCAGGCGATGATCAGAACGGCGACGGCATTGACCAGCGCGAAGGTGAGCGCCGGCGACGGTCCAAAATAGAGCCAGGCGGCGAAGGTTAGCGCCGCGACCGCGAAGACCGCCGGCACGAACCACATGGTCACCTTGTCGACCAGCGCCTGGATCGGCAGCTTGGAACCCTGTGCCTCTTCGACCATGCGGATGATCTGGGAAAGCACCGTATCGCCGCCGACCGCCGTCGCGCGGATTGCGAAGACGCCCTTCTGGTTCACGGTCCCGGCCACGACGTCGCTGCCATCGGTTTTAAGAACCGGGATCGGCTCGCCCGTGATCATCGATTCATCGATATAGCTCTCGCCTTCGATCACTGCGCCGTCCACCGGAACACGTTCGCCCGGGCGTACCTCGACGATGTCCCCCGAGATCACGGTATCGATCGGTAGCTCGACGATCCGGCCATCTTTGCGCACCCGCGCCGTCTTGGCCTGAAGGCCGACCAGACGCTTGATCGCCTCGGAAGTGCGCCCCTTGGCACGAGCTTCAAGCAGCCGGCCGAGCAGGATCAGGGTCACGATGACCGCAGCCGCCTCGAAATAGACATTCACCGTTCCTGCAGGCAGGAAACCGGGTGCGAAAGTCGCGACCAGCGAATATCCGTAAGCTGCGAGCGACCCGACGGCCACCAGCGAATTCATATCGGGAGCCAGGCGCCACAAGGCCGGCAGCCCCTTGTTATAGAAGCGGATACCCGGCACGAACAGCACCAGCGTCGTCAGCGCGAACTGCAGGTACCAGCTGTTCTGCATGCCAATCGTCGCCGCGATCAGGGCGTGCACACCGGGAATGAGATGCGATCCCATCTCCAGGATGAAAACCGGCGCCGTGAGCACTGCCGCGATGATGAAGTCACGGGTCAGTTCTCGACGTTCGGCTTCCTTCTTCTCGGCGCGTTCATCCGTCTCCGCCGGGCCGGTCCCGGTTGCTGCCCTGACCACCTTGGCGTCATAGCCCGCATTCTCGATTGCCGCCATCACTGCGGCCGCTTCTACCGCACCCTGGATGGTCGCCTTTTCGGTTGCGAGGTTGACAACGGCTTCCGTGACGCCGGGCACGGCCTTGAGCGCCTTTTCGACCCGGCCGACGCAGGATGCGCACGTCATGCCCTCGATTGCGATCTCAAGCGAGGTTGCCGCCGGTTCGGCGAAGCTTGCCGGAACCTCATAACCTGCATCCTTCACGGCCTTGACGAGCGCCGCATGCTCGACCGGGGCTGAAGTCGTGAGGCTTGCCTTTTCGGTCGCCAGATTGACGACGGCGCCGGTAACGCCGGGCACAGCCTTGAGGGCTTTTTCAACACGCCCCACGCAGGATGCGCAGGTCATACCCTCGATGGGTAGCGATAGTGTTCGTGACAAATCCATTGACCGAACGGGGGCATTCATAGCCGCCTCCTTCTCATTCCGAAATTCAGGTTCGGACGGAAGATGGGGTTTCCAACGATGGTAAGGTCAATAGCGAAATTTCCTTTTTCATGCCTCTTGACCTTGCCATCGTTGGAAACCCCACCTTGAGCGCCTTGAGACCGAAACAAGGAGAAATCTCATGGAACTCAAAATCGAAAACATGACCTGCGGTGGATGTGCCAAGTCCGTCACCAATGCGATCCGGTCGGTCGATTCCGATGCCGAAATCAAAACCGATCCGGCGGCACGCATGGTCGAGATAAAGACCACAGCACTGCAAGAAGCCATTCTGCAGGTTCTTGAAGAAGCCGGCTACCCGGCAACAGAGGCCTGATCGGGGTCGAAACCATGAACAAACTGACGTCGGCATTCATAACCGGCTCACTTGCCGTCAGTGCTTGGCTTACCATTGCTCAAAGCTAAAGAAACAAAGGACGTGCCCTGGCTTCCCTCCGATTTTTCGGAGGGTCGCGGGTTACGCTGCCCGAAGCCAAGCTTCACATCGAAGCCTACGGTACACAGGGTATGATGAGGGATAGCATTAGCGATCCTTTGCTGCATTTAATCTGCGGACATACGCCAATCCTGTCCAGCAGGTTGCTACGTCACTTCAGTGGTATCAGCTTGCAGCAAATTGTTCGTGGCAAGGCAGGGCGGCGGCAGAGAAGTACACAACCCAAGAGGCCTTCCTATCCCGCATTCGCGGGCTGGTAGAGATCGGCATAGGATTGGCGCAAAATGTTTTTCTGCACCTTGCCCATCGTGTTGCGCGGCAATTCCTCCACGAAAAGGATGCGCTTGGGCTGCTTGTAGCGCGCCAGGCGCCCTTCCAGCCCCTTGAGGATGGCCTTTTCGTCCACTTCCTTTCCGGGTTCGGCAACCACGACCGCCGTCACGCCCTCGCCCAGGTCGGGATGCGCCAGGCCGATCACCGCACTCTCCACCACGCCGGGGAAAAGGTCTATCTCCGTCTCGATCTCCTTGGGATAGACATTGTAGCCACCGGAGATGACAAGGTCCTTGCCCCGACCGACAATGTGGACATAACCGCGCTCGTCGATCTTGCCGAGATCGCCCGTGATGAAGAAACCATCGTCGCGAAACTCTGCTTTGGTCTTTTCCGGCATGCGCCAATAGCCCTTGAAGACATTGGGGCCGCTGACCTCGATCATACCCGTCTCGCCATTGGCAACAGCGGCGCCGGTCTCTGGGTCGACCACTCTCAGCGAGACACCGGGCAGCGGAAAGCCCACCGTGCCTGCAACCCGGTCCCCGTCATAGGGATTGGAGGTGTTCATGTTGGTTTCGGTCATGCCGTAGCGTTCGAGAATGGCGTGCCCGGTCATCTCGCGAAAGCGCTTGTGGGTTTCAGCCAGAAGCGGCGCGGACCCCGAAACGAACAGGCGCATCGTGGAGGCCGCTTCTCGCGTCAGCCCTTCGTGCTGTACCAGACGCACATAGAAGGTCGGAACGCCCATCAGCGCGGTGGCGCGCGGCATCAGCCGCAGAACCGTGTCCGCATCGAATTTCGGCAGGAAAAACATCGACGCGCCCGAAAGCAGGATCACGTTCGAGGCGACGAACAGCCCATGCGTGTGGAAGATCGGCAAGGCATGGATCAGGCGGTCCGACGCGCTGAAACGCCAGTAATCGCAGAGCGTGAGCGCGTTGGAGAGCAGATTGTCATGCGACAGCATGGCGCCCTTGGAGCGCCCGGTGGTGCCGGAGGTGTAGAGGATCGCGGCCAGATCATCTGCCGCGCGCGCCACATCCGCGAAATCGGCGCCCTCTCCGCTCATTTGTGCCAGAAGCGAGCCCCCACCTTTTTCGTCAAGCGTTTCCAGGCGCGCGCCATGGGCCTGTGCGACAGGGCGCAGCCCGTCTTCCGAACCAGGCGAAACCACCACAAGGCGCGGCTGTGCATCGCCGATGAAATAATCGAGTTCAGCGGTCGTATAAGCCGTATTGAGCGGCAGATAGACCGCCCCTGCCCGCAGGCAGGCGAGGTAGAGCATCAGCGCTTCGGGGCTTTTTTCCACTTGCACCGCAACGCGGTCTCCCGGCTCCACTGAAAGGGCGCGCAGCAAATGGGCGAGCCTGCCTGAGAATTCGAGCATGTCCCCATAGGTCCAGACCTTCCCGTCCGGTGTCTCGATGAAGGGAGCGTCCGGCCGCGCGGCTTTCCTGATGGCGTCGAACATATGGTTGCTCATGATGCAGTTCCTACTCTGTCTTTCAGGCCGTTGCCCTGTTGCGGAGATGCCGTGCCTGTCGCGCACGCGGTGCTCCGTTGTCGTGCTCTTTCAAAGTCTAGCGTCCCGCCGGCGCCAGCCGCCTGACAGCCGGTGATGCGGCCACCTCGCCCCGCGTCGCAAACGCTTCGTGATTGGTCTCGATATCATCGAGCTTGTAGAGATAATTGACCATCATGCCATGCGCCTGCCGCATGGCGCGCGGCGAACGGTCGGCAAGGAAATTGATGCGTTCGAGCCGCGCTCCATTGCCCAGATGAAAGCGCGCGACGGGATCGAGAACACGCCCCCCGGAAGAGCGTCCATGCAGCAAATAGCGCGCGGCAAGCCCGGTCATGACAGGCCGGAGTGCTGTAACCGCCTCATCATTCTCCACCCATTGCGGATCGTCGAGTGCGCAGAGCGTCGCGAGGTCCTCCCCGTCGAGCACTCCCTCTTCTCCCGCCTGGCGTTCGCGTGCTACCCAGTCCGCAAATCCCGGAACCGGTGAAAGCGTCACGAATGTGTTGAGCTTCGGCAATTCGCGGCGCAAATCTTCGACCACCTGCTTTATGAGGAAATTCCCGAAGGAAACGCCCCGCAATCCAGCCTGACAATTGGAGATGGAGTAGAAGACTGCCGTCGTCGCCTCATCCGCACGCACCAGCGCCCGGTCCTGGCGCAGCACTTCGGCGATATTGCCGGGAATATCCTTCGTAAGCGCCACTTCCACGAAGATCAGCGGCTCGTCCACCAGTTGCGGATGGAAAAAGGCGAAGCAGCGGCGATCATCGGGCTTCAGGCGGCGGCGCAGTTCGTCCCAGTCGTCGATCTGATGCACGGCCTCATAGCGGATGATCTTCTCCAGAATGTCGGCCGGTGTCGACCAGCTGATCGGCCAGAGCGTCAGAAAGCCCCGGTTGAACCAGGAGGCGAAGAGATGCGCGAAATCCGCGTCCACCGCCGCAAGGTTCGGGTCTTCCGCCTTCATCCGCAAAAGCGCCTCGCGCATATGCACCAGCGTCGAGATGCCTTGCGGCGCAAGGTTGAGGCGGCGGATAAGCTCCTGCCGCCGTGGCTCCGCCGCAGCGCTCAGTTCCAGAAGCGCTGCGGTCGTCGCCTTGGCGCGATAGGCTTCGATGGCCTTGTCCAGCCGCTCGGTGTCAGGCCCGAACCGCTCCAGAAGCATGGTCATGAAGGCCTGTCGCCGCTCGGCGTCGAGCCCTTCCCACCGGTCTGCGATCTCCTTGGCAAGCGCCATGCCGGACGCCTCGCCCCGGCTTGAAAGCAACGTCTCGCAGGCCGCCTCCAGAGCCGCCATGCCGTTTGCGCCACCCTCATCGCGAATGTTGAAGGAGAGGACCCGCCGACCGCGGTCGGTTATGGCCTGAAGCATATCGCTGAAAAAGGTGGCGCCGTTCATCGGACAACTCCCATCATGTGGTTGGGCAGCCAGGTGGCAATATCCGGGAAGATGCACAGGATGAGGATCGCCAGGAACATCACCAGCACATAGGGCAGCGCTCCCCAAAGAATATCCCGTGTGGGAATGCTTGGCGCTATGGCGTTGATGACGAACAGGTTGAGGCCGATGGGCGGCGTTATGAGGCCCACCTCCATGTTGATCGTCAGGATGATGGCGAACCAGTAGGGATCGAACCCGGCCTGCGTAACGATGGGGAAGAGCATCGGCGCCGTCATCACGATCACCGCGACGGGCGGCAGGAACATGCCGGCCACCAGCAGGAAGATATTGATGACCCCAAGCAGCACCCAGCGGTTGACCTCCATGTCGGCGATGGCCGAGGCGATGGTCTGGGTGATGAAAAGCGAAGACAGCGCAAAGGCAAAGAGCTCCGCCGCCGCCATGATCATCATGATCATCACGCTCTCGCGCATGGCCGAACCGAAGATGGAGGCTACAGGCTTGAAGCGAAACAGCCGGTAGGCGACCACCACCACGAGAAGCGTCAGCATCGCCCCCACGCCCGCTGCCTCCGACGGTGTGGCAAGCCCCCCGTAAAGCACATAGAGCGTGCCTGCGATGATGAGCATGAACGGCAGAACACGCGGCAAACCGGCGAATTTTTCACGCAAGGTGAAACGCACGGCCCGTGCTGCGAAATCATAGCCCTTGCGTCGGCAATCGATGATTGCCCAGGCCATGAACATTGCCGTCAGCATGATGCCCGGAAGCACTCCGGCCATGAACAGGCGACCGATGGAAGTCTCCGTGGAAATACCGTAGACGATCAATGTGACGGAGGGGGGAATGAGAATGCCGAGCGTCCCTCCGGCGGCGATGGAACCGGTTGCGACCGAAGTCGGATAACCGCGCCGCAGCATTTCGGGAATGCCCATCTTGCCGATGGCGGCACACGTGGCCGGCGACGATCCGGTCATGCCCGAAAAGATGCCGCAGGCACCGATGTTCGACAGGACAAGCCCGCCCGGCACCCGGTTCAGCCAACGGTCAAGCGCGGTATAGAGGTCTGCCCCCGCCGGTGACGAAGCAACTGCCGCGCCCATCAGGACGAACATCGGGATCGCCACATAGGCAAGATTGGCAATCCCCGAAAACATCGTGTCGCCAAGCACGTAGAAGATGTCGAGCCCACTCTGCAGGAACAGCGCGACGAATGCCGCAAGCCCAAGGGCAAAGGCAATCGGCATTCCCGTTCCCAGGAGCACAAAAAGGGCAGCAACGATGGTCAGGCCGGCAAAGGTCGGGCTCATCGGGCATTCTCCTTCATGGCCTGTCCGGCATCGGCCAGCGATCCACCGGAACGCGTTGCCTCTTCGACTTCACTGATTTTTCCGACGACCGCGACACCCGAGATCTGCGCGGCGATCTCGGCGATATATTGCAGAGACAGAACGCCGAAACTGATCGGCAGCGCAGACAAGGGAACCCACAGAGGCGGTGCCCAGACGCTGGAATGCTTCCAGTTTCCTGCCCATGCTTCATGAAACTGCACGGCCGTCGCCGCCAGCATGATGAGGCAGAAAGCCAGCCCCAAAAGGCTGGCCACCAGACGCAAACGCCTGCGTGTCCCCTCTCCCACCATCAGCTCCACCACGTCGACCCCCACATGCCCGCCCTTGAGCAGCACATAAGGCGCGCCGAGAAACATGGCAGCCGTTGCCCCGAACACCACGAAATCGTTCTGCCAGATCGTCGGCAGGCGGAAGACGTAGCGCAACAGGATCATCTGGCACACAACCAGCATGGCAGCGATCAGCAACAGGGTCGCGACGACGGCGAGCCCTCGGGAAATATTGCTGACGGCCTTGATGTAGCCCATCACCATCATTCAAATCCTCATGCGGGATCGTGGCTGGGGGGGCGGGCAAGTCCGCGCCGCCCGGCCTCTTTCCTTACTGAACCGCCAGCGCCTTCTCGATCAGCTTGTCGCCGTTTGGAACATTCTCGGCGAAGTTCTTGTAGGCCGATTGCTTGGCCACACCGAGCCAGGCGTCATAGTCGTCCTTCGACATCTCGACCACTTCAACGCCGGCATCCCTGAAGGTCTTGATGAGAAGCTCATCACCCTTGCGGATCTCCTCGTTGAAGAATGCTTCAGCCTTCTCGCCGGCATCAAGGATCGCTTTCTGCTGCTCGGGCGTCAGCCCCTCGAACACCTTCTTCGACATCAGCACCGGCTCATACATAAACCACAGCGCATTTTCGCCAGGCGCCGTCAGGCACTTCACCTGCTCGTAAAGCCGGTAGGAGACGAAGCTCGCCGAAGACGTGTTGGTGGCGTCGAGAACATTGGTCTGCATGCCCGTATAGATTTCAGACGACGGCATGGAAGTGATGGAAGCACCGGCCGCCGCCAGCATCTCTTCGAAGGCGGGACCCGCCGCGCGAATGACCTGCCCCTTCACCGTGTCCGGCGAGGTGATGCAGCCCTTCTTGGAGGCAAACGCGCCCGACAGCCATGCATCCGAAATGACCATCGCGCCTGCATCGTCGACGATCTTCTTGATATCCTTCATGAAATCGGAATCGTTGAGGCGGATAGCCCGGTCGAAATTACCCACAATGCCGGGCATGAGAGTCGCCGAGAACTCAGGATGGCGGCCCGAAGCATAATCGAGCGGGAACGAGGTAAGCGCCAAGAGACCGCGCGTGACGGCGTTCCACTGGTCATTCGGCTTGTACAGCGAGGCGCCCGGAAACACCTGAATTTCCAGCCCCACATTGGCCGCCGCGACGTCGCGTGCAATCATCTGCACCATCTCGTCGCGAATATCGCCCTTGCCGCCAGGAAACTGGTGCGACGCTTTCAGCACGGTCTGGGCACCGGCAGCGCCCGCTGCCAGACAGCCAACGGCAACGCAAGCCGCAAGCCTCAGTGACTTGATATAATTCTGCATGATTTCCTCCCTGATCTCCCGGCCCTCCAGCCGGACGGATTTGAAGGCTTGCGAATCTTGTGCTCAAAGTCAATTGTCTTGTATACAAAAAAGAGACTTATGCATTCGAAGACCGGGCGGACGGAAAGAAAAATGACCCAGAACACGTTCCACAAGCTGCGCGACGAGATCGAGAACGGCATCGTGACCGGAGAGTTCTCACCTGGCGAACGGCTGGACGAGGCCCAGCTTGCGGCCCGCTTCGGCGTGTCGCGCACGCCGATCCGCGAAGCGCTGATGCAGCTCAGCGCCATCGGGCTTGTGGAAACGCGCCCGAGGCGCGGCGCCGTGGTAGTCGATCCCGGGCCGAACCGCATCTACGAAATGTTCGAGGTGATGGCGGAACTGGAGAGCATGTCGGGGGCGCTCGCCGCCCGCAGGCATACGGAGGAGGACAGGGTGGCGATCCTGGATAGTCATCGCCAGTGCGAGATTTCCGCAGAAAGCGGCGAGACCGACCCCTATTATTACAGCAACGAGGTTTTCCACCACGCCATCTATGCGGCCAGCCACAGCGGCTTTCTGGAGGAGCAATGCATCGCGCTGCATCGCCGGCTGCGCCCTTATCGGCGCCTGCAACTGCGCGTACGCAACCGCACCCGCACCTCCTTCAGCGAGCATGCCGCCATCGTGGAGGCCATTCTCGCCGGAGATGCCGAGCGCGCCCGCACATTGCTGCGCGATCACATTGCCGTTCAGGGCGACCGTTTCAGCGATCTGATCGCCAATCTGAACCGCCGCGAAACCGCGAGCGCCGATGGCAAGAGCTAGAGTATTTTGCAGTCGGGCGGAATCATCTTAGGTCCGATAAGTATTGAAAAACAATGGGATAGATCGGAAAAGCGTTCCATGAAACGATGAAGCGCAAAAAGGACGGGCCATCCTCATTCGAGAAATGGCCCGCAAGTGGTCGCCTCGCAAAGGAATTATTTGGCCGCAGCCATCTCCGCTCCGGCACGGTCTTTCTGCGCTTCGGCAATATCCCAGAAGATGCCGGCCATCATGGCCAGCGCCTCCGCGCTACCGGAAAGCAGAAGATGCTCATTGGGCGCGTGTTGCGAGCAGCCCGGATAGGAATGCGGCACCCAGACGGTCGGCAGGTTCAGGATTTCCGCAAAAGTCTCGTTCGGCAGTGAGCCCGCGAGGTTCGGCAATACGGCCACCTGCTTGCCTGTGGTCTCTTCTATGGAGGCGCGCACCCGCTTCACCCAGGGATGATCCGGATCGAGCCGCGTCGCCCGGAACAAGCCCCGCCGTGCAGGAATGATCTCCACCTCCTGAAAACCGTTGCGGTCGAGATGCCGTCGCAAGGCGGGCAGGATGTCCTCCGGATCGGTACCCACAACATAGCGAAGCTGGCAATGGGCATTTGCCGAGGCAGAGATCGCGTTCACCGGGGCTTCCGGCACGCCGCTCTTCTGGGCAAGAACGGCAAAGCTGTTCCAGCCGAACACTCGCTCCGAGGGGGTCAGGCTCTCCTCTCCCCAGTTCGGATCGATCTCGGGTCCTTCGAAACCGCCAACAGGACATTCGGCAAGGGCGGCCCGAACCGATGGAGTAAGGCTGTCCGGGCGCCATTCGGGTATCTGTATCTGCCCACGCCGGTCCACAATGCAGGCGATGGCATGGGCAAGCACGATGGCGGGATCGCGCAAAAGCCCGCCCCAGTTGCCCGAATGATGCGCGCCCTCGCGCAGATCGACCTTGAGATCGAAATTCACGCCTCCGCGAGACCCCATGAACATGGTCGGACGGTCGGGATGAAGCCTTGGACCGTCGGAAGCAATCAGCACATCGGCCGCAAACAGGTCGGGATGAAGCCTGAAAAGATCGCCAAGCCCCGGCGAGCCGCATTCCTCACCCGTCTCGATAACGATACGGCAGTTGAAACCCAGATTGCCACGTTCGGTGAGCAAGGCCCGAAGGGCGGCGATGTTGATGCAGTGCTGCCCCTTGTTGTCGGCCGTTCCCCGTCCATAGAGCCTGTCGCCCTCGATCACCGTCCTGAAAGGGTGCAACCCCTCGCGCCACTGATCGGTCTGCGCGCGGATCACATCGCCATGTCCATAGACGAGGACAGTTTCGTAGGAGGGGTCCTCCATCCGTTCCGCTTGCAGGAAAGGCATGCCGGGATCGACGGGATTTTCCAGAACCTGATGCGAAAAGCCCATATCGGCAAGCTTGGGCACCATCTCCTCGATGAGATAGCGCAAAAGTTCCGGGCGCTGCGAAAGCTCCTGGCTCTCACTTTCATAGGCGATCATGCGCGACAACTCGTCGACGAAAGCACCCGAAGACGCATATTCCTTTACACGCGCGATGACGTTTTCGCGACTTGCCACGGCTAGGCTCCTTTCAGTTCGGGCACGGCGTCGCCCCATGGCGACATGATCTCCGTGCACCCCATATTCACGTTGCCGTCCCGCAATACGCCCGCCGGGCATGCGAAGGCATAGGGAAAGACGGTCCGCTTCGCGGTGGCGACCGGATGAACCGCTTCAAGCGCTCCGATCACCGCTTCGGGCAGGTCCTCATCGGCGACGATGGTTCCCCCGCCGCTATTGTCGACGCGCGGGTGGTGGAACGCCTCCTCCAGCGTCATGTCGAAATCCATGAGGAAGGATGTGAGGTTGAGCACGGCCGGCAGAATCTTGCGCCCCCCCGAGGCGCCGATGGCGAAGCGCCGCCCGTTCTTGACGCCGATTGCCGGGCAAACATTCATCAGGCAGGCCTTGTTCGGTGCCAGTGAATTCGGGCGGCCCGGCTCCGGATCGAACCACATGATGCCATTGTTCATGAGGAGCCCGGTGGAAGGTGAAACCACGCGCGATCCGAAGATCGAAAGAAGGGTCTGCGTCACCGCGCACATGTTGCCATGCCGGTCCACCACGCTGAAATGCGTCGTGCAGGAAGGCGCATGCGGCGCCTCGCCATCGCCCATTTCGCGCAAACGCCGCTCATAGGCCGTGCCGAGCGCGCGCGCCATTCCTGTAAAACTGGCTTCGTCAGGATCGTGTCCCGGAACGAAGGCCTGCTCCATCATGGCAAGACATTCGACAAGATTCTCGCCCGCCGTAAACCCTGCAGAAGCGTGTACTGTCCCTCCACGATAGCCAACGTCGAGTGTGTGCGTACGATGCGCCCGGTAGGCTGCCAGATCCTCCCGCGACAACGCGCCTCCCTTGGCCTTGATATCGCCGGCAAGCGCGGCAGCGATATCGCCCTCATAGAAGTCCCGCGCACCCGCATCGGCAAGCCTTGCAAGCATATCCGCCATGCGCGACTGGTCGAGCCGCGTTGCTGAAAGAGCAGTCCATCCGGCGACCTTCGGCCAGGTTCCTTCATCAAGGAAAAGCGCCGCCGCATCCGCATCCTTGGCGAGTTCGCGCGCTGTGGATGCGATGATCAGCGAGGCATACCAATCGACCAGCATGCCCTCGCGCGCCAGCCCGACCGCCGGAGTGAGCAATTCGCGCCAGCTCATGCCGCCATAGGTCTTGTGCAGAAGTTCCATGCCCGCGACGACGCCCGGCACGGCAATCGCCGTTGCTCCCTGAATGTTGCGGTCGTCCACCACCGCCGCCCAGGGAAAGAGGTCAGAGGCCTTCCCCGCTCCCGAAAGGGGATAATCTGCGGGATTGAGACCGGCAGGCGAGCGCATGCCAAACTGGATCGTCTCGGACTTCTGTTCTTTTTCGCGCCAGATAACCATGGTGCCGCCACCGGCAGGGCCGCTCATCCAGGGCTCCACGACACCGATGGCGAAGGAGGTGGCAACCGCCGCATCGACCGCGTCTCCGCCAGCCTCGAGAACCGAAGCACCGATCTCGGCCGCGACCTTATGCTGCGCGGCGACAACACCACCGGCGGTCGCCGTCACATGCTTGCGCACCCTCTGCGTATTCGAGAAATTGCTCATGGATCTGTCCTGCTTACATCACTGGGTGGTCGCCGCTGCGTAAAGGTGGCAATCCACATGGCCATCCGGCCCGAGGATATGCGGCGGCGGCATGCTGCGGCAGATATCCTTCAACTGTGCGCACCGCGGATGGAACCGGCAGCCCGACGGCGGGGAAATGGGATTGGGATACGCCGCCCCGAGATAAGTCTCAGGCACCGAGAGCGATGGATCCGGTGTCAGCACGGAATCCAGAAGTGCCTGCGTATAGGGATGGCGCGGATTGGCGAACAGCGCCTGCGAGGGCGCCTCCTCCACCACCTGACCGAGATACATGACTGCGACCCGCGTCGCCAGATGCTCCACCACCGCCAGATTGTGGCTGATGAAAAGATAGGTCAGTCCGAGTTCATCGCGCAGATCGCCCAGAAGATTGAGAATCTGCGACTGCACGGACACGTCGAGCGCCGAGGTCGGCTCGTCGCAGATGACGATTTCGGGGTTCATGATGAGAGCGCGCGCTATGGCGACACGCTGCCGCTGCCCGCCGGAAAGCTGGTTCGGATAGCCGCGCCGCACCCTGGCCGGAAGGCCCACGAGATCGAGCATCTTCGTGACCGACTGCGCGCGCGAGGCACTGTCGCCGACACCATGAACGACAAGCGGCAGGGCAATGATGTCCTCGATGCTCTTGCGCGGATTGAGCGAAGAATAGGGATCCTGGAAAACCGGCTGGATGCGCCGGGCAAGAACCCGCCTCTCACCTGCGGTGATCTCCTTGCCATCGACGAGAACCTGACCCTCGCTCGGCATTTCGAGGCCGAGCAAAATCTTGGCGAGCGTGGACTTGCCGCAACCGGACTCGCCCACCAGACCGAGCACATCCTTGCGGTTCAACTTCAGGCTGACGCCGTTGAGGGCGTGCAGGGGCTTCGGCTTGGCAAACATGCCCTGTTTGACCTGATAGGTCTTGGTGACGGAAACGAGTTCCAGCACCGGAGGCGTGACGTCGTCGCTCATGGCCGCACCCCCTGGCTTACCCCTTCACTTGCCCCCTCTCCGGCAGCGTGGATGCAGCGCCACATATGTTCCTGCCCCTCCTCCTGAACGGGTACCATCTCGGAACAGATGGGCTCGGCGACATCGCAGCGCCCACGGAACGCGCAACCCTGGAAATTGCCGACAAGCGACGGCACGATGCCAGGAATGGAGCCGAGCCGCTCCCCGGGCTTGGTCTTGCCGGGAACGGGAATGCAGCGCAGAAGACCGCGCGTATAGGGATGGCGCGGATTGTCGAAGATTTCGGCTGCGGTGCCCTGCTCCACCACTTCGCCCGCATACATGACCGCCACCTTGTCGGCGATACGCGCCACGATGCCCAAATCATGCGTGACGAGGATCATCGCCATGTTCATCTCACGCTGGAGATCGGACAAAAGCCGCAGGATTTGCGCCTGGATCGTGACGTCGAGCGCCGTTGTCGGCTCATCGGCGATGATGAGTTCAGGCTCGCACATCAGCGCCATGGCGATCATGACGCGCTGGCGAAGCCCACCGGAAAGCTGATGCGGATATTGCGACAGGCGGCTTTCGGCAGCCGTGATGCCCACCTTGCCCAGAAGCTCCACCGCCCGGGCACGCGCCTCCGCCTTGCCGGCTTTACGGTGCAGAAGATAGGCCTCCTCGAGCTGATCACCGATCGTATAGGCAGGGTTCAGCGACGTCATGGGTTCCTGGAAGATCATCGCCATGCGGTCGCCCCGCAGACCGCGCATCATGCGTGGCGTCTGGTTGCGCAGATCCAGTCCGGCAAATTGAAGCTTCTCGGCCTTCTGCCTCAGCTTCTTCGACAAAAGTCCCATGATGGCGAGCGAGGTGAGCGACTTGCCGCTGCCCGATTCTCCCACGATGCACAGCGTCTCGCCGCGTTTCAGGTCAAAACCGATGCCACGCACCGCATGCATGGTGCCCTGTGCCAACGGAATGTCGATGGTGAGATGGCGAACGCTCAGGATCGGATCGTCCATGCCTACCTCCATGCCTACCCCCTGTTTTCCGGTGCGGTGACGTCGCGAAGACCGTCGCCGAGAAGATTGATGGCAAGCACCAGGATGAAAAGCGCAACGCCGGGAATGGCGATCAGCCAGGGCTCGAACAGCATCATCTGCTTGCCTTCCGAAATCATCAGCCCCCAGGAAGGCGTCGGCGGCTGGACACCCAGTCCCAGGAAGGAAAGTGCGGCCTCCAGCAGGATGGCATGAGCCATTTCAAGGGTCGCCACGACAATGAGATTGTTGAGGACATTGGGCATGATCTCGGAAAGCACGATACGCGGAACCGAGCAGCCGATGGCCTTGGCGGCATTCACATATTCCAGGTCCCGCACCTGCATGACCGAAGAGCGCATGACCACCGCGAAACGGTCCCACAGGAGCAGGCCCAGCACCACGATCACCACTTCCAGCGAGCCACCGAGAATGGCCACCACGGCAAGCGCCACCAAAACCACGGGCATGGCAAGCCTGACATTGATGAGGAAGGTGACGACGAGATCGACCTTCCCGCCGAAATATCCCGCAGCAACCCCCATCGCCGTTCCGATCAGCCCGGAAATCAGCGCCGCAACGGCGCCGATGGCAAGCGAGATGCGCGCTCCGTAAAGAAGGCGGGCGAGATAATCGCGGCCGAGATGATCCGTCCCCAGAAGATGGTCCGGATCGTGACCAGCCATCCAGAAGGGCGGCTTCATACGCGCCATCAGGTCCTGCGTGTACGGATCATGGCTAGTCAGCAAAGGCGCGAAAAGCGCGATCAGAACGATGATCGTCAGAACGGCAATGCCGAAAACCAGCCCATAATGGCCGAAGATGCGCCGGCGCAGCATGGCGCCGGGGCTCGGGCTGCGGATTTCCTCGGCGACGGTCTCTATAGTACGCGCCATGGCCTCACCCCACCCGGATGCGCGGATCGAGCCAGGCATTGGCCAGATCCGACAGGAATGTGAACACGATGTAGAACAGGGAGAAGATCAGGATCAGCGCCTGCACCGTCGGCAGGTCGTTGCGTGCGATCGACTCCCAGGCGAGGTAACCGGCACCATGCAGTGCGAAGATCGATTCCACGACGATGGAACCACCAAGCATGAAGCCCATCTGCACCGCGGCAAGGCTGACAACCGGTACCACTGCGTTGCGCAGCGCGTGCTTGAACATGACGCGCCATTCGCTCGCCCCCTTGGCACGCGCCGTGCGGATGTAATCGGCATTGAGCACTTCAAGCATGCCGGCACGCGTGAGCCGCATGATGGCGGGCATTGCGTAATAGCCCAGAACGACGGTCGGCATGACGAAGTTCTTCCAGCTCGAAGAACCGGAAGGCGGCAGTAAGCCCAGATTGATCGAGAAGATCACGATCAGCACGAGGCCGAACCAGAAGCTCGGCATGGCCTGCCCCATCACCGAGAGGAACAACGCCAGCCGGTCGATGAAGGAATTGGGCCGTACGGCGGCTGCAACGCCGAGCGGCACAGCCGTCAGAAGCGCGAAAGAGATGCCGCAAATGCCCAGAAGCATGGTCGTCGACAGCCGATCCGCGATGAGATCGGCAACCGGCAGCTTGAAATAATAGCTCTGGCCGAAATCGCCGCGCAGCGCGCTGAAGAGCCAGTCTGTGTATTGGACAAGAAAAGGCCTGTCGAAACCATAGAGCGTGCGGATCGCCTCGATATCGGTCGCACTGGCGTTTTCGCCGGCAATGGCAGAGGCAGGATCGCCGGACATGAAGAGTAAGCTGAAGCTGACCAGCGACACGGTCAACGTGACGAGGACGGCAAGCCCCAGCCGTTTCAAAGCGAAAGCGAGCATATATCTGTTCCCGACGGATGGATCGGGCGCCGGCGCGCAAGCGCCGGCGCTTTCAGGATCACTGCTTCCAGCTCACCTGGAAGAAACGCACCACTTCGTCGGGCGTTGGCGTGAATTCCGCATCCTGGGTAAAGACATAGTTTGAGTTGTAGGAGAAGAGCGGAACCCAATAGGCCTGATCCGCGATCTTCTTCAGCGCCTCGGAATAATTCTCCTTGCGCACCGCCGGGTCGACGGAAGTATCGGCGGCGTTCAACCAGGCAAGAACCTCGTCGTCACGCGCAAAATCCTCCGCGCCGTGCTTGAAGAACTGGCTGGTGATGGCCGATGCGTCGTTGACCGAGTAGGAACCCCATGTCTGGAAGCTCATGCTCGTCTCGCCCTTGAAGCGCATGTCACGAAGAGCCGAATACTGGAGGTATTTCAGATTGGCCTGAATACCCACCTTGGCGAGATAGGAAAGCATAGCCTCCGCATAGGGGCGGTCGCGATAGGCATAGAAATCGACGGAGAACCCGTCGGGATAACCCGCTTCCGCCAGAAGCGCCTTCGCCTTCTCCGGATCGTAGTCATAGGTGGTCACGTCCTGCTCGCAGCCGAACTGGGTCGGGAAACAGGCTGAGTGAACGACCTTGGACTTGCCCTTGAGCAGGCTGTCCACGATGGCCTGACGGTCGATGGCATGGGCAATCGCCTGACGGACCTTGGCCTTGGTGATCGGATGATCGCCACTACGGCCAGCCGCATCGAGTTCCAGATAGCCGATACGCATTGTGCTTTCATTGGCCACCGTAAAGCGGCCCATCGCGGCAATCTTCTCTGCCTGATCGGCGGGAACGCCCCAGATGAAATCAAGGCCGCCGCTGAACAGCTCGGCAAGCTGTGTGTTCACATCGGGGATGGTGCGGATATCGACCGTGCCGATGCTGGCAGCGCCCTTGGGGCTGTCGTGATAGCCTTCATATCTCTTCAGGACGAAATGCTTGCCCGGCTCGACGCTTTCCACCTGATAGGGACCGGTTCCAACTGGCTTCAGCGCCATTCCGGCGGGGCCGGCCTCGGCATAATATTCGTTGGGATAGATGGAGACCGGACCGGCCAGATATTCGAACGCCGCCGGGAAAGGTCCATTGGTGATGATGCGGACGGTGTATTTGTCGACCTTGACCGCCTCTTTCATCCAGTTGACGTTGCGCTGGACCACGACACCGTTTTCCGGTTTGGCGACGAAGTTGACAGTATAGACCACATCGTCGGCGTCGAATTCCTCGCCATTGTGAAACTTTACGCCCTCGCGCAGCTTCAGTTCGAGAGTGGTGTCGTCGACCCACTGCCAGGACGTCGCCAGATTGCCCTCATACTCACCCGTTTCCTGGTTGAGATAAAGCAGGCCATCCCACACCGAACGCTGGAAGATCACGCCTTCCCGCGCCGAGTTGAAATAGCTGTCGACGGATTCGAGTTCCTTGGTGAAGGCGACATTGAGCGTGTCGTTGGCCTTGTCGGCCAGGGCATTGCTTCCGCTGAACGCCAGAACTGCGGCGACGGAGCCTACTAAGAGACGTGTCTTCATCAGTTTTCAAACCGGCTTGGCCGGCCCCCTCTTCTCGATTTTATTATATAGTAATATTGAAAACCATATTATAGTTAAGCGTATTAATCACTAGAAGGCTTGTCAAGAAAGCAGCGAATTGCGAAACGAGCGGTGTGGATTATCCGCACTGCGCATAAGGGGCGCGCCGGTGGCAGAAAAAGTGGCGAAAGAAAAAGAAAAGCAGAACACGCTGTTTGTCGGTTCGCTGGAAAAGGGGATGCGCATCATGAGCGCATTCAGCGAGTATCACACCGCCTTGGGCCTGACGGACCTGGCGCAACTGACAGGGCTGGACAAGAGCGCTGTTCAGCGCCTGACCAACACGCTGCACCAGATCGGCTACCTCAACAAGGATCCCGAATCGCGCCGTTTCAGCCCGTCGCTGAAGTTTCTCGAACTGGGCAATTCCTACCTGTGGTCCGATCCGCTTGTGCAACTTGCCATGCCCAAGGTGATCGAGCTTGGACGAAGGCTTGGCGAGCGGGTGAACGTGGCCCGCATCGACGGAGCGGAAATCGTCTACATCATCCGCATCCCGACGCAGCTCACCGCCTTCGGCGCCATGATCGCCGGGCGTCGCCTGTCGGCCCTGACCACATCCAGCGGCCGCGCGCTGATCGCCTGCCTTCCCGCCGAGGAGCGCAGGAAAGCGGTTGAGACCTGGCCGATCAAGGTGATGACCCCACGCACCACACTCGATCGCGGAAAGATCGCGGAAGCGGTGGAGGAAGCCGCCGCGTGCGGCTATGGCCTGACCTTCGGCGAAAATATCGTCAATGAAATCGGTATCGCGGCCCCAATTCCGTCCGATCGGGGCGCCTCGGTCGCCACCGTTCAATGCTCGGTTTCCGCTCTCCGCTGGACCGTGGAGAAAGTGCGCGAGGAACTTGCGCCTCAGATCATGGAAGTGGCGAATTCCATCCATCTGCCGGGCCAGGGCTGATCAAGCCCCCAACAATACCGCCACGGGTGATCCCTTCAGCGGTTAACCGGCCTCGTCGCGCGGTGGTGGAGCCGTGGATTCCCGCACCACCATGGAAAAGTCGATCTCCCTGTGCATGATGGGCGCTCCGCCGGAGAGGTGCTCCACCAGATATTCGCCGGCCCGCACCCAGATTTCATCCGTCGGCATGTGAATGGTGGTCAGGCTCGGCCGCAGGTGGCGGCTCCATTCAAGATCATCAAACCCCACCACCGACAATTGCGCAGGCACTTCGATACCGAGCTTGATGGCCTCCAGCATCACCCCATAAGCAATGACGTCATTACCGCAGATCACGGCTGTCGGCCGGTCGGCGCCCGTCAACAGAACACGGGCTGCCTGACGCGCATCATCGAGCTTGTAATTCACCTGCAAGTGCCACCGGTCGGGCGGCACGGCGTCATTCGCCGCAAGCACATCGAGAACACCGCTCACGCGCGCCTGTGCGCGGTCATTGTTGCGTTGGAGCGCCGCCACGATCGCCACCCGGCGATGCCCCAGCTCCATGAGATGACGGGCAATGCGCCGGCCTGCGGCGGTGTTGTTCACACCGATGCTTGGATAAGGCTTTTCAGGCTCATAGACACCGACATTCACAAACGGGATCTTCTGCGTGAGAAGCATGCGCCTCAGGTCGTCATGACGCTGGTCCCCACGCAGAATGAGACCGTCTATTCCCCGGCTGACCAGGTTGCGCGCCTGTTTCAGCTCCACTTCCAGATCATATTCATTGGTCGCGAGAAGCAGCAGATAATCCTTGGTCGCCAGATAGGTCTGCAGCGCCTGAAGCCCCTGGGCAAACATCGCATTGTCGATTGTGGGAACGATAGCTCCGATGGTGCGCGTCTTGCGTGACGAAAGCGCCCGGGCCGAAGCATCCGGAATGTAACCGATTTCATCAATCGTGGCGTGAATGCGCGCCCGCAGCGTCGCGCTAACGGAATCCGGGTTGTTCAAGGCCCGTGAGACCGTTGCCGTAGAGACACCCGCACGACGAGCGACCTCGCGTATACCGACGGATCGGCCTTCGCCGGAAACTGGTTTCTGCGCGTTTCTGCCAACCGGTTTCATGTTGCTTCCAGTAAAATCTCCTCCGGCCAGGCATTCACCAGGCCCCCGAAATTCAGTCTAGTAACGACTTTGCGCATTGAAGGCAAACCATACGAAGGTGGATTGACTCTCAGCACAAGCAGATTTATGTAACCGGTTACAGTTTCTCGTCGAGAACTGTCAAGCGCCGCTCCGGGAGGGACCGGCGCATGGAATTTGGGAGGATTCACAATGCAGCTACCCTTGAATTTGTCGCGCGCGTTTGCCGCCGCCCTGCTTGCCACCACCGCGATTTCCGGCGCAGCCGCGCAGGATTTTGACTGGAAGGCGCATCAGGGCGAAACGATCACCTTTCTCGCCAACAACAATCCCTGGGCCACCAACGTCCTGAAATACAAGGACGAGTTCGAAGCTCTGACAGGCATAACCCTGCGCGTGGACACATATCAGGAGCAGCAGATGCGCCAGCGCCTGCTGACCGTTCTCAATGCGCACAGCGATGAGATCGACATCTTCATGACCTTGCCATCGCGCGAAGGCCGCCAGTTCGCCGCAGCCGGATGGTACAGGGACCTGAAGTCCTATACGCAAAACGCCGTCTCACCCGATTACGATTTCGACGGCTTCGGAAGCGCGCTGGTGGAAGCCGCCGTGTTCGACGATGTCCTCACCGGCGTGCCGCTTAATATCGAAGGACCGATCCTCTATTACCGCAAGGACATCTTCGAAAAATGCGGCCTTGGCGCACCTTCCAAGCTTGAGGACCTGCCCGAAATCTCCGCCAAGCTCAAGGAATGCGCGCCCGACGTCACCGCCTTCGCAAGCCGCGGCCTGAAGCCCGCCCTGCCCTATACGTTCAGCAACTTCCTGCACAATGTGGGCGGAAGCTACATGAAGGACGGCAAGTCGAATCTGTGCTCGGACGAAGGCAAGAAGGCAATCGGCCTCTATGCGAACCTTCTGAAGGATTACGGACCGCCCGGAGCCGTCAACTACTCCTTCTACCAGCTCACCTCGCTCTATCGTGAGGGTCGCGCAGCCATGTCGTTCCAGTCCTCCAACGAGTTTCCCGCTGTCATGGAAGGCGGTGCCCGGCTCGAGGACACAGCGCTCATGCCGCTTCCAGCCGGCGATGGCGGCTCGCATCCCACCACGATCGGCTGGGCGCTCGCCGTCTCGAACTTCAGTTCCAATCCGGATGCCGCTTGGTATTTCGTGCAATGGGCAAGCAGCCCCGAAATGCAGGCGAAGCTCGCACTTGAAGGCATTGCCCCGCCGCGCAACGCCGTTGCCGAAAATGCCGGATACAAGGCTTGGCTCAGCGAACAGCCGGTACGCCAGGAATGGCAGACGGCACTCGGTCATCTGGCCGACCAGGGCACCTCGGAAGTCGGTTACCCGATCATCCAGAACCCGGAATCGCGCGAACATATCGGCCAGGCCGTCGACGCGGTGCTTCTCGGCACCAGCACGGTGGAAGAAGCCTGTGCCGAGGCCGACAAGCAACTGAATGCGCTGATCGAGCGCGAATAGCGCGCTCATATCCGGGGCGGCGCTCGCGCCGCCCCAAAATCGACACGTCAGAACGAAAACCGCCCGCGCGGCCTGAAGGGAACATGCAAGTGTCACCCACATCCTCCCCTTTTGCCCTTGCTCCGGAATTCACCGCCGTCGTCATCGGCGGCGCCGGCGGCATCGGCGCCTCGGTCTCGCGCCTGCTTCTCGATCTCGGCGCGACGGTGGTTGCAACCGGCATAAGCGAAGCGGAGTTGGCGACATGCGGTTTGCCGCACCATGACAAGCTTTCGCTGCGCGTCCTGAACGTTACCGACGACGCAGCCATGCGCGCTTTCGCGCAGTCCTTCGAACGCGTCGATGCGCTGATCAATTGCGCCGGCATTCTTCGGCGCGACGCGGAATATGAACTGGACGTTTTTCGCCAGGTGATCGACGTAAACCTCACCGGAACCTTCAGCGCCTGCACTGCCTTCAAGAGCGCGCTGACGAATGCCGGTGGCGCCATCGTCAACATTGCCTCCATGAACGCCTTCTCCGCCCTGCCGCGCATCCCCGCCTACTGCGCCAGCAAGGCCGGCGTGGTGATGCTGACAAAGGCGCTCTCGCACGCCTGGGCACCCGATGGCATCCGCGTCAACGCTGTTGCGCCCGGCTTCATCGAAACCGCGATCAACGCCGATGGGCGCAAGGACACGGCCCATTACGAGCGCATCGCGGCGCGAACGGCCATGAAGCGCTGGGGCCAGCCCGACGAGGTTGCAGGCACAGTTGCCTACCTCCTGATGCCCGCATCCGCTTATGTGACCGGCAGCGTGTATGCTGTCGATGGCGGATTTCTTGCAAGCTGACAGCGGAGAACGACCATGAGTGCGTCCACGACGACCCAGAAAGGCCCGCTCGCGGCCCAGCTCGCTGCATTGTCCATGCCCGCGGTGCTGTTCACCGTCGCGATGATCGCCTTCCCCTTCTGCTACACGATCTGGCTGAGCTTTCAGTCCATCTCGCCGACGGGCATGACGCGTTTTGAAGGTGTCGGGAACTATGTCCGCATGGTCGGTGACGACCAGTTCTGGAACGGCATCTATGTAACGGCATACCTCTACTTACTGTCGCTGTTTCTCCAGCTTGTCCTCGGCACTGCGCTGGCTCTTCTCCTGTTCCGTGCCAAGAAATTGCCGGGCATCATCCGGTCGCTGTTCATCTCACCCTTCATGATGCCGCCTGTGGTGGCCGGCATGATGTGGCTTGTTATTCTCGACCCGTCGCTCGGCGCGGCGAACTACATTCTGACCTCGCTCGGCCTGCCGCCTTCGGCTTGGCTTGCCTCGCCCGGTTTCGTAGTGCCGACGCTGGCTCTCATCGACACCTGGCAGTGGACGCCCTATGTCGCGCTGATCGTGCTCGGCGGCCTGCAATCCCTGCCGCCCAGCGTCTACGAGGCTGCCGAGATCGACGGGGCCTCGCGCTTCAGGATCTTCTACCGCATCACCCTGCCGCTTCTCCTGCCGACACTGGTGACGGCAACGGTTCTGCGCAGCGTCGATCTCCTGCGCTTCTTCGATCTTATCTACATCACCACCCAGGGCGGCCCCGCCAACGCTTCGACCACGCTCAACATCTACGGCTTCCGCACCGGCTTCGAATTCTTCCAGCTTGGCTATGCGAGCGCCCTGATGGTTACGCTGTCGGTCATCGTCCTGGGCACGGTGCTCGTGCTCAACCGCTTGCGCAACACAGTCGCCTGGTGAGGAGGAAAACCATGACCGAAGTCTCCGAAACCGACCGCTGGATGGGACGCCTGAACACGGTCCTGCTCATTCTCGCCGGCGTGATCGTCATCACCCCCACGGTGTGGATGATCCTGTCCTCCTTCAAGTTCTCTCACGAGGTGACCGCGTATCCGCCCAAACTGTTCTTCACACCCACCTTGGCGAATTACGCCACGCTGTCGGAGACCACGCCCTTCCTGCATTACGGTTTCAACAGTATCGTGGTAACGGCCTCCTCCACCGCGCTTGGCATGCTTCTGGGCGCACCGGCAGCATTTGTTGCCTCATGGACCCGCATCACCTGGCCCGCCATCGTCACGCTGGTCGCGCGCATGGCACCGGGTACGCTGTTCCTGCTTCCCTGGTATGTGATGTTTCGTCATGCAGGCATGATCGGCAGCTACTGGTCGCTGATCCTCACCCACGCCGTCATCACCATGCCCATCGTCATCTGGGTGTTGCTGCCATTCTTCGACAATATTCCGCGCAGCGTGTTCGAGGCAGCGCAGGTGGATGGCTGTTCGCCGTTCCGCATCTTCCGGCGCATCGCCCTGCCCCTCGTCAGCTCCGGCCTGGCCGTGTCGGCCATCCTCGCTTTCGTGTTCTCATGGAACTACTTCCTGTTCGCACTCGTCCTGTCGAACTCTGACACGAAGACGCTGATTGCCGCCTCCTTCAATTTCATCGGCGAGGGTTCGACCAACTGGGGCGGCCTGATGGCGGCTGCGACCCTCATTGCCCTGCCTCCGCTTATTCTCGCAACAATCGTCCAGCGCTGGCTGATTTCCGGTCTGACACTCGGCGCTGTGAAAGGTTGATCCCCATGAGCGCAACTCCAATGAACGTCACGTCGATGAACCATTCTTCCATGCAGGGCGCCGTCTTTCACGGCAATGACCGCATCACCATCGAGGAAGTTCCTGCCCCGCAGCCCGCCACCGGCGAAGTGCTGGTCAAGGTCCTACGCACCGCCCTGTGCGGCTCGGACTTCAAGCTTTGGCACAATGGCGCGGAGTTCACCGCCGGCCACGAGATATTCGGCCGCGTCGAACAGCCCGGCCACGCCTTCGATGGAAAGCGCTGCGCGGTCTACATCCCCCTTCATTGCGGTCATTGCGCTACTTGCCGGGCCGGCGACACGCAGATGTGCCTGGAAATATCCTCGCTGATCGGCTGGAATCGGGGCGGCGGCTACTGCGAATATGTCGCCGTGCCGGAAAACTGCCTGCTGCCGGTTCCCGACGACATCGAGGACGACCTGGCGCCGCTTCTGCTCGACACGATCGGCACCTCCGCCCACGCGGTGCGCGAGGCCGGCCGACTGGTGCCGGCGGACAAAAACCCGCCCGTGCTCGTCACGGGAGCCGGCCCCGTTGGCCTTGGCGTGATCCTGGCGCTGAAATCGCTGGGCTACCGCGATATCCATGTCTCAGATCCCAATGGCGAACGGCTCGCCATTGCCGAAAGCTTCGGCGCACGCGCCCATCCCGTCGGCGCGAAGGACACGCGCTTCGCCATGATCGTGGAGTGTTCGGGAGCTCATCCCGCACGCAACCTTGCCATCGAGCTCGTCCTGCCCAAGGGCGTCATCGTCCTGGTCGGCGAAAACGCTACCCCCTGGACCATCACTGAAGACAAGATCTTCCGCCGCAAGGATTTCATGATGCTGCGCACCTTCTATTTCCCGAAGGGCGACTTCGAAGCGAATGTCGAGCTCCTGCGCGCAAACCGCGACGACTATGCCCGGCTCGTGGACGATTCCTTCCCCCTCGACAGCCTGCCGGAGCGGTTCGCCCGCTTCGCAGAAGGCCGTCTCATCAAACCCGTACTCGCTTTTGAGGAGAAGCGCTGATGGCATCCATTAGCATGCGGAATCTGGTGAAGCATTATGGTGACTTCGCCGTCATTCCCGGTCTGAACCTCGAGATTCCCGATCATGAATTCGTCGTTCTCGTCGGTCCATCCGGTTGCGGAAAGTCCACGCTGCTGCGCATTCTGGCCGGCCTTGAAACCGTCACCGAGGGCGATCTGTTCATCGGTGAGGATCGCGTCAACGGCGTGCCCGCCTCCAAGCGCGACATTGCCATGGTGTTCCAGGATTACGCGCTTTATCCGCATATGACGGTCCGCCAGAACATGGCCTTCGCGCTGGAAATGCGCGGCATGGGTAAGGACGAGATCGAACAGCGCGTCAACCGCGCCGCCGAACTGCTCGACATCAGGCAATATCTCGACCGTCGGCCGAAGGCACTTTCGGGCGGCCAGCGCCAGCGTGTTGCGATGGGCCGCGCCATCGTGCGCGATCCAAAGGTCTTCCTGTTCGACGAGCCGCTGTCCAATCTCGATGCAAAACTGCGCGCGCAGGTACGTGCCGAGATCAAGGCGCTTTCCCAGCAACTGCGCACCACCATGGTCTTCGTCACCCACGACCAGATCGAGGCCATGACCATGGCCGACCGGATCGTCGTCATGAAGTCCGGCGTGATCCAGCAGGTGGGCACTCCTGAGGAAGTCTACGAACAACCGGCCAACCGCTTCGTAGCCGGTTTCATCGGCTCGCCAGCCATGAACTTCATCCCCGTCACCGTGGACGGTGCGGGCCTGCGCATGGAAGACGACCGCATCCTCAACACGGCAGGCATCTTCTCGCGCGAACTGCAAGACGCCGACAAGACACGCAAACTCGAACTCGGCATCAGGCCGGAACACTTCACCGTTGCTGCCGGCGACCCCGATGCAATCAAGGTCGACATTCATCTGGTGGAACCGCTCGGCTCCGATACGCTGGTTCACTTCAAGCTGGCCGGCATCGAGGCGATCGCACGCGTTTCGCCCGACCTTCGCCCGAAGCCCGGCGACCGCATGGCCCTGAAACCCGCCTCCGGGAAAGCGCATCTGTTCGATGCCGAAACCGGCGAGGCGATCCATTGAGCCGTGACGAAGCGATGATCGACACTCGCTGGACCGGAAACCGCGCCCGGGTCACATGTCTTGGCCTTTCCGCTTTCGATTACATTTGGAAGGTCGCGGAGCTTGCCGGCGAAGGCAGCCGCAAGCTGAAGGCTGGCGATTTCGCCAAGAAGGGCGGCGGCATGGCTGCCACCGCCTCGGTTGCCGTTGCAAGACTGGGGGGCGACGCTTCCTTCTGGGGGCGTGCCGGCGACGACATAGAAGGCCTCCAGATGCGCGATGCGCTGGCTGATGAAAATGTGAACGTCGAGAATTTTCGCCTGTTCGAGGGCGGTAGATCCTCGGTTTCCGGCGTGATCGTCGATGAACACGGCGAACGGCAGATCGTAAATTTCCGCGGCGGTGATCTGCCGGTCGATCCGGCCTGGCTGCCTTTGAAACAATTGCGTGGAACAGGGGCCGTGCTTGCCGATCCACGTTGGCCTGAAGGCGCAGAAGCCGCCTTCAAGGCTGCTCGCGCGGAAGGAATTCCCACCATCCTTGATGCCGACATGGCCGAGGCAGAAGTGTTCGAGCGTCTTCTTCCACTGACCGATCACGCGGTCTTTTCCGCCCCTGCTCTCACTGCCTTTGCCGGTTCCGTCAGCGCCCTGGAACGCGTTGCCACCCATGGCTGCAGGATTGCGGCCGTGACGCTTGGCGGCGAAGGGGTCCGCTGGCTCGAAGACGGTAAGGAGGACCACCGCCCGGCCTTTCATGTCAACGCGGTCGATACGACCGGCGCGGGCGATGTCTTTCACGGCGCCTACGCCTTCGCCATCGCCGCCGGCGCGCCCGTAGGCGACGCAATGGGCTTCGCATCCGCTGCCGCCGCCCTCAAATGCACCAAGCCCGACGGGCGCAGCGGCATTCCCACCCTTGAGCAAACCTTGCAGTTATGGAGACACAAGCAATGAGCACGATCGGCAAGATCCGTGGCCTCACCCGGCTGGCCAGTGAAGACGGATATTTCACCATGGTGGCGCTCGACCAGCGCCCGCCGCTGATCGGCGCCATCGCGAAGGCAAAATCCATCGTCCCCGAGGCCGTCACCTTTTCCGACATGCTGGCCGCCAAGCGGCTGCTGGTAAAGTCGCTCGCCGGCGATGCAAGCTCCATGCTGTTCGATCCAAACTTCGCCATTCCTGCGGCAATCGACATACTTCCGGCCAAGACCGGCCTGATCGTGACGCTGGAGGAGCATCGCTTCGAGGACACGCCGGAGGGCCGCAAGTCACGTTCCATCGACAATTGGAGCGTCGAGAAGATCCGCCGTCTGGGTGGCGACGCCGTCAAGGTGCTCGCCTGGTATCGTCCCGACGCAAGCAAGGAGGTGCTTGCCCACCAGCAGGCCTATGTCCGCGCCGTCGGCGCCGAATGCCAGCGCTATGATATTCCCTATGTTCTGGAACTGCTGGTCTATCCATTCCCAGACAGCGCGAAGCACACGACCGACTATGTGGAATCGCCCGACAAGAAGGCCGAACTGGTCATCGAAAGCGTACGCGAATTCGCCAAGCCCGAATACGGCGTCGACCTCTTCAAGCTCGAGACGCCGCTTCCCGCAGCATCGCTTCCCGAAATGGACGGCAGCGAAGCCCACCGCAAGGCCGCGAAGGAGTTCGAAGCCATCGGCCAGATCTGCGCCGATGCCGGCGTTCCCTGGGTTCTTCTCTCCGGCGGCGCAACACCTGCCCAGTTCGAGCGGGTCTTGTCCTATTCCTACGCTGCCGGGGCACAGGGCTTCCTTGCCGGCCGCACGATCTGGCTCGACGCCATACAGTCGCATTTCCCCGACGAGGCGGCGGTTCTGGCCGAACTCGATGACGACGGACGCGCCCGCCTGCGTGCGCTGTCCGACCTGACGCGCCAGAAGGCAAAGCCGTGGAAAGGCGCTTTCGAAACAAGTCATTGCGAGCGCGAAGGAGCGTTTGCGGCAAATTACTGACCGCCTCCAGAACAAAAAGGCCGGCTATCGAAACACGATGGCCGGCCTTTTTTTGTGTCCAGCTGAAGCGTTTTGCATTCAGGTGGAATTGCATGGCCTCCGCACAAATGCGGAAAAGCTGGGAGATGAACTGATCTAGATGTAATTGACGAGCACGATCGCCAACAACATCAGGAAAACGGTGATCGAGACCACAACGCTGATATGCCCCGCGCCAAGCGCAAACATATCCTTGAGCGCTGTACGCGCCCCCAGTGCTGCGATTGCCGTGATCAGGAGCCAGCGCGAGAGTTCGGACAGGAAACTCGCCACCACCGGCGGAATGAGGCCGATGCTGTTGGCCACCACCAGCCCAGCGAAAAGCAGTACGAAGGACGGCAGCGAAACCTTGCCCTGCGCCTCGCCGCGCATGGAGACGAGCATGATGCCGATCACCACGACGGGCAGGAGAGCAACCCGCAGGAGCTTGACGAAAGTGGCGATGTCGCCCGCTTCCTCCGAGACCGCATAGCCTGCCCCCACCACCTGCGCCACATCGTGAATGGTTGCGCCGATCATGATGCCGATCTCGTGCTCGCCGAAGCCAAGCGCCGAAAACAGGATCGGATAGACGATCATGGCGAGCGTGGAGAGCCCCGTCACCGCTATCACGGTAAAAAGCGTGTTCTGTTCACGGTCCGGCCGATTGGGCAGCACCGCCGAGATGGCAAGCGCGGCCGATGCCCCGCAGATCGCCACCGCCCCGCCCGTCAGCAAACCGAAAGTCCAGTGCCGACGAAACAGCCGCGCCATCAGGAAGCCGAAGCCGATTGTCGCCGCCACACAGATCAGCACGAGGATGATGGGACGAAGCCCCAGGGAGCCGATCTGCTCGAAGGTGATGCGCGCACCCAGAAGCCCGACGCCGAAACGCAACAGGGATTTGGACGCAAAGGCGATGCCGGCCGCACTGCGCGGCTCGCTCGACATGAAATTGAAGGCCATGCCGAGCAGCAGCGCGAAGAGCATGACCGGAGCGGTGTAATGTTCAGCAAGGAAGTTGGCCGCAAGAGCCAGCACCACGGCGAACATCACGCCGGGCGCAATGCTCCTGATGAAGCTGATCTGGTCCTGCGCGGCAGGCAGAGCGGGAATGCGCATGATCTTGTTCCGCAATTCTTCCCGGCCTATCGGCCAAGCGCCTCGATTTGAGCCAGAAGCGCATCGTCCACGGGAATACCGTTGGCGATCATGTCAGCCTTCAGCTTCTGCCGGCGGCGGCCGGGAAGGCGCGTACCTTCCATACCTTCGATGGCGCTTGCCAGAACGGCAAAACGCTCAATCGCCCCCGGGCCGAAGGCTTCCGGATCCATGGCGATGATGAGCTGGCCCGTTCCCGGCGGCGTGCCCTCGCCGTCGAAGAACGAGGAGGCATCATAGGCGTAGTTCGCGCCCGTCAGGCCGGCGCACAGCATCTCCACCATGATCGCCAACGCAGTTCCCTTGGCGTCTCCCATGGGCACCATCGTGCCGGCCATGCCCTGAGCGGGATCGGTCGTCGGATTGCCATCCGGATCGAGCGCCCACCCCTCGGGAATGGACTTGCCCTGCTGATGCGCGGCCATGATCTTGCCGCGGGCAACCTTCGAGAGCGAGATATCGATCACCACCGGATCGGCGTCGCCGAGCGGCGCGGCAAAGGCTATCGGGTCGGTGCCGAACAGAGGCCGCTTGCCGCCCCATGGCGCCATGGCCGCCGGCGCGTTGGCGACAAGGAGCGCCACGAGTCCCTTTTCCGCCAGCCGCTCCACGATGAGGCCGGCCACACCGCAATGGTGCGAACGGTGGATGCCCGCCATGGCAATACCCTGCGAGCGCGCGGCATCCGGCAGCCAGTCGAGCGCCAGATCGATGGCCGGATAGGCAAAACCATAGGCCCCATCCACCGACAGTGCGCCGGGGCGGTGATTGACGGCAGTCGGCTTGGCCTTGCCATCGACCTTGCCCGAAAGCGATTGCGCACAATAGGACGGCATGCGGCGCAACCCATGTCCCGCCTGCCCCGCAAGCTCTGCGCCGATGAGCGCCCGAGCCACCGACACCGCATTGCCGGCACTCGTCTTGCAGCGAACCAGCGTATCGGACGCCAGCGCGACGGCCTCGTCGACCGAAAGATGCCTGCTCATGAATTTCCCCTTAAATGCTTGAGCACCGCCTCGGCCGTGACCCGGCTGACGCGGACATTCGATTCTTCCGTGACACCAGCGATATGCGGCGTCAAAACGAGATTGCCGATGCCGGCGAAGCGCCTGCCGCTCTCCGCATCGAGCGGCTCCTTCTCGAACACGTCGAGTGCTGCTCCTGCGAGCTTGCCTGCCTTCAAGGCGGCGCAAAGCGCGTCCTCGTCCACCACGCCCCCACGCGCCGCATTGATGAGCACGGCGCTGTCCTTCATCAGTTCCAGCACCTTGCCATCGATCATGTGCCGGGTCTCCGTCGTCAGCGGTGTGTGCAGACTGACCACATCGGCCTCCGTCAGAAGTGCATCCAGCGAACGATTGCCCACGCCTTTCCAGGCGGCATGATCGGCGGGCAGAAATGGATCGAAAGCGATCACCGGCATGCCGAGCGCGCCCGCACGGCGCGCGACCTCGCGTGCAATGGCGCCGAAGCCCACCAGCCCCATAACCCGCCCCGAAAGCTCGCCGCCGATCAACGCGTTGCGCGGCCATTCGCCCGCGATCACGCGGTCGGTGGAAAGATAGGCCCGGCGCAAGAGCATCATCGCGGTCGCAATGACATATTCGGCGACCGAAAGGTCATTGGCACCCGTCGCCGGGAAAACTGCAACGCCCCTCGCCTTGCATGCATCGACGTCGATATTGTCGAGGCCGACGCCCAGACGCCCCACACACTCAAGGCTTCCCGCACCTTCAAGCAGTGCACCGCGCACCTGCGTGCGGTTGCGAACGATCAGCGAGCGGGCTGATGCAGCCAGCTTCGCCAGTTCCTCTGGCTTGTCCACCAGATCGGGATCGTAGTGGGTCTTGAAGTCACGGGCGAGGAGGTCGACCGCCGCCTGATCCATGAACTCGGATATGATGATGTCGTGCATTTTGATCCGTTGGTGTTGAACGTCAGAAAAGAAGGCCTCTGGGCATGGGAATATTGAGCACATTGCCCATCAGGAAATAGAAGCAGACCACCATCGCCAGAACCGCGGCGAGATAGAGCGCCAGGCGATAGGGCGATGTCCGCCCGAACAGGCCGGTGAACATCAGGATGGCGCAGGCGGCCAGACTGGTCACGAACATGCCGATCACCGGGAAGAGCAGTGCCCAGGCGATCATCGTGAAGAGCAGCGTCATGCGGCGCCCGAGCCCTTCGGCCTGCTCGCTCACGCTCGATCCCTTTTCGACCGCCTCGCCGCTGCGCCCGGTGAGCGCCATCACGATGTGAAGCAGCGCCAGAACCGCCATGGCAGCCCCGATGGTGCGTGGAAACATTGCCGCAAGCGGCGACATATTGAGGCTCGCGATGAAAACCGCCGCCCCGATTGCAGCAAAGAAGGCGGAGCCGACGGCGCCTGCAATGTCTTTCTGACCGTTCATGGCTTCACCCCGTTTCCGGATTTGCGAAACTGGCGCAGCAGCGGCAGGCCGAGCGTAACGACGATCAGCGCGACAATGCCCCAGCTGATAGGCCGATCAAACAGGAGCTGACCCCAGAAATTGTCCCGGGCCCCACCGATCATATAGGCGCGCATGAAACCCTGCTCGGCGATCTGGCCGAGGACAAGCCCCAGAACGATCGGAGACGGGCCATAACCTGCGAGCCCCAGAAGCCAGCCCAGAACGCCCATCGACACCATCACAACCACATCATGCGGGTTCGAATGAATGGCGAAGCTTCCGACTACGGTCATGAAAGCGATCAGCGGGACGAGGAGCGCTTTCGGCGTGTTGACGATGAAGCGATAGGCATAGCGGCCGATCAGCAGGCCAAGCGGCAACATCATGACGGTCGCGATAAGAAGCCCGAACATGAAGATGTAGACGATGCCGCTCTGCTGCGTGAAGAGCTCAGGCCCGGTGCGGATGCCCTGCACCAGAAGGGCGCCGAGGATCACGGCATCAGGCGGCGTGCCGGGAATGCCGAGCACCAGTGTGGGAATGAAGCCGCCGCCCACCGTAGCGTTGTTGGCGCTCTCCGTCGCCATGATGCCAGCGGGTTCGCCTTTCCCGAAACGCTCCGGATGTCGGCTGGAGCGCCTGGCTTCCGAATAGGAAACCAGTGAGGCGATGGACCCGCCCGCTCCCGGCAGGATGCCGATCAGCGTGCCGATCACCGACGAGCGCAACAGATTGAAGGCATTCTGGGCACACAGGCCAAGCGCCTCGAAAAGCCGAAAGCCGCGGCCAAGCGGCGCCGGCTCCAGATGCCGGTCGGGACGCGCGACAAGATCGATCAGCACCGGAATGCAGTAGAGGCCGATCAACGCAGAAACGATATCGATGCCGCCCAGAAGCGCCGAGGAGCCGAAGGTGAAACGTATGTCACCGCCGATGACGGCAACACCGATCATCGACAGGACGAGGCCGAAGGCCCCGCCGATCAATCCTTTCAGCACATTGCCCGTGGAAAGGCTGGCGATCAGCGTGAGGCCGAGAATGGCAAGCCAGAAATATTCGCTCGACTGGAAGGCGAGCGCGATGTTCGCCAGAAGCGGCGAGAGCGTCATCAAGAAGATCGCGCCGACGACACCGCCCACCACGCTCGCCAGCGTTGCCAGCGTCATGGCGAGGTCGCCATCGCCGCGCTTGGCCATGGGATAGCCGTCGAACGTGGTTGCAATGGCCGATGGTGTTCCCGGCGTATTGACGAGGATCGCCGCATAGGCGCCACCATAGATCGCGCCCGTATAGATCGCCCCAAGCATGATCAGGCCGGATGCCGGATCCATCGCGAAGGTGAACGGCACGAGGACCGCGATCGCCATCGTCGCCGAAAGGCCGGGCAAGGCGCCGATGACCGTGCCGAGCACCACACCGACAAGCGCCAGAAGAAGATTGAAAGGGCTGAACGCCTGGGAAAGAACGAAGCCGAAGTCGAAAGCCAAGGCAAGCTCCCTGAAAACGCCGAAACAGAGGGAGCCGGCGATCCCACAGGATCGCCGGCAGCGATGCTACTTCAGCGATCCGAGCTGACGCGCGATGTCCTCATAGAGTTTCTTGCGCTCTTCCATGAACGCGCCGACCTTGTCATAGGGCACGTTGAGCATGGCAAAGCCCGCCTGTTCCATCTCCTTGATGAACTCGGGATCGGCATTGATCTTTCCAATGATGTCGGACAGCTCCTTGCGCACATCCTCCGGCGTCGAGCTCGGAACGGCGATGCCGCGATAGGCCCCGCCGGTCATGTCGATGCCGAGTTCCTTGAAGGTGGGCACATCGGGGAAAAGCGGATGACGCTCATCCTGCGCCACGGCCAGCATGCGCACCTTGTCGCCCTGTCCCGCTGCAACTGTGGTGTAGCCCCACAACAGATCCACCTCACCGCCGAGCAGTGCCGGTGTCGTGGCACCCGTTCCCGTGTAGGGGATGTAGGTGAGCTGCGCACCGGTCAGATTGGTGAAGAGCTGGTTGGCGATGTGGTTGGCGGTGTTGGTGGCGACGCCCCCGACGGTCAGTGAACCCGGTGCGGCCTTGGCCGCATCGATCACCTGCTGGACGGTCTCGAACTTGCTGTCGGCGCGCACCAGAAGCGCGTCCGGCGTGAAGTGGAACATATAGATGTTGGTGATGTCGTCGGTCTTGTAGCCCGGATCCTGCAACAGTGGCTGAAGGATGATATGCGGCAGGTTGGTGCCCATGATCGTGTAGCCGTCGCCGACCTGATCGTTGAGCACGGACCATGCCTGGGCCCCGCCGGCGCCGGCCTGGTACTGGATGATCAGGTCCTGCCCGGTGAGCTTCTTGAAATAAGGCTGCTGGAGACGCGCGGAAACATCGCTTTCGCCACCTGCGTTGAAGGGGATGATGTAATTGACCGGTTTGTCCGGGAACGCCATTGCGGTCCCCGCCGCAAGAAACGCCATTGCGGTCCCCGCCGCAACAGTGAGAACGGCGGTGGCCGCAAGAAGTTTGAGTTTCTTCAGCATTGCATTCCTCCCATTGAATGACTTGATGATGTCTCACTCCGTTCCGTCTGGAGAACCCGTTCCTCCCTGGGTCCGCAAGACAAACAGAGCCCCGCACGTGGCGGGGCCCTGCGTGGGGTAAATCAGGCGCTGCGATAGAGCTTCGTCATCACGAACTCGCGATGACCGAGCGCTTCGGCAGCCGTGCTGCGACCGTTCGAGGTCCGCACGATCATGTCGATCAGCGCGTCGCCGGCTTCGTCGATGGTCATGTCGCGACGCAGGATGCCCGACACGTCAACATCCACATGCTCGCCCATGGTGCGCACGGTGCGCGGGTTCGCCGTGATCTTGATGACCGGAACGATCGGATTGCCGATCACGTTGCCCTGGCCCGTCGGGAAGGTGTGCACCACATAGCCACCGGCAGCCATCAGCGTCACGCATTCCGCGGCAGCCGAAGAACTGTCCATGAAGTAGAGGCCCCTGCCCGACTTCGGAGCTTCGGCCGGCTCCAGAATGTCGATATAACGCGAGGTGCGGCCGATCTTTTCCAGATTGCCCAGAGCCTTTTCCTCGATGGTGGTCAGGCCACCCTCGATATTGCCCTTGGTCGGCTGGCTTTCGGAAAGGTCGTCGGTCTGGTGGGCAAAGATGACGTCGTCCTGATAGGCCTTCCACATCTTGTACCAGCGCTCGCCGACTTCCGGATTGATGGCGCGGTCCTTGCAGATATGCTCGGCGCCAGTGATTTCCGACGTCTCGCCAAAGCAGCCATAGATGCCTTCCGGCAGCAGCTTGTCATACATGTTGCCGACGGTCGGGCAGGAGCCGAGACCGGTGGTTGTGTCGCTCTCACCGCATTTGGTGGAGACCCACAATTCCGAGATCGGGCATTCCTCGCGCTGCAACTCGGAAGCGTAGTGCACGAATTCCTTGGCCTTGCGCGACGCGTCCATAATGGTCTTCAGATCGCCGTTCTGCTCGATCGAGAAGGCGGCGACGGGCTTACCGGTCTCGGCAATGCCGTCGGCGATGCGCTTGGTCCAGCCCGGTTCGATGCCGATCACGATCACGGCTGCGACATTCGGGTTCGCACCAGTGCCGATGATCGTGCGGAAATGCAATTCCAGATCCTCGCCGAACTGCAGACGGCCATAGGCGTGCGGCAGCGCGATGGTGCCCTTGATGTTGTTGGCCACAGCCTCGCAAGCCGCGTTCGAGATATCGTCGACCGGCAGGATGACGACGTGATTGCGCACGCCCACCCGGCCATTGTCGCGGCGATAGCCCTTGAAGGTAAGATTTCCGTATTTCGACGCCATTTCTACAGTCTCCCCGGCCTACCAGCGCTTCGTCTTGAGATTGTGGACATGCACGTGGCCGCCCTTCTTCACGTCAGCGACGAACTTGCCGATGTCCTCGCCGTATTTGATGGCGGTGTCGCCGGCCTTCACGTCGCTCAGCGCGACCTTGTGGCCGATGGGTACGTCGTCATGAACCGGCATCTCGAAGCTCGAATTGTCGTGCGTCACGACGCAAAGCATGTTGGTGCCTGCCTTCAGGTTCTCGACAACGACGACACCGACATTGTCCTTTTTTTCATGAACAAGCAGGTGGGGAATGGTCACGAATGCTCTCCTCTCGAACGGTGGCCAAAGAGACCGGGCTTCCTTCACCCAAGTCTTATATAAGATATAAGATAGAAGAGAGTGGAAATGTCAACAGGCCTGCGCTAAGGATTCTGCAGCGCTGGTGCTAAAAGGGTTGGGAGAAGCCGCGTTGGAAGAGAGCAGACCCATGGAATACAAGCCCCTCTATATGCACATCCGCGACCAGCTGGTTCGCCATCTGGTTGATGGGAGCTGGGCGCCGGGCATGGTGATTCCAAGCGAAATGGAGCTCGCGCGCCAGCTTCAGGTCAGTCAGGGCACTGTTCGCAAGGCTCTCGACACGATGACGGCGGACAACCTTTTGGTGCGCAAGCAGGGCAAGGGAACCTTCGTCGCGGAACCCGAAGATTCGCGCATTCTTTTCCAGTTCTTTCGCCTTGTGCCCGACGATGGTCCTTCGGCTTTTCCACAGTCCTCGGTGATCGAGTGCGAGGAAAGCGGGGCGAGCGAAAGCGAGGCGACCGCACTCGAGATCGAGCCGGGCGCCCCGTTGTGGCGCATCCAGCGCCTGCGCCATCTGGCAGAGCGCTGCATCCTGGTTGAGACGATCTGCCTGCCCTCGGACCGGTTTCCGGATTTTCCCGATCTCGGCCAGATCCCCAACAACATCTACCAGCTCTTTTCGATGCGCTGGGGCATCACCATCGCCCAGGCCGAGGAGCGCCTGAAGGCGGTGCTTGCAGAACCCGCCGATGCCCGCCTGCTGGCTTGCGAACCGGGAACGCCTCTCCTTCGCATCCACCGCATCGCCCGCGACCTGGAAGGGCGCGCGGTGGAACTGCGCATATCGCGCTGTCTGACCGACGACATCCACTATGCGGTCAACCTGCGTTAAGAAATACGCGGTCAACCTGCGTAAAAAAAGAGGGGCCGAAGCCCCTCTTCCTGGCATCTTTTGGCGCAACCCGATCAGATCGTGCCGGCCGCCATCTCCTGTGCGATGTAATCGGCCTGACGGATCGCCAGCGAAACAATGGTCAGTGTCGGATTTTCCGCCCCGCCCGTCGTGAACTGGCTGCCGTCAGACACGAACAGATTCGCGATGTCATGCGTCTGCCCATGTTTGTTCACGACGCCATCGGAGGCCTTTTCGCTCATCCGGTTGGTGCCCAGATTGTGGGTCGAGGGATAAGGCGGCGTCGGAAACGTGCGGATCGCCCCCACGGCTTCATAGAGAGCGCGGCTTTGCGCATAGGCATGGTTGCGCATTGCGACATCGTTCGGATGGTCATCGAAATAGACGTCCGGGATCGGCATCCCGTGTTCATCCTTCATGTCCGCATGCAGCGTGATGCGGTTCTTCTCCTGGGGCATGTCCTCACCAACGATCCACAAACCGGCCATGTTGGCGTAGTTATCGAGAGCCGAGGTGAAGGAGCGGCCCCAACCGCCCGGATCGAGGAATGCGGCCATGAACGGAATGCCGAGCGACAGGGTTTCAAGCTCATAGCCACCGACGAACCCGCGCGACGGGTCATGCCTTGCCTCATCCCGGATGATGCCTGCCATGGTCGTACCGCGATACATGTGAACCGGCTTGTCGAACACGGCATAAACCGACCCGGTCGTATGACGCAAATAATTGCGCCCCACCTGACCGGATGAGTTGGCCATTCCGTCCGGGAACATTGAGGATGCCGAGTTCAGCAACAGGCGCGGGCTTTCGATGGAATTGCAGGCCACGCAGACAAGCCGCGCCTTCTGGAAATGCTGATTGCCGTCCTTATCGGCATAAAGCACGCCGGTCACCTTGCCGCTGTCGTCATGCTCGATTTTCAGCGCCATGGACTGCGGCCGCACCTCCAGCTTGCCGGTCGCCTCGCCCTTCGGAATTTCCGTGTAGAGCGTCGACCATTTGGCGCCCCATTTGCAGCCCTGGAAACAGAACCCCGTCTGCTGGCAGGCCATGCGATCATCACGGAAGTCGGAATTGATCGCCATGTTGCCGGTGTGGCATTCCTTGTAGCCGAGCTTGTCCGCACCGGCCTTCAACACCTTGAAATTGTTGTTGCCCGGAAGCCCTGCGATCCCGTTGGTGCGGGTCACCCCCATCTTGTCTTCGGCCTTGGCGTAATAGGGCTCGAGTTCGGAGAGCGTGATCGGCCAGTCGAGAAGGTTCGCGCCGTCCACCTTGCCGTAATGGCTGAGCGTATGGAACTCATGTTCCTGAAAACGCAGCGATGCGCCCGCCCAATGGGTCGTGGTTCCACCCACAGCCTTCACGATCCAGGCCGGAAGGTTCGGAAAGTCCCGTGCAACACGCCAATCGCCCGAGGTCGTGCGCTTGTCACCCCAGGAGAGTTGGCCGAAACTCTCCCATTCGTCATTGATGAAATCCTCGTATTCGATGCGTTTGCCGGCCTCCAGGATCACCACGTCGATGCCCTTCTGTGCCAGCTCGTTGCCCAGAGTGCCGCCGCCGGCGCCCGATCCGATGATGACGACGACGCCGTCGTCGTTAAGGTCATAAGGTGCAGCCATAATTTCCTCCCGTTACGTCGATGTTCCAGAAATCAGGCTGACTACAGCCACTCGATGTCATCGAAGCCGCGGTTGATGTAACCACCCTTCGAATAGGATTCGCCCTCGTAGCCGAACAGCGGCCATACCTCCTTCTGATTGTAGAGACCGGTCACGAGCCCGCCCCGCACGGTCTGGAAGAAAGGCGACGTTTCGATCTGGCGCAGGATATCGACGCGGTCGTCTTCCCAACCGAGCCCGCGATAACCGCCTGTGCCGGCCCGCTTGTCGAGATCGGCGACACCTCCCTCGACCATCTCCCTGAACGTGGCATCCTTGCCGGCCTGCTCGTCATAGGACTTGACGGCAATGGCGTAGAAGCGGTCCTCGATGTGATCGTGGGGATAAATGTCCCGCGCCATCTGGATAAGCGTGGCGACTGTTTCAGGCGCAAGCCCGCTCGTCTCCAGCCCCCAGGCGAATTGCGGGCTGATAACGGCGCTGCCGCTGATCACCAGCATCGCGCCGAGACCGGCCTTGCCGCCGCGCCGGAGCACGTCACGGCGCGAAAGGCCGCGCGGCTTTGCTTCATAGACTGTGGTCATGTCTTCCTCCCTTGCTTGCTGAAGCGCCTGGCAGCGCCCGTTGCTGGCTGTTGGCGCCACCCTCCTCCTAGGGAAAGGCGCCAACAGATATTCTCGCGGCAGCGCCGCGCATCGCGCTTACCGAAAATCGCTCTCGATTCTCGGGCCAATGCGCTAGCGATAGCGGCCGTGCTTCTGCAACACCTCGATCTTGTAGCCATCCGGGTCGGCGACGAAGAAGAAGCGGGCAAGAAGCGCACCCTCACGCTCAAAGGCGACAATGTCGCGCGGCTCAAGGCCGGCTTCCTTGAAACGGGCATGCTCGGCATCGAGATTGTCCACGGCAACAGCCAGATGCCCATAGCCGTCGCCAAGCTCATAGGCTTCGCTACGCCCCTTGTTGATGGTCAGTTCAACCTCGAAATCGGCTTCGTCATTGCGCAGATAGACCAGCGTAAACCCGTCGAAATCGAAGCGGTCCGCAATCTCCAGGCCGAATGCCGTCCGATAAAAGGAAACCGACCTCGCCTCGTCCAGAACGCGGATCATGGTGTGAATGCACTTGGCCAAAACGCCTCCGTATCTTCTCTGTCCGGCGCGCCGATATGGCTCGCCGGCTTGCGGTTCGCGATGATGTCGGTGATTATGGCTGTTGATGCAGGCTTGTGGTGGCAACGGGCTACCACGCATCGAAAGTGATAAGGCCGTATCAGTGTGCAGGGCCGTGGAATCGCGTGGCGCTGCGCGCGTCAGAGGAGGAGTTCGACCAGATGTGCAAGGTTTTCGCTGAACAGGATCCGCAAGGCTACAAGCAGATCAACCGCTCGCTGCGGATCGGCGGCCACTCCACCAGCATTCAGCTTGAGGCGGCGTTCTGGGAGCTTCTGGATGAAATCGCCGCCTCGCAGAACATGTCGACCCCACGTTTCATCTCGACACTCTACGATGAAGCGCTCGAGGCCAATGGTGCGATTCCGAACTTCGCTTCCATGCTGCGCACAACCTGCGCGCTCTATCTTCGCGGCCACCAGCCGGAACCCGAAACGGCAAGCCCGATTGCCCCCATCGCGCTTCAGGCCGGGCACGCCTGAGGAAAGTTGAAAAAGGTCAGAAGCCGGCGGGAAGCGTTATTTCCTGCGAAAGCGCCAGACAGCCATTCTTACGAAAGGGCAGAACAAGAAGCGCGCCGGACGCATAAAGCCTGCGCACATAGTCTGGCCTGTCGCTGACAACCACGGCATAGTGCCCTTCCCAGCGCAGGATGCTGACATCGGCGGGCAAATTCGCCGGCGAACCGGCTGGCGGTCCCACAACCAACGCCGCCGGAGCTTGCCCTGTCACGGCAAAGACAATGGCGAACATCGCCACGATGCCCGCCATCAGGCCCGCCGTTATCCCAACTCCCCTCGCAATGGCTGAAAATCCCGGCATCCGACTTGTCTCTTGGCGGCCGAAGCCACCTCAGTAATCGAAAACATGTTCGATACCGGGGTCCGCAACCGGCACCGCACGCATCATATCACCGAGATCCTTCACTTTCACCGAAAGCAGCACCCGCCCATTGCCAAACCCGGCACGTGCAAAGCGGGCAATCGTTTGCCCCTTCGGCAAGCCCGTCACGGCAGCATCGGGAGCCACCGTAAAGCTGACCATGACATCGTCATTGCCGGCGATTTCCTCAATGCTACCGCCAGCCTTCGCGATCTCGGAAAGAATGTGGGTGAAACGATCATAGCGCGGGCTCTCGATCAAGAATCCCTGCGGCAGTTCCTCGACCACGGTCACATCGGAAATACCTTCAAGTGTCTGCCTGGACAGGCCCGATACCACGCTGAAGATAGTGAGTTTCGCCTCGCCCGTGGCTTCCACCGCACTCGCGATTGCACCTGCATAGGCGATCTTGGCCTTCCATTCGCCACCAAGGGCAAGACGGCGTTCCCAACCCCGCAGGAGCGAAGGCATTGGCGCGGACCACAGATCGTCCACGGCCTTGGCAAAATCATATTTGTACCAGGGCACCTGGCGCAGGAAGGCTGCATAATCGGCAGCCATGTCACGCGCCACCACATCCTGCGGCGTCTTTTCCGCCCCGCGAAGAAAGGCGAAGAAGCGGCCAAGCGTTTCCTCATAGGCAGCCTTCAGCCCCATCTCCAGAGTGAAGCTCACGCCGATGGTGGCAATGGTCATACGTGTCGCGCTGTCAGCACCGCCATGGGCATCGGCGACACGCATCAGGGCACAGTCCGCTTTCCAGAAATCGCGAATGCTCTCCCAATAGTCAAAACCGTGCTCGTCGCCGTTCTTCAGCGCTTCGGCAAGCCCGTCATAGGCATAGACGATGTGCCACTCGGGATAGGTCAGATAGGTGTTTGCCTCGCGCCGTTGCCGCTCCGGCGACGAGATCAGTGGCGCATAATCCTGTGTGGGCGGCTCGGCATGGCAAAACGCTTCCACATAGGCGGCCGGGCTCAACAGCGCGACGACCAGAAGAAGCAGGGCGACGAGCCCACCGCCCACCCATTTCAGGAAACGCCGCATCAGGGCGCTTCTCGGGCAAAAAGATAGCTGGAAACAATGGCAACACCGCCAAGGAAGAGATGCGGCAGATTTGCCAATATCTTGAAGCCGAGCGGCAGATCCACGATGCCGTAGTTGACAATACCGAGATCGAGATACCCCGACCCCGTGACAAGGCCCAGCAGCCCGTCGCTGAAATAAAGGATGCCGAAATAGAAAAGGAAATTGCGTGCCGCACGCGCAGAAAGCAGAGCAGCAATTCCCGCCCACAGCGCAGACGCCAGATGCAGGCTGTCGTCATAGATATCAAGCGCAAAAATGCCAAAGGCCCTGCCCTGCGCATCGGTCAGGCCGGGAACATAGTTGAGGGCCGCCGCGCCGAGCAGCGCCAGCGCGTAGAGCCCCGATATAAGTCGCAACCTGGACATGGCTTTCCTCAAATCCTCGATAGATAATTGTCCCACAGTCCATTCCGGAAAAGGAGCCCGGGATCGGCTTCCTTCTTTCCAGCAACGAAGGCTTTCGCGCGTGGATAGGCCCGCTCGAACTGATCGAGCCGGGCATGCGGGCGATAAGGCAGATAATAGCTGCCGCCGATAGCGATGACGCGCTCGATCAGCGCCTCGGTCATGCGCGCCATATCCGCCTCGCCGCGCACCGTCTTTTCCTGGGAGAAAAGCATGACGGCGGCGATACGCGGCTCGCCCGCATAGGCAAGCACGCTCTCCCTGTCCGTATTGACGTAGCGAAGCGTGATATTGAGAAGCTGCTGGTAGGAAGCCGGGATAACGGCCTTGCAGGCTTCCACGAACTCCGCAAAGCGTGCCGGTGCAACGAAATATTCGTGCAGGATGTCGGTGCGCGACGGATCGCGGTCGTCGAGCGTGACGACGGGCTCGTTCATCAGGCTGTTGCGGGTGGCCATCCCCGCGATGCGCGGATTGAGTGCCGCCTCGGTCCACCAGCGGAAATGCTTGACCCCATCCGAGCCGAGCTGGGCGCGGAAGATATCGCGTGCCACACGGCTGGCAAAGCCCGAGCCTTCCGCCTCGGGAATGGCGCTCTGGTCGTCTGCAGGGCGATAGGTGATCAACAGGGCGTCGTCGAAAAACCGGTCGAGCGAGATATCCATGCGTCCATAGGCCATCTGGATGGAAGGATCGCCAGCCAGCACCTCGGCGAAACGCGCGCCGAGCGCGGTTCCCGGCAACCGCTCGAAACGCGGCTCGAGCAGTGCGTTCGGCACCATGTCGAGCTCCATCTCCGTAATGACCCCGAAAAGCCCGTAACCGCCCATCGCCAAATTGAAGAGTTCGGAATTGCTCGTGCGTGAACAATCGACGAGCGCGCCATCCGCCATGAGCATGCGGATCGAACGAACGGTCGATCCGCACCCGCTGAACGGAACCGGCCAGCCATGCGCATTGACCGCGAAAGTACTCGCCACGCCGAAATCATTGTTGGACTGCATGACCGCCGGCGAAAAACCGATGGCATCGAGCCTGGAGATGATTGTGGACCAGCGCGCGCCCGCCGCAACCCGGTAGGTACGAGCGGCCGTGTCCGCTTCCAGCCATTCCTGATCGAGCGTCAGCACGGAACCGTTGCGCGCAAGGCTCTGCGCGCCCATGGAATGACGGGCTGCGCTGGCAATGAAGGAATGCCCGGCCGTCTTGGCCTCCGCCATCGCTGATCGGATCGCTTCGACAATGGCCTGCTCCGGCCTTTGCGTAATGGTGATGTGGCGCGCAACCGGGGTCGGGCAAAGCTCGCTTGCATCGTTGAGAAGCGCACGCCCCTCGCCAGCCCGCGCCTCTGCCGGGAAAAGCGGACCGGGGTCATTGGAGGGTTTCAGCAAATACCGACCCGCCACGGCGCCCGCGATGGCCGAACCGCCAACAAGCAGGGTACGTCGGGTAAGACTGCTTTTCCTGCGCGAAGCCCCACTCATCTCATCAACCTCGTCAGTCTGCACAACCGGGAACAATTGCCGACAGAAACGATTGCCAGCGGGAACGATAACAGCCGGCGCAACCTAATGTTGACATGCGAGTCGATCAAATCATTACGGAAATTAACCGTCCAGACGCCACTTTCGCAGTGGAAAACAATGTCTTGGAGCCCCTGCTGCACGATATTTGATCTGTACGGACGGGCATTCACGCAGCCGCCGCCAGAGTTGACGAACGATCATTTCAAATGTACGTTTCAATTAAGAAGATGAGACCATAAGGCCGGCCCTCCGGACCACAGAGAGGAAGCAATCGCGATGACGAAAATGCGGATCGAAGGCTCCTTCGTAGCCATGATCACCCCGTTCAATCAGGACGGCACAGTGGACTTCGCCGCGTTCGAGGAACTTCTGAAGTTCCAGCGCGACAACGGCACATCGGCCGTCTTCCTTCTCGGGTCGACGAGCGAGATTTCCATGCTCAGCCTGGAAGAGCGCCGCGAGATCATCACGCGCACGGCCAGGATGAAATCCGGCGGCATGAAGCATTTCTATGGCTGCACCGGCGGCGACACCGCCAGCACGATCGAGATGCTGCATTATGCCAAGGCCGAAGGCGCCGATGGCGCGATCCTCTCCGCCCCCGCCTACATCTGCGCGTCCGAAGCTGACATCGAGGCCTATTTCCTTGAAGCCGCCGATTCCATCGAACTGCCGATGGGCATCTACAACAATCCGCCGCGCGTGAAGACCGATCTGGGCCACGAGGCGCTGCTGCGGCTGTTCAAGCATCCGAATTATGTGGTTCACAAGGAATCGACCACGCGCGTCGGCCAGGTGGGTCAGATTCTCGCCGCAGAGCCGGACGTTTCGGTGATGTGCTGCGATTCTCCCAATCTCGGCCTTGTCGTCCCCACCATGACGCTCGGCGGCCACGGTACGGCGAACATGACCGGCAACATCGCTCCCGCCGAGATCGCCGCGCTTTCCAAGCCCTGGAAAGAAGACAGCGACGGCATGGAATTCCGCAGGAACTATCTGCGTCTCCTGCCGCTTCTGCACTATACCTATTCGGCCACGAACCCGGTTGCCGTGAAATCCCTGATGCGGGCCATCGGCCTGCCTTCCGGCGACCTGCGGCGTCCATTGACCGCGCTTCAGGGCCCGGCACTTGAGCGCGGGGTTGAAATCGTCCGGCGTCTCGGCCTTCTTGAAAAATACAATCTCCCTGGCATGCCGCTCGGCATGGCGGCGGAGTAACCGCCCGCTGCCCTGGGCGATTTGCCGGGATGGTTTATACCAGCCCGGCCCTTTCTTCCCGCGCTGTCGGCGCATTCTATTCGAGATCACGGTTCCATGATTACCGGCACGTCGGAACATTGCATCGGCATTCTCATCCTGGACACCGCCTTCGAGCGGATACCGGGGGACGCCGGCAACGCCACCACATGGAACTTTCCTGTCCGCTACAAGACGGTCCGCGATGCGAGCGCGTTGCGTGTCATCGACGGCCAGGCGGAAGGCCTGCTCGATGCATTCATCGAAGCGGGGCACGAACTGATCCGCGACGGTTGCAGCGCCATAACCACCACTTGCGGCTTCCTTGCGCTCTATCAGGAGCAACTTGCCGAGGCCCTTCCCGTGCCCGTGGCGACATCGAGCCTGTTGCAGGTTCCCGTCGCGCGCCGCCTTCTGGGGCGCGGCCGCAGGGTCGGTGTGCTTACCATGGATGCCTCACGTCTCACACCGCGCCATCTGGCATCGGTAGGGATCAACGAAACGATACCGATGGAAGGCTTGCCCCGCGACGGCGTCTTCTGGAAGATGATCGCCGAAAACGCCCCTATCGACCCGGAAGCGCTCCAGGCGGAAGTGCTCGAAGCGGGCGAACGCCTGCTCTCGCGCGAGCCGGAAGTCGCGGCCCTCGTGCTCGAATGCGCCAACATGCCGCCCTATGCCGCTGCCCTTGCGGCACGGTTGCAGGTTCCCGTATTCGACATCGTGACCATGGTCGACTGGCTGGCAGCGGGCCTCGCCCCCCACCGTTATCCTTGGGGGGCATGACCTTTGGCGGGTCGTGGCATTGTCATCGGCGGCGGGATCGTCGGCCTTTCCATTGCGATCGGCCTGGCCTCATCCAACATGGAAGTCATCGTTCTCGACGGTAGTGACGCGGACAATCGCGCCTCCTATGGCAATGCCGGCCTGATCTGGGTTCAGAGCAAGGGCGCCGATCACCTGCCCTATGCGCTCTGGTCGCGCCGCTCCGCTTCCATGTGGCCGGAATTTTCCGAACGCCTACTCGAACAGACCGGCATCGACGTCGAATATGAACGACGTGGCGGCCTGAGCCTGTGTCTGGACGAAACGGAACTGGCCGCTCGCCGCGCCATGGTGGACCAGGTGGCCGCACAGCTTGGAACGCAAAACGACGTGGAATTCGTCGACGCCGCCTTCGTGCGCGACCGCTTGCCCGGTGTCAGTCCGCATGTACTCGGTGCGAGCTGGTGTCCCGCAGACGGTCACGTCAATCCGCTGATGCTCATGGGCGCGCTGAAAAAGCGCTGCGATGCGCTGGGTGTCACCATTCGGCGCAATAGTCGTGTCGAGGCCGTTCGAATGGAAGGCTCTCATCTGACCGTGATGGGCGCGGATTTCAGGATGCGCGGAGAGCGCGTCGTCGTCGCGGCGGGGCTTGCCACAGAAAAACTGGCCGCCACCGCCGGCATGACCGTGCCTCTCAAGCCCGTGCGCGGCCAGATCGTGGTCACGGAGCGCATGAAGCGTGTCATCGACTATCCGACACCGACCATAAGGCAGGCCCGTTGCGGCAGTGTGATATTCGGCAACAGCCACGAGGAGGATGTGACCGCAACGGGCACGACCCTGCCTGTGATGGCCTCTCATGCCCAGCGCGCCATGGCTGAATTCCCCTTCCTGGCGAGCGCCCGCGTGCTGCGCAGCTGGGGCGCGATCCGCGTCATGCCGGTCGATGGGAAACCCATCTATGCCCGTTCCATCGATTGTCCGGGGGCCTATGCGGTTGCCTGCCACAGCGGCATCACGCTGACCGCCGTCCATGCCAACATCATCGGGCCGGCCATTGCTGCCGACTGCCTTCCGCGCGCCGTAGCAACCCTTTCGCCGGAGCGTTTCGATGCTGTTGCGCACCATTGACGAGAGCCGGCCAAGGGTACAGCTGATCGTGGACGGCGCCACGGTGGAAGCCTTCGAGGGCGAAACCGTCGCCGCCTGCCTCCTGCGTCACGATATGGCCGTTACCCGCCTCACCCCGTCCGGCCGCAAACGCGGTCCCTATTGTCTGATGGGGGCCTGTTTCGAATGCGTCGTGGAGATCGACGGCAAGGCCAATGTGCAGGCCTGCCTGACAGCCGTCTGCGACGGCATGAGCATACGCCGGGGTCTTCCATGAGCGGTGTGTTCGATATCGCCATTGTTGGCGCCGGCCCCGCTGGCATGGCGGCTGCGGTGGAAGCCCGAGCCCTTGGCCTCTCCGTTGCGGTACTCGACGATCAACCGACAATCGGCGGGCAGATATTGCGCGGCATCACCCGCTCGAAACCGGAATTCTATGAAGCCTGGGGAGGTCCGCTCGCAGAACGTTTCCTGTCGAGCGGCGTCACACATATCGCTAACGCTGCGGTCTGGGCGCGCGACGGCAATGAACTCTACTTCAGCAGGCGCGGTGCAACGGACAAGGTGAAGGCGCGTGGCTTTATCCTGGCCACCGGCTCCATGGAGCGCCCCATGATGGTGCCCGGCCACACCCTGCCCGGCGTGGTCACGGCGGGCGCCCTGCAGTCTCTCATGAAGGGAAGCGGCGCTGTTCCCGCCGGGCGCTTCGTTCTTGCCGGCAACGGTCCCTTGCTCCTCCTTTGCGCCCTGCAACTCATTGAGGCAGGTGCACGCCCCGCAGCGATCATAGAGACAACGCCGGCGTCCCGGCTTTTCAGGGCCCTGCCCCTGACGCCCGGCCTTGCCCGCGACCTGCCGCTTCTGCGCAAAGGGCTGGGCCTGATGGTGGGAATCCGTCGTTCCGGCGTCCCGTTCTTTGCCGGTGCGAGCAGCCTGCGCATTGCTGGCGAGGAATGTGCCGAAGCGATCCACTTCATTCATCGCGGCCGTGCCCGGATCATCCCGGCCAGCCTCATCGCCCTTCATGACGGCGTCGTGCCGAACGACAATCTCGCGGTGTCGATGGGTGGTAAAACCACTTGGAACCAGGCCCTGTCGTGCTACGAGACGGAAACCGAAGGCACGAGCGGACTGAGTGGAGCGAAGGATATCTGGGTGGCGGGCGATTCCGTGGCCATTGCTGGCGGGTATCAGGCAATGCTTTCGGGCCGTCTCGCTGCACTCGATGCAGCACACGCGCTCGGGCTTTGCGACGGCGAACACCATGCCTGCGCCAGCGCTCCGCTTCTCGCCGAACGCAAGCACCTTGGCACGGCCCGGCGTTTCATCGACCGTTATTATGCGCCCACCCTTCTGCCAAGGCAGGCACCCGACGAAACACTCATCTGCCGTTGCGAGGAAGTGTCCCTCGGAACGGTGCGTGCCGCCATCGCTGCCGGTGCGGACGGAACCCGTTCTTTGAAGGCCGCGACACGCTGCGGCATGGGGCCCTGCCAGGGGCGTCAATGCACGGTTTCGGTTGCAAGCGCGCTTGCTGCAGAGGCGCCAGGCCTCAATTTCGAACGGCCGAGCCTGCGCTTTCCCGCTCGCCCCATCACGGTTGCCGAACTGGCCCAGAGCCATGTGGGCCTCGACCACAGCGGCTCCGACGCCTGAAGGTCCGATTATTCAATGGTGCTGAAGGCCGTCAGGCGGCAACGAACTCCGGCTGGCCAAGAACCCGGATCGGCTCTATCGCCCCCTCATATCGCTCGACCTCCACCAGGCAGGTCTGCGCGCTCGAGCCCTGCCCCAGCCGCGACGTACCGATATCCTTGGTCAAGACATTCGGATTGCCATGGTTCTCCAACCGTCCGTCGCCGAGCGGCTCGAAGGTCGCACCCGTCGGCAGGCACACGACACCGGGCATGATGGCGTCGGAGATGCGCAGCCCCGCGAGACAGGCGCCCCGCTCGTTAAACACTTTCACCACGGAACCTTCGGCAAGCCCGCGTGCGGCGGCATCCTGCGGGTTCATGTAAAGCCCGGCGCGCTCGCACACCTTGTTGTCGCGGCTTTGTCGGCTTGCATCCATCTGGCTGTGAAGTTTGTCCTGCGGCTGATTTGAAATCATGTGCAGCGGGAACCGGTTCGCGAGATCGCTGCCCAGCCATTCGGACGGCTCGCGCCACACGGCCATGCCGGGGCATTCGTCATAGCCGAAATCGGCCACCGTCTGCGAGAAGAGCTCGATCTTGCCCGAAGGGGTTGCAAGCCGGTGTGCTTCCGGATCCTCCCTGAAATCCTCGAACAGCGTATAATTCTTCTGCGGATCAGGAATGCGCACATGCCCCGCCTGCCAGAAGGCGTCGAAATCGGGCGGGTTGAAGCCACGCACCGACATGCGCTCGCAAAACCGCGCATAGATGTCGCGCAGCCAGTCTTCTTCGCTACGGTTCTCGTGAAAAGCCTCGCCATCGCCCAGACGATCCGCGAGATCGCTGAAGATGCGATAATCGTCGCGCGCCTCGCCCACCGGTTCGATGGCCTTGTGCATGGCGAAGATGAAAGGATCGCGTGAGGAACCGCCGACGTCGTTGCGTTCGAGCGGCGTGGTCGCCGGCAGCACGATATCGGCATGCCTTGCGGTGGCCGTCCACCAAGGCTCGTGCACGATCACCGTTTCGGGCCGCTGGAAGGCCTCGCGAAGACGGAACAGGTCCTGATGGTGATGGAATGGATTGCCGCCGGCCCAATAGATGAGCTTGATATCGGGATAGACGAAGCGGCGGCCGTCGAATTCCGCCGTTTCACCGGGGGACAGCAGGAGATCGGCAATTCGCGCGACCGGAATCTTCAGATCGTTCTCATGCTTGATGACCGACAGGCCCGAGATCGGCATCCGGTAGACCGGATTGCCCATTCCGTTCATTGAACCGTAGCCATAGGCGACGCCACCGCCGGGAAGCCCGATCTGGCCAAGCATGGCCGCGAGCGTCGCCAGCCCCCAATAGGGCTGTTCGCCATGTTCGGCCCGCTGTAGCGACCATGCCGCGCTCAGCATCACCCGCTTGCCGATCAGGCGCTGCGCGAACTCGACGATCCGTGCAGCAGGAATGCCCGTAATACGCGAAGCCCAATCCGGCGTCTTTGCCGTCCCGTCGCTCCTGCCATTGAGATAATCGACGAAGCGATCGAAGCCGACGCAATAGCGCTCCACGAAATCCGTGTCGGTAGCGCCGCGCTCATGAACCACATAGGCAAGCGCCAGGATCAAGGCCTGGTCCGTTCCCGGCCTGATCTGCAGCCATTCGGCGTCGATCACGGTTTCCGTATCGCTGCGCAGCGGCGAGACATTGGTGAAGCGAATGCCGCGCGCGGCCGCATCGCGCATGAAATCGTCGAAAAGATGCAGTCCCGCACCGCCCGATTGGATCTGCCAGTTCTTGGCCGCGATGCCGCCAAAGGCCACGAATTCCTGGCAATGTTCGAGAATGGCGCCCCAATCGGTTACAGGGCCCGCCACAGTCGCATCGTCGCCGAAAATATGCGGCAGAAGGCGCATCGCGGCACCATAGCTGTAATTGGTCACCTGTCCCGTGCAGCCGCCGATGGCGCCCAGAAAGCGATGAATGAGTGTACGTGCATGATGCATGCGCCCGGCGCTCGACCAACCGTAGGAGCCGCCGAAGATGGAGGCGTTGCCGAACGTCTTGCGCACCCGTTGAAGCTCGCCCGACACCATGTCCAGCGCTTCGTCCCAGGGCACTTCCACGAAAGGTTCCGAACCGCGCCCATTCCCGGGATGCGGTAGGCCGCGGCCCACGGTTTCCAGCCAGCCCTTGCGCACCGAAGGCCGTGCCACGCGGTTATCCGCATAGACCATCTCCGGCCATGCCTCGATCAGCTTCGAAGGGTGCGGGTCCTCGGAGAAGGGAGAAACGCCGACCAGCCGTCCCCCTTCGGTATGGGCGTCGAACGCTCCCCAATGGGAAAGGGTGGGAGATTTTCTAGAGGCGGCGCTCATTTCTGTTTCTCCAGCTCACGCAGCGGCGGACACCGTTGCTGACCACTCCTTGGCGCGGTGGCAGGCAACCTGATGGCCTTTACCATTTTCCTGCAGGTCGGGCACCTCTTGCGCGCATTTTTCGATGGCCAGCGGGCACCGTGTTCTGAACCGGCAACCGCTCGGCGGAGACAGAGGGCTGGGAAGCTCGCTGTTGAGCTTCACCTCGGGGCCTTCGCCCATGGCGTCGTTGCCTGTCGTCTGCATCAGCGCCCGCGTATAGGGATGCAGAGGCGATGACCAGATCTCCTCCACCGGCCCGATTTCCACGATGCGGCCGAGATACATGACCGCGATCCAGTGCGAGACATACCGCACGACTTCCAGATCGTGGGAGATGAACAGGTAGGACAGGTTCTGTTCGCGCTGCAATTCCACGAGCAGGTTGAGAACCTGCGCCTGCACGGAAACATCGAGAGCCGAAACCGGCTCGTCGCAGATCAGGATTTTGGGTTCGAGCGAGAGCGCCCTCGCAATGCCGACACGCTGCCGCTGACCGCCGGAAAGCTGGTGCGGAAGCCGGTCATGCATCGCCTCTGGAATACCCACCCGGTCGAGCAGTGCCTTTACGAAAGTCTTGCGCTCCGCCTTGCTGCGCGTGCGATGAACCGTCAGCGGTTCCTCCACGAGCTGCTGCACGGTCAGGCGTGGATTGAGCGAACCGTAAGGGTCCTGGAACACCATCTGAATGTCGCGCGCATGGTTGCCACGTCGGCGCATATCCATGGGATCGCCATTGATGGAGAGCGCCCCGGAAGTGGGGGTATTCAATCCGATCACGGCGCGCGCCAGGCTGGACTTGCCGCAGCCGGATTCGCCCACAAGCCCAAGGGTTTCGCCAGCCGCAATCTCGAGATTGACACCAGCGACCGCCTGCACAACCCCACGCCGTGTCTTGTGCCCCGCGACCAGATCCGTGATTTCAAGACGCTTGGTCATGCTGGCACCTCCTTCAAGGGATGATAGCAGGCGAAAGACGTTCGGGCGCCGGTTTCATTCCGCAGGCTCGGCGGCTGGCTTTCGCAATCGGGCTGGCTGCGGTTGCAGCGCGGACCGAAGGCGCAGCCGGCCGGGCGATCTGCCGGCGACGGCACGGTTCCGGGAATTTCGCGCAACTTGTGGCCGTCGAGCGAGAAACTCCCGTGCGGGCGCGCTGCAAGAAGGCCCTCCGTATAGGGATGATGGGGCCTGGAGAACACATCCTCCACATTTCCCGTTTCCACGATGCGCCCCGAATACATCACCGCGACACGGTGGGCGATGGACCGCACGGCGTGCAGGTCATGGGTGATGAAAAGCATGCCCACGCCCAGTTCCGTCTGGAGTTCCCTCAGGAGATCGAGGATCTGTGCCGAGATCGTCACGTCAAGCGCCGTGGTGGGCTCATCGGCCAGAATGAGCTTGGGGTTGCCCGCCAGGGCCATGGCGATCATTACCCGCTGGCGCATGCCGCCGGAAAGTCGGTGCGAATATTCGCCGAGGCGAGACTTTGCGGCTGGTATGCGCACCATGTCGAGAAGCTCCAGCGCCCGTTGCCGCGCAGCCGCCGCCGACATGTCGTTGTGAAGCCGGATCGCTTCGACAAGCTGCCGTTCCACCGTCAGGACCGGGTTCAGCGAGGACAGCGGATCCTGAAAGATCATCGCCATGGTGGAACCGCGGATCTTGCGGATTTCCCTGTCCGACAGGGTGCTCAGTTCCTGCCCGTCGAGCCGGATGCTATCGGCTTCCACTCCCATCGACTGCGCTTTGTGCAGCCGCATGATCGCCATCGCCGTCAGTGACTTGCCGGCACCAGATTCCCCAACCAGCGCGAGCGTTTCGCCGACCCCGACGCTGAAGCTGACCGCATCGACCGCCCGGACCTTCTGTCTGGAGGATTGCTTGATAAGGACAGACAGCTTGCGCACATCGAGCAGCGCCGCACCCTGTTCCTGTTCTTGCATGGCCTTCATCCTCAGCGCTTCCTCAGATGCGGGTTGAGTGCGTCGTTGATCGCATCGCCCAGAAGGTTCAGCGCCAGCACCGTCAGCACCACGAACAGGCCCGGAATGATGCAGATGAACCACGTCGAACGGATTGACGGGCGGCCGATATTGATGAGCGTGCCCCAGCTCATCACATTGGGATCGCCAAGCCCGAGGAATGACAGCCCCGCTTCGGTGATGATGGCCGTCGCGACGAGAACAGCGGCTGCGACGATGACGGGAGAGAGGGAATTGGGCAGAACCTGCGTCAGGATGATGCGCGGCGCCGACATCCCGATGATCTTGCAGGACTGCACGTATTCACTCTCGCGCACCCGCAGCACCTCGGCGCGCGTCAGGCGCGCCACGGGCGGCCAGGATACGGTGGCGATGGCAAAGATGATGGTGCTGATCGACGGCGAAAGGATGGAGACCAGCACCACCGCGAAGAGAAAGCCGGGAATGGTCTGGAATGCATCTGTAATGCGCATCAGCACCGCATCGGCCACGCGCCCGAAATAGCCTGCGATTGCGCCCACGGTGATGCCCACCACCAGGGCACAGACGGTTGCGACGATGCCCACCAGCAGCGAAACCCGTGAACCGTAGAACACGCCCGCCAGAATATCGCGGCCAAGCGCATCAGTGCCGAAGGGTATTCCCGGCCGCGATCCGGGCCACAGATAGGGCCGGGCCACAAGCGCCCAGGGACCTTTGGGAAACAGGTAGGGAGCGCTGATCGCCATGCCGACGATCAGGAGCAGGGTTACGAGACCGATCATACCGGCAGGTGAAAGCAAGACTCGGCGCAGCATCATTCCGTCTCCGTCACCGGCTGATTTCCACGCGCGGATCGAGCAGCGTGTAGATGATGTCGATTATGAGATTGACCACGATGATGATGAACGCGCACACCAGCAGAACGCCGAGGATCAACGGGTAATCGCGCTCGAACACCGCGTCATAGGCAAGGCGCCCGACGCCCGGCAGGCTGAAGATCGTTTCCGTCAGAACCGCTCCGCCGAAGAGTTCGGCGATTTGCAGGCCCACCATGGTCACGACCGGCAACAACGCATTGCGCAGCGCATGGCCGATGATCACGTTGTAAGTGCTCAGCCCCTTTGCATAGGCGGTGCGGATATAATCCTGATCCAGCACCTGCAGCATCGATGCCCGCGCAAGCCGCGCATAGATCGCGATATAGAAGAGCGACAGCGAGAAGACGGGCAGGATCAGGTGAAGGGCGACATCGCCAACCAGCTCCAGGAAACTGAAGTCGACGCCCGGCGTTATCAGACCGCCGATGGGAAGCAGTTTGAGCTTCACCGAAAAGACGATGACGAGGCCGAGGCCGGTAAGAAAGATCGGCGTCGCATAGAAGACGAGAACGATCATCGAGATGATGACGTCGATGGGGCGGTGCGCGTGCCGCGCCGCGATGACGCCGGCCATCGTGCCGAAGAAGACGGCCGTGATGACCGAGCACACCACCAGAAGAATGGTCGCGGGCAGGCGCTGCAGCACCAGCGAAAGAACATCCGTCGCATTGCGATAGGAATAGCCGAGGTCCCCCTGCAGGACGCTGCCGACATAATTCAGGAGCTGGACGAGAACGGGCTGGTCGAGGCCATAGCGCTCGCGCAGCGTGGCCATGAGCTCCGCATCCATGTCGCCCCGCTGGCCGCCCAGCACGTCGACCATGTCGCCGGGCACCAGATGCAGGAGCAGGAAGGAACCGACAATGACGATGGCAATGATCACCAGGGACTGGAGCACACGCCAACCGAGATAGGTCCAGAATTGCCGGTCCAAATTTCAGCCCTCGCTGGTCTAGTTGGAATCCACGGGATTTCGACCCGGGAGGGAAATAACCGGCCGCGACTGCGCGACCGGTCGTTTCGAAAGCTTACTGCGCCGGCTCGAGATAGACGTTGGCGAAGTTGCTGTAGGTGCCGTTGGCGTCGATCGTGTGGTTCTTAAGACGCTTGTTGGCGATCGTCGTGCTTTCCACGGCCGTCAGCGGCAGCACAGGCAGGTCTTCCATCGCGAGCTTCTGGAAGTCATGGTACAGCGCCTTGCGCTTGGCCGCATCCATTTCAGCCGCAGCCGATTCCAGGATCTCGTCCATCTTCGGGTTCGAATAGTGCGAACCGTTGGAGAACCCAACACCCGGCTTGAAGCTCGGCGTCCAGAACGTGCGCTGCGTGCCGATCGTCGGATCGGAGCCGCCCGTCAGGAGATTGACGGTGAACTGGAAATCACGATCCGTGTAAACGCGCTTCACGAAACCGGCGAAGTCCTGCGCGCGCACTTCCAGATCGATGCCGACCTCGCGGAAGGCTTCACGCATATAGGCGGCGACGTGGTTCTGGTGTTCGCCATAGGGCAACGGGTCCACGACGAGCTTCAGACGCGTGCCGTTGGCATCCGGCTTGTAACCGGCCTCTTCAAGCAGAGCCTTCGCCTTCTCCGGATCGTAATCGTACTGCGGAACGTCCGATGCGTCGTAAAGCTCGGTAAGCTGGGGATGGAGCGGCGTCTTGGCCGAAATACCATAGCCGAAGAAGATGTTGTCCACGATCCAGTCCTTGTCGATCGCATGAGCGATCGCCTGGCGTACGCGGATATCCTTCATCACCGGATCGTCGAGATTGAACTCGATCATCTCCATCTCGTTCTGGAATTCGTAACCCTTGGTGGTGACTTCGAATTCGCCCGTCGCCTGGAGACGCTCCAGATCGACCATCGGAACGAGGTTCTGCGGGGCGATCTGCGCCTCGCCGGCCTCGAGCGCTGCCGAACGGGTAGCCGCATCCGGGATGAAGCGGAACACGAGCTTGTCGATATAGGGCTTGCCCTCATCCCAATAGTCGGGATTGCGCTCAAGCACCAGATTGTCGCCAGGCGTGAAGGACACGACGCGGAACGGCCCGGTGCCGACCGGCTTCAGGTTCGCCGGATTGGTCAGAATATCGGTGCCCTTGTAGAGATGGGCGGGCAGAATCTGTGCCTGCTGCGCGGCAAGGCTCTTCAACATACCCGGCGAAGGGCGGCTGAGAACGAAGACCGCCGTATATTTGTCCGGCGTCTCGACCTTTTCGACATTGCCGAAAATGGTACGGCCGCGGCCGTGCAGCACCTTCCACACTTCCATGGTCGTGAAAGCCACATCCTCGGATGTGAACTCCTCGCCATCGTGCCACTTCACGCCTTCGCGCAGGTGGAACGTGACGCGCTTGCCGTCTTCGCTGACCTCATAGCTCTTGGCCAGAAGCGGCTTCGGGTTGAGATCGAAATCATAGGTGAAGAGGCTGTCGGAAATCTTCGAAGACACGACCTGCTCGGCGCCGGCCGTGGTGATAGCAGAGGTCAGGATCTGCGGGGCGGGCGACATGAGGAAGGTGACTGTACCGCCCTTTACGGGTTCTTCCGCCTGCGCATGAAATATCGGCGCGGCGGCAGCGCATAGCATTGCCCCAATGCCAGCAATTAAGTTGATAGGACGCATTATCGACTCCTCTCGAAGAAGGATTTCAAGTCTCCGCGCTTGCAATCCCTGTCCCCTGAAACGTCGAACAGGAGCGTTGCGCTCGTTCGACATGATCGGCTGTTGGACTCTTTGGTAGACTGGCCCTTTGACACCCGAGTGCTGAAACGATCCGCACCCGAATGGGCAATGGACTGTTTCATACCACTATTTCAAACAAATGTTTTTATCCCCGTCAAGGCTTTTCCCTTGCAGCATTCGGTGCGGCATTCGGTACGGCGTTGGGGTAGCGAGAGATCGCATTCTTCATCCTTCTCCTGGGCGCAAATGCCCGATTCTCGAAACGACCGGACAAGACCGGTTCCGGTTAGCGGGAATTTCAAACAATTGACCGTTTCAAGCAATTGTTTTAACAAATGGCGAAGCGGCGATTATGTCGTTTCATCCCGACCGACGCCGAGTCTGAGGGAAAGGGAGCCTCCATGAAAGAAAAAGAAATTGGGGAATTGGAGCTCGATCGGGAATTTCTTTTGTCCCGAAGGGCTTCGAAATGGTGTCGTTATCCCAATGATGTGATTCCGTCCTGGATTGCCGAGATGGACTTCAGGCCAGCCGACATCCTTCAGGATTCGGTGCGTCAGTTGGTCGACAAGCGCGATTACGGTTATCCGCGCCGCCACCTGATGCCGGCCGAACGATTGATCTCGGAAGCCTTTGTGAAGCGGATGGAGGAGCGCTTTTCCTGGCATATCGAGGAAGCAGCGGTTCAACCCGTAACCGACCTCTTGCAGGCCACCATCGCCGCCATCCTGGCCTTTACCGAACCGGGCGACCGCGTGGCGGTCCATACGCCCTGCTACGGGCCGTTCCGCGAGGCGATTGAAGATGCCGGCCGCTCCATCGTCGAAATTCCCATGCGTGATAGCGGTTCAGGATATGAACCGGACATGGAAGCGCTGGAACAGGCACCTGCCGGCACGCGCATGCTGGTCCTGTGCAATCCGCAAAACCCCACGGGCCGCGTCCTGACCCGTACCGAACTCGAAGCCATCGCGGCAATCGCCGCAAGGCGCGACATGATCATCTTCTCCGATGAGGTTCACGCCGACTTCGTTTATGAAGGCGGAAGGCATATTCCCATTGCCTCGCTCAGCGCGGACGCCGCCTCCCGCACGATAACCGCGAACTCTCCGGGCAAGAGCTTCAACATTGCAGGGCTGCGTTGCGGGGTCATGCATTTCGGCACGCCGGAATTGCTCGAACGGTTTCGACGCCGCATCCCCCGCCTGCTGCTCGGCAAGCCATCCATCGTTTCAATCGACGCTGCGGTCGCCGCATGGACCCATGGGCAACCGTGGCTCGATCAGGTAATGGCCCTTCTGGACCGCAACCGCAGGATCGTCATCGAGACGCTCGCAGAACGCATGCCGAAGCTAAAGGCCTATATGCCGGAAGCCAGCTATCTGGCCTGGATCGACTGCAGCGCGATGGGTTGGAAAAAGCCGGCTGCGAGCGTTTTCCTCGACGAAGCGAGAATTGCCTTCAGTCCAGGCGAATCCTTCTGCACGAGCCATGGCGATTTTGTGCGGCTCAACTTCGCAACATCGAGCGATATCCTGCGTGAAACGCTGGAGCGCATGGAAAAAATCGCAGGTTGAGAGGCCAGGAGGGCAATCGCGAACCATCGCCAATTGTCTCTTGAGCATCGCATGAAATGTGTGTTTTAAATAGTCAATTGAAATAATCCGGGGCCGTTCATGTATCAGCAGCCAGAGCTTCTCATCGCGGGAGCACCCAGACAGACAGCCGAATTCGCGGAGAACATTGTCGTCAACCCAGCAACGGGTGTGGAGCTCGCGCGTTTGCCGATTGCTTCGCAGGCCGATATCGATGCTGCGGTCGCGGCGGCTGACAAAGCTTTCCTTCCCTGGAGCGAGACCGCGCCCGCCAGACGTTCGCGCATTCTGCGCGACGCAGCGATCCTGATGCGTGAGCGCCTTGATGACATGGCGCATGCCCTGACGCTGGAAAACGGCAAGACGCTGGCCGAGGCCAAAGGCGAGATTGGCTTCACCGCGGACGTCTTCGACTGGTTCGCCGACGAAGCGCGCCGCGCCTATGGCCGGGTGATCCCGAGCGCCGTCGGCACCCGGATGATCGCCCTGAAGGAGCCCGTCGGTCCCATAGCTGCCATGTCGCCGTGGAACTTTCCCGCCGTCACCGCCGCCAAGAAGGTCGCAGCAGCGCTTGCCGCCGGATGCACCGTGGTCCTCAAGCCGGCCGAGGAAACGCCGGCCACACCGCTGGCCATGGCGCGCTGCCTGATCGATGCGGGCCTGCCGGCTGGCGCCATCAACGTGATCTTCGGGCGACCGGCGGAAATCTCGGAACGGCTCATGGCCTCACCTGAAATCGCCAAGGTCTCCTTTACCGGCTCCACCAATGTCGGCCGCGAACTGGCGCGGCTCGCCGCCCCCGGCCTCAAGCGCCTGACGATGGAGCTGGGCGGTCATGCACCCGTCATCGTCATGGATGACGTCGATCTCGAAACCGCGCTTGATCTTTCCGTTGCAGGAAAATTCCGCAACGCGGGCCAGGTGTGCACCTCCGCCACGCGTTTCTTCGTCCACCATCGCGTCTACGACGCCTTTGTCAGCGGCTTTGCCGACCGTGCCATGAAGATCAAGGTCGGCGACGGTCTCGATCCCTCGAGCCAGATGGGACCGCTTTCAAACCGCCGCCGCCCGCCTGCCCTCGAACGTCTTGTCGAGGACGCCGTCAGTTGCGGCGCCAAGGTTGCAGCCGGCGGCAAGCGGATCGAGAGCCAGGGCTTCTTCTTTGAGCCGACCGTTCTTGCCGATGTTCCCCCCAATGCACGCGTCATGCAGGAAGAACCCTTCGGGCCGCTTGCCGCAATCGTTCCTTTCCGGGAACTCGACGACGCCATTTCGGCTGCAAACGACATTCCCTTCGGCCTTGCGGCCTATGCGCTGACGGAATCCTCCCGCACTGCAAGGCGCATCGTGCGCGGCCTGAAAACCGGGGTCGTCGGCATCAACACTTTCGCGGCAAGTGCTGCCGAAACGCCCTTCGGCGGCGTCAAGGACAGCGGCTACGGCGTCGAGGGCGGTTCGGAAGGCCTCGATTCCTATCTGGTCACCAAATTCGTGCACGAGAACTGATCCATGACCAAGGTTGTGAACTGTGATTTCGTTGTGGTCGGCGGCGGTTCCGCCGGCTGCGTTATGGCGAGCCGCCTTTCGGAAAACGGCAAGCACAAGGTGATCCTGCTGGAAGCCGGCCGAGACACGCCCCCTGATCGCGTAGAGCCCGCCATCCTCGACAGCTATCCGCGCATTGCCTATTTCAATGCGAGGAATGTCTGGGCCGATCTGCGCGTCTCTCTCCAGCCGGTCCCGCACAACGACCAGCGCCAGCGGCATCTGCGGCGCTATGAGCAGGCCCGCCTCATGGGTGGCGGCTCCAGCCTCAACGACATGCAGGCCAACCGCGGCACTCCCGACGACTACGATGACTGGGCAGAGAACGGCGCATCCGGTTGGAGCTGGAACGATGTCCTCCCCTTCTTCAAGAAGGCGGAACGCGATCTGGATTTCGATGGCCCGATGCACGGCAAGACCGGCCCCCTGCCGATCCGCCGCATTTATCCCGAAGCCTGGCCGGAATTCGCCCACGCAGCTGCCGGGGCCTTCGCCGATAACGGCTTCAAGGCTCTTGCCGATCAGAACGCAGAGTTTGAGGACGGCTATTTCCCGGTCGCCATCAACAATGTCTATGACCGCCGTGTTTCAACGGCCATCGCTTATCTCGACAATGCGGCCCGCAGACGCAAGAATCTGGAAATCTGGCCGAACACGGTGGCAAAGCGCCTGATCGTCGAAGGCACCCGCATTGTGGGCGTCGAGGTGGAAACCGCCGAGGGCCCCGCCCGCATCATGGCCGGCGAGACGGTTGTTTCCTCCGGCGCGCTCCATTCGCCCGCAATGCTCCTGCGCGCCGGCATCGGCCCCGGCGAAATGCTGCGCAAGCTCGGCATAGAAGTGGTGGCCAACAGACGCGGCGTCGGCCGAAATCTGCAGGAACATCCCACCATCTCGATCTCCTCGCACATCGCTCCGCACGCACGCCTTTCCCGCACCAACCAGCGCCGCCACATCCACGTCGCGCTGCGTTATTCCTCGAATATTCCCGAGGGAATGCCCAACGACATGTACATGGTGGCGATGGCAAAGACCGGCTGGCATCCGGTGGGCCAGCAGATCGGCTCCTTGATGACCTGGATCAACAAGGCCCATTCGCGCGGCTTCGTATCGCTCGACAACCCCTCGCCTGAGGTTGAGCCGCATGTGGAGTTCGGTCTCCTGTCCGACTACCGTGACGTCGCCCGGCTTAAGGAAGGCATTCGCCTGATCGCCCGGCTCTACGATACGCCCAGCATGAAGGCCGCCACCAACGATCCTTTCCCCACGAGCTACACCGAGCGCATCCGCGATCTGGGCATCGTGAGCACCAAGAATCTCGTGCTCACGAAGATTCTCGCCACAGCGCTCGACGGTCCCGGCTGGATGCGCCGTCTGCTCCTCAGGAAGGTCGTAACCGAGGATGCGCCGGTGGAGCAATTGCTGGCCAATGACGAATTGCTTGAAGCTTTCGTCACCCAGAAGGCGCATGGTGTGTGGCACGCATCCGGCACCTGCAAGCTCGGCGATGCGGATGACCCCGAGGCTGTGCTCGATCCGTCCGGCCGGGTGATCGGCGTGGAAGGTCTGCGCGTGTGCGATGCATCCGCGATGCCCTTCACACCGCGCGCCAACACCAACCTGCCCACGATCATGATCGCCGAACGCATGAGCGCGCTGATTTTGGAACAGACGGAGAAAGTCTAGGGAAGGAAGAAGGCAAGTTGCGAATGCAGGTTGCCTGAAACGCGAAGTTGGACAAAGCTTGTCCTACGAACATTGTGGGGATTGGAGGCATTGACCTTTTACGCGGGCAGTCACGGCTTGCAGTCCGGTAGGGTTATGCTATCGCGTCTCGCGGCGCAGCGTTGTTTCGGGAGGAGCCCTCGAAGAACATCGCCTGTATTTCCCACGACAGCACTCTAAGGGAGCACCACCTTGGATCAGACACTTGCCGCCAAGCGGTCAGAAAAGGATGCCGACACGCGCGAACGTCTTCTGGCGGCCGCTCTGCGCATCTTCGCCAATCGCGGCATCGCGTCGGCGACCCTGCGGGAAATCACCGAAGAGGCGGGCGCGAATGTGGCCGCCGTCAATTACTACTTCCGCTCGAAGGAAGAGCTCACGCGCACGGTTCTGGAAACCTGCATGCGCCCCATCAACGATGCACGCCTGAAGGCTTTGCAGAGCTGCGTCGACGCAAATGAAGGCCGCACGCCGCCGCTTGAAAGCATAATCGAAGCTCTGGTTCGTCCAATGGTGGAGCTTTCGGTGGACCCCAATGGCGGCCGCCCGCCCGTCCGCCTTCTCCTGCAGGTCCGCGCCCTGCCGCATCCACTGACCAACACCATTCTGGCCGAGCAATTCGACCTTATACACCGCCACTTCATCGACAAGCTGTCGGCGGCTCTCCCCGACTTGCCCGCTGAGGAAGTGGGTCTGCGCTACGATTTCGCCCGTGGCGCAATCATGCAGATTCTGGGTGACCTTGACCCCGCGGCCCGCGACCTGCCGGACCTCAAGCTCAAGCAGGTGAAGAACGACAACGAGCGGATCATCCGCCATCTTGTGGACTTCATCTCCGCAGGGTTCCGCGCGCCTTCGAAGACGTGAATTTCAGGCGTTTCAGGAAAAGCAGGCACCATGCTTGACCGTCCCCTTTGGGGCAATCAGGCATGCGCCATTGGCCGTTCGAGCATTTTGCAATCAGGTGAAATCACCTGACGTCCGCACAAATGCGGAAAAACAAGATGATGGAGCGGAGAAGCGTTTCCATGAAACGGTGAACCGATCTAGGCCGGGATCAACCGGATCCCGGCCTGTCTGCTCAAACTATTTGCGCTTGAACGCCTCGGCGAGCGCGGCGCCAAAGGAGCCCTGCGAAGCCTGCTCGCGGCTCTGCCCGCCCGAGCGGCCACCGCCGCGCTGGGCCTGCTGGGACTGATGCCCTCCCTTTCCACCGCTGCGTGCCTGCTGCTGTGGCCGTCCTCCGGCATCGCCATCCTTGCGCATGGAAAGACTGATGCGCTTGCGCTTTACGTCCACCTCCAGCACGCGCACCTTCACCACGTCGCCGGCCTTGACGACCTCATGCGCATCCTTGACGAAGCGGTCGGCCAGCTGGGAGACGTGCACGAGCCCGTCCTGATGAACGCCAATATCCACGAAAGCGCCGAAAGCCGCCACATTGGTGACCGTACCTTCAAGCGACATGCCGGGTTTCAGGTCCTTGATGTCGTCGATACCTTCGGCGAACGTCGCCGTGCGGAAGGCGGGGCGCGGATCGCGGCCGGGCTTTTCAAGCTCCGAAATGATGTCGCGCACGGTCGGCAGGCCGAAACGCTCATCCACGAAAACACGCGGATCGAGCGCTTTCAATGCCCCGCTATCCCCCATCAGCGCGCGCACATCACGCCCGCATGCCGATACGATGCGCCGCGCCACGCCATAGGCCTCCGGGTGCACCGAGGAGGCGTCGAGCGGTTCGTTTCCATTGGGAATACGCAGGAAGCCGGCGCATTGCTCGAAAGTGCGCTGGCCAAGCCGCGTCACTTCCAGAAGCTCCTTGCGGCTTGAAAACGCACCATTCGTGTTGCGATGCGCGACAATGGCTTCCGCCAGAGAGGCTCCAAGGCCCGACACCCGCGCCAGCAGGGAGGCCGAGGCCGTGTTGAGGTCCACGCCGACCGCGTTCACCGCATCCTCGACAACCGCATCGAGCGCCTTGGCAAGCCTGTATTGATCCACATCGTGCTGATACTGGCCAACGCCGATGGATTTTGGCTCGATCTTGACGAGTTCGGCCAAGGGGTCCTGCAAGCGCCGCGCGATTGAAACGGCGCCGCGCAGCGAAACATCGAGATCGGGAAACTCCGCGGCCGCCGTTTCGGAAGCGGAATAAACGGAAGCACCGGCTTCCGAAACCACCACTTTGAGCGGTTTCGGCGCCGGCATATCGCCGAGCATCTCGGCCACCAGCTTTTCCGTTTCGCGACTGCCGGTACCGTTTCCGATCGCCACCAGCTCCACATTGTGCTTGCGGATGAGCGATGCAAGCTCGGCCTGCGTGCCGCGCACATCGTTGCGTGGCGGGAAGGGATAGACGGTGGTCGTCGCGACAAGCTTGCCGGTACCGTCGACCACCGCAACCTTCACGCCGGTGCGGATACCGGGATCAAGCCCCATCGTGGAGCGCGAGCCGGCAGGCGCGGCAAGAAGCAGGTCCTTGAGATTGCGGGCAAACACCCGGATGGCTTCCTCTTCGGCCTGTTCGCGCAGATCGCGCATCAGGTCGAGCGTGAGATGCAGGAAGAGCTTGACCCTCCAGGTCCAGCCCGCCACCTCCATCAGCCAGCGGTCTCCCGGCAGATCGCCGCCGAGCGCATAGGCCTCGGCCACCATACGCACCGGGGGCTTCACCGGCGACGGATCGTCGGCATCCACCTCGATATCGAGCGACAGCACGTCCTCATTGCGCCCGCGCAGCATGGCAAGCGCCCGGTGGCTCGGTACACCCGACCAGCGCTCCACATGATCGAAATAATCGGAGAACTTGGCGCCGGCCTCTTCCTTGCCGTCAACCACCCGCGAACGCAGGAAGGCGCGCTCCTTCATGTATCCGCGCAGACGTCCCACGAGATCCGCATTCTCCGCGAACTGCTCGGCGATAATGTCGCGCGCGCCCTCAAGCGCCGCTTTCACATCCGCAATCTCTTCCGTGATATAGCTCTCCGCAAGCTTGGCTGGTTCGGCTGCGCGCTCGGCAAGGATCGCCTCTGCAAGAGGCCCAAGGCCGCGCTCGCGGGCGATTTCCGCCTTCGTCCGGCGCTTCGGCTTATAGGGCAGATAAATGTCTTCCAGTTCGGCCTTGGTGACAGCTGAAACGATCTTGAGCTCCAGCTCCTCCGTCAGCTTTCCCTGCTCGCGGATCGAACCGAGGATCGTCTCGCGCCGCGCATCGAGATCGCGCAGATAGGATAGGCGCTCCGAAAGCATACGGAGCTGCGTATCGTCCAGCGCGCCGGTCACCTCCTTGCGGTAACGGGCGATGAAGGGCACGGTCGCCCCCTCGTCGAGCAGTGCGATTGCCGCTGCGGCCTGTTCGGGCCTCGCTCCGATCTCGGTGGCAATCAATGCGGCATGGCGTTTGGCGTCTGTGGTCATGCTTGTCCCGGATTACTGATCTTCGGCCACGGAGCGTATTACCGAACTCCCGCTGGCATTTCGATGCGGCAGAGGTGCGATTCCCCCCTCGCATGGATTTTTAGAGCGCTTTGCCCCGGCAGGGAAACGGCGAGGCTCGCCGCTTCGCCGTTTTCCGCAGATGTTTGATCCGCAATCAGGCCGTCTCTGAGAGCGGTGGCCGCGCCATTCCCTGCCGATAAGGGGCACTGTCCGGCACCGGATCGGCCAGAGGAGCAGGCGCAACCCGGCGGGCCTTGGGGCCAGCCTTACGCGCGGAAAAGAACAGCGCAACGCCATATTGCGCAAGAAGACCAAGGCCAAGCAGCACCGCATCCTGCGCGAACCCCGTCTCAAGACGCAGACGCAGGATCTGAAGCGCGATGGCCAGAACAGATCCGGAGACGAAGACGGCGAGCCCGTTCTTGCCCATGAGTTCGATGGGCCGGAACACCGGCAACCGCAGAAGTGAAGGCACCCAGGAAAGATTGGTCAGCACATAGGCGAGAGCCAGCGCATGCGAAAGCCGGGGCAAGGCAAGGAATGTCTTGTCGAAATCACCGATGAAGAACGGCAGATAGGCCCGTCCGGGCAAAGCGCCGGCACGAAGCATCACCCAAGCACAGGACGCCGCCAGAAACGCAACGCAAGCCCAGAACAGCCATGGCTTGTATTCGACCAGCTTTTGCCCTTCGCGCATGGAAAGGCCGCCGGCAATGCCGACCGCGTAGATGAGCTGCCATGAGAACGGGTTGAAGAACCAGCCGCCGGGGTTGGGATAGTTCGGCATGTTTATGCGGAACATGCCTGCCAGGAACCAGATGGCAATCGCCATGGCGATGAGCCATGCGCGGCTGCGCAGTCCCACAAGTATATAGAGAGGCGAGGCAAGGAGAAGCGTCGCATACATCGGGAGGATGTTGAAATAGCCGAGCTGATGGCCAAGCAATGGCAGGCCGATCATGGTCTGCAGGGGCTGGTCCAAAAACCGCGTGAAATTGATGCGACTGATGATCTCGACCGTCCCCAGATGCAATATGCCGGCAGCAACCAGAGCCACGGCAACGATGGAACTCACGATATGGGCGACATAAAGCGTGCCCGCCCGTCGCCAAACACGCATGCACGCTTCAAAGAGCGGACCCGTGCTGAAACCGCGGGAGTAGGCCAGGCCGACCGCAATGCCGGACATCAGCACGAATGCTTCGGCCGCATCGGAAAAGCCGAAATTGCGCGAGGTCAGATGCTCGAACAGATTTCCGGGCACATGATTAATGAAGATGGTGATGAGCGCCAGTCCGCGAAACACGTCGAGGCGCAGATCACGGCTTGCAGCAGCCGGCACGAAGGGTGCGTTCATGGCGTTTCTCCTAGCGATCGAGACCGGCCGGGGTAAGGTTCCCCGGAGCTTCCACCGCAACGCCCCCCGCGTCTTTTCCCTCACCGCGCCAACGCGTCAGAACCGCTTCCTGGCGAAGCACCACCGGCGAAGGATGCGTATCCGCACTTGTCAGGAAAATATCGGCATCCTTTAGACGGCCCGACGCGCTCCATGAGCTGATGTGAATAAGGAGCGGCGCAAACACCTGCGGCCCCGCCACAAGAAGCAGCCAGGAGACATATTCGGGCGCGAACTGGAAAGCGAAACCGAGTGTCACAAACCCTGTGGCGCTGACCCACCAGCTGGCCGCCCAGGCCTCCGACAGACTGACCGAACCGGCTTCGCGGTCCGTGGCCGGCCAGCCGCCATCCATGCCTGAAAACACTTCAAGCACTGCACGGCACTGGAACATGAGCATGATCGGCGCGAGCAGGCTCGTCGACAGGATTTCCGTCAGCGTGTTCAAAAGCGCCCGCCAGGTGCCGCCGAACCGCGCATTGGCGCCGCTGATCGCACCGCGCACCACAATAAGAAGCTTCGGACCAATCAAAAGGCCGAACACGCCCACAAGAAGCGTCAGGGCGAGCCCCTGCTCGACGCGCGGGAAAACCGGAAAGGAACCCGGTTCCGGAAAATAGTCCGGAACCCCTTTGAGCGAAGGAGCCGCAATGCTTGCAAGAATGAACAACGCCCACAGCGGCGACGCCACATAAGCCATGATGTTCTGCAGGAAAACGAACCGGCTCCACGGCTTCAGGCCGGGCGCCACCATGACGCGGCTGTGCTGCAGATTACCCTGGCACCAGCGCCGGTCGCGCTTTGCAAAATCGATGACATTGTCCGGCCCCTCCTCGAAAGAGCCGTTCAGATCGGGATCGACGCGAACCGTCCAGCCATTGCGTGCAAGAAGTGCGGCTTCGACATAGTCATGGCTCAGAATATGCCCGCCGAAAGGCGGCTTTCCGGCAAGCTCCGGCAGACCACAGCTCTGCGCGAAAGCGCGCGTGCGCACGATGGCGTTGTGCCCCCAGAAAGGCCCGGCATTGCCCTGGAGCTCGGCGAGGCCGCGCGTATAGATCGGCGAATAATACCCCGTCGAAAACTGCATCGCCCGCCCGAAGAACGAGCGTGCATGAACGATCTTGGGCAGGGTCTGGAGGAGACCGAGCTTGGGGTCGTTGTCCATGCGCCGCACCATTTCGGCCATCGTCGAGGCTTCCATCAGGCTGTCGGCATCGAGAATGAGGAGATAGTCGTAGAGCGCGCCGGAGGTCCGGATAAAATCGCCGACGTTTCCGGCCTTCTTGCCCGTATTCATTTCCCGGCGGCGATAATAGAGGTTCGTCTGCACCCCGAATTCCTGACGCAACCGGCGGAACCAGTGCGCCTCCTGCTCGGCCACCTGCTCGTCGCGCGTATCGGACAGGATCGCGAAATCGAAACGCTCCGCAACGCCAAACGAGACCGTACTTTCGATCATCGCGGCCACATGGGAGAATGTCTTGACCGGGTCCTCATTGTAGACGGGCACCAGAACAGCCGTCCGAGCATTGGTGGCGACCAGTTCGAATGGGCGTTCATCCGGCTCGAGCGGCAGGCTCAGCAACCCGTTGAACGCATAGGCAGCGCCCCATGCGAGCCAGGCCGTGCTGGCCGCCAGAAGGACGATACGCACCGCATCGATCCACTGAATACCGTCGCTGGAAAAATATCCCACCGCCAGCGAAGCGACGAGCCCTGCCATCAAGAGGCAGAACAGGATGGATAATACGCGTCGAATGGTTGTGACCATCATGCCTTGCGGCGGCCTTCGGCCGCCATCCCTGTCGCCTTACCGGATTTTACCCGGCCAGTCTTGAACCCGTTATTTCCAAGCAAATCTTTTGAGTATCGTTGCGAAGAACGCCGTGCGAACCCGTGGGCGTTCGAGCACCTGCTCCGGCATGGCCATGGGAGCCACCGGCAGCGCAAACCCGTCGAGTTCAAGCCTGCCATTGCCTGCCTCAAGAACGCGCGTCATCGGTCTTTCTCCATTGATAGCTCCAGATTTCCGAGAGCCTTTGATCATCAAGTTTCAGGTGGGCGTTCATCTCGACCGGCTTGTCCCCACCGGGTTTCAAGTCGATCACGAGACGCCACATTCCGTTGGTTTCGATTCGAGAGACGGTCGAATGAACGATCTCGCCGCCATTGACGTTCACGATGGCCTCAATGTTTGAGTCCGGTGAAAGGTTCCGCAAAATCTGACCTTCGAAGTCCACAACGAACTTCCTCAGGCCATCCTTGTTCTCGACACCCGAAACACCACCCTCGCCGGTACGCAGGGCGACGACACGCGCAAATTTGTCCGAGGGCTCCTCGATGGCGCCCCATGTCAGCCGATACGCATACTCGAGCTGCTCGCCGGCCTTCGCCTGTTTCTCAGGAACCCAGAAGGCGACAATGTTGTCATTGACTTCAAGTTTTGTTGGAATTTCAACGAGGTTGACCGCCCCCCTGCCCCAATCGCCAACCGGCTCGACCAGAAGCGAAGGACGCTTCTCATAATGCGCGCCGGCATCCTGATAGTCACCAAAGTCGCGGTCGCGCTGGAACAGCCCGAAAGCACGAGGTGTTTCCTCGGCGAAAAACGAGGTCGCCAGATCCGACGGGTTGTTGAGGCTGCGCCATAGCTCATCTCCGTTGCCCCGGATGATCTTGAGCCCATCGCTGTCATGCACCTGGCCGCGATAATCGTCGAAGGCGCTGTCGTTATTTTCGGCAAACAGGAACATGGAGGTCATCGGCGCAATGCCGATACGCTCGATATCCTTGCGCACGAAGATGCGCGCGGTCACGTCCATGGCCGTGCTGCGCCCCGGGGTGATGACGAACCGGTAAGCGCCGGTCACGCTCTCGCTGTCAAGCGCCGCATAAACCGTGAGCTCCTTGCTGCGACGGTTCGGGCGCTCGATATAAAAATCGGTAAAGCGCGGAAACTCCTCGCCATTTGCCGTTGCCGTATTGATGGCAAGGCCACGAGCGGAAAGACCGTAGAGCGTATCGCGTCCGAGTGCGCGGAAATAGCTCGCTCCAAGGAAGGAGACGAGTTCATCCATCACATCGGGGGAATTGAGCGGATAATGCAGCCGGAAGCCCGCCTCACCCGTCATCACGATATCCTCGAACCGGCTGGGATCGAGCGGCGCGCGGTATTCGAAGTCGCGACCGGTAAAGATGATGGGCTTGGCCGCCCCTTCTTCCACCGAATAAAGCCGCACCGGCTCCTTGAAGAGCCAGCCCATGTGAAATGCCTGAAGCTCGAACGGCGCTTCACCCTGCCACAATGCATGATCGGGCCTGAAACGAATCGCCCGGTGCTGATCGTAGGTCAATTCGGCAATCGCCTCGGGCAGATCGGCCTCGGGCGCCGTGAAGGCTTCGCCAGCCTTTGCCCGCATCGCTTCGGTCAATTGCTCGAAGGAAAACGGCTCCGCTGCGCCGTTTTCATGGGCGGCAGGCGTTTCGGGAACCGGGTTCTGCGCGTCGGTTTCCTGGGCGGAAACGTTGGAGGTGAGCGCCATCAGGCTGGAGGCACCTAACAGCGAGGCCGTCAGGCAGGAGGCAATAAAAGAGCGGCGATCCATCAGGAACCCATATTAGAGGAACGTTGCTGAAAGTGGCTGCGAAACGCGAGTGAATTCAAACGCATGAATTGCGGTAAGGTTGCGGCATCTCACATAACTTTCCGAGACCGAATGTCACCAAGATTTGAAGGGTCCGCTGCGAGCGGCGGATTGCTCTACTCCTGCCGCAGGCGACTTGCAATCCCATCTTAATTCGTGCCCAATCGCCCCCATGGCTTCGCGTCGAAGTGTCTCACCACCCAAAACTGCCGCAAGGTCAGGCACTGCCATCTGGCGGTGAAAATTCCGGGGAAATACGATGGATCTTGGACTGAAAAACAAGCGCGCGCTCGTGCTGGGAGCCAGTCGCGGCCTCGGCGCTGCAATCGCTCAGGGGCTTGCCCGCGAAGGTGCTGATGTCACGGCGGCCGCCCGCAACAAGGATGCGATTGCCGCCTGGGCCAAAGAATTGCCCGAAGGCTCGGGTTCCGTGCGAGCCGAAGCGCTGGATATCAGCGATCTTGCCGCAATCGATGCCCTTGTTGACCGACTTGTCACAGAAGGCGGCATCGATATTCTGGTCAACAACACAGGCGGCCCGCCCCCTTCCAGTGCGGTCGACGCAGAACGTGGCGACTGGCTGTCCAACTTCGAGACGATGGCCGCCAATCTTTTTCATCTGACACAGCGCCTTCTGCCTGCCATGCGCGAACGCAAATGGGGCCGTATCATCACTGTCACCTCGTCGGGCGTCGAACAGCCGATCCCCATGCTTGCCCTTTCAAACGGCATCCGCTCGGCGATTGTGGGATGGTCGAAAACACTGGCAGGCGAAGTCGCGCGCGACGGCGTGACGGTAAACATCGTCATGCCGGGCCGCATCCGCACGCAGCGTCTCGTCGAGCTCGATACCGCAGCAGCAAAGCGCACCGGCACACCGCTCGAGGAAATTTCGGCAAAGATGGCTGAGACGATCCCCGCCGGTCGCTACGGCACGCCGGAGGAATTTGCCAATATGGCCGTGTTCCTCGCCTCCGAACGCGCCTCCTATGTCACCGGTGCCAAAATTCGCATCGATGGCGGTGCAACGCGCTCCGTTTAGAGCATTTTGCAGTCAGATGGAAGCATCTGGCGTCCGCACAAATGCGGAAAAACAAGGAGATGGAGCGGAGAAGCGTTTCCATGAAACGATGAACCGATCTAGCGGCGCAGGAAGGGCGTTTCATTCGAGCGATGAGGCGCCCCTTCAACGCCTGAGCGCATCGGCAAGCGCATGCCATGAAGCTTTCGGTGTGCGCTCCAGTGTCTCGAAATCCACGTGGACAAGGCCAAAGCGCTTTTCATAGCCGAGCGCCCATTCGTAATTGTCGAGCAGCGACCAAACGATATATCCCTTAAGCGGAACACCCTGATCGAGCGCCCGCTTGGCTTGCGCCAGGTGCTGGTTGAGAAATGCAATCCGGTCCGCATCCTCCACCCCGCCTGCCGAAACGCGATCCGCCGACGCCATGCCGTTCTCGGTCACATAGATCGGGAGGCCCTTGGTGTAATTGCGGTGCGTCCATTCGATGAAATGGTAAAGACCCTCTGGATAGACCTCCCATCCCATCTGGGTCTTAGGCAGCGGTCCAGGCACATCCTTGAACCCCGGAAACCGGCCGCTTCCGTCCGCCGTGATGAGCTTGCGCGTGTAGTAATTGATCCCCAGCCAATCGACGGGTGCTGCAATGACATCGAAATCCTTCTCGAAGCCCTCCGGCATATGGGGCAACAGCCCTTCAAGAACGTCCTGCGGATAACTGCGCTGAAAAACGGCCGAGAGGAACCAGCGATTGTAGATCCCGTCGTAAAGGCGGGCGGCCTTCTGAGCCTGCGGGCCGCCATCAGCCGGTTCGGCGTATTCGAAATTGGTCACGAGCCCGAGATTTTTCATGCCGAGGGCACGCATGGCCTCCGTTGCCCGCCCATGGGCGAGAAGCACGTGATGGGCAGCCCGCGCCGTCGCGCGAATATCGCGCAGCCCCGGAGCATGCTCGCCATGAAAATGGCTGAGCCAGGAAACGCACCATGGTTCGTTGATGGTCGCCGCCGAAGCAACCCTGTCGCCCAGCCGCTTCATCGCCAGGTCCGCGTAATCGGCAAACCATTGCGCGATATCGCGGTTGCGCCAGCCGCCCAGATCGGCGAGCGCCACCGGCAAATCCCAATGATACAGCGTCGCAAAGGGCTTCAGCCCGCGTTCCAGCATGCCATCGACAAGACGGTCGTAGAAGTCGAGCCCCGCTACATTGGGCGCACCCCGACCTTCCGGCAGAACCCTGGCCCAGGAAATGGAGAACCGATAACAATCGAGGTTCGCCCCGCGCATGAGGTCGAGATCTTCCTCCCAGCGATGATAGTGGTCGCAGGCCGTGGCCCCATCCTCGAAGCGAACCGTATTGCCGGGCGTCGCCGCAAAAGTGTCCCAGTGTGAAAGACCGCAACCGCCAAAGCGACACCCCTCGATCTGATAGCTCGACGCGGCCGCGCCAAACACGAAATCCTCCGGAAAGTCACCACGTCCGAAGGCAAGCTCCTTCGTCTGCATCGCGAAATATCCTCCTGCCTGCGGGGTCGGCGGACGTCAGCCCTGCCTGGGCGGAGCCGTGGTCTGGCCGATGACGAAATCCGCTTCCCACAACTCGTGTTCGGGCGAGGCGGATGGATTATCGATGCGCTCGAGCAGCATCTGGGCCACCCGTTTGCCCGCATCGCGAATGGAAGAGCGCATGGAGGTGAAGTAGGGAATGTCGCGCGCACCGCCCCGATATCCCGCCTGCAGGAAGGACAGGCAGTCATCGAAGGTGATGATGGAGACATCTTCTCCCGGCCGCAGCCCGAGATCGGCAAGCGCCCTCGTGATGCCGATGGCAGGCAGAACGCTGGCAACGACAATCGCCGTCGGAGGATCGGCGAGCGCCATCATCTCTCGCGTTGCGTTGTAGCCGTAGGGCTCAACCATGTCCGCGCTGAAAAGCAGGGCGGGATCGGGAGCGATGCCCGCCTCCTCCAGGGCCAGATCATATCCCTGCCGTCGCCGGTGCGCGAAATTCATCGCCTCAAGACCATTGACCAGCGCAATCCGGCGATGGCCGAGCTCGATCAGAAACCGGGTTGCACGGTGAAAGGCCCGGCGATTGTTGACGTCCATCCAGGAATAATCTTCCCCCACATCGTCGCAGCGCCCGTGCACGACGAAGGGAAGCCCCAGCCCATTCAGGATGCCGATACGGCTGTCGCCCGTCAGCGGTCCATGCACCACCACGCCGTCGACCCTCTGATCTTGAGCGAGATTGACATAGATGCGCTCCTGTTCCGACAGCGGCGCAAGCCGCAGGAGAATGTCATAGCCACTCTGCGCATAGACCTCGCCAGCACCCGCGATGAAATCGGCAAAATGCGGGTTGATCATGATGTGCTCTGAAAGGCTAACCACATGGCCGATCAGGCGCGACTTGCCGGTGGCAAGGCTGGCCGCACTCGGGCTCGGCCTGTAGTTCAGGCGTTTTGCCGCCTCGACCACCCGTGCCCGCGTCTTTTCCGAAACTTCGGGAAAGCCGTTTAGCGCGCGCGAAACCGTGGTTTGCGAGAGCCCCAGCGCCTGCGACAACGTTTTCAGATTGACAGTCTTGGGCGCGGTCAAGACTCCTCCCTCATTCAAAGCGCTTTTAAAAAACAGGTGTCACATCCCGGTATGAGGATCAAGAGGGTTATTCAAAATCACTGTTGCATGCTGAACAGCCACACTGAAATCTCCAGGTTTCCCGTCGATTCAATCGATTTTTCCGAGCTCCTCTTGACTCCAGGCGTCCGTGGATTGATGCTGAAAAAATCCAAAGCGCTTTGGAGAGGCAAAGCGTTCTTAGGAAAAGCTGAATTGCGGTCGGGAGGCCGCCAGTGGAGGAACCCATGAAAACGCCCCTGTTGGCTGGCGCCGTCGCGCTGGCTCTTTGCAGTGCAGCCCCGATGGTAGTCTCGGGGGGAGCCCTTGCGGCCGACCTGAAATTTGCTCCTGGCGAAGATGCCCGCTTCAACTGGAAAAGCTTCGAGGATTTCAAGGCCGCCCACGATCTGTCCGGCCAGGAGATGAGCCTGTTCGGTCCCTGGCTCAGCGCCGACAAGGACCTTATCGAATCCGTCACCGCCTATTTCGAGGAAGCAACCGGAGCGAAGGTGAAATATTCCGGCTCCGATTCCTTCGAACAGCAGATCGTGATCGACACCCAGGCCGGCAGCGCTCCGAATGTCGCGGTCTTCCCGCAGCCCGGTCTCGCCTCTGACCTAGCCTCAAAGGGGTTACTGGTGCCGCTTGGCAATGAAACCGCCGACTGGATCAAGAACAACTACGCCGCCGGCCAGTCCTGGGTCGATCTCGGCACCTATGAAGGCAAGGACGGAACAAGCGCCTTTTATGCCTTCCCCTACAAGGCTGATGTGAAATCACTCGTATGGTTCGTGCCGGAGAACTTCGAAGACGCCGGCTATGAAGTCCCCACCACGATGGAAGAGCTGAAAGCGCTCTCCGAGCAGATCGTTGCCGATGGCGCGACGCCCTGGTGCATCGGGCTGGGCTCAGGCGGTGCAACCGGCTGGCCGGCCACTGATTGGGTCGAGGATCTGATGCTGCGCACGCAGCCACCGGAAGTCTACGACCAATGGGTCAGGAATGAGATTCCCTTCGACGATGAGCGGGTGGTGGCTGCCATCGACGAATTTGGCGCCTTCGCCAAGAACGACAAATATGTCGATGGCGGTACCAGCGCCGTGGTCTCCACCGATTTCCGCGACAGCCCCAAGGGCCTTTTCGCCTCTCCTCCCAAATGCTACATGCATCGACAGGCATCCTTCATCCCCTCCTTCTTTCCAGAGGGAACCGAACTTGGACGTGATGCCGACTTCTTTTATTTCCCGGCTTATGCAGAGAAAGACCTAGGAACCCCGGTGCTTGGCGCGGGAACGCTCTTTGCCATCACGAAGGATTCCGAAGTCGCGCGCGCCTTCATCGATTTCCTGAAAACGCCGATAGCTCATGAAATCTGGATGGCGCAGGCAGGTTTCCTGACTCCCTATACCGGCGCCAATCCCGACGCCTACGCCAATGACGCACTGCGCAAGCAGGGCGAAATTCTGACCAGCGCCACCACATTCCGCTTCGACGCTTCGGACCTTATGCCCGGCAAGATCGGCGCCGGGGCCTTCTGGACCGGCATGATCGATTATGTCGGCGGCAAATCCGCCAAAGATGTCGGCGCCGAAATCCAGAAGGAATGGGACGCCATCAAATAACACTGCACCACCACGCCTTTTTTGATCGGAAAGGCGTGGTCCGCCCCTTTGCCGGGCCCCCAGGAGGCTGACATGGCCATTTCCTCCACCGAGGCACCCAGGTCGACACATTTACCCGCGATACTGCATTTCGCAGCCACGCTCGGCGTCGCCCTTTTCATCATGATTGCCGGACTTGGCATAAGCGTCGTTGCGGCCCTTGCCGTTTTCACGGCGGTGAACGCCATCCTGCCCGATATCAAGCTTCTGCAGGCTGTGCTGGTCATGCTGCTCGGCGTGGCCGCCTGCTTCGGATATTTCTGGGGTTCGAACCGCATTCTCGACATGGCCTATCCGGCCCGTGGAGAAAACATCGCGGCCAATATCAACAGCGCGAATGCCATAAGACCGTGGCTGTTTCTCGGTCCTGCCGTGGTGATCCTGGGCATCTACCTGGTCTATCCGGTGATCAATTCCATCATCCTCAGCTTTCACGGTCCCGACGGCAACCAGTGGGTTGGGGGAGCAAACTATGCCTGGCTTGCCAAGGATGCCGCGTTCCGCGAAAGCATGCGCAACAACATATTCTGGCTGATCGTCGTACCGACCGCGGCCACCTTTTTTGGCCTCGTTTCCGCAGCGCTCACCGATCGGATCGGCTGGGGCAATATCGCCAAGAGCCTGATCTTCATGCCCATGGCGATCTCTTTCGTCGGCGCCAGCGTCATCTGGAAATTCATCTACGACTTTCGCCCGCAGGGGTCCGAACAGATCGGCATCCTCAATGCCATCGTCACCTTCTTCGGGGGCGATCCGCAGGCCTGGATCACCCTGCCTCTGTGGAACAATTTCTTCCTGATGGTGATTCTGATCTGGATTCAGACCGGCTTTGCCATGGTCATCCTCTCCGCCGCATTGCGCGGGATTCCCGAAGAAACCATAGAGGCTGCCATCATCGATGGCGCATCGCCATTCCAGATTTTCTACAAGATCAAGGTGCCCCAGATATGGGGCACCATCGCCGTGGTCTGGACAACGATCACCATTCTCGTCCTGAAGGTCTTCGACATCGTGCTCGCCATGACAAACGGTCAATGGGGAACGCAGGTACTGGCCAATTACATGTTCGACTGGATGTTCCGCGGCCTCGATTTCGGCCGCGCCTCCACCATCGCGCTCGTCATCATGGCAATGGTGACGCCGATCATGGTCTGGAACATCCGCGAAGCACGAAAGGACATGAAATGAGTTCGGTCGTCGGAACACGCCCGGCCCTCACCTGGGCCGTTCACCTCTCTGTCCTCTTCCTGGTTGCGCTCTGGACGCTCCCGACGCTGGGCATCCTCGTCTCCTCGTTCCGCGACAAGGATCAACTTGCCGTCAGCGGTTGGTGGACGGCGCTGGTGCCGGCCGAGCGCAACATCGTCGCCCGCGCCGCTCCGCCCGAGGACGCGGTTGCAGAAAACGGCAACTGGATCATTGCGGGCAATGTCTTCGAGGGCAGCGGCAAGGCGACCGCCTTCGGCATCTCATCGCGTGAACCTGCCGCCTATGCCGTGGGCGATACGGTCGAATTGCGCGACGGTGGCCGCCTTACCCTTGATGCTACTGGCGACTACACCATCAGTTATGTGAAAAAACCAGACGGCAATCGCGGCCAGCGCATTTTCGTCACCTCCGTCGAACCGCCCAAATTCACCACGGCCAACTATCGGACTGTTCTGTTTTCCGAGGGGCTCGGCAAGAGCTTCATCAACACGATGACCGTAACCATTCCCGCCACGGTCATCCCCATCCTGATCGCGGCTTATGCCGCCTATGCACTCGCCTGGATGCAATTTCCCGGGCGCGCCCTGCTTCTGGCGACCATTGTCGGCCTTCTCGTCGTACCGCTTCAGATGTCGCTCATCCCGCTCTTGCGCCTCTACAACGACATCGGCATCGGCAAATCCTTCATCGGCATATGGCTGGCCCATACCGCCTTCGGCCTGCCGCTCGCCATCTATCTCTTACGCAACTACATGGCCGGCCTGCCGCGCGAAATCATCGAGAGCGCCCGCGTCGACGGAGCTTCCGATTTCGAGATTTTCCGCAAGATCATCCTTCCCCTGTCCTTCCCCGCACTCGCCTCCTTCGCCATCTTTCAGTTTCTTTGGGTCTGGAACGACCTGCTCGTTGCCACGGTCTTCCTCGGCAACAACGAGGAACAGCTGGTGCTTACGGGCAGGCTGCGGGAATTGCTCGGGTCACGCGGCGGCAACTGGGAAATCCTGACGGCATCGGCATTCGTCGCCATCGTCGTACCCATTCTCGTTTTCTTCGCAATGCAACGTTACCTGGTCCGCGGTCTTCTGGCCGGGTCCGTCAAAGGAGGCTGATCGCTCCCATGAATGTCCTTCACGATGTTCCCTTCGAACACACCCCCGGGGCCCTCAGCCGCCATGCGGACGACCCCGACTGGTGGCGCGGCGCGGTGATCTATCAGATCTACCCGCGCTCGTTCCAGGATTCGAATGGCGATGGCATCGGCGACCTGAAGGGCATCACCCAGCGCCTCCCCTATATCGCCTCTCTTGGCGTCGATGCGATCTGGCTTTCGCCGTTCTTCAAATCGCCCATGCTCGATTTCGGCTATGACGTGTCCGACTATCGGGACGTCGACCCTATGTTCGGCTCGCTGGCCGATTTCGACGCCATGATTACAGAAGCGCATCGCCTTGGTCTCAAGGTGATGATCGACCAGGTGATTTCCCATTCTTCCGACAAGCATCCTTGGTTCATCGAGAGCCGACAGGATCGCAGCAATCCCAGGGCCGATTGGTATGTCTGGGCGGATGCCAAACCCGATGGCAGCCCACCCAACAACTGGTTGTCGATTTTCGGTGGCTCCGCCTGGCAATGGGATACGGCCCGCTGCCAGTACTACCTGCACAATTTCCTGACGAGCCAGCCGGACCTCAATTTCCATAATGGCGAGGTTCAGAATGCCCTTCTCGATACGGTGCGGTTCTGGCTGGATCGCGGTGTAGATGGCTTCCGCCTTGACACGATCAATTTCTACTTTCACTCGGCCGGGCTCGAGGACAATCCTCCGCTTTCTCCCGAAAAGCGCAACGCGTCGATCGCCCCGGCAGTCAATCCCTACAACTATCAGGAACATCTCTACGACAAGAACCAGCCGGAAAACCTTGAATTCCTGAAGCGTTTCCGTGCGCTGCTCGACGAATATCCCGGCACCACCGCCGTTGGTGAAGTCGGCGATGCACAGCGAGGCCTCGACATCGTCGCCCAATATACGAGCGGCGGCGACAAGGTGCACATGTGCTATTCCTTCGATTTCCTGTCCCAGGAACCGCTCACACCGGAACGCGTACGCGAAGTGATCGAGGCCTTCTATTCGAAGGCAAGCGACGGCTGGGCGTGCTGGAGCTTTTCGAACCACGATGTGGTGCGCCACGCTTCGCGCTGGGCCGATCAGGTTCATGATCGCGATGCGTTTCTGAAAATGACGGCAACCCTGATCCTGGCACTGAAGGGGTCGGTCTGCCTTTATCAGGGCGAAGAGCTTGGCCTTACCGAAGCAGTGCTCGACCTGAAGGACCTCCAGGACCCGTACGGCATTCAGTTCTGGCCCACATTCAAGGGGCGTGACGGCTGCCGCACCCCGATGGTCTGGTCCCAGAAGGAGCCCGGTGCCGGCTTTTCCAGCGGCAAGCCATGGTTGCCGGTTCCGCCGGAGCATCTGCACCTTGCTGTATCCACGCAGGAAAAGCCGGGTTCTCTGCTCTCCCATTATCGGCACATGCTCGACTTCCGCGCCGAAAATCCCGAGCTCGCCAAAGGCGACATCCGCTTTCTGGAAGCCCGCGACGGCGTGCTTGTCTTCGAACGCACACTTCCCGGATCGAGCATACTCGTCGCGATCAACATGAGCGGCAACCCGGCCTCCCTGCCATTGGCCGGTAAAGAACACCGACCGCTGGACAACATGAATGCCGGACCGCGCTTTGAAGACGGCACTTTGCACCTGCCTGCCTATGCAAGCTGGTTCGCAAGGAAGGGGACCTGAAAGGGGAAAATGTCATGACGGCTCTGGACCTGCAAAGCATCCGCAAGAGCTACGGCTCCATCGAGGTCATCAAAGGCATCGACCTGAAGATCGAAGACGGCGAATTCATCGTCTTCGTCGGCCCTTCCGGCTGCGGAAAATCGACGCTCCTGCGCATGATCGCCGGCCTGGAAAACATCACGGCGGGCGACATGCATATCGGAGGCGCGCGCGTCAACGACATCCCACCCTCGCAGCGCGGCATCGCCATGGTCTTTCAGTCCTATGCGCTCTACCCCCACATGACCGTCTACGACAATATGGCCTTCGGGATGAAGATCGCGAAGGCGCCAAAGGAGGAAATCGACAAGCGGGTCAAGGGGGCTGCCGAAATCCTCCAGCTCACGCCCTATCTCGACCGGCTTCCCAAGGCGCTCTCCGGTGGGCAGCGCCAGCGGGTCGCCATCGGGCGGGCCATCGTGCGCAATCCCAAGGTCTTCCTGTTCGACGAGCCGTTGTCCAATCTTGACGCAGCACTGAGGGTCGCGACCCGAATCGAGATCGCCAAACTCAAGAGCTCCATGCCCGAGAGCACGATGATCTACGTCACGCACGATCAGGTGGAAGCTATGACGCTTGCCGACCGTATCGTGGTGCTGTCTGCAGGCCATATCGAACAGGTAGGTGCGCCCATAGAGCTTTATGAACGGCCCGCCAATCTGTTCGTCGCCCGTTTCATCGGCTCCCCCCCCCAGGACGCATTGCCCAAAGCGGGACGCAAACCAGGGTTGCATTGGGTGAACGCAACGTCGACGTTCCCCTCCCCTCCTCCGAAAAGCTGCAGGGACAAACAATAAGCCTTGGCGTAAGGCCGGAAGATCTGCGTCTGGCTGACGGCGAAAACTACTTATTCTCAGGAACAGTCCATTTCGTCGAACAGCTGGGTGAGGTGACCAATGTCTATCTGCAGGTAGAGGGTGCCGAAGACACTGTGGTTATCAAAATCGGCGGCGTTCAGAACTTTGATAAGGGCCAAACTGTTCGCGTATCAGCCGCTCCGGACAAGTTGCACCTTTTCAACAGCGAGGGCCGCTCGCTTCTCTATATTTAGATCGGGTGACAACCACCCCTGAATTGTTGACCCGAATCGAAACGTTAAATATTCCTTAAAAAGACGGGTTGGGGCTCGCACCTGTCCTTCCAAGATGGCATTGGGCAGCGGCGCACGCCTGTCGGATCATCCGTTCGACAACGGATGCGTGTGACGTGCGTTTTCGGTTTTTTTTGCCGGTGGCCAGGGTTTTGAAGGGCGGGGGAACCTTGGCGGCTTGTAGCGTATCCTCGACGACAACGGCTCTTTTTCGAGCCGGAACGGGCGGCAAAAACAATGACGATTGAAACCCGGGAACGCACAGCGTTCCCCCGGCGGAAGATAGCTACGCGGCGCGACCTGTCGGAGCTGGCGATCCGCATCTGCGGCGAAACGGGCGCACGGTTCTACCTTATCGCGGAAGCCACATCCAATTGCGCTAGCGGCCATGTCCGCATCCTGGCTTCCAATTGGACCTTCGATACGATCGAGGATATCGGTCTGGCGGCAATCACCCGGTTGGTCGAAAGCCCGGTGGCGACCTTCCCCGGCACAGATCCCTGCCCCTGGCATCCGCAAGCGCTGGCAGCGCTTCTCGCCAGCGAAGAGATCGGTCATCTTGGCGAACACGGACACCAGGAAATCTTTCCCCTGAAGCTGCCTGCCGGCAAAAGCCGCTACGTGGCGTTGATATCAGGCGAGGTGCCAGGCGCGGTCGACACCGAGAGGCTTGCCGCAGCTCAGTTGCACCTTTCCCACACGCTCTCCGGCCTCGAGCGCCGCATGAACGATGTCGGGGAAGCCTTGTCGGAGCGCGAACGTGAATGCCTGTTCTGGGTTTCGGAAGGAAAAACCGCCGATGAGGTTTCCCTCATCATCAGCGTCTCGGCCAACACCGTGAACAGCTATGTGGCGCATGCGATTCACAAGCTCGCCGCCAACAACCGGGCCATGGCCATAGCAACCGCGATACGGCGCGGGATCATTTGAAGACTGAAAGCCAAGACCGCACCCGCCATGCCAGACAATGAGACACTCGAAGACGCCGTAGACGACTTACGAAACATCGCGCAGGAAATCGGCGCGATGAGGTTCAGCCTTTGCCTGGCCGACAAGCATGGCAACAAGGAAGTAAATTCCTTTCTTTGCGGCTCCGCATCCCCATCCGACGCGCCTCAGGCAAGCCCCTCCTGCGAGGAACTGCCAGCCCGTATCCTCGATCGGCTTGGCGACATCGCGCATCCCGTTCAATGGGGCGAAATCTCCGGGGGGACGACAACGGTTGAGAATGTCTCTGCACCAGGCGGGGAAGCAGGCATTCTCTTTCCCGTCTCCAACGAACAGCGCCGCTATGGTGCCGTGATCTTCGCCGGTGACGATATCGATCTTGCCGAAAACGAACTGGCAGGCCTGCACAGGCGCTGCTACCGCATCTTCTCCTGCGCCGTTCGCCATGAGCCAGAACCGGAAGGCAAGGCACCGCCTGCAATCAGCAAGCGGGAACTGCAATGCCTGAAACTCTCGGCCAACGGTCTGACAAGCGAGGAAATCGCCAAGCGCGTCGGCCTGTCAGTGCATACGGCCAATCAGTATCTTGCGAGCGCTACCCAGAAACTGAACGCCGTAAACCGCGTTCATGCCGTCGCAAAGGCGCTCCGCGCCGGCCTGATAGACTGAGGCTGGACCTTTTACACCAGGCTCGGCCGATGAAAACAAAAGGATGCTCTATCCCATCAGGAGCGGGCGTTCGGTCTTCACGATCCGCGCCGCCATCAGGGCCTTTTCCAGATAGAGGGAATTCTCCTCGGGATCTTCCGACGGGTCGTCGAAGGCCACGTAGTTGACCTCCACTGCCGCATTCTCGGCACTGAGCTCCAGCGAACAATAGACCGTGCATCCCCCAGGCCTCAGCTCGAGATCAAGCACAATGCGGGGATTGCCCTCCCAATAAACATGCGCCTCGCACCCATGGCCAAGCCTCAAAGTGCCCGGCATGAAATACAGCTCGGAGGCCGATTCCACGATATCGGCTATGCTCGCCATGCTTTCAAGCCGAATGAAAGCGACATAGTCCGCGACATCGATTAGCCGAAGCTCGTTCGCCACGGCCCTAAGAGCGTTGGCGACGATGATCTCGCGCGCAGGCGAATGCGGCTGCCTGTCCATGTTCCATCCTTGCTGAACTATGCTCTCCCCCCAGCCTGGTAGACGCGGCGGACAAGCTCCGCCACAGCCTTGTAGAACTGAGTGGGAATAAGGTTATCAATCGAAACTTGTTTGTACATGGAGCGGGCGAGTGCCGGCTCCTCAAACACGGGAATGTTGTGCTGCTCCGCGATCTCCCTGATCTTCAGGGCGATCAGATCCTGCCCCTTGGCCACGACCGTGGGCGCAGCATCCACGTCACGGCGATAGCGCAACGCGATTGCGAAATGGGTCGGGTTGGCAATCACCAGCGTCGCCTGCGGTACAGCCGCGATCATACGCTGGCGGGCGCGGTCTCGCGCCAGGGAACGCAGGCGCGATTTGACGATCGGATCGCCCTCGGTCTGCTTCACCTCGTCCTTCACCTCCTGGCGCGACATACGCAGATCCTGCCGCCACTGGAAGCGGGACCAGAAGATATCGGCAACCGCAATGACGGCGACGACCAGCGTCACCACGACCAGGCACTCCACCGCGATATCGCGGATGACAGAGGTGAAATCGACAGGATTGGTGATCATGCCTGCCAGAAGGCGCGTTTCGGCCGAACGCATCGCGAAGATGAGGAACCCGCCCGCGACCAGCAGTTTGCCGAGCGACTTCAGAAACTCGACAAACCCCTTCTTGCCGAAGATGCGTCCCCAGCCCTCCTTGAGTGAAATTCGGGAAAGCTTCGGCTGGATACGGTCGAGAACGAAACGCGGCGTGTTTTGCAAAACCGAAGCGGAAACGCCTGCAATCACCAGCATCACCATCACAAGGCCCACCACCTTGGCGATTTCAACGAAGACGAGTTGATAAATCGCGATGGCGTCGGCCTGGGTTTCGAGCTTCCAGCCATCGGCCCGCTCGAGGAAGATCGATAGGAAACCGCCCAGCCGGATCGCACTGTCCTGCGCGAAAAAGATGGTGAAAGCCAGAATGGCGAGGAAGGAGGCAAAGACCGGCGCTTCTTTCGAGAAGGGCAACTGGCCCTTCTCGATCGTGTCGCGGATTTTCTTCTCCGTCGCCTCTTCTGTTTTGCTTTCTTTATCGCTTCCTTCGGACATGTGCGCCCGCCAGCTGGAGCAATTTCAATCGAAACGGGGTCGTGTTTCCACGAAACGATGCTTCGGCCTAGGCGGCTGCCTTTTGCATGCCCGGCAGCTCGAACACACCTTGCTGGGCAAGCTGAACGGCCGAGGACGAGATGCGCTTGCGCGCATCCATCACAGCGTCCATGGCGATATCGTCATTGCCGGCTGCAAGCTCTGCCTCAATCATTCGGCGCGTGCGCTGACCGAGCGCCGACAGCACCGCGTCCACCGTATCCATGTCCGCTCCGCGCAGGGCAAGAGTGACCATGTCGGCGGCAAGCCCGTCGAAGAGCGCCACCCGCGCCTTCTGCGAAAGAAGCACGATTTCCTCGAAGCTGAAGAGCTGCGAACGGATCGCGTCCACATCGCTGCTGCCCGCGAGTTCCAATTCATGGATCATCTCGTCGGCCTGCGACTTGTCGAGCTCGTTAAGCAGGCTCGCGACACGGGTCAGGCCAGCGCCGGAATCGCGTCCATTGCGCATGGAGACAAGCAGATCGCCGAGGCGCTTTTCGATCAGCTTCTTGGCCGGCGCCGGCATGTCGCCGGTTGAAGCCATACGGCTGAGAACGGCAGAACGCAGCGTCTTGTCGAGCATGACCAGAACCTTTGCCGCCGACGAGGGCGCAATGCTGGCAAGGATGACGGCAAGCACTTGCGGGTGCTCATCGGAAAGAATTTCGACGAGCCGCTCCGGCTCAAGCTTCTCCAGCTCCCGCCAGACTTCCTCCGCATTGTTCGTTTCAGGATTGCCGCGCCCCATGAGGAGGTTCATTTCCTCTTCGGAGAGCGTTTCGGTCAAAATGGTGTCCATGCTGTCGGCAGAATCCAGAAGGCCCGCACCTTCGGTGAAATGCGCCTCGAATTCGGACACGACTGCCTCGAGCTGGGCTTGGGGAATGGTGCGCAGAAGCCGCGCCCCGTCCATCAGGGCCTTGAGCTCATCCTGCTTGAAGAATTTAAGCAGCTTGCCTGCGGAAGGCTTGCCCATCGCCACCAGAATGGCAGCCGCCTTCTGCGGCTGCGTCAAGGTCAACATCTCAGTCATCGCCGAAACTTCTCCCGCCAATCTTCCGAAAAATCACTCGCCACCGGCGATCTCGGTCAGTTTCACCCCGAAACGCGACGGATCGTCATCGACCAGCGTGATCTCGCCACGCGCAATGCGCCGGCCATTGACCACGATCTCGACGGGTTCGCCGATGCGCCGGTTGAGCGATACGGTCGAGCCCTTCTTCAACGCCATGAGTTGCGAAACCGGCATCTCCGCCGTGCCAAGCACGATCTGCACCTCCACGGGAATACCCATGATGAGGTCATGGTTGGCGCTGCCTGCCTCGGCAGAACCCGTTCCCCGCGGCGCTTCCTCGTGCAACACGTCCTTGAGTTGTTCGATGGCCTTGTTGAGTTCCTCGTCGCCGTCCTGTTGCGGCGTGGGCTCGGCAGTGCTCATGATTGTCTCCTTCACCGCATCCTGCGGCGCCTAAAGCGCCAGCAAACCTTCAACGACATCCTTGCGGGCATCGAAGGGCTGTTTGATCCTGACCGTGTAGTGATGTCCCGATTTGCCGAAATCGCACAGGAACACATCCCTGTCGCGAACGGCCAGACGAACCTCCGGCTGATTGCCGTCGTCGAATTCGATCACCTGTCCCTCATGCAGTGAGGCAAGCTCGCCGAGCGCCATGCTGATCAGGGGGATGGTCGCCTTCACCTTCACCGTCGAGCGCATCACCTCGTCATTGAAGCGATGGGTCCAGTCGGCGGCTTCGGCATCGCCCGCACGTTTGTCCTGCGGTCCGGCAGTGCGCATTTCGAGGATAAGCCTTTGCGGCATCCATGCCGTCAGCACGCCGCCGCTCTCTTCTCCGCCAAGCGAGAAGCGCACCCGCACGCCAGGACCATCACGCACCACGAAGCGGCGAAAATCGAGCCCCGACTGCAACTTGGACAAAGGCATGCGCAACCCCAGGGACCTGCTGCCCGTGCCGTTCAGCGCCTTGGCAAAAGCCTCGAAGGCGAGCGCTGCCACATCCCGCTCGATTGCGGATGGTGGCCTTTCGATAGGTGCGGCCGGCAGGTCCGGATCCCCGCCGAACAAGGCGCTGACCAGAATGGAGATGGCACGCGGGTTAAGCCGCATCGAAAGGGCATCGCCAGAAATTTCCGCCGGCACCACGACAAGAGCGTCGCAGCAGTTTTCCTCCGGCTTCAGCTCGGCAAGACGAACGATCTCGATATCGAGTATGTCGACGGCAATCGGTGAAGCGAATTTGTCGTGAAATGCGTCAAGCACCGGCGCAAGCGCGCGCGTCGCGCAGGCACGCGCCGCCTCGATCACGCGATGGGGCTCGCCCGTGGCACCCACCAGCCGCTCGACGACCAGTGCACGCATCAGTTCGGGATTGTCGGTCAGCGCCATCTGTGGCTGCCTTTCCATTCACGCATTCGCATCACGCCGCCTGCTTCTCCGCACCGCCACCGGGATTCATCGTGCTCTGCTCGACGGCATCGATGGACGGACGGTCGTAGGCCGAAATCGTCTTGCGACCGAACTCCAGGGCCACCTGCGGCAGCGATCCGTTCATGTAGGCCAGCAATGTCTGCTTCACGATGACATAGAGACGGTTCTTCTTTTCGCGAACGATCTTGATCTTGGTCGCAATGGGGCCGACCACCGCATAGGACATGAAGATGCCCAGGAAGGTTCCCACAAGGGCCGCGCCCACCAGCCCGCCCAGAATTTCCGGCGGTTGGTCGATAGCGCCCATGGCCTTTACCACGCCGAGAACGGCCGCGACGATGCCGAGCGCCGGCAGGCCTTCAGACATGGCGACCAGAGCATGGTAGGATTTCAGCTTGTCGCGGCGAATGGTCTGGATTTCCTCATCCATCAACGCCTCGATCTCGAAGGGCCGCGCATTGCCGATGATGATGATGCGGCAATAATCGCAGATAAAGTTCGTCAGGTCCTTGTTCTTGATAACCGTCGGATAGGCTTGGAAGATCGTGGACTCTTCAGGATTGTCGATATGAGCCTCGACCTCGCTGCGCGACTTGGTGCGCAGTTCGCGCATCAGGCTGTGCAGGACACCGAGCGTCTCCAGATATTCCGTTTCCTTCGGAACCGCGCCCTTGAGAGCCTCGCCACAGGCCTTGGCCGTGTCCTTCACGGTGGACATGGGATTTGCCACCAGGAACGTTCCCAACGCCGCACCGCAGATGATCACGGCTTCCCATGGCTGGATGAGCACATCAATGTGTCCGCCCATCGCCATGAAGCCGCCGATCACGCAGCCGAGCGTCACCACCAATCCGATAATAATGCCCATCTAACCCGCCATCTTCCATTGGCCTTTTCTCCGTCGTAGCGCGCCTGCCTTGTGTGAGGCTGAATGCCCGTGCGGGGAACCGAAAGCCTCGCGCAAGACTGGCGAATTACTCTGCCTCCACCAATGATGGCGGAGACTGCGCCCCGATGAACACCTTGCTGAGCTTCAACCTGATAACGCGCGACCTATCGAGTTCGATGGAACGCATCCAGTCGCAACCGATGATCAAGCGCGAGACCGAGTATTACCAGGAGAACATTGGCAAGGTGACGTCGATCGAGGAATTCGTTTCGGACGATCGTCTCTTCCGCTACGCCATGAAGGCCCACGGGCTGGAAGACATGGCCTATGCGAAAGCCTTCATGGTCAAGGTTCTGGAGGAAGGCATCAGCGATCCGGAGAGCTTCGCCAACAAGCTTACCGACAAGCGCTATGTCGAATTCGCCCGCACCTACAATTTCGTTGCCGGCGGTGCGACCACGACAAGTTACGTTCCGGCCCAGACCGGCACCATAGACAAATATCTCAGTGTCGCCATTGGTAATGGCGTCAGCACCAACGACCCCCAGCTCCTCGACGACATCAACTACTACCTGTCGAAAATCGTCGACGTTAAATCCGCAGACGATCTCATTGCCGACAACCGGCTCCTGAGCGTGGCCATGCTCGCCCACGGCTTCACAACGGAAGACACCGTCAGCAAGCAGACCATCAAGGAAGTGCTTGAAGGCGGCATCGACAATGCCGACAGCCCGGCCAACAAGCTTGAGGACAAACGCTTCGCAGCCCTCGCCACGACCTTCAATTTCGCCCGCTACGGCGAGGACACCACCACCTACAACATCGCCTTGTCCCCCACGGTCGAGAAGTATGTGCGCCAGAGCCTCGAGGAGAACGCCGGCGAACAGAACGAAGGTGTACGGCTTGCGCTCTATTTCCAGCGCAAGGCACCCGCACTCACCTCCTACTACGAAATTCTCGCCGACAAGGCGCTGGCGCAGGTCGTTCGCACAGCGCTCGGATTCCCTTCCTCCCTGGCTCAGGCGGACATCGACAAGCAGGTCGAGATGATCAAGGAGCGTGTCGACCTCACCGATTTCGCCGATCCCGAGAAGCTCGACAATTTCCTGAAGCGCTTCACGACCATGTGGGAGATCGAAAACCCGACAAGCTCCCTCCAGACCTCTATTGCCGCGCTTTTCACCCAGCCGGCCGAATACGGCATCTCGACCGACATGCTGCTGACCATCGCGCAAATGAAGAGGTAGCACAGCTCCATGCAGACCGGACTTTACGTCGCCCTTTCCTCGCAGGTCGCGCTTGAAAAGCGTCTGGCAACGCTTGCCGACAACGTGGCCAATGCCGGCACGGCCGGCTTCCGCGCCACGTCGGTGAATTTCAAGGATATCGTCAACGGGCTTGGCCCCGAATCCGTCTCCTTCGCAGCACCCGGCAACGCTTCCGTCGACACGCGCAATGGCGGCCTGCGCGAAACCAAGAGCCCGTTCGACTTCGCGGTTCAGGGCGACGCATGGTTTGCGATAGATACGCCTGCCGGGACGGTGGTGACGCGCGACGGCCGCTTCAGCATACGTGAAACGGGAGAGCTGGTCACCGTCGAGGGTTATCCGGTGCTCGATGCGGGCGGTGCGCCACTCCTGCTCGATCCGCTCGCAGGGCCTCCCGAAGCCAGCGCCGACGGATCGCTTCGCCAGAATGGAAGGCTGATCGGCGCCATAGGCCTCTATTCCTTCACGCCCTCCCAGGATTACGCCCGCTTCGGCAATTCCGGATTTGTCGCCACCGACGCGCAGCCCGTGATCGACCAGCCGGATGTCGGTGTCGCCCAGGGCTTCATCGAGGAATCCAACGTCAACGCGGTCCACGAAATGATGAACCTCATCCAGGTCCAGCGCACGTTCGAACAGGTAACCGCCCTGATGAGCGACAGCGACACGGCCCTTAAGGACGCGATCAAGTTACTCGGCGCATGACGACGCATCCACCCCAGACCCCTGCCCCCGTTTCCAGCGCCAGCGTCATGCCGGCGCTGGAAGCGCTCGGCCACGCCTATGGCCGCATCGCCCTCGACGAGCGCTTCCTGTTGAACCATGGCGGACGCATCAGCGAAGTCCAGCCCACGCATTACAGCGTGCGCGGCCTCTCCGGTTCCGCCCGTCTGGGAGACATGGTGTCCTGCAAGGGCAAGCCAGGCATGGGCGCCGGCGAGATCGTGCGCATCATGGAGGACAGCGTTCTCGTTGCGCCCTTCGACCAGGGAGGAAAGATTGGCCTTGGCGAAGCGGTGTTCAACCGCGGCCCCGTCAGTCTTGCCCCCGGCCCCCAATGGCGCGGACGCGTGGTGGATGCTCTGGGCCGTCCAGCCGACGGTAAGCCCGCCCCGATGCCGGGGCCGCTTGCAACCACAGCGCCGTCCACAACACCACCGGCCATGCAGCGTCAGCGCGTTTCCGCCCCCTTCATGACGGGCGTGCGCGTGATCGATATCTTCACGCCGCTATGCCACGGCCAGAGGCTCGGGGTCTTTGCCGGTTCAGGCGTCGGCAAATCGACGCTTCTGTCTATGCTCGCCAATGCGAGGGCCTTCGACACGGTGGTAATCGCGCTCGTCGGCGAACGCGGCCGCGAGGTACGCGAATTCCTGGAAGACACGATTGGCCCGGAGGGCATGGCGAAATCGGTTGCCGTCGTGGCGACCAGCGACGAAAGCGCCATGATGCGCCGACGCGCACCCGATACGGCCATGCGCATTGCCGAATATTTCCGCGATCGGGGCGACAAGGTCCTGCTGATCCTGGATTCGATCACCCGCCTCGCCCATGCCCTGCGCGAAGTGGCCATCGGCGCCGGAGAGCCGCCAGTCGCGCGTGGCTATCCCGCTTCCGTCTTTACCGAACTGCCCCGTCTTCTGGAACGCGCTGGCCCCGGCGAGGAAGGCCGCGGTTCAATCACCGCGATCCTGTCCGTCCTCGTTGACGGCGATGACCACAACGATCCGGTAGCCGATGCGGTCCGTGGCATTCTCGACGGGCATGTGGTGCTCGACCGCTCGATTGCCGAGCAGGGGCGTTATCCGCCGGTCAACCCGCTGGCCTCCATATCGCGACTGGCCGAGCGCGCCTGGTCGCCCGATCAGAAGCGGTTGGTCCTGCGCCTGCGGGCAATGCTGTCGCGCTTCGAGGATACGCGCGACATACGTCTTCTGGGTGCCTATCAGGCCGGTGTCGATCCCGATCTCGATCAGGCCGTGCGCCAGGTACCCCTCATCTATGACGCGCTGAAGCAATCGCCCGGCGACCCGCCCTCGTCCGATCCCTTTGCCGATCTCGCGATGAAACTGAGAGCCGGAGAACCAGCCTCATGAAGGTCAAGCTGGCAAGCCTGGAAATGCCCGACGGTTCACGTTCCGAAACGACGCAGCGCGCGCTGCCCGGCGTCGGTTACGAACCGCCCAATCGCAAGGGCTATATCCCACGCAAACGCGTGCAACCGAAGATCGAACGCCCCTCCGGCGAGAGCGGGGATTGGGTGATCATGATCGGCGGCGTGACGCTCGCTGCAGTCTGCGCGCTGTTTCCCTGGTACATCTTCTTCAACCAGCAGGATTTCGGCGTCCGCCCGATGACCTTCGAGGGGCAACGCGTCTCCTCCGGTCCTCGTCCGGCAAACCTTCCCGAACTCGTAGGGATGCGCATTCCCCAGAGCATCATCGAGCTCTCGGAACTCGACTACAGCGCCACCGGTGCCATCGGCAGCAACGCCATCGCGACATTCGAGGATCAGCCCTATCCGGGCGACAAGCGCAGCTTTCGCCTGATCGGCGCTGCAAACGGGCGCGCCATGATCGAGGACGACGATGGCTACTGGATTGTCCAGCGAGGCTCCTCCCTGCCCGATGGCAGCCGGGTTGCCCGCATCAGGCAGCGGAGCGGTCATTGGGAAATTCTGACCTCGGACGACCTCATTATCAGTGCCTCCACGGCAAAGGTGAGCGACACGCAAGGCCCGCACAAGACTGGCGACCTAAAGTAACGGCAATCTGATCGACAAGACCGGGAAAAGCCGTGGTACAGCCCATCAATCTTTTCGACATCGCCGCCCAGCAGGCGAAGTGGCTTTCCGTCCGCCAGACGACCGTGGCCAGCAATGTCGCCAACGTGAACACCCCTGGCTATAAGGCCCTTGAAGTCGAGCCTTTCGAAAAGGTTCTGGACGGAACCCGCGTGTCCCTGACAAGCACAGCAGACAATCACCTGCGCATCGGCGCGACCAATGCCGCCTTTGCGGTGGATAGCACCAGCGATCCCGCGGTTCTGCCGTCCGAAAACACCGTCAGCATCGAAAAGGAACTGGTCAGCGCTGGCGAAGTGCGCCGGTCGTTCGAACTGAACACGGCCATCGTCAAGGCCTTTCATCGCATGCTCATGAACGTATCGAGGGGATAAGCCGTGGATCCGCTTTCCGCATCGCTCAAGGTTGCCGCATCGGGGCTGGAAGCCCAGTCCCAACGCATGCAGGTCGTCTCGGAAAACCTTGCCAATGCGCGCTCGACCAGCGACGTACCGGGGGGCGACCCTTATCGCCGCAAGACCATCAGCTTCGTGGCCGAACTCGACCGCGAAATCGGCGGCAGCGTCGTGGAAATCGGTTCCGTCGCCAACGATCCCTCCAATTTCACCCTTGAGTTCGATCCGGGCCACGAGGCCGCCGATGAGGCCGGTTACGTCAAAATGCCCAATGTGAACGTACTCATCGAGATGGCCGACATGCGCGAGGCCAATCGCGGTTACGAAGCGAACCTGCAGGTCATCAAGCAGGCACGCGAACTCATTTCCATGACCATTGATTTGATGCGGAGCCAGACATGATCCCACCCGTCGGCACGATTGCCCCCTCCACTCTGACCAACACGACCGGCCTTCAGGCGGCGCGCCCGGTCGCGACGTCCGAAATCGGCGAATCTTTCAGCGCCATGCTGGGTGAGGCCGCGGCCAACACGGCCGCCAAGCTTGGCCACGCTGAAAGCGTCTCGCTGAAAGCGCTTCAGGGCGAAGCCGATGCGCGCGAAGTGGTGGATGCCGTCATGACGGCCGAGCAGGCACTGCAGGCTGCCATCGCCATCCGCGACAAGTTCATCACCTCCTATCTCGAAATCAGCCGCATGGCCATCTGAGGAGACTGACCGATGAAAGCCCTCTCCATCGCGGCCACCGGCATGAGCGCCCAGCAGCTCAATCTCGAGGTGATCGCCAACAACATCGCCAACATCAACACCACCGGCTTCAAGCGTGCCCGCGCCGAATTCTCCGATCTGCTTTATCAGACGGAGCGCATGCAGGGCGTGCCAAGCCGCGCCAATCAGGCAATCGTTCCCGAGGGTGCGAATGTCGGTCTGGGCGTGAAGGCGGCAGCTGTGCGCAACCTGCATATTCAGGGCCCCCTCACCAATACCGACAACAAGCTCGACGTGGCGCTTGTGGGCAAGGGCTGGTTCGTGATCGATGGCGCCGATGGCGAACCGATCTACACGCGTGCCGGCTCCTTCAACACCAACGCGACCGGCCAGCTCGTCACCACTCAGGGCTACACGGTGTCCCCCAACATCGTCATTCCCGACGATGCGCTGGAAGTCGTGATCAACAAGTCCGGGCAGATCTATGCCCGCATCGACGGTCAGACCGAATTGCAGGAACTCGGCCAGCTTACCCTGGCGAATTTCGCCAATGAGGCGGGCCTCGATCCGATCGGCGACAACCTCTTCCGGGAAACGGCAGCCTCCGGTGCCGCCATCCAGGGCGTGCCCGGCGATCCGGGCTTCGCAACGATCGAACAGGGCTATCTCGAATCGTCCAACGTGGATCCGGTGAAGGAAATTACCGAGCTGATATCCGCCCAGCGCGCTTATGAGATGAACTCCAAGGTCATCCGCGCGGCCGACGAAATGGCCGCCACCGTCACCCAGTCCATACGGTAGCTCCAGTGAAACGGCACAGCCCCCTCATCGCGTTTTTCCTCGTACTCGGCGCCCTCGCTGCCGTGACGGCGCCGGCTGCAGCGGAAGAACAGGCGGTTGTGGCCACGCGCGTCATCTATCCCGGCGAGACCATCACGCCAGATGCGTTGAACGAGATCCTGCTGCGCCGTCCCCCACGCGATGGCAGCGCCATCGCGCGCATGATGGAGGATGTCGACGGCAAGGTCGCCCGACGCACCCTTTTGCCGGGCAGGCTCATTCCGACAAACTATGTGCGCGATCCCTATCTGGTGGAGACAGGCACCCCAGTGACGGTGACCTTTGCGGAGGGTGCACTCACCATCTCGATCCGTGCCGTTCCGCTCCAATCGGGTTCGGCAGGCGACATGATACGCCTTCGGAACGCCGATAGCGGCCGCACCTTCATGGGCATGGTGCTTGCCGACGGTTCCGTGAAGGTCGGCTCGATATGATGGTTCGTTTCCTGTTCCATACGCTTGTCGCCGCAACGCTGGCATTGGGCCTCGTCCAGCCTGCCGGTGCTGCCTCGCGCATCAAGGACGTCGCCACCCTTCAGGCCGCGCGCGACAACCAGCTCGTCGGGTACGGCCTCGTCATCGGGCTGCAAGGCAGCGGCGACAGCCTGCGTAACTCGCCCTTCACCGAACAGTCGATGCGCGCCATGCTGGAAAACCTCGGTATCGCATCGGAAGGCGGCCGGGCCCGCGCCAAGAACGTTGCCGCCGTCATCGTCACGACCAATCTCCCACCCTTCGTCCAGTCGGGTGCCCGCATCGATGTGAACGTTTCTTCATTGGGCGACGCGACCTCGCTGGCCGGCGGCACATTGGTCATGACCCCGCTGCGTGCGGCGGACGGCGAAATCTATGCCGTGGCGCAAGGCCCCGTGATCGTCTCCGGTTTCAACGCGCAGGGGCAGGCCGAACAGCTGACCCAGGGTGTTCCCACCGCGGGCCGCGTGCCCAATGGCGCGATCATCGAGCGCAAGGTGGAAGCCTCCCTCTCCGACAGCGCAACGCTGATCCTCCAGCTGCGCAATGCGGATTTTTCCACCGCAGTGCGCGTTGCCGATGCGATCAACACATACACGACACAGCGCTTTGGCGGGCGCCTTGCCGCCGAGGAAGATTCCCGCACGATCCGCATCAGCCGGCCAAAGGGCGTCTCCTTTGCCCGCTTCTATGCCGAGATCGAAAATCTGATGGTGGAATCCGACGCACCTGCCCGTGTGGTCATCGACGAGCGGACGGGCACCGTGGTGATCGGTAACGACGTCCGTATCTCCCGCGTAGCGATCAGCCATGGAACTCTGACCGTGCGCATCACCGAGATGCCACGTGTCGTGCAGCCCGAACCCTTCTCGCGCGGCACGACGGAAATCGAACCCATGACGCAGATCGAGGCCAATCAACCCGACGCCAATGTCGCGCTTCTGGACGGCCCCGACCTGCAAACGCTGGTGGCCGGCCTCAACAGGCTTGGCGTCAAGCCGGATGGCATCATCGCCATTCTGCAGGGCATCAAGTCCGCGGGCGCGCTCCACGCCGAACTCGTGGTGCAATAGGTGGCGATCATGCAGGTTTCCGCAAAGCTTCCCAGAAAGATCGGCTCCGGCGCCTTTGCCTGCCTCATTCTTTTCACGCAGGCCCTGCCGTTCCACGCAATGGCCGCCGACGATCCGAGCCGCATGAGCGAGGACGAGGTGCAGCGCTTCTGCTCGAACGTGGTCGATGCCGCCCGCGACCGGCGCTATTCCATGCAGGCGATGGAGCTGAAGAAGCTCAAGGAAGACGTGGACGACCGCATCGCCGCGCTGGAGCAGAAGCGTACGGAATATGAAGAATGGCTCGAGCGCCGCAAGGTATTCCTCGCCAAGGCCGAAGCCGGCATCATCGATATCTATGCCAATATGCGCCCGGATGCGGCAGCCGAACGGCTTGCCGAAGTGCCAGCCGAACTCGCAGCGGCCATCCTGATGAAGCTCGAACCGCGCACGGCCGGCGTCATCCTCAATGAAATGAACAGCAAATCGGCCGCCACGCTGACGAACATCATCGCCAGCGCGGCACGCCCGGAGGATCCCACATGACCACGCGGCCCCTGCTCATTCTGCCGCTGCTCCTGGTTGCCGGTTGCTCGCAGAGCCTGAAGGAAATCAACAAGGAACCCTCCTTGTCCCCGGTCGGCGCAAGCATCGACCCGGAAATGATGGCTGCCTACAATTATCCCAAGCGCCCGGCGCCGGTGACCTCGCGCTATTCGCTGTGGGACGACCGCCAGAGCAGGCTCTTCACCGATCCGCGTGCGCTTAATGTCGGCGACATTCTGACCGTCGAAATCTACATCGACGACAAGGCCCGTTTGAAGAACGATTCCAAGCGCTCCCGCGACGCCAGCCGCAATCTCGGCCTGTCGGGTTCCTACTCGGTCGGTGGCGCCGGCTCTTCTGCTGCCGCCGAAGGTCAGATCGGCTCGGGAACCTCGACGACCGGCAGCGGCGCGACCGAGCGCTCGGAGAATATCCGCCTGCGCGTCGCCGCCGTGGTGACCCAGGTGCTGAGCAATGGCAATCTGCGCATCCGCGGCACGCAGGAAGTGCGCGTGAACGCCGAACTGCGGATTCTCACCATCGAGGGCATCGCCCGCCCGAGCGACATCGGACCGGAGAACACCATTTCCTATGAACGCATCGCGGAAGCCCGGATTTCCTACGGTGGCCGTGGCCGCCTGACCGAGGTGCAGCAGCCGCCCTACGGGCAGCAGTTCCTCGACACCGTTCTTCCCTTCTAGCCGGTTCTGGAGCCTGATCGATCGTGGCGCTGCTCGAACAACAAAGCACCGTAAGCAAGGGCCCCTCGCTTGCCATCCAGCTGGTGCTTCTTCTTGGCATCACGGCTTTGGCGGCGGGTGCTGCATGGTTCGCCGGCAGCTATCTCGAACATATGGCAAGCGGCGCGCAGGAAACTGCCGCAGCCCGCAGCACCGGCCATGCGAGTCCTCAAAGCGCGCCTGCGCACGGGCCATCCAACGTAGTGGACCTGAAGCCCATCACCACGAACATGGCCGAGCCCAGCGAAGTCTGGATGCGGGCCGAGCTTTCGCTTGTCTTCAACGGTCCGGTCGACACCGCTGTCGCCGAGACGATCCATCAGGACCTCTTCGCCTATCTGCGCACCCTGAAACTGCGCCAGGTGGAAACGCCAAGCGGCTTCCAGCACCTTAAATCCGACCTCGAGGAGCGCGCGCGTATTCGCAGCGGCGGCACCGTCGACAAGATTTTGTTCCGGGCATTGCTTTTCGAATGAGACTCCTTCTCCTCACGCTCATCGCCATGCTCGTTCCCGGCATGGCTATGGCCCAGACCATCGATCTAGGCGCCATCACCAGCAGCGACGGCCAGACCGTCGGCACGATCATCCAACTGTTCGGCTTGCTGACGATCCTGTCGGTTGCGCCGGGCATCCTGATCATGGTGACGAGCTTCACCCGTTTCGTGATCGCCTTTTCGATCCTGCGCGCGGGCATGGGCCTTCCCACCACGCCGGCAAACCTCATTCTGGTCAGCCTTTCTCTCTTCATGACCTTCTATGTGATGGCGCCGACCTTCGACCGTGCCTGGGCCGATGGCGTGCGCCCGCTCATGAACAATGAGATCACCGAACAGGTGGCGCTTGAGCGCATCTCCGCACCATTTCGTGGCTTTATGGTCAACAATGTGCGGGAAAAGGATTTCGCCCTCTTCGCCGATCTCGCCTCCGAACGCGGGAATATCGACGCGACCGCCGAGACAGCGGATTTGCGCATTCTGGTCCCTGCCTTCATGATTTCCGAAATCAGACGCGGATTCGAAATCGGGTTCCTGGTCGTGCTGCCGTTTCTGGTCATCGACCTGATCGTCGCCACCATAACCATGTCCATGGGCATGATGATGCTGCCGCCGACGGTCGTATCCCTGCCTTTCAAGATACTGTTCTTCGTGCTTATTGACGGCTGGAATTTGCTTGTAGGCAGTCTCGTCCGCTCTTTCGCATAACGCATATCTGGCAGAAATGGGAACCGGTTCCGGGAGACATGCGGAGCCTGCATGAATGAGGAACGCGGAGGAGCCCGGCGGTCGTTTGATCCCGCCGGAGGGCACCTTATTGCCAAGCCAGCAAAAAAGTTTGAGACGTCGTTCCAGGTTATCCTTTTGGTAGGATTTGCCCGCCATAAATGCTCGCAAGCACGGCGGGCTGAACGTTGTAGTTGTTCAAGGGCATGATGCCATTCCCGCAGTACCGGTAAAGCCCGGTATGTCCCTAGTTTGTTTCTAGTTCAGGGGCGTATATCCCATGGCAAGTCTGATGACCAATGCGTCGGCAATGACCGCGCTGCAGACCCTCAACACCATCTCCAAGAACATGGCCACCACTCAGAACCGTATCTCTACGGGTCTGCGCGTGGCGGAAGCTTCCGACAACGCCGCTTACTGGTCCATCGCGACCTCGATGAAGTCGGATAACAAGGCTCTCTCCAGTGTTCAGGATGCTCTGGGCCTCGGCGCAGGTAAGATCGACACGGCTTACACTGGCATCAACGAAGTGATCGATACTGTTGACAAGATCAAACAGAAACTCGTGACGGCTCGCGGCGCTTCCCAGGAAGACCAGCAGAAGATCCAGAGCGAAATCGAGACGCTTCAGGCTCACATCAAGTCGGTTGTCGGCAACTCCAACTATGCCGGCTCCAACATCATCCAGGACAACGCGGATGTGAACATCGTTGCGTCCTACAACCGCGTTGGCACGACCGTAACGGTCGATGAAGTCACGCTCACCGGTGCGAACGTTCTCGTTCTCGACGCCGCCGGCACTGCCGGCAGCGCTGCAACCGTAGTTGCTTCGACCTTCTTCGATGCATCGGGTGCTGCAGTAACCGACACGGCCATCGACACCGCTCTTGGCACTGTCGAGACGGCTCTTGCCTCTCTCGCAGACCAGGCTGCGGAGCTCGGTGCCGCCAAGTCGCGCGTCGATCTTCAGAAAGACTTCGTCTCGAAGCTTTCCGACGCCATTGAGCGCGGCGTTGGCCAGCTGGTCGATGCTGACATGAACGAAGAGTCGGCCCGTCTGTCGGCCCTGCAGGTCCAGCAGCAGCTGGGCATTCAGGCCCTGTCGATCGCCAACTCCAACTCGCAGAACATTCTCTCGCTGTTCCGCTAAGAACAGTCGGCCCTTCAGGGCCGGAGTTGAGACCATGAACCGGGTCGCCCGCAAGGGTGGCCCGGTTTTCTTTTTGCCACCAAGGGAAGCTTCTCGTTAAAACGTTGTTAACCATAAGAACTTACTCATGCTTAACCATAAACCTGAGGTCATTTGGCGGCGGTCAGGGTAGCGGCAAGCAAAGGGGTTGGGCTCATGGCCAGCATTATGACGAACACTTCCGCAATGGTTGCATTGCAGAGCCTCAAGGCAACGAACAAGGCGATGGATGTGACCCAGGGGCGCATCTCGACCGGTTATCGCGTGGCCGAGGCGAGTGACAACGCCGCATACTGGTCGATTGCCACAACCATGCGTTCCGACAACAAGGCTCTGTCTGCCGTTCAGGATGCGCTGGGCCTCGGCGCCGGTAAGATCGACACCGCCTACACCGCCATGAACGATGCGCTGGGCGCAGTGGATTCCATCAAGGCCAAGCTTGTCACCGCGCGCGGCGCGAGCGCTGAAAACCAGTCCAAGATCCAGGAAGAAATCAAGATTCTCCTCGATCAGATCAAAAGCTCGGCAACCGGCGCAAGCTATGCCGGCACAAACATCCTGGCGACCGACGACACCGGCACCATGGAGGTCGTCGCCTCCTACAACCGCTCGGCAACCGGCACGGTTACCGTCGGTACGATCTCCATCGACCTTGCAAGCATCAAGCTTTTCGCGGCCGGCGGTCTTCCGGGCGGCATCGCAGACGACGTCATGCTGATCGATATCGTGACCAACGGCACCGACGCCGATATCGATGGCTACCTGACGGATATCGAGACCGCTCTCTCCGACATTTCCAACGCCGCCGCCAATCTCGGTGCCGCCAAGACCCGCCTCGACCTGCAGAAAGATTTCGTTTCGAACCTGATGGATTCGATCGAGCGCGGCGTCGGCCAGCTTGTCGACGCCGACATGAACGAGGAATCGACCCGCCTTCAGGCCCTTCAGGTGCAACAGCAGCTTGGCATCCAGGCCCTGTCCATCGCCAACCAGAACGCCCAGAGCATCCTGGCCCTGTTCAAATAGGGCATTCCCGCCAAACCAAATTTCGATGGGGCCCTCGTGGCCCCATTTCATTTTCGCACAAGCTTCGGCGCATAGGCTGCCTTCGACATTCGAATGGGAGCATTGGGCCGTTGCCTGAGCAAATTCAGACCGTCGTTGAAAACCTGAAGAGCCTCGGACCGCGCCGTCTGGCGTTGATGGGCGGAGTTCTCGCGCTCGTCATGGCCGTGATCGTGGCAGGTGCGACCTATCTCAACCGTCCCGCATACGAGACGCTTTATGTGGGGCTTGAACGTTCCGATGTGAACCAGATCGGCATGGTGCTGGGAGAAGCCGGCATCAGCTTCGATGTGGTTTCCGATGGAACTTCGGTGCTCGTGCCAGCCGGCCAGACCGCGCAGGCCCGCATGCTGCTTGCCGAAAAGGGACTGCCCAGCAGCACCAATGCCGGTTACGAGCTTTTCGACAATGTCGGCTCGCTCGGCCTCACCACCTTCATGCAGCAGGTGACCCGCGTTCGCGCTCTGGAAGGCGAAATCGCACGCACCATTCAGTCCATCTCAGGCATCAAGGCCGCCCGCGTTCACATCGTCATGCAGGAGCGCGGCACGTTCCGCACCGAGGAAAGGCAACCTTCGGCATCTGTTGTGATCCGCGCTTCGAGCCTCGACGCCACCCGCGCTGCCGCTTCCATCCGCTATCTGGTGGCAGCTGCCGTTCCCGGTCTCGATGCGGAAAAAGTGACGGTTCTCGATTCCGCGGGAACCCTGCTGGCAGCCGGCGACGACCCCTCCAACAGCACGGCACAGCGCTCCATCGGTGTCGAACGCACGGTGGAAACGCAAATCGAGGAAAATATCCGTCGTGCGCTCACCCCTTATCTCGGGCCTGAGAACTTCCGCGCCAGCGTGAAGGCTGACGTCAACACGGATGCCCAGCAGATCGAGGAAGTGATCTACGACCCGAAATCCCGCGTCGAGCGCTCGGTTCAGGTTGTCCGCTCCTCCGACAGTGCCAACCGCGAGACGGCTGTTCAGCCCACCTCCGTTGCTCAGAACCTCCCCGAGGATGAGACCGGCGCGACCGCCGGTCCGAAATCGACCGAGGAAAGCGAGCGGCGTGAGGAAACCACCAATTACGAACTGAACACCAAGCGCATCGCGACCACCAGCAACGGATATTCCATCGACAAGATGTCCATCGCGGTCGTGGTCAACAGGGCCCGCCTGGCGCAGATCCTCGGTGAGAACCCCACCCCCGAGCAGATCGGCGCCCGCATCGCCGAGATTCAGAAAGTGGTTGCATCTGCGACCGGGATCAATGAGGAGCGCGGCGACATCATCAATGTAACCGCAGTCGAGTTCATCGACGGTCTCGACGGGGCTCCAGCTCCCGAAGCTGGCATCCTGGACGGCCTGACCAAGCAGGCCGGTACTATGATCAATGCCGCCGCCTTTGTGCTTGTCGCCTTCCTCGTCACCTGGTTCGGTCTGCGCCCGATGACGGCCACCCTGATGCGACCGGCCCAGCTTGAAAACGCCGCAACCTCAGCCGATGAAGGGCAGCATACCCTGCCGAACCATGGCCAGGATGCACCGCTTCTGGCCAATGAATACAGCGACCCCGATTTCGACGAGGATGAAACCTATGGAACCCATCGTCTGAAGATCAAGCCAAACCCGCAGGAACGACTGGCCCGGATCGTCGATCTCAATGAAGAGCGTTCCGCCGATATTCTGCGCAAATGGTCGCGCGGCGCGGCGGAGGCGACGTGATGCCGCCGGCCCTCGCCCTCATAGATGTGCTGCCGGACTTCAGCGCTCCGGCGCCATCCCTGCCGGAATTGCCGGAGGACGACACCTTTTCGACACTCGCCACGCCTCTGCCGCACGCGCCGACTGCACCACCGGAGGTTCAGACCCGGCCACTCGAGCAGCGGCAAGAGGTCAATGAAGCCGCCATTGTCGAGCGGCTGACAAGGGACCATGAAACAGCAGTCGCGGAGATCGAGGCGCGTCATGCCGAAGAGCTTGCGGCAGCGCGCCGGAGCCTGGCCGAAGATGCCGCAAGGCTCGTGCAGCAGCGTTTCGATGAGCTGGAACAGCAGGTCATCGGCCTTACCGCCGAAACCACCGCTCGAATTCTGGGCGTTGTGCTCACCGAGGACCTCCAGAAGAAATCCATCGCCGAACTCGAGCGCATCATTCGCGAAGCGCTCGATGACCGCGAAAGCGTCCGTATCCGCTTAATCGGCGCCCCCCTTCTCTGGGAAGCATTGAAGACGGGCCTCGGGACCAAGGCAGACCATGTGGATTTCTCGGAAGGGCCGGGTTTCGACATCAGCCTGTCCATCGATGAAAAGCTATTTGAGACGCGCCTGACGGAATGGTCGGACGCATTGAACGGACTGATCGCATGAGCCTGGCGGAAGACAACGAGCGTTCCGGAGAGATCATCATCGTCCGGCGTGGCGGCGGCGACGAGGAAGACGGCCATCACGGTGGCGCGTGGAAAATCGCCTTCGCCGACTTCATGACTGCCATGATGTGCTTCTTCCTGGTGATGTGGCTCGTCAATGCATCCACCGAACAGACAAAGGCCGCCCTTGCCAGCTATTTCAATCCCGTCAAGCTGGTCGATAGCAGCACCGGCTCCAAGGGTATCGAGGAGATTGGCACGGTTCCGGGTGAAGTGAAGCAGGACAAGAGCCTGCCGCAAGAAGGCGAAAGCACTCCCTCCAGCAACCGCGACCAATCATCGCTTCCCGAAGACGCCGACAACGCCGTCACTGTTCCAGAAACCCGGGAGTTCTCCGACGAGAGTCTGTTCGCCGATCCATTTTCGGTCTTGGCGGAAATTGCTTCCGAAACCGGCAGGCAGGCCAATATTTCGAGCCGTGGCGACGGCGGCGCCAATGAGGCAGGTCCCTCGACCGGTGCGTCTGGAGGAGAATCCTACCGCGATCCCTTCGCGCCCGATTTCTGGTCGCAGCAGGTTGCCGGCCTTGAGGTACTGGAGCAGGATGAAGGCGCCAACCCTCCGGCTGAGCGCACCACCGAACCATCGCAGGACAAGGCTGAACAGGTTGAAGCTGGCCAAAGCAGCAAAACGACCGTGGCTCTCGCACCTGTCCCTGAAATCGAACCGTTGAAGCAGGAAGAAAAGCCCGCAGAAGCTGAACCGCAGAAGCAGGAAGCCCCTGTTGCCGAAGCGGCGGCAGCCACCCCCGCCGCCCCACGTTCGGAAGAAATCGCCGCTGCCATGCGCGAGGAACTGGCACGCCAGTTCGAGGGAAGCCCTCTCGCCGGTTCCGTCACCGTGGTCGCGGCTGAGGAAAACGTCGTCATCTCCATCACGGACGACCTCGAGCACGGCATGTTCCCCGTAGGCTCCGCCGTGCCGGACCGGGAACTTGTTCTCGCCATGGACAAGATCGGCCAGGTGCTCGCGAACCAACAGGGTGCCGTGAAGATCAGCGGCCATACGGATGGGCGCCCGTTCCGCAGCGCGACCTATGACAACTGGCGCCTCTCCTCCGCCCGCGCACAGGCTGCCTATTACATGCTGGTGCGCGGCGGGCTCGATGAGAAGCGCATCAATCAGGTCGCGGGCTATGCGGACCGCAAGCTGAAAGTACCTGAAGACCCCTATGCGAGCGCCAACCGGCGCATCGAAATCCTGCTGGAACTGCCGCGATGAAAGCTTGGCTGCCCTTCGCTGCCATGGCGACGGCGGGCGTGCTTCTTGGCAGCCCCGGCAAGACAACGGAACTCGAGCCCTATCAGATGGTGCGCTCGCTGCAGGTTTTGCAGGATCGCATCGCCAATGGCGACCACGCCGCGCTGCCGCTTCAACAGAAGCTGCTTGGCGTCATAGATCAGGGGCTGGCCGGTTCCGGCCCGGAAGATTTCGACGATCCGAAGAACCTGCGCGCCCTGCTTGTCTACGGCCTCAGCGGTGGCAACCCCCGAACGCTCGACACTTTGCTGCCGACGCTTCCGCTCGAAGGCTTCCAGGCCGAGCTTGGCCGGGCGATTGCCGATTATGCGAGCGGCGATTTCGCACGCGCACGCGCGACCATGAGCAAGGCCGATCCGATGGCGCTCGACCCGGAACTGGGAGCGCCTCTGGCACTTGTCGCAGCGACCGTGCTGTCCGCCGACGAGCCGGCAAAGGCAGTGCAATTGCTCGATGACGCCCGGCTCCTGAGCCCAGGCACACTGATCGAGGAAGCCGCCCTTCGCAGGACCGTCGGCATCGCCGCAGCCCTGCAGGATGCGCCTCGCTTCATCCGCGCATCGGAACAATATGTCCGCCGCTTTCTGCATTCTCCTTACGCAAGCCAGTTCGCCAATTCCTTCGTAGCAGGGATCGTGGCGCTTGCAGGCACGATCGATCTCTCGGCCGTCGAGGAAGTGACCGCGGAGATGACCAATGAACAATCGCGCGTGATCTACCTGCGGCTGGCCCGCAGCGCCGCGATCGAAGGGCATGATCCTCTGCTGGATTTCGCCTCCCGCAAAGCCAAGGAATTTGCCGATCTCGGCAATGACGGTACCGATCCGCGCGCGATCCTGTACGCGAACATGGCCTCCGTCACCTCCGACAATGTGGAGGACGTGCTCGACGCGCTCAATGATATAGACCGCAGCCGCCTTTCGGTGAGGGATCGTGAGCTTCTCGACGCGGCAAAGGCTGTCGCTCGCGCCGTTCTCACAAGGCCGGCAGCTGCCGAGGAAACCGCAGCGGTCCCGGACAACGGGCTCTCGACATCCGCGGAGGAGCCGGCCACCGCCGAACCCCTTCAGGAGAACCCGGATCAATTTCCGGTCCAACCCGTTGCCGAAATGCCTCCTGCGCCAATGGAACCGCTGCGCCGCGCTGCCCTCCCTGCCCCCGAAACGGGCGAGCAGGATACCTACGTCCAGGAAACGCGTGACAAGCTGAAGGCAATCGACGCATTGCTTGAGAAGGAAAACACCCAATGAACGCCGGTCTTGCCAACACGCTTCCCGTCAAACCGCAGGGCGCCGACCACGCCGCGCGTGGGCGCAAGGACATGCCCGGCGAGGCAACAAGCTTCAGGGACACGCTTGCCAGTGAGAAGCGGCAGGCCGCTCCGCAGCAGAACGCGGGCGAAAAGCCCAATGCAGAAAACGCCGCCGATCCCTGGAAACCGGTTGGCTGGTCCCTGCCCCACGATTTCGAAAAGAAAAGCATCGCCGCCGCAAAATCTGCAGGCAACCGGCCGAAACAGGATAAGGATAAAGCGGAAGCGGTCGATGCCCTCCCCACCCCACCTAAGGCCGAAGAGGCGGACCTGCCGCAATCCGCCCAAGACGGAGATGCTGCGGATGAAACGCCCGACCGGCTGCCGAAGCAAACCTCGGAGACAGCCAGAAATGCGGCGGACAATGCAGAGCCGCCGACCACGGTCCCGGCACCGCAGGCATCCGAAAGCGGGGCAGAGCATTCAAAGGCGGGCGAGCATATCGGCTCAACCGAAGATCCAGCGCCGCGAGCCAATGACCGCGCACGCGAACGTGCGGCACCGGTTTCCGCACTCAATCGCGAACAACAGCACACGGCAGAAAAGAGCGCGGAGCCCGCTGCACCCCGCGCCGCGCGGGAGACAGAAAAGCCGGCTGAGGCCTCAAAGACTGTCGATCCGCTTGCCCGCCCGGGAAATGAGGCAAAACCTGCTACGGACGGCGCGCCGCAACCCGACATTCGCGTGGTTTCGATCCAGCGCGCGCCGGCACCGGCAACGGCAGCCGACCCAGCCGTACAAAAATCGGCAGCACCCGAGGCGACCCAGCTTCAACAACCGCATCAACCTGAAGCAGGGCGCGTGCTTCATACGCTGAAAATTGAACTGCACCCTGCCGAGCTTGGCCCGGTGACGGCTCGCCTTCGTGTGGTTGCAGATCAACTTTCGGTTGATTTGCAGGTCGAGAACGCCGAAGCGCGTCATAGGCTCGGAAACGACAGCGACGCAATCGTGAAGGCGCTCCGCTCACTCGGTTACGACATCGACCGCGTGACCGTTCAGCAGAGCGCGGCAAGCTCACAAAACAACATGGCCGGCAATCACACCGGTCGCGACAGCGCCTTCCAGTCGACGAGCGAAGGTCAGGGCGACAGCCAGTCTCGGGGAACCGGCGGTGAGCGCTCGCAGGACGAACGCGGCGGCCAGGCAAAGGGAACGCGTGAGCATGCAGAAACGTCTGGCAGCGGCCTCTATATTTAGCCTGATTTTGGCAACCAACAGCCTTGCCGCAGGCAATGCCTGCGAGGGTGAAATTCTGCGTGCGGCTGCACGCTACAACGTGCCCGCAGGGATACTATACGCCGTAGGATTGACGGAAACCGGCGTGAAAGGAAGCCTTCAGCCCTATGCTCTCAACATAGAGGGAAAAGCCGTTTTCGCGCGGACTGCAAACGAAGCCATCGCCCGCTTCGAAACTGCAAGCAAAAGCGGCGCCAAACTGATCGATCTCGGCTGCATGCAGATCAACCATCATTATCATGCAAGCCACTTTGCAAACCTGCGCGCCATGCTCGACCCGCGCCGCAATGTAGACTACGCCGCCCGCTTTCTGGTCGATCTGAAGAAGCGTCACGGCTCGTGGTCGATGGCGGTCGCACGCTATCACGCGGGGCCCGACAACGATCCCGCGCAGAAGCGTTACATCTGCCGCGTCATCACAAATATGGTCGCGACCGGCTTCGGAAACTGGACCCCGGAAGCGCGCAATTTTTGCAACCAATGATTGTTTTTTGGATTTTCCACCGGAGTCTGCCCGACTCCCTATTTATGATTCCTTAAAAATTGCGGTTGTGCCTGATTCGCCCGACCAGTTACCTCTTGAAACATCAAGTGATTCGGAGGGCGGCCGGTGATTGTTGTGATCGACGAGCGTGAGTTGGTGACCGAGGGGTACAACTCGCTGTTCAACAGGGAAGGCGTGGCAAGCGCGGGGTTTGCGCCACGTGAATTCGGCGAATGGGTGGAAACCGTTGCCGAAGACGAATTGAAGGCGGTCAGCGCCTTTCTTCTGGGGCAGTGCGAGGAAGGCAACATCTCCGCACAACGCATTCGCGAACGATCTCCCGCACCGATGATCGCGCTCAGCGAACGCAATTCCCTCGACGACACACTGCGCATGTTCGAATGGGGCGTCGACGACGTCGTGCGCAAGCCGGTGCATGTACGTGAAATCCTTGCCCGCATCACCGCGATCCGCCGCCGGGCCCAGCAAGACGCGGCAACCTATGCGCAGGTTGGCGAGATGCGCATCTATTTCGACGGACGCGATCCCGAGGTCGACGGGGAGGTGCTGCCTCTGCCGCGCCGTGAGCGCCGCATCCTGGAATATCTGGCGGGCAACCCGACCCGCCGCGTGACCAAGACCCAGATTTTCAACGCCATCTACGGTATCTTCGACGAGAACGTCGAAGAGAACGTGGTCGAAAGCCACATCAGCAAACTGCGCAAGAAACTGCGTGAAAAGCTGGGTTACGACCCGATCGATTCCAAGCGCTACCTTGGCTACCGGCTGGCAGGCGACTGAGCCTGCCAACGATAATCCGCGACGGGCGCTGCGTCTCCAGCTGTTTGGCCAGTTTCGCGCAAGTCACGATCCTTACCTTGACTGTGATCGCGTAGACGAGGAGACACCCAGATGGGTCTTTATGGAATGATGCGGACTGGCGTTTCCGGCATGGCGGCGCAGTCAAACCGCCTGTCGACGGTAGCCGACAACATCGCAAACTCGAGCACGAACGGTTACAAGCGCGCCCAGGCCGAGTTCTCCACCCTCGTCCTGCCGTCTTCCGGCGGCTCCTACAATTCAGGCGGCGTCACCACTTCGATCCGCTATTCCATCTCCCAATCCGGCCCGCTTCAGTACACGACCTCCGGCACCGACCTTGCGGTGAAGGGCAACGGCTTCTTCGTCGTACAGGACGCCAACGGCCAGCCGGTCCTGACCCGTGCGGGCTCTTTCGTGCCCAATGCCGAGGGCGAACTGGTCAATGCTGCCGGTTACAAGTTGATGGGCTACAGCTACGCCAATGGCGACCCGACTGTGACGGCGAACGGCTTTGCCGGCCTCGAAGCCATTTCCATCGCCCAGTCGGAACTCGTTGCCACCCCGTCACGCAACGGCATACTGACGGCAAATCTGCCTGCGGACTCGACGCCCGTTGCCGCCGGCGACCTGCCTTCGGCCAACAGCGCAACGGCAAGTTACACGCAGAAGACCTCCCTCGTCGTCTATGACAATCTCGGCGGTGAGAAACTGCTCGACATCTACATGACCATGACCGGCCCTGACAGCTGGGAAGTGGCTGTCTACGACCGTGCGGACGCATCGCCCAACACCTCGTTCCCCTACGCGAACCCTGCGCTTGCAACCCAGACCCTTTCCTTCGATCCGACAACCGGTCAGTTGACCGGCGCGAGCGCCACCGACATCGCGATCCCCGTCCCCGGCGGCGACACGCTCACGCTGGACATGTCCGGCATGACGCAGCTCAGCGCAGGCTTCACCGTCACCGGCGAAGCGGATGGCGCTGCTCCCTATTCGATCGACAGCGTCGAGATTTCGACGGATGGTACCGTCTTTGCGAAATACGCGGACGGGTCGATGCGCGCCATCTACCGCATTCCCGTCGCAACGGTTCAAAGTCCCGACCAGCTTCAGGTCCTGAGTGGCAACGCTTTCGCCGAAAGCACAGATTCGGGCGGCGTGCAGCTGGGCTTTGCAGGCGAAGGCGGGCGCGGCACGGTCGTTTCCGGCGCGGTCGAGAACTCCAACGTGGATATCGCCCAGGAGCTGACCGACATGATCGAGGCTCAGCGCAATTACACGGCAAATTCGAAAGTGTTCCAGACGGGATCCGACCTCATGGAAATCCTCGTCAATCTGAAGCGCTAATCCGGCACGCCTGAAAGGTGGGAGTGAAAGAGAGTAAATGTCCCTGACATCGGCACTCAGTATCGCGCAAACTGCACTGTTCAACACCTCCCGCCAGACTTCCGTGGTGTCCAGGAATGTCTCGGAAGCGTCGAACCCGGACTATGCGCGCCGCAGCGCGGTTCTGAGCAGCACCCTGCCGGGTGCGCGCATCGTCGCCATCCAGCGGGCAGCCAACGAGGTTCTGTTCAGGCAGAACCTCTTTGCCGTCTCCTCCTGGCAAGGCCAGAAGACGCTTTCCGATGGTCTCAACACGCTGCAACTCACCCTGAACGGCGAAGACAACGCAACAGCCGCCGGCACGGCAATCAGCAAACTTCAGGTCGCCTTGCAGCTCTACGCCTCCACGCCCTCAAACGGCACGCTTGCCGAAAGCGCCGTTCAGGCCGCCAAGGATGTGGTCCGCACGCTCAACAGCGGCGCAGCGACAATCCAGACCTTCCGCGCCGATGCCGATCAGGAAATCGCAACGGCTGTCGACAGCCTGAACAAGCTCCTCGGCGAGTTCGAGCAGGTCAACAAGGAGATCGTGAACGGCACCCGCAGCGAACGGGACGTGTCCGATGCGCTCGACCGCCGCGACGCTCTGCTCAAGAAAATCTCCGAATATGTGTCGATCTCGACGACGACCCGTTCGGGCAATGACATGGTCATCATGACCAGCGACGGCGCCACGCTATTTGAGACCATTGCGCGTCCCGTCACCTTCACCGCCAACACGACCTACGGTCCCGCAACCAGCGGCAATGCCGTTTACATCGACGGCGTTCCGATGTCGGCAGGCACGGGCGGAAACACGAATGCCAGCGGTCTGATCTCCGCCAACCTGCAACTGCGCGACGAGGTCGCACTCCAGATGCAACGGCAACTCGATGAGGTCGCCCGCGGCCTGATCACGGCGTTTTCGGAGACCGATCCTTCCGGAACACTTGCCGACGCGACGGGTCTCTTCACCTGGGCAGGCGCTCCCGCCGTCCCGTCCGGAGCGACACTTGAAACCGGGCTTGCGGCCACCATCAGCATCAACGCAGCTTTCGACGCCCAGGCGGGCGGCAATCCGAACCTTTTGCGCGACGGCGGTGCGAACGGTGCGGCCTATGTCCATAACACCAGCGGCGCAGGCTCCTTCTCCGACCTTCTCATTTCCTATTCGGAGCGTCTGGACGAGCCCATGACCTTCGATGCGATTGCAGGCCTGGAAACCTCCGGCAGCGTCACCGACTTTGCATTCAACTCGGTTGGCTGGCTGGAAAGCCTCCGGCAACAGGCCGCAGCCGGTTCCGAAGGCAAGGAAGCGCTCGTGACGCGCACGGCTACCGCCTTGTCCAACCTGACGGGCGTGAACGTGGACGAAGAAATGGCCCTGCTCCTCGATCTGGAACACGCCTATCAGGCGTCATCGCGCATCATCGCGGTGGTCGATGAGATGCTGGCCGCACTGTTGCAGGCCACGAACTAGGGAACGGCCCCATGAAAACCTCCTTCATCTCCTCCTTGGCCATGTCGCAGACCCTGCGCTATCAGGTCATGCGCATGCAGGTGGAGCTGGCCGAACGCACGCAGGAATCCCAGACCGGTCGTGTCGCGGATGTCGGCGTGGCACTCGGCGCCCATGCCGGCCGCAACCTCTCCATGAGCCGCAATATCGAGCGGCTCACGGGGTTGATGGACGCAAACACGCTCGCGGCAAACCGATTATCGGCAAGCCAGGATGCGATGACGCAGATCGGCGATCTGGGTCAGAACCTCCTCGCTTCTCTGACGGCTGCAAATTCGAGCGCAGGTCAGGTTTCGGTTGCGCAGGGCGAGGCCGAACGTGTGCTGAAAAGCATGACCAGCCTGCTGAACACAAATCTCAATGGCGAATATCTGTTTGCGGGCATAAACACCGACGTGAAGCCAGTGGCTGATTTCAGCGATCCGTCATCCGCCGCGAAGGCAGCCTTCGACGCGGCCTTCCTCGCCAAGTTTTCCTTCACCCAGTCCGACCCTGCAGCTGCAAGCATCACCGCTGCGGATATGGAAGACTTCCTGACCAACTATGTCGAGCCGCAATTCCTTGGCAGTGGCTGGGAAACCAATTGGTCAGCAGCATCCAATCAAAAGATCACCAGCCGGATTTCGCTGAACGAAACAGCTGAAACCTCGATGACGGCAAACGAGATCGGCATCCGGAAACTCGCCATGGCCGCCGCCAGCCTGTCGGACCTGTTAAAGGGATCACTCAGCGACGAGGCGCGTGAGGTTTTGAACAAGAAAGCCCTGTCGCTGACCGGCGAGGCGGTGGCTGATATCGCCGGCGCCCAGGCGCAGGCAGGCCTCGCCGAAAACAGGATTGAAGACGCAAACACGCGCCTCTCCTCGCAGGTCACCATCTACAAGAGCTTCATCAAGGAGACCGAGGGGGTCGACCCCTATGAGGCTGCGACGCGCGTCAACGATCTCGTGACGCAGCTCGAAGCTTCCTATGCCCTGACCTCGAGGCTGCAGCAGATGAGCCTCCTCAAATATCTGTGGTGATAGAGCCAAAGAGAGACAAACGGGAAACCCATGTATCAGTTCTCCTATAGCGAAGTTCAGACCGACTCGCTCGCCGACGCGAAGGATCGCGAACAGCAGGTTTTGTCCCGTTCGATCGATCTCCTGATCGCCGCGCGTGACAAGGGTGTGAACTCGCACGAGGCGACCGAATCCATCCTCTTCATGATCCGTGTCTGGACGGCCTTTATCGAGGATCTGGGCAACCCCGAAAACGAACTTCCGAAGGAACTGCGCGCAAACCTCATCTCCATTGGCCTGTGGTTGATGCGCGAAGGCGAGGAAATCCGCCAGGGGCGTTCGGACAATTTCGATGGACTCATCGAGGTTTCACAGATCATCCGCGACGGCATCCAATGACTAGTGCCCTTAAAATATCGCTCAAGGCGAACGAGAAGATCTACGTCAACGGTGCCGTAATCCGCACCGACCGCAAAGTGACGCTCGAGTTTCTCAACAACGTCCAGTTCCTTCTGGAAAACCACGTCCTTCAGGCTGAAGAGGCCTGCACGCCCCTGCGGCAGCTCTATTTCACGGTCCAGATCATGCTGGTCACGCCTGAGAATGCGGGCGAAGCGCGTGCGCTGTTCTCGAAGATCCTTCCCCAGCTCTTACGCACCTTCAAGAACGAGCGCATCCTGGCCGGATTGAAACATGTCGACCAACTTGTCGGCAGCGGACAGGTCTTCGACGCGCTCAAGGAAATCCGGGCACTCTATCCGCTCGAGCAGGAAGTCATGCATCAGGCCAGCGTCGCGCCCCAGGAAGCGGCCGTCGTCATGGCCGCAATGGAGTAGGTCCATGAACGTATCCAGCGCCACCGGCACATCGTCGAACTATCAGAACCAGTCGACAACTGCGCCCCAGACGGTCGACTACAAGTCGTTCCTGCGCCTTCTCGTGGCCCAGATGAAAAATCAGGACCCCACGAGCCCGATGGAATCCACCGACTATGTGGCACAGCTCGCCACCTTCTCGCAGGTGGAACAGACAGTGCAGACGAACAGCAAGCTCGACCAGATCTTGCAGGCTTCCGCGCTCGCCCAGGCAAGCAGCCTTGTCGGCCGCGAAATCACCTCCGCCGACGGCACCGTCACCGGCAAGGTTTCCGAGGTTCGCCTCTACAGCGACGGCGTAATGGCGATCCTTGAAACCGGTGAAGAAGTGCCGGTCGGGCCCGGCGTCGAAATCCGCTAAGGGCGGCAGGCTGGCATGAACGAAGCCGACGCCCTCGACATTGTCCAGTATGCAATCTGGACCGTCCTCGTTGCCTCCAGCCCCGCAGTGGCGGTGGCAATGATCGTCGGTGTCGGCATCGCTCTGGTGCAGGCCCTCACCCAGGTGCAGGAAATCACCCTCACCTTCGTGCCGAAGATCGTCGCGATTCTGATCGTCGTCGCATTTTCGGCGCCCTTCGTCGCCTCCCAGATCTCTTCCTTCACCAACGTCATCTTCCAGCGCATCCAGGACGGGTTCTGATCTCAGCCTCCGCCCTCGCGCAAGCTTGAGCCTCTAGCCTTTAAGCCGGGGTGCTTTCGGCGTTTCGCAATCAGGCGGCTTCGCCTGGGATCGCAGGATCGCGCCGGAAGCCCATACGAAGACCCGCAGCGACTGGCCGCAGCAATTGGCCCCGCAGCAATTGGAAGGCAGGCATGGCTTTAACCGAAGCGATCACCGGCGGCGAAACCCGCAAACATGGCCGGGATATCGGCTTTGCGCTCGGCATTGTCGTAATCCTGGCGGTGCTTTTCCTGCCCGTACCGCCATTTCTCATCGACGTGGGTCTGGCATTTTCCATCGCCCTGTCGGTATTGATCCTCATGGTTGCGCTGTGGATCCAGCGGCCGTTGGATTTCTCGTCGTTCCCAACGATCCTGCTGATCGCGACCATGTTGCGCCTGTCGCTGAACATCGCGACGACCCGCGTCATCCTCTCGGAAGGCCATCAGGGCGCCGATGCCGCAGGCTATGTCATCGGCGGCTTTTCGCGTCTGGTGATGAGCGGTGACTTCGTCATCGGCCTCATCGTCTTCATGATCCTCGTGGTGGTGAACTTCGTCGTCATCACCAAGGGCTCGACGCGTATCGCGGAAGTGGGCGCCCGCTTCACCCTCGACGCCATTCCCGGCAAGCAGATGTCGATCGATGCCGACCTTTCCGCCGGCACCATCGATGACAAGGAAGCGCAGCGCCGCCGCGCGGAACTGGAGGAGGAAAGCTCCTTCTTCGGCGCCATGGACGGCGCCTCCAAATTCGTTCGCGGCGATGCCATTGCCGGCCTGATCATTACCGCCATCAACATTGTGGGCGGGATCGCCATCGGATACGCCCGTCACGACATGAACGTCGGAGAGGCCGCCGACGTCTTCACCAAGCTTTCGGTGGGCGATGGTCTGGTCTCGCAGATTCCGGCTCTGATCGTCTCGCTTGCCGCAGGCCTTCTCGTCTCGAAAGGCGGCACGCGCGGCTCTGCGGATCAGGCCGTCTTCGGACAGCTCAGCGCCTATCCCCGCGCCCTTTTCGTTGCTGCCGTGCTTCTCATCCTGCTCGGCCTCATGCCGGGCCTGCCGCTCATTCCCTTCCTGTTCCTGGCAAGCGTCATGGCCACCATCGCCTATGTGTTGCCGCGCCGTGCCAAACAGAGAGAGGAAAAGGCAGCCCAGGCGCAGCGTCAGGAAAAGCTCGACCAGGAAGAAGAAGACCGCAATTCGGTGAAATCTTCGCTGCGCACCGCCGAGATCGAACTTCTGATCGGCAAGCAGCTCTCCTCCCGCCTGCTCGCCTCGCATCAGGAGCTGGCTTATCGCATGGGCAAGATGCGCAAGAAATTCGCCGGACAATATGGTTTCGTCGTGCCGGAGGTGCGCCTTACGGACGATTATTCCATTCCGCCGAAAAGCTATCAGATCAAGATTCACGGAACGGTCGTCACCGAATACCAGATGCGGGTCGGTGAATTGATGGTTCTGGTGGGCGCAAACCGCCTGCCCGAAATGCCTGGCGAGGAAATCAAGGAGCCGGCCTTCGGCATGCGTGCCTATTCGGTGCCGGAAATGTTCGCCGAAGACCTGAAGCGCGAGCAGTTCCCCTATGCCGACAACATGTCGGTGCTCCTGACCCATCTCAGCGAGGTGATCCGCAACAACCTGCCGCAGCTCCTTTCCTACAAGGACATGAAGGTGCTTATCGAGCGGCTCGATCCCGAATATCGCAAGCTTGCGGATGAGATATGCTCCTCGCATATCACCTATCCGGGGCTTCAGGCCGTGCTCAAGCTGCTCTTGGCCGAGCGCGTGTCGATCCGCAACCTGCACCTGATCATCGAGGCCATAGCCGAGATCGCCCCTCACATCCGCCGTACGGAGCAGATTGTGGAACATGTGCGCATACGCATGGCGCAGCAGATTTGCGGTGACTTGACCGAAGGAAGTTCGCTCAAGGTCCTGCGCCTTGGAGCGCGCTGGGACCTCGCCTTCCATCAGAGCCTCAAGCGCGATGCCAAGGGCGAGATCCGCGAATTCGACATCGACCCGAGGCAATTGGAGGAATTCGGCGCGGAAGCAAGCAAGGCCATCCGCAAATATCTGGATGCCGGCGAACGTTTCGTGCTCGTCACCGCACCCGAGGCGCGCCCCTATGTCCGCATGATCGTCGAAAGGCTTTTCCCGACCCTTCCGGTCCTCAGCCATGTCGAGATCGCCAAGGGCATCGATCTCAGCGTGCTCGGCTCGATATCCTGATCATGCGACCCGGTTCCCACGCGGCCTGACACCATGCTGGAAACTCCACTCCTTGCCGCATTCCTGGCATTCTGCCGCATCGGTGGCTGTTTCATGGTCATGCCCGGTCTGGCAAGCGCGCGGGTTCCATTACAGGTACGCCTTTTCGCGGCCGTCGCGGCTTCTCTCGCGCTCCTTGTGCACCTCTGGGACCTGATCGCCCCACATGTTTCAACCAAGCCCGGCCCGCTCCTGATCCTCATCGCGTCGGAATTGGCCATAGGCGCCCTGATCGGCCTCGTGGCCCGCCTCTATCTCCTTGCCCTCCAGTTCATCGGCTCGGCCATGTCGATGATGACCGGGTTCGGTATGAACGGTGGCGCTACCATTGAAGAGAACGAGCAACAGCCGGCATTAGGCGCCATAATTTCCTTTTCCGCGCTGATGCTTCTGTTCGTTCTCGATTTCCATCACGAGATCATCCGCGCGCTTGTCGCCTCCTATCGACTGGCTCCGATAGAAAGCCTGTTCGATCCCCGTTCGGCGCTGACCGACATCACCGATACATTGTCGGACTCCTTCTTCGTGATGATCCGCCTTGGCAGCCCGTTCATCGCCTATGCGATCCTCGTCAACCTCGCCATCGGTTTCGTGAACAAGCTGACACCTCAGATACCCGTCTATTTCATCTCCCTGCCCTTCGTGATCACCGGCGGCCTGATCCTGCTTTACTTCGCCATCGGCTCGCTGCTCGGCCTTTTTGCCGATGCGTTTTTCCCCCTCTTCTCCGGCACCTGAGGAGCCCCGATGTCGAAGGATCGCCGTGAAAGACTGGGCAAGCTGGTGAACGTGATGGAACGCCTGAAGGATTTCCACCAGGCGCAGCATGCGGGCCATCTGGCGGCCGCCGTTCGCGCGAATGCGGAAGCCGAGGAGATCGCCGGGCGCATCGATGCGGGCGATGCGATGTCCTCGCTCTTCCCCGATCTCTATCATCGCCGTGTGGCCGATGCCCTGCGCCGCGGTCGCGAAAGCACTCTGCGCGCAGAAACCGAAGCGCGAGCGGTGATTGCCGCCGATGCGCGCACCAATGCCCTTGCACGCGCCTATCGGGAGGCAGCCGCGTTCGAGGAACGCGACAAAGCAGACAAGGAACGGCTCGAATTCATCCAGAGACCTGCGGCAAACGGGCCTCAAGCCTCCCGCAAGCTTGATCTGGAAGAATAGTTTCCAACAAACAACGGACGATGGAGGACGCCTTGGCGATTTCGCCTCCCGGCGACATTGTGCTGAACGTAGCCCGCGCGGCCGATCCCCAGAAGGTCGCGGCAGCCCGTGCACGCCTGGCAACGCATGGCGCCGTCACCGCTGGTTTCTCCGCGACCCTGGACGCCACACCCATACAAGGTGCGACGGTCAGGAAGCCTGCGCTTTCGCCGACAGAAACGAAGTTTGAGGCGATGGTCCTGCAAAACTTCCTCCAATCGCTCCTGCCCGAAGAGACAAGCTCCGTCTATGGCGAGGGCATCGCCGGTGAGATGTGGCGCTCCATGATGGCTGAAAAGCTGAGCCAGACCCTTGCCGAACAGGGCGGCCTCGGCATCGCCAGCAAGGTGCTGACCGACTACACGGTCGAAGGCGACAAGAAGATGCCGATCGGTGCTGTTTCCACCACAGCCGAGCAGCAGGAAGCCGGCAAACGCGCATTGATGTCCTCCGCCCTCCTCAACGAGATCGAGCGGCAGGCAGCCAAGACCCTGGGCATCGGCGTCAGCACGGCCCGCAAAGACGACAAGAGCTGAAAGCCTGAAACGGAAAACCTTCATGTATGATCAGATGACCACGGCAAAGTCCGAGACCTCCCCCAACGCGGGCAAGCAGCACCATGGCGGCGCAAGCGCAATCGCCATCATGCGCCGTATCGAGGAAACGATCGACGCCGAGACCACAGCGATCCGCACCGATCCGGCCTTCGATCTGAAGGCTTCCAATGCCCGCAAGAGCCGTCATCTCTACGAGTTGAACAAGGCCCTGAAAGGCGCCAACGAGGAAGGCCTCGCCTCCGCGCATCGCGATGCGCTGTTGCGGCTGCGCGCCAAGCTCGCCGCCAACGAAGCGACCATCAAGGCGCATATGAGCGCTGTATCGGAAGTAGCCGCGCTCCTGCGCGAAACTATCGAGCAGGCGCAGACGGACGGCACCTATTCCGAACGCGCCTTCGGACAGGCATCGCCCGCATGATCAAGTTCGTCCTGGCCGCTCTGTGGATTTGCGCCGTCACGGTAGGAACGGTGCTCTTTTCCTTTCAGTTCTCGCAGGCCAGGAACGAGGCTGCGCCCACTCCAGCCGCATTCTTCGGCGGGCTCGAGCATATCGCGACAGACATGATCTCCATCCCCGTTGTCCGCAAGGGCGGCGTGGATGGCTATTTCCTGACGAAACTCTCCTATTCCATCGATTCCAAAAAGCTGAAGACACTCAGCGTGCCGGTCAACGCGATGCTGGTCGACGAGATATTCTCCTATCTCTACGCCAATCCGCAGATCGACTATGAGACCTCTGGCGGGCTCGATGTGGTGGCTTTCCGGGAAAGTCTGCGCGATGCGATCAACAAGCGCGTCGGCGACGAACTGATCCATGATGTCTTCATCGATCAGGCCGACTACCTGTCAAAGGCGGAAATCCGGGCAAACACGCCCCGCCAGAAGATCGGCCTCGCAGAACCCGCCGCAAAGGCGGAAAAGCCCGCGCCGAAGGGGCATTGAGCCGGGTCTGGTCGCTCCATGCTGAAGACCTAAACGAGCAGGCTCATCGGATTTTCGATCCCGCTTTTGAAAGCTGCAAGCCATTGCGCGCCGACAGCTCCGTCGACCGCACGATGATCCACCGACAAGGTGCAGGTCATCGCCTCCGAAAAAGCGATCGTATCGCCTCGCTCGACCGGCCTGCGGCTCACCGCCCCCACGGCAAGAATGCCGCTCTGCGGCGGATTGATAATCGCCGAGAAGGCTTTCACCCCATACATGCCCAGATTGGAGATGCTGAAGCATCCGCCCTGATATTCCTCAGGCTTCAGCCCTCCATCGCGCGCCCGCGCGGAAAGAGACTTGATCTCATCAGAAAGGCTTCCGAGGCTTTTGCGGTCGGCATCGCGCACAATGGGGGTAATGAGCCCGCCTTCCGTTGCCACCGCCACTGAAACATCCACCGCATGCGGCCGCAGAAGAGCCTCTTCGTTCCATATGCACCGCATGTCCGGCACGGCCCGCAGGGCAAGAGCAACAGCCTTAACGACGAAGTCGTTGATCGAGATGCGAGCGCTTGCCTCGCGCCCTTCATTGCATTGCGCCCGCAACGCTATCAGCGGCGCCATCTCGCATTCTGTTTCGAGGTAGAAATGCGGCACCGTCGTCTTCGCCTCGTGCAGGCGCCGGGCGATGGTGCGGCGCATGGACGATAGCGGCAGCACCTCATAGTCCCCGATCCCGAGCGGGACATGAGCAGTAGCGTGCACAGACTGTTTTCCGGGCTCTTCAAGCGGGGGAATACGGGTAGACGATCGATCGGCCAGCGCATGTTCCACATCGAGGCGCACGATACGCCCTTTCGGCCCCGACCCGGAAAGACCCGAAAGCTCCAACCCGTGCTCTGCGGCAAGCCTCCGTGCCAGCGGAGAGGCCGAATGCCGAGGCACAGCCGGTCCGGAAGACCTTGCAGGCACGTTTACGGCGACAGGGCTGAGTTTGTCGGCTTGCGCCGCAGGCTTCGACGACGCCGGCATCTCGACATTTTCCTCGCCCTCGGCAAGGATCACCGCGATCAGCTGATTGACGCCCGCCCGCTTTCCGGCAGGCACCAGAATGCGGCCGAGTTTTCCCGAACCGGGGGCTTCGATCTCCATCGTCGCCTTGTCTGTTTCAACCTCCGCTACGGGTTCCCCGGCTGCGACATCGTCGCCTTCCGCCTTCAGCCATTGCGCGATAACACCGTCTTCCATCCCCGCCGCAAGTGACGGGAGAACGATCTCGATAGCCACTGAAATCTCCCTTTGGGCCGCATCGACCGGTGCACGTCAATCGACACAGGATGCGGCAAAAGCAAATAAGCGAACCGCTCCCCTCAGGCGTCGAGCGGCAAGCCCTGATCCGCCATGAGCGAACGCAAGGCCCGTTCGATATCCTGGGGACGGGCGCATGCGGCAGCCTCCAGAACCTTCGAGATGGAAGGAGAGGCTTCCGCCCCGTGAACCCGTTGCACCGGCTGGTCGAGCCAGTCGAAAAGCCGTCTCTGGATCTCGTCGGCAAGCCATCCGCCGTAGGATGTGCCAGCCGCCCCCTGCTCGACGATCAGGACATTGCCGGTCTTGCGGACCGAGGCTTCGATGGTTTCCCAATCGAGACCCGCGCGGTCGAGGCTGCGCAGATCGATCACCTCCGCGTCAATGCCCAGTTCCTCGACGACGGCACGGGTTTTCTCGACCATGGCAAGATAGGTGAGGATTGTGGCCTTGCTGCCCTCGCGCACGACCCTGGCCTTGCCAAGCGGGATGAAGAAATCGAAATCCTCTACGGGAGCCATGCCCTTGGAGGCATAGAGATCCACATGTTCAATGACCAGAACCGGATCGCGGCATAAAAGCGCCGAGTTCATCAGCCCCACATAATCGAAGGGCGTCGAAGGCGCCACGATGCGCCAGCCGGGCGCAGTCGCGAATATGCCCGCCGGGTCCATCGAATGCTGCGAACCATAACCCGTTCCCATGGCAATCTTGGTGCGCAGAACGAGCGGCATGTCGCTTTCCCCGCCAAACATGTGGCGTGCCTTGCCGATCTGGTTGAACACCTGGTCGGCGGCCACCCACATGAAGTCCGGATACATGAACTCCACCACCGGACGCACTCGTCCGTCGGCTGCCATTCCGGCGGCAATCCCCGTAAAGGCATTTTCGCTGATTGGCGTGCCAAGGATACGTCCGGGAAACCGGTCGGAAAGGCCGCGCGTCGCACCATTTGTGCCACCCTTCAGACGATGGACGTCCTCGCCCAGAACCACCACCCTGTCATCGGTCTCCATGCGGCGGGCCATGACGTCGGCGACCGTGTCGATGAAGCGGACTTCTTCCAGCGCGCCGGAAAACCCGGCCTCTTCCGCGAAGCGCTTGCCTTCGAATTCGGAAAGGTCGCCACGAACGCCGAAATCGCGAAAATCCTCGTCGGGCCAGAGGGCTGGAACGACCCGCCGGACACCGTCCACCTCTTCGATCAGCTCGCCGGCGACCTCGTCCATCAGGGAAACGCAGCGCTGGCGCAACGCCTGCGCCGCCTCATCTCCGAGAATCTGGCGATCCCGCAAGGTCCGTCCCAGCGCGTCCAGCGGATCGCGCGCACGCCATTCCGCTTCCTCCGCCTTGCTACGGTAACCGAAGGCACTGCCAGGAAGCGCACCATTCTGGTGGAAATACCGATAAAGATCGGCCTCGATGATCGTCGGCCCCTCGCCAGCCCGCATGATGCGATTTGCTTCTTCGCAGGCGAGATAGACCGCCAGCGCATCCATGCCGTCGACCTTGATCGAGGGTATGCCGAAGGCCGAGCCGCGCGATGAAAGTCGCGGTTCGGCCGTCACCTCATCCACATGCGTGGACACGGCATACCGGTTGTTCTCGATAAAGAAGCAGATCGGCAGCTTCCATGCGGCGGCCACATTCATCGTCTCCAGCACGGAGCCGATATTCGTCGCTCCATCGCCGAAATAGGTATAGACGACATTGTCGGTACCCGCATGCCGATGCGCCCAGGCAGCGCCGGCGGCCATGGGTACGCCACCGCCGACGATCGCGTTCGTGCCCAGATTGCCCGCTTCTTCCCAACGCAGATGCATGGAACCGCCACGGCCATGGCAAAAGCCCTGCGCAAGACCCATGATTTCGGACAAGGTCCTCGACGCAAGGTCGCGCAGATCGGCCCCGAAAGCGGCCGTTGGATCGAGCCCGTCCTGCGCAAGATAGGAAAGCGCCTTGGCGAGAAACTGGTGATGTGCCCGGTGCGATCCGTTCACCTGGTCGCCGGGTTTCATGGAAATGGCCGATCCCACCGCACCCGCTTCCTGACCGATAGCAGAATGCGCGGGACCGTGGACGAGCCCTTGCGCGGCCAGTTCCAGAACCTTCTCCTCGAAAGCGCGGATCAGATGCATCTGCACCAGCATGCTGCCGGCGAGCTTCGGATCGAGCGTCAGGCGGTCGTCTTCGCTGACCCTCAGTTCCCGCCACGGGCTTTTCGGAGTGAGATCGAGATAGTCGGGCATTCTGGTCTCCGCAATTCGGTCGGATTGATACTGGCTCAGGCCGCCAGGAAGCCGCCATCGACCGGCAGGATGGCGCCGGTTACGTAGCTGGCGAGATCGGAAGCGAGGAATGCGACGGGACCGACCACTTCGTCGGCTTCGCCAATGCGCTTCATTGGCACACGGTTGAGAAACCAGTCCGCGCCGCCCGGTCGGGCAAGCTGCGCCGTCGCCATTTCGGACATCATGATGCCTGGCGCCACGGCGTTCACCCGCACACCGTGCGGCGCCAGATCGCGCGCCATGACCTGCGTGAGCGAACGGATCGCCCCCTTGGACACCACGTAGCCCGCTGTCGATCCGCCTGCGACGAAACCCGCCACCGAGCACAGATGCACCACATTGCCTTTATGCGCCTTGAGAGCCGGCACGAAGGCATGCGAGACGTTGAAGGCGCCTTCCAGATTGACGGCCATGACCTGGTCCCAGACCTGGGGAGCTTCCGGCTCGCCGAACGCAGCCCGGCCCGCCCGCCCCGCATTGTTGACGAGAATGTCGAGCCCGCCATGCCGTTCCTGATCGGCCTCAGCGAAGGCCTGCACCGCAGCGCGGTCGGTCACGTCCAGCGCAAAGCCTTCCGCCTCATGCCCCTGCGCGAGCAATGACGCGGCCGTGTGTCGCGCGTTGTCGCCGTCGATATCCACGATCGTGATGCGCGCGCCATGAGCCGCCAGGCCCGAGGCGATAGAGGCCCCAAGGCCACGCCCGCCACCGGTAACGAGAGCGCGCCGGCCTGCTAGAAGTAAACTCTGTATTTGACTGGTCATCTGACAACTTGCATCGGTTGTGGCCACATCGGCCAAGGTTCAAAGGTGGCGCGGTGCCGGATCGTTTCGCGTTGCGGCGCTAGACCATGTAGATGCCGCCATTCACCTGAATGGTTTCGCCAGTGACGAAACTCGCCGCCGGAGAGCACAGGAAGGCCACGACGGAAGCGACCTCCTCGGGAGCGCCAAGGCGGGCAAGCGGTGTCTGGGCGACGGAATCCGAACCGCGCCGAGCGATGAGGTCCCGCGTCATCGGTGTTTCGATGATGCCGGGCGCCACGGCATTCACCCGCGTCTTCGGCGCCAGTTCCCGTGCCAGGCTACGGGTCAGGGAGGTCAGCGCGCCTTTCGTCGCCGAATAATGGGCGTTGCTGAAAGCCCCCCGGTGCGCGGCAAGCGATGTCATGTTGACGAGCGAGGACCCTTCGCGCAGTGCCGGCAGCGCCCGGCGCGAGAGATAGAATACCCCGTCGAGATTAATGCCGATGGTGCGGTGCCAGTCGGCATCGCTCATCTCGGAGAACGCAACCGATTGGTAGATGCCGGCAGACGGGATCAGGAAATCGATGCCGCCGAAGCGGGAAACAGCAAGCTCAACGGTCGCTTCAGCCGATGACGGCTCGGAAGCATCGGCCTTGAGCCAGGCAATGCGATCCGTGTCGCCAAGCTCCATTGCCAGTTCCTGAAGCGCCGGCTCGTCGAGGTCGCTCAGAACGAGATTGGCCCCCGCGTGAAAGAAGAGCTTCGCCACGGCGCGGCCTATGCCGCCATTGGCTCCGCTCATGACAAGGGTCCTGCCCCCGAAATCGAATGTCACACCCATGAAATTCCTCCCGGCTCGAGCCCGCGAGCCATCGGTTTGTTACGCATCGTGCCCTCCGAAAGCCCGCTCCGGTTTTCGGGTCGATGCGCTAGAGCGTTTCATCGTTTCATGGAAACCCTGAACCGCTCTATCTCTTTGTTTTTCTGCATTTATGCAGACGTCAGGTGATTCCACCTGACTGCGAAATGCTCTAGTGCACTGCCGCGTACATGATCTTTTCCTCAGTTGCCTCGCCCGGCGAGAATTCCTCGACCACCCGCCCCATCCTGCTGACCAGGATACGGTCCGAAAGAACGAGGATTTCGGGAAGATAGGAGGAGATCACGAGAACGGCGATCCCGCTGTCGGCAAGTCCCTGGATCACCTTGTGAATTTCAGCGATCGCCCCCACGTCGACACCGCGCGTTGGCTCATCGAAGATGACAAGACGCGGCTTCTGGGTGAGCGACTTGGCGATTACCACCTTCTGCTGGTTGCCGCCGGACAACTCCACAATGCGGGCATTGGGATTGATTGCGCGGATATGGAGAAGGCGCGACCATTCCTCGGTTACCTTGCGCTGCGTGCTGGCGCTTGCGATGCCGCCTGCGGGCGGATCGGTGACGATATGGCCCATATAGATGTTCTCGGCGATGGACATCTGCTCGAAGAATCCTTCGGCCTTGCGGTCCTCGGAGACATAGACGATGCCATCCATCACGGCGCGGTGCGGCTGGCGGTAGCGTACCGAACGCCCCATGAAGCGCAGTTCTCCACCATGGAAGATATTGCGCTTCAGAACGCCGGCGATGATCTTCGCGGTCTCCGTGCGCCCCGATCCGATCAGGCCGAAAAGCCCTGTCACCTGGCCGGCATAGAGCGAAAAGGAATTGTTGCGGACCATCGAACCCATGGAGAGGTTCTCAACGCTCAACACCTTCGGACCGGGCTTGCGGGCCTCCTCGTCGCTGCGCTTGTGGTAGAAGAGCTCGTCGGAAAGGCTGCGCCCCACCATCGACGCGATGATGCTGTCGCGGTCGAAGGTTTCCGTCTTGTTCGATGCAACGAGTTCGCCATCGCGCAGGATGGTGATGCGATCCGATATCGCCAATGCCTCTTCCAGCGCGTGGCTGATGAAGACGATCGACACGCCGCGCTTGCGCAGCCTGTCGATGAGCGAGAAGAAATAGTGCTTCTCCTCCGGCGTCAGCGTGGCGGTCGGTTCGTCGAAGATGATCACGCGCGCATTGAGACGCACGGCCCTGGCGATCTCCACGAGCTGCTTTTGCGCAGCGCCGAGCGTCGACACCGATGCCCATGGATCGACATTGAAGTTTAGGGAGGAGAGAAACTGCTGGGCTGCAATGTAGAGGCCACGCAACCGGTTGAAGAGTTTTTCTTCCCCCAGATAGAGGTTCTGGGCGACGGTCATGGAGGGAACGAGGCTGGTTTCCTGGAACACCATGGCGATGCCGCGCTCCAGCGCCTCCGCCGGGTTCTGGAAATCGATGACCTCGCCGTCGAGCGTGATCGTCCCGTTCGAGCGTTGGGTCACCCCAGCGATCATCTTGGTGAGGGTGGATTTGCCCGCTCCGTTTTCACCCAGCAGCGCATGTGTCTCACCTTCATAGAGGGAGAAATCCACATTCTTCACCGCGTAGACGCCGCGATATTCCTTGGAAACACCGCGCATTTCGATCAAGGGCGCCTTCATTGCTTTTCTCCCCCGCGGCTTGCGTCCGGTTTCAGGCGCAGCAATGCATCGCCGCCGCGTGATGTGACGAGCAGGCCATCGGCTGTCGCAAGAGCGCTGGTGATACCGTGGCGGCTGCCATCCGCGCGGCTGTGATAGCTGCTGCGCGGTTGAAGCGCCCCGTCAAGCCGCACAAGCAGGCCATAGGATCGCGTCGGCGCCCAGGGCTTCAACACACCGAGCTGCTTCACCGCTCCGCCCTGCAGCGGTTCGCGGAAACTGCGTCCAGAACGCATGGCGGGAGCAACCCAGAATTCCGGCTCGACCTCGTTCAGCATCCGCTTGCGGAAAGTGGCCTCGCGCAGCACGAATTCGATGAGCTGGCTGCGCGGCGCAAAGCAGCTGAGCCACACATCGCCCTTATCCGCCTGGAGACACCCGGGATAGGCCGGAAGATTGTCGAGCAGCACCTTTGGCTGCTCCTCTTTCATGGCAACGCCCAAAAGCCGATGCCGCCATGCCTCGGCCACAACGATCTGGGTGCTCTCGGCTGAACGGACAAGAAGGCCGGACGGCCAGGCCAATCCGCTGGCCAGCCGGCGTGCCCGCGAGGGGTCGCCAGCCGGAACATGCCAGACCGTCCCATCGTGGCGGCGCTCCATGAGGTTGCGCGCCCAGTCCGAGGGGCCATGCCGCGCAGAACCGCTGGCAACCACCAACCCGCCATCGGCGGCAAAGGCAATGGCCGTGACGCAATGGGCGCCCGAAAAGGAATTCGCCTCGATCCGGCGCTCGCCGGAGGCATCGTCACGCAGGAGAATGCCCTGCCCCTCTAGGGCAATGGCGATTCGTCCCGCGCCGTCGCTTGCAAGCGCGCTGATCGGCGCACCGAAGCTTTCCAGCATTTCCGTCCTGCCGTCGGCAGCCAGTCTTATCAGGCTGCCGCCGCTGCTGAACATCACCCGCCCGCCATACTCGATGAGATTGTCGGGCTCGGTCTGTTCGACAACACATTCGGCTGTATCGAGAACCGTATTCGGCTGGAATGCCCCGTCGAGCGGCGGCACCGTGACGGCGGCCTCGCCTGCGCCGAAGAGGTTGTCGAAGGCCTTTTTCACGACAGCGATCATTTGCTCCCCCAATAGGCGGCCTGGCTTGTCCAGTTCGGGTCGGCATCGGGCAGCGGGTAGCAACCGATGCGATTGTTGTTGATGCCGCCAAGGTAGAGCGCACCCTTGTGCTCGCGGATCGAGGTGATCTGCGGGTGGGACTGTCCGCCCAGATCCCACAGCGATTCCGTCACCGTTCCATCGAGCTTGAGCTTGAGCACGCAGCCCGTGTTCAGATTTGGATAAAGCCATTCGTCCATGGCCACGCGCTGCGCCATGCGGCGGCGGAAGGCCGGCATCTTGAGACTGAGATCGAAGGCCGGTGAGCGCATGCCCGCAAGCGCCACCCAGAACGAACCGTCGGACGCCAGGTTGATATTGTCGGGATATCCCGGAAGGTCCTCGACCACCGGTTCCACCTGGCCCTTGCGCGGCCCGTCGAACCAGAAGCGGCTGATGCGGCACGCCCAGGTTTCGGCAAAAAGAAGGGACTCGCCGTCCCCCACCATGCAGATGCCGTTGGGAAACACCCGGCCCGTCAGGACCGTGCGTGTGGAACCGTTCCTGGGATCGTAGGCGATGATGCGGCCATTGCCGCGTGCTTCAAGCGCGTCCACCGCCCAGTCCGAAACGCCATAGCGGATCGTCGCCTCGGAGAAGAACACCCGACCGTCAGCGGCGATATCCAGATCGTCCGCCATGCGGATGCGGGAATCGTCGATGATCGAGAACAGGCTGCGATTGGTCTCGTCCGAGAGGCAGCGGATCTCCCGCTCGGGCGTAACCATGTAGAGCCCCATACCGGCCACGCAGGCATGGAGATTGTCATCCTTGTCGAAGGCCAGTCCCAGCGGGAAGCCCCCGAGATGGACGAAAACCTCAGATCGCTTGTAGTCGGGCGCGAGGAAGCGGATGATATCGCCCTGGCGCCCGCCCGTATAGAGATTGTCCCTGGAATCGAAGATCATGTCCTCGGGGCCGTCCAGCTCTCCGAGCCCGATCGCGCCCACACCCCTGAAGCGGTCATTGACCGCATAGGGAGACGCCGAGCCCGCCTCGGTTTGCGGCGCGTCCGGCAAGTCGAAATAGGTCGGCGACACATAAACCCGCGACAGAAGCTTGTGGCGGTTCTTCAGCCAGCGGATATCCACCGCAACGGCAAGCAGCAGGAGGAGGCCGAGTACAAGCGGTGTCGAGCCGCTCGGCATGTTGAGCCGGATAAGGCTATTGGTCACCAGAAGCACAATGACCGTACCGATCAGCGCCTTGAAGATCGACCCGCGCCCGCCGCCGAGGCTGATACCGCCGAGGACGGCGGCGGTCAGCACCGTCACCTCTAGGCCGATGCCCGTATCCGGCCCGACACTGCCGAGGCGGGCCGCGTAAAACATGCCTCCTGCAGCCGCGAGCATGCCTGAGATCACATAGGTGAAGAATACCGTGCGGCGCACGGAGATGCCGGCATTATAGGCCGAACGGCGCGAGCCGCCGACCGCCAGGATATGCCAGCCGAACCGCATGCGGCTCAGGACGACATGCGCGGCAAGCGCAACCGCAACCAGAAGCACGAAGTTCACGGGAATGCCGAACACATCCCCCTCGCCCAGAAAATACCAGGCGTCGGAATCCGTCATGGTCATGGCGACCTTGCGCGCATAGGCCAGGATCAGAAGATCAACGACCGCGCGAACGATGATGAGCGTTGCAAGTGTCGTCAGGAAGGCGCGCAGGCGCAGATAGCCGATCAGCACGCCATTGACGAAACCGACCAGCGCCCCAACGGCAAGCACCGCCGGAACGACCGCGTAGATCGGCCACCCGAGATAGTTGATCAGCGTCAAAGACACGAAATTGGCGAGCGCGAAGGTGGAACCGATGCTGAGATCGATCCCCCCGGCCAGCATGACGATGGCCAGGCCGATGGACAGGAAGGCCACTTCGCCCAGCTGGCGCGCGAGATCGGTGAAGCCGTTGAGGCTAAGGAAATTCGGAATGAGTCCCCCGAACAAGCCCAGAACGATCAGCAGGAAAGCGAAGGGGATCGCATTGTCGATCCAGTTCTTGGACAGAACTTCGCCCAGGAGATGGTCCGGGATCAGGCGGTATCGCCACTTCGCGTAGGATTCGGCAGCGGACATGTCGGGAAACTCGTCATCGAGGCGTCGCGCTCCGGAGGAGGACAACCCGGCTCAGCCAGGCTGCCTCCCCGCATCTGCGAGGCCGGTTTGCACTCGGTCGAAATCAGAACGGCGCGTTGGCCACGTCGTCCATCGTCCAGCAGGAATTGGCGCGCATCGTATCCTTGAAGATGTCGCGGATCGGCGTGTAGATGGCGTAGGGTGCCTGGCCGGGTTCCAGATTGGCCTGCAGCACCTGCACGATTGCGTCGGTGAGGTCGCGTGCCTGGCCGAAGGCATCATAGCTGACATAGCCGCTGAACGTTCCGTTCGCGATGCTGTCGCAGGCAGGCTTCTGACCGCCGCCATTCGTGAACAGCTTGATCGCATCGGTCTTGCCGGCTTCGCGGATTGCCGCAGCAACGCCCGCATCCATCACTTCCCAAAGGCCCACATAGGCGCACAGTTCGGGGTTCTGCTTGATGACGGTGGAGGCTACCGCATGAGCCTTCGTGGCATCCCAGTCAGCGGACTGGCTTGAAACGACCTCGATCTCCGGGTTCTCGGCCAGAACGTCCTCAATGGCGCTCATGGTGATGGCGTTGTTCGGGTTGGTCGGCGTACCCTGCATGATGGCGATCTTGCCGCTTCCACCCTTCTTCGGGCTGCACGCCTCGATGGCCATCCGTGCCTGGTGCAGGCCCACTTCGTACCAGTTCACGCCCACATAGGCGTCGGTGGTGGCAACCGATTTGAGGTTGATCTGGATAACGCGGATGCCGGCTTTCTGGGCACGCGTCAGAAGGCGCGCATAGACCTGCATGTCGGGATTGTGCACGATCAGGAGATCGGGCTTTTCGCTGATCAGCGTGGTCAGCGCCTGCGCGCCCGCATCGCTGCTCCAGTTGGGATCGCGCACGGAGAAATCATAGCCGAGGCGCGCAGCCTGCGTTTCCATACCCTTTGCCCAGACCTGCGGCAGGTCGAAGCTCATGGCGAGCGGAAGGAATACCACCTTCTTGCCCTTCATGGCTTCGTAATAGGCCGGGGCAAGCCCGTCGTCGAACTGCTCGGCATGGCCGTACCCCGCCGCCCCGATCATCACCAGTGCAGCAAAAGCTGCCTTCAACATATTCCGCATTACCGTCCTCCCTGAGTGTAGAAGCTGTATTTCAGATGTCCCCTTGCTGAGCGGTCTGCTCGTCACGCGGGTTTGCGATGCTGTCGACGATGATTGCGATGAGAAGCACCGCCCCCTTCACCAGGTTCTGCACGGTGAAGGACATATCCAGAATCGTCATTCCGTTGAGGAGAATGCCGATCAGCAGCGTTCCGACGACGACATTGCGCACGCCTCCCTTGCCGCCGCTCAGGCCGATACCGCCGAGCACCACAACGAGGATGACGTCGTAGACCATCGTTGACTGGGCCACCCGGATGTTGACCGTCGCCAGAAGCGAAGCCGTGATCATTCCTGCTACGAACGCGATGAGCGAAGAAATCAGATATTGCAGCACCGTCATGGGCCGCACCGGGATACCGGTGATGCGCGCCGCCTCGCGATTGTCGCCCATGGCGAAGATGAAGCGGCCACGGCGCGTGAAGCGCAGAAAGGCGAAGGCTGCAAGAGCGACCGCCGCAAACCAGATGACCGGAAGCGGAATGCCCAGAAATTGCCCCGAAAGGGCGCGCAGCCAGGCGGCATCCTCCGGAAGATAGATCACATCCAGATCGACCAGCGCCAGCCGACCGAAACCATAGATGACGGTCGACATGGCAAGCGTTGCGAAGATGGCCGGAATTTCGACATAGGCGACCAGAAACCCGATGACCAGACCGACCACCGCCGCAAAACCGAGCCCCAGCAGGACAGCGCTCACCGGGCCGGTGCCACCGTTCATGAGAGCGATCGTCCAGGCCGTGGACATGGCCATCGTCGTGACCATTGCGAGATCGATGCCGCGTCCGATGACGACAATGCCCATCGCGATGCCGAGAATGCCCAGGATGGAAACGTTCTGGATCAGCGAGAGGATGTTGTCGGCATCGAGGAACCCCGGCAGAAGGATCGAGAACCCGGCGAAGAACACGACTGCGATCAGGAAAACGATGCTTTCCTGCGTCACCCGGAATCGCGCAGTTGCGCGTCCACCGGCCTGAGCCGTACCGATCTCCGACATATTCCCTCCCCCGAACGGCCGCGCCTGCAGCGTTCGTAGAACTCAAAATCCAGCCGGCTAAAACAATCGCCGACGCTCCTCGGGAAGGGTGGATACAGGAAAGCAGCTTGTCTGACAAGTAGGCAAGTATCTCATCATGTGATTTGGCTTGCCTTCGCGCTTTGGCAGAACCTATTGTTGCGCGCGGAAGAACGAGATGATGGAATTTGCAAGCAATGAGCCCAACCAACGGCAACAACCGGCGGCTGAACCCGCCGCGCAGCTACGCCAGCAAAGTGGCGGATATCCTGCGCGACGAAATCCAGCGCGGCGTGTTTCGTCCGGGCGAAAGGCTGCCCACGGAAGTGGTTCTGGGTGAGACCTTCGGCGTCAGCCGTGCTGTGATTCGCGAGGCGATCTTCGCTCTCAAGCAGGATGGCATTGTGGAAAGCTACCAGGGGCGTGGCATTTTCGTTGCCCAGTCATTGCCCGAGGCGACTTTTCGCCTGGCCCGTGCGGAACTGAATGATTCCGACGAGATCGACCGTGTTTTCGAGTTTCTCCTGGCCCATGAAGCGGCTGCCGCAGCCCTTGCCGCCGAAAGGCGCAACGAGGCCGACTTGAGCCGCATCCGCATGGCGTTGGAAGCCATCGATCATGCCATAGAACGCGGAGAAAACGGTATCGAGCAGGACATGGCGTTTCATTCCGAGATTCTGGCGGCGACGAAGAATCATCTCTTCGTCTCTTTCGGCGCCTTTCTGGAAAATCGCGTGCGCCATCTGATCCGCGAGGCGCGCGCCAACAGTTCGCGCAAGGGGCTCACGCAATATGTCCAGGAAGAGCACCGCGCCATCTATGCAGCCATAGCCGATGGCGACAAGGAAGCCGCCCGCAACGCAGCCGAAACCCACCTTGCCAATGCCGCGGCCCGCCTGCGCGTGTACAGCGCTGTCACCCCCGTTCCGGCACGATAGAGCAGTCACCACCTCCCCTGAACAGAGGATAGGCTCCCCGTTTCCTTCTCTCTAGGATTTCCCAAATCATCCTGCCGGGGGACGGGCTTATGAAATTGAGGGCAATTGCGCCTGTGGCGGCTGCGATCTTCGTCGCAGCATGCCAGACGACCGATTCTGGAAGCAAGCTTGCAGAATCTGAGGCAGCGGTGGAGGCACCTCCCGCCGCAAGCGCACCGGTCGCAACGGCATTCGCGCCGACCGCGACCGCTTCCCCCGCTCAATGCGCCATGCGTATCGCCGGACCTCCGCCCAAGCCGAATAAGGGTTCCGATTTCGCCGCCAACATGGGCAAGAATCTCGCGCGCAACGTCGGCCGCAATGTGCTCGCCAACGCAATTGGCGGCGGCAGGTTTGGCGGAAGCGTCGCCGCGCAGGTGGTCCGCACGGAGCAGGACCTGCACGGCACCTGGAGCTTCACCGATGGCTCGCCCCAATGCGGATGCGAGGCACGTGTCGCAACCGGAGCCGGCGTTGTACCGGTCGGCTTTTTCCGCAACAGCGGCTACAAGCTGAAGGATGCGAAGAGCGGCTCCATCCGCCCCGCAGGTTGCTCCAATCCGCTTCTCTCCCAGATGGCCAGCTTCGCACTCGGTTATTCCTTTACCGGTTATGACGCCGAACTGGTTATTCAGACAGCGGATGGTCGCGGGGTCGGCAAGCTCAAGCGCGATGGTGTCGACTATTTCTCTGGAACGCTGGCCGACGGATCGCCCGTCGTGATGTGGCGCCGCTAGGGCATTTTGCAGCCAAGCGTAGCCACCTGACATCCGCACAATCGCGGAATGCGATCCGATCCAACATCGCTCCCCCGCAGGCTCCACCGCGCGGGGGCGTTTTCACATGCATCGGCAACAAATGAGGGCACACCTGTCCACCAGGCGACGCGGGCCGGATCGCGGCACATCAGCCGCGCAGTTACAGGGATGGAGAGACTATCGGCAACGCCGGAAAACGCGGGGGTCGTTCCAGCCGGCACGCCCCGTCATCGGATCGACCGTATAGCTGAAGAAGGCATCCGGCTCCGTCCACACGGCGAGAATGCTTGCGCCCTGTTCGGGCATCCAGGTCGTTCGCCCTTCGAAAGCGTTGAGTTCAAAGGAAATTTCCCTCCCCTCGCTCGACCGGAAAATCAGCCCGCCCTGACCGGCGGCTTTCAATTCCACCGGGCGCTCACAATCCACTACCGGCTTTCCGTTGATCATTCCCTCGCCTTCGGGAAAGCCGATGGACCACTTTCCAACGAACGGAGCTGCCACGCCATTTGGAATATTATCGGCGCCTTTTCTCGGAAACTGCGCATGCGCGGTTGACGCAAAGACAACCAGTCCCACGACGATACCCCATTTTTTCAAGACACCGCCTCCATCAGTCCGGTTCGAATTCACCGGAACCCGCTCGGCCACGAGATAAACGAAAACGCAAAAACACCGGCAAAACCTATGGTTAGCCGATTTCCATTTCCGGGTCGCCAGGCAAAAAAGTCCTCTTTTTCGCCCGTAGAACCCGCATTGAAACTAGGCAGAACCGCCCTTCTATGGCATCCCCTATTTAGGGGAATGGGGAAGTAAACAATGGCGTTAGCCTCCGGAAGCCATTCGGGGATTCTTCTGGGTATTCGCCCATCGCCAATCGTCATTCTGACGGCTGCGCTGGGGATTGCTCTGCTTGCCACCGGCATCAGCCTCTATCTTGTCGCGAGCCAGTCATGGCTGGGCGTAAAGTTAGGACTGGATACGGACGGCGCGGTTGTCATCGAGTCCCTTCAACGTGCTGATATTCCTATCCAGATCATGCCCGGCGACCGGCTGCAGGCGATCGGCTTTCCCGGCAGTGAGCCCATTGCGTTGCAACCCCTCGACATCACGGAAGAACCCGACACACTTGAGACCTATGATTTGCTGAACACGTTCCTGTCTCGTCAGGAAGCGCTGAGCACTATTCTGGCTCAGCCGATCGTGGTCCTTCACTTACGGAATGCGAGAGACGAACCCTATGAGGCGGCTGTTTCGCCTACCGATGGAAGAGCGCTCTCCTCACTGCCGCCGGAATACTGGATTCAGATTGCCGTTGGCATAGCAGGCATGCTGATCGGGGCTTGGATTCTTGCCCTTCGCCGACGCGATGCGAGCGCACTCTGCCTGTTCCTGACCGGCCTTGGCTTGATGATCTCCGCCCTTGCCTCTTCGATCTACACAACTCGTGAACTGGCGATCCAGGGCGAGCTCTTCCGCGTTCTGGGGTTCATCAACCAGTCGGGTACGTACAGTTTTGGGGCTGCGCTGATCTGTCTCTTCCTGAACTATCCCAACCGCATCGTCCCGCGCGGTGTTCCGCTGTTGATATGGACGGTTTCGCTCATCTGGATCGTGGCCAACCAATTCCAGCTGTTTCCTTCTCAGGCGGCGGGAACCTATGGCCTGATGGCCATCGATTTCGCCCTTATCGGCATCTGCATCGCAATCCAGATCTACCTGTCCCGCAAGAACCCGCTTGCCCGCGCTGCGCTCGGCTGGTTCGGCCTGTTCGTGCTTTGCGGCACCGGGGTCTTCGTCTTCGCCATCGCAGCCCCCCTTCTTCTCGGCCTGGAGCCCGGCATGTCCCAGGGGCAGGCCTTCGGCATCATCCTCCTGATCTATGTCGGGCTTGCTCTTGGCGTTGCACGCTATCGCCTCTTCGACCTCGGCACCTGGGCCTTCCGGTTGGGAACCTATTTCCTGGGCGCCCTTTTGCTGATCGGGCTTGATGCTTTCCTGATTTACGGCGTGGCGATAGAACGCGCGCCGGCCTTCGGCATCGCGCTCCTGACCGTGGCCCTCATTTACCTTCCCTTCCGCGATTATCTTGGTCGGCGTCTACGAGGCGGCGAAGCCCTGAATTCCAGCCGCTTCCGGCAGATCGTCGATATCGCGCTGACCCGCGCTGGCAGGGAACAGACAGGCGAATGGCACAGATTGCTGAACGACTATTTTAACCCGCTGACGCTTGAGAGCGCAGATTGGAGCGCATCGGCGGCCCTCATCGACGATGGCCTCGCTCTCATGATCCCCGGACACCGCACCTTGGAGCCCCTGAAGCTCTCCTATGCCAATGGCGGACGCCGCCTCTTTTCGCAGCAGGATGCGGAACGGGCACAGGAACTGATCGACCTGATGCGCCATGCACTGGACAGCCGCGATGCGCATGAACAGGGCGTGAAGCAGGAGCGCGGGCGTATCGCCCGTGACCTGCATGACAATATCGGAGCGCAGCTTCTGCGCACGCTGCACAGCAACGACCCGCAACGCAAGGACGCGATTGTCGGAGAAACCCTTGCAGACCTGAGAGAGATCATCAGCAACGCACAAGGGCATGGCATAGGCCTTGATGAAATTCTTGCCGAGTTGCGTTTCGAAACCGACGAAAGACTTGCGCTGGCGGGCCTTCATCTGGAGTGGGCGGCAGACTGCTCGTCCGCGACTGCCGTTAGCGCCGGACTTGCCCACACATTGCGCTCGATCATACGCGAAGCGGCAAGCAACACGATCCGCCACGCCCGGGCAACGGGATTGAAGGTGGAGATTTCCGAGCGGCAGAACCGGATCGACCTGCTCATCATTGATGATGGCATAGGCTTCCCGGACGAAACCCTCCAATCGAGCCGCGGGTTGAACAATATCAACCTGAGAACCTTGACGCATGGCGGCAGCGTCGCAATTTCCGGGCGCAACGGCGCTCGTATTGAAGCCAGTTTCCCAATGGAAAGGAGCGCCGTGAATGGTTGAGCGTCTGCTGATCGTGGAGGACGTTGCCGAAGCCCGCGCCTGGCTGGTCTCAGTTGCGCAGAACGCCTTTGCGCATGCCCGCATCACCACCGCGCAAAACGTGGCGGAAGCCTGCGCCCAGCTGCAGGCCGACGATTTCGACATGGCGCTTGTGGACCTCGGCTTGCCGGATGGGTCCGGCCTCGACATCATAAGGCGGATCGGCCAGCGCTCTCCCCGCACCGTCTGCATCGTCACCACGGTTCTGGGCGAGGACGCTCATATCGTTTCCGCCCTTGCCGCCGGTGCGCAGGGTTATCTGCTGAAAGGACAACCGGCCGAGCAGCTCAGCCGGCAACTCGTTCAGATAGAACATGGTGTCCCGGCCCTCTCGCCAACCATTGCACGGCGCATCATGGAACATTTCCAGCGCACAGGGCCTATCGATAACGAGACGGAACAGCTCACGCCGCGCGAGGTGGAAGTGCTGACACTCATAGCCAAGGGACTGCGCAATTCCGATGTCGCGATAGCGCTCGGTCTGGCCGAAACCACCATCGCCACGCACATCAAGACCATCTACCGTAAGCTCGGCATTTCCTCCCGCGCTGAAGCCGCTCTTCACGCAAATCGCATGGGCTTGACCTGAACGCGGCCTATCCGCCGTTCGAACCGGTCAGGGATAAGCAGCAGGCCGCGCTTCCGACAGACACTTTGTCAGGCGAAAGATTCCACGTGGAATGGGATCGCGATCAGCCGAACGATCTTCAGTCAGCGCCTGAGGTTCATACCAGAGGGTCAGGCCGATCTCCGGCATCATCACCATCGGCGGAGCCGTCATACCCGATGCGGGTGGTTCGAACAGAAACCCAAGCTTTTCGTCCAATGCGTAAAACCGCAGGGAAACCAGCACCTCGTTGATGAGACCTTCATCCATCCGGCGCGTTTCAAGCAGAAGCGCCGGCCCGTTTTCCCTTGCAGCTTCGGCCCGCGGATCGCTGACCGGAATAAGCGTCATGCCGCTATAGCCGTTCGAGACCGAAAAACTGAACCAGTAGGTCCTCTGCACGGTCGTAAGGTAGAGATAAAGATCGGAAGCGATCGACGCCCTGCCGCGGGAAGGGACAAACCCCACCTCAAGCGGTCCCTCGTCGCTGTCCAGCCGGTAGACCGCACGTTCCGCCGGGCAGGTCAGCCCTCCTTCACCCGCTGCCGCTGCCCCAGATGAAGCAAGCAGAACAACCAATGCGGCGGAGAACCGTTTTCTCAACCTCGAGTGCGGCAAATTCTTCACCGTCATTTCAGCGCAACGCGATGGGCACGAGCCCCGACAGAAGTAGGAGAAGCACGGTCGTCGAAAAAAGCCGCCATCGCACCGAAAAATAGCGCGGCTCCGTGAGCGCTCCTCGAAATGCCCTCAGCGTCGCCCGCAATCCCGGCATGACACTGCCAGTTGCCACCACCGCATCGTTTCTCAACGCAAACAGAAAACGGAAGGCAAGGAATGCCCAGACGGTAAAGAGCATCCCCTGACATGCCAAAAGAACAACAGCTGCCTCGCTCATCCTGATCCCCCGCCCCTTCAAGAAACACGACTGCGGACCTTCGGCGCCAGCCGAAGGTCCGCAGTCATCTTGCCCAAGCCCCGGACGCCCGAAAATTAGCCGGTTGAAGGGGTTGCCCACATACCCGGTTCGGGGGAGGAAGCCTGTTCAGAACACCAGAGAGCGATGGATGGAGGTGGCGGCCATCACACCGTCCGCGCAGGCGAAGGTGACACTGTGGGCGCCGCGCGTGATATCACCAGCCGCATAGACATCCGACACGGATGTCTTCTTCTCCCCATCCGTCCGGATAAAACGACCGAACGGGGTTTCCTCCACGGCGCAACCGAGCTTGTCGCCGATATCACTGTTGAAGCGATTGCGCGGCCCCAGATAGAGGGCGTCGAGCGGCAGTGCCCTGCCGTCATCGAATTCGATCTCCGCAAGTGCCTGACCATCGCCATGCACTGCTGCAACCGCCGCCGGCTCGATGGCGACGCCCCGCTCCTTGAGTTTTGCCAATGTTTCGTCATCGGGCATGGGTGAGCCGTTCAGGAAATAGGTGGTTGGCCCCCATTCGGAAATCAGGATGGCCTGATGGGTCGACATGGGCGACACACTCAGAACGCCGAGGCGTTGGCCGCTGAATTCGAAGCCATGGCAATAGGGACAATGGATGACCGATTGTCCCCAATGCTCCGCCAGCCCGGGAATTTTCGGAAGTTCATCCGAGATGCCATAGGCAAGAACAAGCTTGCTACCCGAAACCATATCGCCGCTCTGCAACTGGACGACGAAACCATCGCCGTCCCGCTCCACGCTCACAGCCGCGTCACTGACGAAACTGACGGTCGGATAGGCTGAAACCTGATCGCGCGCAGCAGAAAGCATCGCACCGGGTTCGCTGCCATCCTGTGTAAGAAAGCCATGGGAGTGCTTTGCAAAGCGATTTCGCGGCTTGCCTGTGTCGATGACACAGGCTGAACGCCGTGCACGGCCAATATAGGTTGCGGTGGCAAGCCCGGCAAAGCTGCCGCCGATGATGATTGCATCATGATGCATGAACGGTCTCCAGATCCTGGTTCCGAACGCCACGAGAAACGAGGCGCCGATGGAAATCCGCGCTCAGCATGGCAAGCGTCACCTCACCGAAACGAGCAAGCAACAAGGCCTCCGCATCATCGAAAGCCTTGTTGAGCGCAGCGTTCACCGCCTCTTCGACGATGCAACCGGGCATCTCTGTACGGTTGCCCATGGCAAGCAGGGACGGCGAACCGAGCGCGGTGTAGATGTCGCGCAAGGTCACCTGCGAAAGATCGCAGGCGATGGTCCACCCTCCGCCATGCCCCTTTTCGGAGCGGACATACCCTTCATCCCTCAATCCGCCCATGATCCTGCGGATCACGACCGGGTTTGTGTTCATGGCTCTTGCGAGCACCTCGGAGGTAACGGGCGTGTCGTATTCCGCCATGTGCAGGAGCACATGCAGGACACCGGAAAGTTTGCTGTCGCGCTTCATGAAACTTTATATGTTACGTGAAACGTGTCCCGTCAAGATGGCTTTGCAAAATCGGCTGGAAACAAAAAAGGCCGAGCGCAACCCGCCCGGCCTTTTGCCTCGGAAAAACAACGTGTTCAGGCGCGGATATCGCCGGGCCTCAGACCTGTCAGTTTTTCATAGAGCGCCGGATCGGTCGCCCCTTCCGTATTGACGAGGAAGATGCGCGAGGTGCGGTCAAGCCGGAGCATTTCCCGCGCGGTGTCATCCTTCAAAGCCCGCACGAGGCCAGCAAGGCCAACGCCGCCGCTTTCCCCCGCGACAATGGCCGGATCTCCGGCAACGGGTTTGCCCAGCCTTTTCATCGCCGACACGGCATCATCCTCATCGACGGTCATGAAGCCGTCGGCAACACGCGACAGAATGCGCCAGGCCACAAGCGACGGCTCGTAGCATTCGAGCATTGCCATGACCGTCGCCTCGCCATCCTCGATCTTCACGATGCGATCGGCCCGGGCCGTTTCGAGCACGCAGGCCGCACGCGCCGGCTCCACGACCACGAAGCGCGGGCGCTCCTCGCCGAACACGACGGCCAGATGACCGGCAATGGCAGCAGCCACACCGCCCACACCCGCTTGGATAAAGACATGTGTCGGCGTCTCGGGCATGGCGCGCAGCGCTTCGCGCAGGAGAGGCACATATCCTTGCATCACGAGCCCCGGAATACGCTCGTAACCCGGCCATGCCGTGTCGGAAACCACGGTCCATCCGTTCCGTTCGGCCACACGGCTCGCTTCGGCAACGGACTCATCGTAATTGCCCTCGACGCGGATTACATCAGCTCCGAAACGGGCAATCTCGTCAGCCCGTTTCTGGCTGACACCCGAATGAACGAAGATCATGGCCCGGGCACCGATCAGACTTGCACCCTGTGCCACAGAGCGCCCGTGATTGCCGTCCGTTGCACAAGCCACCGTCAAGCCGGCTGAAACCGCCCTCACCTCCGGCGATTGCAGTTCAGCCACATCCACGCTTCGCCCGAGCTGCTGCGAGGCTTCCTCCAGCGCAAGGCGAATGACCGCATAGGAACCGCCAAGCGCCTTGAAACTGCCGAGCCCCAATCGAAGCCCTTCATCCTTGATATGGATCGAGCCGACACCGAGCTGCCCCGCAAGGCTGGGTAGAGCCCGCAGCGGCGTTTCCGCATGGCCTTCCCGAAAAGACAGAAAACGCTCCGTCTCCATTGCGGCTTCGGTTCCAAGAAGAGCGGCGTCGCCCTGCAGGAGCGGTTTGCCGTAATCGGCAGTACTGTTGGCAATGAACATGGGAATTCCTGAAACTTCACATCCAGAGGGTCGCGCGTCCTTTGCGACATCATTGTCATGACGGCCGGTTGCAACGACGTTGTGCGTAGTTCGACAAGCTCAACGCCGTTGCCATAGACTCTAGGCGTCGATGCCCAGCATCTGCGGAATGGTGACGACCTCAATACCGCGCTCGACGAATTTTGCCCGCACGGCCTTCATCACCGGAACCGCGGTCGGCTCGTCGCCGTGGATGCAGAAGGTGTGAACCTCGGCAGGAATGCGCTTGCCGTTGACGGAGAACAGCGCGCCCTCTTCCAGTATCCGCACCACCTGCTCGCTGGCTTCCTCAGGCGAACGGATCACGGAGTTCTCGAGTTCGCGCGACAGCATCTTGCCATTGTCGTCGTAACGGCGATCCACATAGGATTCATTGGCCACACGCAATCCGAGCTGTTCACCGGCGCGGGTCATCTGCGAACCGACATTGGCAACGAAGACGAGCTCAGGATCGGCAGCCTTGATGCCACGTCCCACCGCCATCGCGATATCGATGTCGTCATGCGCCATGTTGTTGAGCGCACCATGCGGTTTGACATGCGTGACGCGAGCACCGCGCGAAGCGGCAAGCGCCTGCAGGGCGCCGATCTGATAAGTCACCGAATATTCGAGGTCGAGCGGGTTCATGCGGATCTGTCGGCGTCCAAAACCCCAGACGTCGTTGAAGCCGGGATGTGCGCCGATGGAGACGTTCTCGCGCTTCGCGAACTCCACCGTCTGCACCATGATCGTTGGATCGCCGGCATGCATTCCACACGCGATATTGGCTGAGCCGATGAGGCGCATAAGCTCCTCGTCATTGCCCATTTTGAATTTTCCATAGCTTTCGCCAATATCGGCGTTGATATTGATTTTCATATTGAATCTCCGACCCGATGCCGCTTCGCAATCATCTTTTCTGTGCTTGCAGCGGCAATCTGTCAGCGATTGATTGCTGTGTCCAATGCATTTAAGATTGCCAACTATATGCATTCAATGCATCGATAAAATGCCGGGAAAACAACACCATGCTTGAGCTCAAGGAGCTGCAGAATTTCGTCGCCGTGGCCGAACGGCTGAGCGTTTCGGGAGCCGCCAAGGTCGTGCACTTGAGCCAGCCGGCGCTCTCCCGCCAGATACAGGCGCTTGAACGCAAGCTCGGCGTCAAATTGTTCGAGCGCATCGGAAAGCGGTTGGTTCTGACGGCCGAGGGCGATGACCTCCTCATGCATTCGGCCCAGCTTCTCGATCAGGCGCAGGCGCTCATCAACCGGGCCTACGGGCTGGAGCACGGCCATGTCGGCCTCCTGCGCATCGGCGCCTCCCCGCAGACCATTTCCGGCCTCATCTCGCCGGTGATGACGGAGTTTGCCCGCCTCTATCCGAACGTGAACCTCGTCATAAGCGAGGCGCATAACGACGCCCTTGTCGAGCTCGTCGAGAATGGTGGAGTGCATATGGCCGTGGCGAGTCGCACCAACACCTGTAATCTCGTCGGCCGCGAACTGTTCAAAGCGGAGCTCTTTGCCGTGCTTCCTGAAAGCCACCCCGCCAAGGGGGCCCGCACGATCGACATCCGGGAACTCGCCGACGACCGGTTTCTTGTTCTCAGGCGCGGCTTCCTGACCCGCCAGCTCTTCGATCATGCATGCGCCGGGGTCGGCATACGCCCGCGCATCATGCTGGAAAGCGACAGCACGCACACCCTGATTTCACTGGCACGCGACGGGCATGGCATCGCCGTGGTCTCATCCTCTGCACGCGAGGTCCACCATCTCGACAATTCGGCAGCCCTTGTCTCGGCAGGCCACACGATCAGCGACATGGTCTTCGCTCTTTGGCACCCCAACCGTTACCGGCCGGCAAGTCTGCCCGCCTTTGTCGATCTCCTGGAACTCCATGCCGATTTTCGCGGCAAGGGGCTGACACCCATACCCTAGAAAAGAAGGCCCGCCGGATGGGCGGGCCTTTCATTCTTTTTCTCAGACGCCGGTCTGTTGCGCCTGTGCGAGCTTGCCCGCCGGTTTGATGAAGAAGATCGCCGCAGCCACCGACATCACCAGAAAACCGATGGCGATGGGGTGATGCAGAATCGCCTCCAGTCGATGATTGGTGACGATGATCGATTGACGCAGCGACAGTTCGAACAGCGGCCCGATCACGAAGCCGATCAGGAACGTGACCACCGAATAGCCGTAGCGCTGCATGAAGTATCCGACCACGCCGAGCACCACCATCGCATAGACCGAGAACATCGCATGATGTTCGAGGAAGGATCCGAGCGTGCAGAAGACGATCACCATCGGAATGATGATGACAGCCGGAACGCTGCCGATCCGTGCGAAGAAGGTCAGCCCCACGCGGCCCACGATCAGCATGCAGAAGCTCGCCACGAGCATCGAGACATAGATGCCGTACATCAGGCGCGGATGCTGCTCGAAGACCAGCGGGCCCGGCACGACGCCATGCATCATGAACGCGGCAACAAGGATCGCCGCCGAAACACTGCCCGGCAGGCCGATGGCAAAGAGCGGGATGAAGCTTGCGGGCAGCACCGCATTGTCCGCAGCCTCCGTTGCGGCCACGCCCTTGATATCGCCTTCGCCATAGCGGTCGCCCGGCTTGGCGAATTTCTTGGCAACGACATAGGCCAGGAACGCGCCGATCGTGGGTCCCAGCCCCGGAATGATGCCCGCAGCGATCCCCACCAGCGTCGAGCGGACAGCCGTCGGGGCTACCTCGCGAACCTCTTCCAGAGAAACACCGTTATCGTCCGGCAGGAGCTCCATCTTCTGGATTTCCTCCCCGGTCTTGCGCGCCCGTATATAGGCTTCCGCCTGGACCAGCATTTCCGTGAAGGCCAGCATGCCGACGGTGGCAGACACCAGCGGTATGCCGTCGAAAAGCTCGATCATGCCGAAGGTCAGGCGCGGGGTGGCGCTTTCCGGGTCGAGCCCCACAGTCGCAAGCAGGATGCCGAAAATGCCCGACACCAGTCCTTTGGTAAGCGAGGTGCCGGAAAGAGCCGCGATGAAGGTGAGCGCAAAGATCATTACCGAAGTCATCTCCACCGGCCCCATCTTCAGGGCGAAGGAGGCAAGCGGCATGGCAAGCGCGATAAGCACCAGCGTCGATACCATGTCGCCGAACACCGAAGAATAGAGCGCGATCTTGAGCGCCTTCGCGGCCTTGCCCGCCCGTGCCAGCGGATAGCCGTCATAACAGGTGGCCGCCGAACTCGGCTCGCCCGGCGTGTTGAGCATGATGGCGCCGGTGGCGCCACCCGCCGCACTCGCCTTGGTCACGCCGACCAGAAATGCGATAGCCGCGATGGGTGTCATGTAATAGGTCAGCGGAACCGCGACCGCGAGTGCCGCCGGCCGGCTGAGCCCCGGCACCACGCCGACGATATAGCCAAGCAGGATGCCGCCGAACACGGCGGCGATGGCCGTCAGAGAGAAGGCATCGCCCGCACCGAGAAGAATGTTTTCCAACCTAGATCCCCGTTTTCTGGATCAGGAACAAAAGCACCGCGACCAGAACCGGTAGCAGCGAAAGCATGAGCAACCGTCGCTCGCCGAGCACAAGAAGCACGAGCAGCGCAAGGATTGCCCCGCCGATAGCCCAGCCCAGATAGGCAATTGCCGCGATACCGGCCGCAGTCGCGGCGATCATGGTGAGTGCATAGTGGATCGGTGCATCGTCGCCGGGTTCCGGCGCCGGTGTCGAGATCAATGTCGAGATGAAGCGAAACAGGGTCAGAAGACCGATTGCCGCCGAACAGACCGTCGGCACCAGTTGCGGCGAAAGACCCAGTTCGCCGCCCGAACTCGTCTGGGCCGGGATGATCCAGAAGATCATGGCCAGACTGGCGCCTCCAACGACAATCAACTCGCCGAGGGCTTTCCTGAACTGGGGCAAGCGCGAAACGCGCCTGCCCTGAATGTCGCCGTTCATCTTACTTGCTTGCTTCGACAGCCGCTTTGAACTGGTCGCTCTGCTTGTGAATGAGCGTGGAAATCTCCTCACCCACCGGCACGAACGAACCCATGTTCCGCTTTTTCAGCGTTTCCAGCAACTGCGGGTCCTTGGCTGCCGCGCCGAAGGCTTCCGTCAGCTTGGCCTTGACCTCGTCCGGCGTGCCCTTGGGGATCAGGAAGAGCACCATGTTCATGCTGGAAATGTCGTAACCCAATTCCTGCAGGGTCGGCGTATCGGGAAAGCCCTCGATGCGCTCGTCGCCGAAGACCGCCAGAACCTGAAGATTGCCCGCTTCGGCCTGCGCGTAGTAGGTGCCGGAGCTATAGGCGAAGTCCACATGGCCACCCAGCGTCTGGGCCACCGCTTCCGCGCCGCCCTTGGTCGGCGTCGGATTGAGCGTGACACCTTCCTGCTTGGAGATCATTCCGACCACCACGCGGTCCACCGAAGTGGTGGAAGCATAGCTCATCGGCTCGCCCTTGGACTTGGCTTCGGCAACCGTGTCGGCGAAGGTCTTCCAGCCGCGGCTGGGCAGCGAGATCAGCGCTTCGGGAAACACGCCGAAAGCCGCGATATAATCGAAGTCGTCAACGTTGAAGGCGAGATCCTGCGTATGCGGATCGAAGGTCAGCGTCGTCGAGGTGGTCGCAACGATGTTGTAGCCATCGGCTGGCATCGCCTTGAGTGCGGTCGTTGCAAGACCTCCGCCGGCGCCCGGCTGGTTCTTGATCGCGACAGGCTGGCCAAGGCTTTCGCCAAGCGCGTTCGCTGCCGCGCGGCTAACCGTATCGACGCCGCCACCGGCGCCAAACCCGACGATGATCGTCACCGGCTTCTCCGGATACTCGGCCATGGCGGGCACAGCACCCGTGGCAACCAAGGTCAGCGCGCTGAGCCCCAACAGCATTTTGGGAAGTAAATTCATAACTTGTCTCCGGATTCTTCTGCTTGGATGATCGAATACGAAGAACTGGTCGCCGGGCCCCTAGTGTGCCCTGCCGCTTGGTGTATGCATGAGACGTCCACACCCTGCCCGAAGGCTGCGAGTGCACCCGTTTCTCCTGGAGATGCACTGGTTGTGTTTATTGTTGTTCCCCACCAAGGTTTCGCGTTTTCGATTGTCACTAAACGCACCACCAGCTCCATGAAAGGGATGGCTTTCCGCCATTCCGCAATGGGCCAAAGCCCTGGAACGCAAGGGCTAATGCCTTGCATCTCCATTGTTGAACCACCCGGCGGCGCATCTGTCCAATGCATTTATTCGGATATCTGTCATGCGTATGACGCATAAGACAGATCAACGGAAAAAACCGGCGCGCACCCTTCCGGGATGCGCGCCGGCAAATCGTTGACTCACTTGGGTTTTGAAACGCTTCAGGGGTTTTGGTACGCTCCCGTGCGGCAGGTTTCTCAGTTCACCCCGGCTTCCTTGGCCACCTTCGCCCACAGGTCGATTTCCATATTGACCTGTTCGCCAAGCTCCTCGGGCGTTGAGCCGATGACCTCGCCCTGTGCCTCGACGGTTTCGAGCACCTTCGGATTCTTCAGCGCCTCATGCAACGCGGTATTGAGTTTGGCGACGATTTCCTTCGGCGTTCCCTTTGGAGCGGCAAAGGCGAACCAGGCCGCGAGTTCAATCCCTTGAACGCCCTGTTCCTCGAATGTTGGAATGTCCGGATTAAAAGCCTGCCGCTTGGCCGTGCCGACCGCCAGCGCCTTCACATCCTTGCCATCCACTGCCCCCTTCAATCCAAGATAAGTGTCGACCATGAAGTCGATCTCGCCGGCCCTTGTCGCGGTCAGAACGGCAGAGCTGCCGCCATAGGGCACGTGCAGGAGATCAATGCCCACCTGCTGCTTGAAAAGCTCGGCAGCAAGCTGCGTCGAGGTGCCGGCACCCGGCGAGCCATGATTGAGCTCGCCGGGATGCTCCTTGGCGTAGTCGATGAAGCCCTCGAGATCGTCGACCGGCAGCTTGTTGCTGATTGCGATCACGTAGGGCGCCCGCGTGGCCAGCATGATCGGCTCGAAATCACGCGCATAATCGAAATCGAGATTGGGTTGAGTGGTCGGATAGACGGCAACTGTCGCGGTATGGAACAGCAGCGTATAGCCGTCCGGATCGGACCGAGCCACGAACTCCGCTCCAACGGCGCCCCCTGCCCCGGCACGATTTTCAATCACCACCGGCTGCCCCAGGGCCTCACCGAAAGGCGTCGCAATAACACGCGCGAGCGTATCGGTAGCCCCGCCTGCGGTGTAGGGCACCACAACCGTGACCGGTCGGACAGGATAGTCCTGCGCCATGACCGGGCCGGCAAAAAACGCCGCCGTGGCCAGCGCGATAAAACTTCTACGGATCATTGTCTCTCCTCCTCGTTGATATTTGGCTTGCGGATCAATCGAACCCCGTCGATCCAAGCGAATTCGAACGGCGATCCCTCGCGCGACCGATGAAGCCGGCGAGCGGCGACCAGAACGACCAGACCAGTGAAACGACAGAGAGCACGGCGCAGGTGGCTGTGATGGGGCTGTCCACGAAAGTCAGCCAGTCTCCCCGCGACAGAAGCAGCGCCCGGCGCATGTTTTCCTCGATCATCGGTCCCAGGATGAAGCCGAGCAGAAGCGGTGCGGCCGGAAAGCGGGCGATCAGCATGAACGTTCCCACAAGGCCGAAGCCGAGCATCACAAAGATGTCGAAGACGTTGTTCCGGATGGTGAAGACGCCGATGCAGATGAAAAACAGCATCGCGATGTAGAGCGCGTCGTAGGGAATGCGCAGGATTTGAACGAACAGGCCGATCAGCGGTAGGTTGAGCGCCAACAGGATGATGTTACCGACCCAGAAGCTGGCCACCAGCCCCCAGAAGAGCTGGGGTTGTTCCAGAACCAGCGTGGGGCCCGGCACGATGCCGTGAATGATCAGCGCACCCAGAAGAACCGCCATCACGGAATCGCCCGGAATGCCGAGGCTGAGTGTGGGGATGAACGCCGACTGCACCGACGCATTGTTGGCCGCTTCGGGCGCAGCAATGCCCTGGACGACGCCGGTTCCAAACCGTTCGGGATGACGCGAGGCACGCTTCTCAGCCGCGTAGGCCATGAAGGAGGCGATGGTGGGTCCTGCCCCCGGCAAGATGCCGCAAAGACATCCGATCAGCATTCCGCGCACCGTCGAGGGCGTGGAATCCCGGATATCCTGCCGTGTCGGCATCAGGCTCGCATAGGTGACCTTGTCGATCTTGTATGGCTCGCCCGAATAGCGCAGCAGATTGCTGAGGATTTCGGCCACCCCGAAGAGCCCCATCGCCAGCGCAACGATGCTGAGGCCATCCGAAAGTTCCAGAATTCCGAAATTGAAGCGCTGCACACCGGAATTCACATCCATCCCGACAATGCCCAGAAGGACACCCACCACCACCATGGCAAGCCCTTTCAGCGCAGAACCGCGCGAAAGCGTCGAAGCAGCGATCAGGCCGAAGACGGCGATGGAGAAATACTCCGCCGCCCCGAATTCGAGCGCGAAGCGCGCGATGTAAGGCGTCAGGAAGATCATCACCAGGATCGAGAAGGATCCGCCCACAAAAGAGGTGATTGTCGTAAGAGCAAGCGCCACGCCCGCCCTGCCGTTCTTGGCCATGGGATGACCGTCAAGGCAGGTCACCGCATTGGCTGAAGTGCCGGGAATATTGAGAAGGATGGAAGCCGTCGAGCCCCCGTATTGCGCGCCGTAGAAGACGCCGGCCAGCATGATGATCGCAGTGGTCGGGTCCATGTAGAAGGTGATCGGCAGGAGCATCGAAATCGTCGACAGCGCCCCGATGCCCGGCAACAGGCCGATAATCGTTCCGAGCGTCACGCCGATAAAGCAGAACAGGATATTGTCCCATTGCAGCGCCACCGCGAATCCAGCTTCGAGATTCGTAAGGATTTCCATCGCTTGCACCCTTTTCCTTTACCAGGAGATGGCATCGACCGGCAGGCCGAGCCCCTTGATGAAAAGGCCCCACCCCATGAGCGGCAGGATGACCGCCGTAATGACGACACGGCGCAGATGGGGTTGCGGATGTGCAAAGGCGGCGATCACCACAAGCGCCACCGTGGCCGGCACGAGACCGAAGGGTTCCAGCAGCACGCCCCACGCAAGAATGCTGCCGAAGACGGTTGCGAAGACACGCGGCTTCAGGGGCGTTTCTTCCTCCGGCTCCTCATTGGTGAACAGGAAGACAAGCCCTCCCAGAAGCACAAGCAGAAGCCCTGCAAGCAAGGGGAAGTAGCCCGGCCCCATCCGCGTGACCTGTCCGAGCGGATAGGAAAGAGATTGTAGGACAACGAACACGCCGAGCCCGGCGAGGATCGCCCCACCGGCAAGGTCATGCGGACACCGCGATCTGAAATTCACTTGTTTCCTCCTCGCCTGCGTCGCTGCCTTCTGAACGGGCCGGGCATCTGTCGCCCTCGCGGCTCCCTTGAGGGTGCCTTCAGCGTCGCGTGCAGGGATTATTCGCAACAGGGTCGTCCGCAATAAACGGGCAAAACCCGACAACTATCTTTGCATTCCATGAAACGCCGCTTTCCCATTTCCTCCATTTTTCGCAGGTCCGACGATCTGCTAGATCAGCGGCATGGACGAGTTCCGGTCGATGCAGGTTTTCGTTTCAGCCGTTCAGGAGGGCAGCTTCTCAGCAGCCGGCCGACGGCTCGGGCTGTCGCCCGCCTCCGTGTCCCGATTGATCGGCACGCTTGAGGATCGTCTCGATACGCGCCTTCTCAACCGGACGAGCCGGGCGCTCACCCTGACTGAAGCGGGCGAAAGCTATTTTGCCGAGGCGACCGGCATTCTCCAGCGCGTCGCCGCAGCCAACGAACGCGTCCGTTCCTTCGGCGGCCACCCCAAGGGCACTTTGCGCGTTCACTCCCGCATCTTCGTGGGGAACCAGTTTCTCGTTCCTCTCATCCCTCGCTTTCTCGCGGAAAACCCGGATCTGACGGTCGAGCTGATGCTCTCTAACGAGGAATGCGATCTGGTGGACCAGAATGTCGACGTGGACATACGCGTCGGCAAACTGCGCGACAGTTCCTATGTGGTCCGCAAGCTCAAAGAGAGCGAACGCGTCGTGGTGGCAAGCAATGCCTATCTGGAAAACCACGGCGCGCCGCGAACCCCAGAAGACCTCGCCAATCACAATTGTCTCGCCTACCGGCTCAACCTCGGCCAGTCCGTCTGGGCCTTTCAGGACACTGCGGGAAATCGCACGGACGTAACGGTGAGAGGCAATTTTCGAACCGACTTCGGTCCGGCTCTGCGCGGGCTGGCGCTCGACGGCGTGGGACTGTGTCTGATGTATGAGTGGGCCGTGCGCGAGGATATCGAGCAGGGGCGGCTGAACAGGCTCTTTAGTGACTATCACGTCAGCCATGTCGGCTTCGACAACGGATTATACGCGGTCTTTCAAAGAAGCCGCCACGACGCCCCCAAGACGAGACGCTTTGTCGACTTCATCGCCAACGCATTCCGTTGAGTGCCCACCCGGGAGGAACAAACCACATGGCAGCAATGATCGATCGCGCCCGGCTGAAAACCGAAATCATGGAAGCCCGCGGCTACTGGCATCCCTTCCATGAGGGTCTTCTGGAGCTCGCCCCGGACTATCTGGAGGCCTATCTCGCCTTCCAGGATGCGCCGGCACGTTCAGGCAGGCTGGAACCCAAGGTGCGTGAATTCATCTACATCGCTGCCGATGGCGCCGTCAGCCACCTCTACACTTCAGGGCTTAAACGGCATATCGAGATGGCGCTGGACAAGGGAGCGACACCGCTCGAGGTTCTCGAGGTGATCGAACTCACCATGTTCACGGCGCAGGCGCCCCACGAGATGGGGCTGCGCATTCTCGCGGAGGAAATGCAGCAGGCCGGTCTCCAGCAGGATACGATGGCCAGGCCTCTCACCCCTGACGAGGAACGGCGCAAAAGGGCCCATATCGAAGCGACGGGAAGCTGGCCCGCCTGCGGCGACACGCTGTTCCGCATTGCCCCCGATTTCGTCGACGCCTTTCTGGCCTATTCGGCCATTCCGCTCCGGTCCGGTCCGCTTCCCGCCAAGGTCAAGGATTTCATCCTGATCGCCGTCTGTGCCGCCCCTACCACGCTTGATGCCGAAGGAACCCGCCGGCATATTCGCTCTGCCCTGGGACACGGGGCAACGGCCGAGGAAATCGCTGAAGTCCTGCAATTGACCAGCGCCATCTCGATCCACACCTGCACAGCCGCAATACCTGCACTGATGGAAGCAATCGAACAGGAGAGCTGAGCTTTGCGCCCGGTGAAAAGCTGCTTGTCATGACGGCTTCTCCCCCGCGCATCGGCGAAGCGCTACACCTCTGGTCCCAGCCGGCAAATGTGCGGAAAGTCCCGCGAGGAGGACAGATGACGACCCTACCCGAATTCGCCACGGTGCAATCACGGATCGAAGATGGCATCGCCATCGTCACCATCAACCGCCCCCCGGTGAACGCGCAGAACCGATTGTTGCGCGAGGAAGTCATCCAGCTTTTCGACATGCTGAGCGATCTCGACGAAGTGCGGGTCGTGGTGCTGACCGCCACCGGCCGTATCTTCTCGGCCGGTGCCGATATCAAGGAGCGCGCGGGCTTCGAGGAAACGCCCGGACACTACATTGCCCACAACCGGCTGACCCGCGAGTTCTTCTACGCAGTCTCCGATTGCGCAAAACCGGTGATTGCAGCGGTTAACGGTCCCGCCTTCGGCGCAGGCTTTGCGCTGATGCTGTCCTGCGACATCATGTTTGCCAGCGAGGATGCGTATTTCGTCATGCCTGAAATCGACGTCGGCCTTGCGGGCGGGGTGAAGTTCATTGCCCGTCACTTCGGCAAGTCACGTACCGCGGCGATGTATCTGACGGGGCGTCGTTACCCGGCTACTGAACTCTATCGCCTTGGCATCATCGAGGCCGCTCTGCCTGAAGAGGAAATGTGGGCCGAGGTCATGAAAATGGCGCGCGAGATCGCCGCCAAGAGCCCTTTGGCCATACGCAAGATCAAGCGGGCCATGCAGATCATCGACGAGATGCCCGAACGCGAAGCCTATCGCTACGAGCAAAGCGTGACGGTGGAGCTCTCCCACACGGAAGACGCCCGGGAAGCCCAAAGGGCCTTTGTCGAGAAGCGGCCGGCACACTTTAAGGGCCGCTGAAAAAGGCATGAGATCAATGACTTCGATGACAGACCGGATTCAAGACTTCGGGCAGTTCGACTATATTGTGAACGGCGGCGGTTCGGCAGGGTGCGTTCTTGCCAACCGGCTCTCTGCAAACCCGCGCAATCGCGTGCTTCTTCTGGAAGGCGGCGGCCAGGATAACTGGATATGGTTCCATATCCCGGTCGGCTATCTTTTCGCCATCGGCAATCCCCGCGCGGACTGGATGTTCCGCACCCAGGCGGAAGAAGGCTTGAACGGCCGCTCGCTCGCCTATCCACGCGGCAAGGTGCTGGGCGGTTCCTCCGCCATCAATGCCATGATCTACATGCGCGGCCAGGCCGATGACTACAATGTCTGGCAGCAGGAAGGCCTGCCAGGCTGGGGGTGGGACGATGTATTGCCCTACTTCCTGAAACATGAGGATCATATTGACGGGGCAAGTGCATTCCATGCCGCCGGCGGCGAATGGAGGGTCGAGCATCCGAGAATTCGCTGGAAGATACTCGACACGATCCGGGATGCGGCCGAAAATGCCGGCATTCGCAAGATCGATGATTTCAACCGTGGCGATAATGAAGGCTCCTCCTATTTTCAGGTGAACCAGCGTGCCGGCCGACGTTGGAGCGCAGCACGTGGTTTCCTGAAGCCCGCAGCTCACAGGCCCAACCTGCAGATCGTTTCCAACGCAACCGTCAAAAAGGTGGAGTTCGAAGGCAGGCGTGCTCGCGCCGTGATCTTCGAACAGCAAGGCATCTGGCGGCGCGCCATCGCGAATGGAGAGATCATCCTGTCGACCGGCGCCGTTGCTTCCCCCGTCATACTTGAAGCCTCCGGCATCGGAGATGGTGCAAGACTCTCCTCCCTCGGGATTGAAACCGTTCAGCACGCACCCGGCGTCGGCGAGAACCTGCAGGATCATCTGCAGATACGGCCGATCTTCAAGGTTCAAGGCGTGCCGACCCTGAATAGCCTTTATGCCAATCTCTTCCGCCGCGCGATGATGGGACTGGAATATGCGTTCCGGCGCTCCGGCCCTCTCACCATGGCGCCCTCCCAGCTTGGCGCCTTTGCCCGCTCATCGGACGCATTCGACAGGGCCAATCTGCAGTTTCACTTCCAGCCGCTCTCCCTCGACGACTGGGGCAAGGGCCTGCACCCCTTCGATGCTTTCACCGCCAGCGTGTGCAATCTGCGGCCCACAAGTCGAGGCAGCATCCATATGGTCCGCGACGACCAGGGAGCCGCTTTGCCGGAAATTCGCCCCCGCTATCTCTCGAGCGAGCAGGATAGGCAGGTGGCGGTGGATTCTCTCAAGTTGGTGCGCCGCATCGTCGAACAGCCCGCGCTAAAGCCTTATGGTCCGGTCGAGTTCCGTCCCGGCCCCGATATCCGCTCGGATACTGAGCTTCTGAAAGCAGCCGGCGACCTGGGCACCACCATCTTCCACCCAGTCGGGACGGTAAAAATGGGCCGCAACGACGATCCGATGGCCGTTCTGGATGAAAGGCTGCGCGTGCGCGGTGTTGACCGGCTGCGCGTGATCGATGCCTCCATCATGCCGTCCATCACTTCGGGCAATACGAATTCACCAACCATCATGATCGCCGAAAAGGGAGCGGCGATGATCCTGGAAGACGCCATGTGAGAACGTGGCTAAACACCGCAAGGGGCGGAAATTTGCGGAAAGTAAAAAGATGTTTGACGGTTTTTGCAAATTGAGTTCGCTTTCCACCCTGCCTTAGGCTCCCGGAAAACAACGACAACACAACGAGGAGGAAAACATGAACAGGCGATCTGTCATCAAGGCAGCAACGATGGCTCTTGCGACGATGCCGATTTTGGCCGGCACGGCCTTCGCACAGGACGGCGCCAACTGGCCGCAGAGGCCGGTTACCATGATCGTGCCCTACAATCCCGGCGGCTCCACCGACGCCGTCGCACGCTTCATCGCTCCGATCCTTTCCGAAAAGCTCGGCCAGCCTTTCGTCGTGGAAAACAAGCCAGGCGCTTCGGGAACCATTGGCACCGATCTCGTCGCCAAGGCGGACCCGGATGGCTACACCTTCCTCGTGCACACTTCCGTCATCGGCATTCACCCGGCCTTCAAGTCTAACCTGACCTATGACACGCAGGCCGATCTGTCGGCTGTAAGCGTCATCGCCAATGGCCCGTTCGTTTTGAACGTGAACCCTGAACTGCCGGTCAACAGCGTCAAGGAGCTTGTCGACTACGCCAAGGCGCATCCGGGCGAGTTGAATTTCGGTTCGGCGGGCGCGGGGTCTTCCGGCCATCTGATCACCGAACTGTTCATGGAATCCACCGGCACGGACATGGTGCACATCCCCTATGCCGGCGGCGGCCCTTCGCAAGTCGGTCTGATGGGCAATGAGGTCCAGCTGGTTTTCGACACATTGACCTCCGTCCCCTTCATTCAGGAGGGGCGCCTGAAAGCGCTCGCCGTGACCACCGACAAGCGCTGGGCCGGCCTTCCCGATGTTCCGACCATGGAAGAGCAGGGCTTCGGAGAATCCGCAGCCGCCATCTGGATCGGAGCCTTCGCCCCCGCAGGTGCGCCGGATGCGATCGTCGAGAAAATGTCGGGCGCAATCGCCGACGCGATCAAGGACAAGAAGGTCGTCGACCAGCTCTTCGGCGTCGGGCTTGTCCCCGTTGGCAGCACGCCGGCAGAGGCCAAGGGACAGCTGGACAAGGACATCGAGCGCTGGAAGGCGCTGGCCGCGTCCGGCGTGACGCTGGAATAGAAACCTATCGAAAAGGGCCGGGCACGCTGCGGTGCGTCCGGTCCCCTCACCCGCGAAAAGCAGCGATCGGAAAGATGCAGAACAGCAATACCGTGGTGTTTGCCGGCCCAGTCGAGGCTGCCCGGCGAAAAGAGCTCGAACAAGCCTTTGGCGACATATCGATGCGGACGCGGTTCGTTTCCTATGGCGAAACCGATAGCGTCTTCAAAGATCGGGAAACGCCCCGATTTCTGATCACCCTGCCGGCGCCGGCAACGTGCGGTTCTTTCGAGACGCTCGACATCGGCGCGCTCGACGCTCATTTCGACATCGAACTGCACGGCCGGTTCGATGCAGCCCAGTCCTGCTTGAAGGCTGCCGGCGAGGCCGGCTGCGCGCTCCTGCATATCGTCGATGCCGACGGATTGATCGGCGGGCAAGGCAATAGCCTTGGCGCAACTGCGGCAATGGCCGCGCTTGGCCTTTCCCGTTCCATTGCGCTCGATCATCGCGACAAGCCCATCCGTTCAAACGCCCTGGCGCTCGCACCGGATTGGGATGCCGAAGACCTTGCCGCGCTCTCCGCGTTCCTCTTCACAGGTAAGGGCGGTGAAATGAGCGGCCAGGTTCTGGCTCTGTCGAAAAACACCGTCCACATCTGCAGTCAACCCCGCCCCTTGCGCGTCGGCCACCGTGAAAACGGCTGGCGGCAGGAAGAGGTCGCTGCCCTCGTGAGCACCTCCTGGCAAGGCGCGCTTCTCGCACACGAAAGCGCCAGCGAGGCATTTTCCCTATGATCAAGGATCTGTTTCTTTCCGGAAAGACCGCCATCGTCACAGGCGGTGGAGGCGGGATCGGCCGTGCCATTGCACTTGGCCTGTCGCACGCCGGCGCGAACGTACTGGTCAACGACCTTGGCGTATCGGTCTCGGGCGATAGCGAAGCACGTAACCCAGCCGACACGGTTGTGGAGGAAATTGAAGCGCAGGGTGGAAGGGCATCGGCCAATCACGGCAGCGTCGCGGAAGCGAAGGCCACTGAAAAAATGGTCGAACAGGCGTTGGATACCTTCGGCTCCATCGACATCGTCATCAACAATGCGGGCATCATCCGCATGGGCGAGTTCCCGCAGATGAGCCGCTCCGACTGGGAAGCCGTATTGCGGGTGAACCTGCAAGGCAGTTTCTATCTGAGCCGTGCGGCGGCTCCCCATTTTCGTGCGCAGGCAGGCGGCGCCTATCTTCATCTCACATCGGCCAGCGGCCTGATCGGCTCCACCAGCCAGGCAAACTATGCCGCCTCCAAGCTCGGTATTGTCGGCCTCTCACGTGCCATCGCGCTCGATCTGGGCCAGCATGGTGTCCGTTCCAATTGCCTTGCACCTTCCAGCACGAGCCGCATGACGGAGCTCACCGACAATGCGCGAAAACACCTGATGAGCCCTGAGAAATACGAAGCGCTTAAGCGCATGCGAGCCGCATCCGCTCCAGAACGCATCGTGCCTCTGATCGCCTATCTGGTGAGCGACCGCGCCCGCGGCATCAACGGACAGGTCTTCGGTGCTCGCGGCAACGAGATCTACCTCTACGGTCAGCACCGTCCCGTGCGCATGATGCACGCTGCGGAAGGCTGGACGCCGGCGCAGGCAGATGAACGCCTGCCGGCCGGTCTTGGCGCATTCGCAACACCACTGGAAGTGATCACCGACGTCTTCACCTGGCCTCCCGCCTGACTTTACTGAATCTGCAAAGATCATCTGCCGTTTCCTGTTGTTAAGCCCTTCCCGGCCCGGTGCTACGAGGGAATGAACACCAAAGAGAAGGCAGAAAGGAACTGCAATGGCTACCGGAGGAGTGGTTACGGACCTGGACGTTGGAGATGTCCTGGGACCCGTGGAATTCACCTTGAGTCCCTTCGTCGTGCGCGAATATTCGCACGCCGTCGAGATGCATCATGAGTGCTTCCAGAGTGCGAATGAGCTGTTCATGCCCCCGACGCTCATCCATCTCGACAAGCTGCGTCTCTACAATCACGCCTGCCCCGGCGGCACCGGCCCAACGGCACGCATCCACTATGAATACGATGCGGAAGTCCTTGCTCCCGTCCGGCCCGGCGACCGCCTCTCCGTCTCGGGCGAGGTAAAGGAGCGCTACACGAAGAAAGGGCGCGAATACGTGCTGATCGAAATGCAGCTGAAACGCGTTTCTGATGGAGAACTGCTGGTTCGCTACTTCGACCGGGTCATCCTGGCCTACAAGACCCGCGACGAACAGGCAGCGTGAGGAGGAAGCCATGACAGGACAACCGATGAACCCGATCACGCTGGAACCCGGCACCGAGTTTCGCACCCGCCCCCGCGCCATGACCCGCGAACGCATGCGCTGGTATGTGGATGCTCAGCCAACCATCGCTGCAGATGACGGGCGCGTTCACACGCAGCCGCCGACAATCCACGACGACGACGAGTACGCCCGCTCGCAAGGTCTGCCGGGCATCATTGCCGACGGCATGATTTCGACCAACTGGATTCAGGGTCTTCTGGTCGATGTGTTCGGAGCGCAGTTCGCCTGCCGCAGCCGCCTGCAGACCAAGTATATCGCGCCCATCTATGAGGATCAGATCGTGACGGCCTGCGCGCGGGTTGCAACGGCCACGCGCAACGAAAACGGCGCAAGCGTATACACGCTTGAAGTCTGGTGCGAGGATGACACGTCCAAGAAGCTGACCGTCGGAAGCGCGATGGTGGAACTGCCGGTCTGACCGGTGTTCTGAAACCACATGAAACGGGCGGCATCGTGTGCCGCCTTTTTCATTTCCGCTCTTCTCATGAGAAGAGCCTGACTTTAAAAGAACTTTGCAATTTCTGCAAAGAACGTTGTCAACGTTTTGCGGTTTTTGGATGGTTCGATCCGTATCACATTGTGATCCTTTCAACTGGCGTCCGCGCCAGCCCGAAAAGCGCAAGGCCTTGGGAGGGGCAATTTCATGCGTCTGATTTCTGGGAGGTGGTCCGACACGATCAGCGGCGGGATGATCGCCCTGTTCGGGGCCGGCGTGTTGCTCGAGGGAGCACGCTACCCCATAGGCACGCTCAATCGCATGGGTCCCGGCTATCTGCCCATCGTAGCCGGCGTGGTGCTCCTGGCACTTGGCATTGCCATCATATTCGTCGGCGATGGCGGCATCGGCGAGACACCGCGCAACATGCGCGCTCCGGCCTTCATCTTTTCCGGCCTCATCATGTGGGGCCTGCTCGTTGAGCGGGCAGGACTTGTCATTGCGACGGCAGCCCTCATCATCCTCGCCGCCCTTGCGCATCCGAAGCCAAATCCCCGGCGTGTCCTGATAACGCTTGTAACCCTGCCGCTCGCTTCGGTGGCGGTCTTCATCTACGGCCTCGGCCTGCCCATCAAACCTTTCTTCTAGGGCGGAGCAACTCCCGATGAACTTTCTTTCCGACTTCCAGGCCGGCCTCGGCATTGCCTTGCAGTTTGACAACCTTCTCTATTGCTTTGCCGGCGTTGCACTTGGCACGGTCATCGGAATGTTGCCGGGCATAGGTGCCCTGTCGACGATCTCCATGCTCCTTCCCCTGACGTTCTACATGGAACCGACTGGCGCCATCATCATGCTGGCAGGTATCTTCTACGGTGCACAGTATGGCGGCTCCACCGCCTCCATCCTCATGAATATTCCCGGCACCGCCACCAATGCGGTGACCTGTCTCGACGGCTACCCCATGGCCAAGAACGGCCGCGCCGGCGTTGCCTTGGGAATGACCACGATCGTTTCCTTCATCGGCGGCTCCTTCTCCATCCTGCTCCTGATGTTTCTTGCCCCGCTGATCGCCGATGTCGCGATCTCTTTTCAGGCGCCTGAATATTTCGCAGTCATCCTGTTTGGCCTCGTCGCTGCCTCAACAATGGCGAGCGGTTCCGTCGTGAAGGGTCTGGCCATGGTCACCGTCGGCATCGTTCTCGGCCTCGTCGGCCTAGACCTCAACACGGGCGTGCCGCGTTTTCAGTTCGGTTTCGTCGAGATGTCGGACGGGCTGAGCATCGTCGCGCTTGCCATGGGCCTCTTCGGCGTGGCCGAAATCCTCTATAATCTGATGAACACCGACGGCAGCCCGTTCAAGGTTCAGGACGTCACGATGCGGTCGCTGATGCCCACGAGACAGGACGTCAAGACGGCAACCGCTCCCACGATCCGCGGCATGATCATCGGCGCCGCTTGCGGCATTCTTCCCGGAACCGGCGCAACCATCGCCTCCTTCCTCTCCTATGCGACGGAAAAGCGCCTCTCCCGGCATCCGGAAAAATTCGGCACCGGCATCATCGAGGGCATCGCAGCACCGGAAGCCGCCAACAATGCTTCGGTTCAATCGGCTTTCATCCCGACGCTGAGCCTCGGTATCCCCGGTGATGCGGTGATGGCCGTCATGCTGGGCGCGCTGATGATCCACGGCATCGCACCGGGGCCCGCGCTTGTCACCCAGCAGCCGGAGCTGTTCTGGGGGCTGATCATGAGTTTCTGGATCGGAAATCTTTTCCTTCTCCTCCTGAACCTGCCGCTGATCGGGTTGTTCGTGCGCATCCTCAAGATCCCTTACGATGCGCTCTATATCGCGATGCTCGTCTTCATCTGCCTTGGCGTGTACAGCATCCGCAACAACGTGTTCGATATCTTCGTTGTGGTGTTTTTCGGCATAGTCGGTGTCGCCATGATCCTCGGACGCTACCCCGCCGCTCCGCTCCTGCTCGGCTTCCTGCTCGGTCCGATGCTTGAGGAGAACATGCGGCGTGCCTTGCTGGTTTCGCGCGGCGACTTCTCGATCTTCGTCCATGGACCGGTATCGGCTACATTCATCGTTTTGTCGGTGCTCGTTCTGGCTTACGGCCTCGGTCGACCGGCAATGGGTTTCTTGCAGAAGATGCGAAGCAGGCCGGCCTGACACGGCAAGGGAGGAGACATGCGCGCAGACGATCACGACGTTTTCCGGATTCCCGGACGGACCATCCACCACAGCCCAAGCCTGCGCGATATGGAGCTGTTCGTCACCGTCGTTCAGAACGGCAGTTTCTCCGCCGCCGGTCGCATGATCGGCCTGTCTCCGGCTTCCGTCTCGCGATACATCAACGCATTGGAGGACAAGCTTGGCGTACGCTTGCTGAACCGTACCAGCCGCAAGCTCTCGCTCTCGGAAGTGGGCGTCATGTTTCACCAGCGCGCCGAGCAGATTCTCTCCGATGTCCGCGAGATGAGCGCTGAAATCAGCCAGGAACATCTCTCGCCACGCGGCACGCTGAGAGTGCATTCGCGTATTCTCGTCGGCGAGGAATACGTCGTTCCGGCGCTTCCCGGCTTTATCAGCCGCCATCCCGATATCCGCGTCGATCTCACCCTTTCCAACGAGGTTGTCGACCTTGTCGAACAAAATATCGATGTGGACATCCGCATCGGCCATCTGGCGGATTCCTCCCTCATTGCCCGCCGCCTCGTCACCAGCGAACGCGTGCTCTGCGCATCACCCGCCTATCTGGAAAACCGCCGCCCGGTGAATTCACCGCAGGACCTGTTGCACCACAATTGCCTCGCCTATCGCGTCAATCTGGGTGACATCGCATGGCGTTTCCTCGACAAGGCCGGAGAGCTGAGCGAGGTCGCCATTTCGGGAAGCATGCTGACCAATAGTGGGCCCGCGCTGAAGATCGCCACCCTGTCGGGCCTAGGCATCTCCCTCATGCCCGACTGGTCGGTGCGCCAGGAGATGAACGAGGGTCGGCTGGTGCGGCTTCTGCCCGACTACCGCATCAGCTTCACCTCCTTCGATAATGCCGTCTATGCCGTCTATCCGCCAACCCGGCACCTGCCGGTCAAGGCCCGTGTCTTCATCGATTATCTGGCACGGATATTCCAGGATACGCCGTAGCGTTGCTCACGGAAGGTGCCCCCGCGGGCTTTTCAGATTCTGTAAAAAACGTGCTCGACATATGGGTGTTATCGGGTCTGGAAGCGGATGTTAGCAAATGATGCCGGTTCATTTCCGGCGCATCAGCAACGCAAGAGACCCGACCCCAGTCCATGCAGAATATTCTTGATGACATTACCGTTCTCGACTTCTCCAGAGTGTTTGCAGGCCCTGCCGCAACACAGGTGCTGGGCGACATGGGCGCGAACGTCATCAAGATCGAACCGCCGGCAGGCGATGAAGCGCGCTATTATGGTGTTACCAAGGAAAAGCTCGCTGAGCTTGGAGGCGTCAGCCCCTCCTTTCTGGCCCTCAACCGCAACAAGCGTTCGCTGACCCTGGATCTGCGCAATGAGAAGGGCAACCGCATTGCCCGCGAGCTGGCGGATCGCGCGGATGTCGTCGTGCACAATTTCCGACCGGGCGTCATGGAGCGCCTGGGCCTTGGTTTCGATACCCTGTCGCAAAGCAATGAACGCCTCGTCTACGCAGAGTTTTCCGCCTATGGCCGAAAAGGGCCGCTCGCCCATATCGGCGCCAACGATCTTGCGCTCCAGGCGCATAGCGGACTGATCAGCATCACCGGCGAACCGGATCGCCCGCCCGTTCGTTGCGGTACGGCGATCGTCGACCTGCATGGCAGCCTGGCGCTGGTCGCCGGCATCCTGGGCGCGCTCCTGCATCGTCACACGACAGGCCGCGGCCAGCGTGTGGAATCCTCGCTGTTGCTGAGCTCGGCTCATTTGATGAGCTATTTCTACACCGAATACTGGATGGACGGCACAGTTCGGAAACCCATGGGCACGGCCAACCATTTGAGCGTACCCAATCAGGCATTTCCCGCGCGCGACGGCGAGGTGGTCATCATCGCCAGCACGGACGAGATGTGGAAGAAATTTGCACACGCCATCGATGCCGATACGCTCGATCTGCCCAAATTTGCCCGTGTGTTCGACCGCCGCCAGAACCGTGTGGAACTGATCGCCGCTGTTTCGGCACTCACAACCCAGATGACATGCGCGGAAATCATCGACCGGTTGGGCGAGGCGAAGGTGGTGGTCGCCAAGGTCAATTCAGTGGGTGAGGCAGCAGACAGCGAACAACTCGAGGCCGTCGACGGCAAGATCATGCTTCAGGCCGGCGCACACGAATTCCCGAGCGTGGCTTCGCCATTCCAGTTTTCCGAGGTAGACATCAACGCAGCGAAATCCCCCCCATCGCTTGGCGCTAACACACACGATATCCTGCACGAACTCGGATATGATTCCGCCACGATAAATTCCCTTTCCAATGCCGGTGCCTTCGGTCGTCTGCCGGAGGCTGCCGAATAATACGGAGCCCGAAACCATGACCGGAACGCCCTTGAAGGCCGTTATCCTCGACGACTATCAGGGGGCAGCCCTTGCCGCAGGGGACTGGTCGAGGATCGCGCCTCAGGTCGAGGTCACGGCGCTGCAAGAACATCTTCCATCGCCGGAAGCTCTCGCAAAGGCAGTCGGCGACGCAACGATCCTGATCGCCATCCGTGAACGCACGCCGCTCCGCGCGGAACATTTCGACCGACTGCCCGCGCTCAAGCTCGTCATCACCTTCGGACTGGCGAACGCCTCCATCGACCTTGCTGCCGCAAGCGAGCGTGGCATCGTCGTTTGCGGGGCGGATGGGGCTGGTGAGCCGACCGTTGAAATGACCTGGGCCCTGATCCTCGCATTTTTCCGCAACATTCCGCAGGAGACGGTGGCAATGCGCCAAGGCGGGCGATGGCAGCAGACCATCGGCATCGGCCTGCAGGGAAAAACGATCGGGCTCGTGGGCTTCGGACGCGTCGGACAAGGTGTGGCACGCGTTGCCGCAGCCTTCGGCATGAAGCCTCTTGCCTATACGCCGAACCTGACAGCGGAAAGGGCGGCCAAGGCAGGCGCGGAATGCGCGCCGGACCTGGATACGCTGCTTGATCGGTCCGACATTGTTTCCCTGCATGTGCGCCTGAACGCCTCGACCCGCCACATGATCGGCGAACGGCAATTGGGCCGGATGAAGCCAGGCGCCCTGCTCGTCAACACCTCGCGCGGGCCGGTGGTGGATGAAAAGGCTCTCCTTGATGCATTGGCCGCCAAACGCATCGGCGGCGCGGCACTCGACGTATTCGATATCGAGCCGCTGCCGCTGGATCATCCGTTCCGGACCATGGACAATGTACTGACCACGCCACATATCGGCTATGTCACCCGCGAGAACTACGAGAGCAACATCGCCGACGCCATAGAAGGCATAGCCTGCTGGCTTTCCGGCATGCCGGTCCGCCGCCTGAACGGCTGATGGTCAGGCGAGCGCCCGCTTGACGGCCGGGCGCTCCATCATACGCTCATGGAAGGCTTTGAGGCGGGGCGTGAGCGGTAGGTCGTAACGCGGTTGCCAGTGGACGAGGTAGAACACGGCCATATCCACGATCGTCATGTGGCCGAAGAACCATTCCTTTTCGCCAAGCTGCTCCTCCAGCCTCTCGAAGCCGACCGTCAGCACTTCACGCCCGCTCTTGCGCACTTCCTCCTGACCTTTGGGGTCCTGACAGAAGCGGTCCGGCCTCATAGCAAGCGTCGCGCCCCGCATATGCAGCGTCGAGACCACATAATCGAGAAGTTCGAGCGCATCGATATCGCCTTCGGGCCCGTCGGGAAGAAGGTTCTTTTCCGGAAATTGGCGCGCCAGCCACAGAGCGATCACCGGAAACTCGGTCAAAAGCCGGCCGTCGGGCCGCAGGAGAGCCGGCACCTTGGCTTTCGGATTGAGCTTCATGTAGGCGGGCTGGCGGTGTTCACCGCTTTTCAGGTCGACGTTCACGGTTTCAAACGGAGCGCCGATCTCCTCCATGAGAACACGAATGCCAAGGGAACATGCGCCGGGCGAATGGAAAAGTTTCATGAAACCTCCTCAAGCCTGAGACCCCTCCCATAGGGGTCTCCATTGTTCGCACAGGTCATCGAGGATTTCGAGCACCAGCCTCAACTGGACCAATCGGCAGATATCCGTGCCTGCCCCGCACCGCAAACCGGAACCGCAATGCTGCAAAAGTGTCTGGCCCCGGCGTTTGAGATCAGCCGATTGCAATCTCCTTCTGCATGACAATCGCCCCGGCGAAATCGCCGATCACCGGATCGAGATCGCCAAGCCCGGCGGATTCTGAAAGCGTAACGCGGCCATCCGACAGCGTATCGAAAACGGATTGCGAGACGTGGCTGCGCATGGGGTTCTTGTTGAAGTCGACTTCCACATAACCGCTCTTTGCCCCGGCTGCCGCCTTGAGGTGCAGAGAAGCGAGAAGACCGATCCCCCCACCCAGCCAGTGAGGGCAGAATTGCCGTCCCGTCGCCTCGGCTTTACGGGCAGCCCGCAACCCCTGCCCAAGCCCACCCCATTTGCCGATATCGGGCTGCAAAAAGCCCAGCGAGCGCTTTTCGGGAAGCGTCTCGAAATCATTCCAGGAGGAGAAGTTCTCACCCGCGGCAAGCACCACTCCGGTTTCCCGCGCGATGCGCGCCCAGTCGGCATCCGGTTGATCATGAGCGATGGGTTCCTCGAGCCAGAGAAGTCCTGTTTCACGAACATCGCTGGCAAAGGCTATCGCCTCATCCGCGCTCCACGCCTGATTGGCATCCGCCATCAGCGCGATACGCTCGCCAATGACATCGCGCACTTCATGAAGATTAAGCCGGTCCAAAGCTCCGTCAAAACCGACCTTCACCTTGCAGCCGGCATATCCGGCGGCCACGGCACGCGCGGCCGTCTGCGCCGCACCGTGGGGATTGATGCCGCTGGCATAAACGGCGACGCTGCGCCCGCTGCCTTGAGACAGATGCTCATGCAGGGGCTTGCCGGCGCGCCGGGCAGCAAGGTCCTGAAGCGCACACTCAAGTCCGGCAATACATTGGGCGAGCGGCCCCGGCTCACCTGCCTGAATTGCCAGAATGCGCAGTTTTGCCGAAAGAGCCTCCCAAAGGGCTTCCGGCTCATCGAGAAGGCCGCTTTCGCCAGCCAGCGGCAGCACCGCGCTCTCAAGAAGGCGCGCGCGATGCTCCGCCCCTACGGAGGGGTAATTGCACCAGACCTCGCCCCAGCCGACATGCCCGTCCCCATCCTCGATACGGATCGCGATGGAGGGCCGGTCATACATGGTGCCGAATGAGGTGCGAACGGGTGTCTCGACGGGAATACGGTGCACGAGAATACGCACATTCATCCGGTTCATGGCTGGTCTGCCTCCTTGTTGCATTACGGGCACCGTGCCCAAAAATATGCGGCCGGGCACGAATGCCCGGCCGCAGGCCGTATCAGCCGGCCTGTTCGAGGAACAGGCTGGGATCGAAATATCCATCGGCCATCACCGGATTGCTGATACCGCCGATGTCCACGTAGAAGTTGGTGACCCTGTCGAGCCAGCTGGTCACGGTGCCGTCCTTGTACATCTTGGCCCAGTCCGGCGTCGAAAAGAGCTTTTGCGCGCCATACTGCTCGCGCAGATCCTCGATGGGCACGTCGGAATAATAATCCTTCTGGAGTGCCGTCAGCGAGGCATCGGCATCCTCGATCAGGTCCTTGTTGGCGGGCATCCAGGCCTTGATGACGCGGCCGAGCACATCCTTGTTGCCATCGAAATAATCGTTGCGGGCAGCCCATCCGCCGACGATTGCGGCCTCGGGATAGAATTTCGAGGCATCGACCAGCATCTTGGCGTCGGGCAGCTGCTTCTTGATCTGCACATTGAACGGCACCCAAAGAGCCACCGCAGGTACAGCACCCGACATGAAGGCCGTGACTGCATCAGGCATGCGCTGATTGACGATGGAGATGTCCTTCTTCGGATCGATGCCGTTGGCTTTCAGCGCGGTATCGAGGAAGACATGCGCCGTCGTTCCGATGGAGGTCGCGATCTGCTTGCCCTTCAGGTCCTCGAAGGAGTTCACGCCCATGGCGGGGTTCACCCAAAGCTGGGCAGTCGCATATTCCACATTGTTGATGAGGAACACCTTGCCCTGCCCGCGCGCCGGGAAATTCGACACGACGGCACCCGTGGCCAGCATGTCGAGCGATCCGCCGACCATGGCCTGGAAGAGTTCGAGACCCGTATAGAAGCGCGTGAAGGTCGGGTTCAGACCCTGCTCCTTCCAGTATCCCTTCTTGTCCGCCGTCCAGATGTGCCCGTCGACGGCCAGCGTGTGCAGGTATCCGACACGGATTTCGTCTTCCGACCCCTGCGCACGCACGATTGCCGGCGCTGCCAGCATGGCTGCGCCGCCGGCTGCGGCCGATTGCAGGAAAATGCGTCTGTTCAGTTTCATGCTACTCCTCCCAGTTTTGCCGCTGCCGGGCAGCGGACGGAAACGGTCATCGAAGCGCCTGTTGCTCGGCATACTGCTTCATGACCTGCTCGCGCAGATGGATGCGCAAATCGATGAACTCGCGGGAATCCAGCAGGCTCTTGTCCCGCGGAAATCCGAAGGGAATGTCGATACTCTCGACGATGCGCGAAGGGCGCGCCGAAATCACGATGACCCGGCTCGACAGATAGATCGCCTCATCCACCGAATGGGTGATGAGCAGCGCCGTCTTCCGTTCCGCCTGCAGGATCTGGTGCAGCAATTCGTGCATGTCGCTGCGCGTTTGCGCATCGAGCGCGCCAAAGGGCTCGTCCATGAGAAGGAAATGCGGGTTCGCCGCATAGGCGCGTGCCAGCGCCAGCCTCTGCCGCATGCCGCCCGAAAGGTTTTTCGGCCAGGCATTGCGGAAGTCGGACAAGCGCATCAGATTCATGTATTTTTCGGTGATCTGGCGGCGCTCGTCCTTTGGAATGTGCCGCTTGATCGCAAGATCGAGGCCGAAGCGGATATTCTTCTCCACGGTCAGCCAGGGAAACACCCCGTATTCCTGGAACATCACGCCGCGATCCGGCCCCGGCCCCTCCACCGGCTTGCCTTCGAGCAGCACCTCGCCCGAGTTCGGCTTCACGAAACCGGCGAGCATGTTCATCATCGTCGTCTTGCCGCAGCCGGACGGGCCAACGAGGGAAACGAAGTCCCCCTCCCGGATATCGAAGCTCACATCGTGAACGACTTCCACGTCGCCATAATGCTTCGACACATTCTGGAACCGCACCTTCACCTCATGGTCGGTGCCGGTTTCGTTCTGCATGCGCACAGCGCTTTCCCCGTTCATTGGGCCTCCCTTTCCTGCCAGTCGAGGAACTGACGCGATGCCCAGCGAAGGATCGTGTCCATCATCAGCGCGAAGAAACCGATGGTGATGATGCCGGCATAGATGGTCGTCAGGTTGAAGAACGCGCTGGCATTCTGGATCACCGCGCCGATGCCGTTCTGTGCCGCGACCAGCTCCGAGGCGACGAGCGTCGCCCAGGCAACGCCAAGCGCCACACGCGTCGCCGTCAGCACATGGGGCAAGGTCAGGGGCACGATGATCTTGGAGAACACCTCCCAGTCCGTCGCCCCGAGCGTGCGCGATACGCGGATGAACAGCGGGTTCGTCTGCGACATGCCCTCATACATGACGATGACGCCCGAAAAGAACGCGGCATAGAAGAGGATCGCCACCTTGGCCACTTCTCCGATGCCCAGATAGACGATGGCCAGCGGAATGAGCGCGATGGGCGGCAGGGCGCGAAAGAAGTTGATAAGCGGATCGACAAAGCGACGGATGCGCTTGTCCCAGCCGATCAGGAAGCCCACCGGCACGGCAAGCAGCATGCCAAAGAGAAGCCCCAGCAGAACGCGACGCACCGACATCCATATGTCGATGAGAAAAGTGCCCTCGACACTGCGCTGCCAGATATCGGCAAAGACGAGGTGCGGCGGGGGCAGAAGCCCCTGGTCCACAAGGCCGCTCCAACGCACGCCATACCAGAGTGCGATCACCACCACGAACGGCAGTAGTCGCCACCCGAATTCCGTCAGTCGCTCCATTCACTCCTCCGTAGGCGATAAGGCCGCGGGACCGGCCTCAGCGATATTGAAATCGAAATCCAGCCGCACATATTCGCCGGGATAGCGCGCATGCGTGTGTGCCACGACGCGTCCCTCCCCATCGGCTATGGTCCGCAGGATTTCCACGACGGGCGCCCCCAACGCCACGCCAAGCGCATTCGCCGTTCTCTCGTCAGCAATGGAAAACGTGACCCGCTGCCGCGCGGTCGCGATCCGCTCTCCATGCCTTTCGACCAGAACGCGAATGACGGGTGCGGTCTGAAAGCGCTCGCGATCGGTTTCGAACACGTCTTCACGCAGGAAGATGTCGATCAGGCAGTAGGGCTCCTCCCCCCTGCTGTGCACACGCTCAAAGCGCATGTAACCGCCATGCGCCTCGCCCGCCTGCACATCGCGGATGCGCTCCCCCTCCTCCCGCGCAATCGGTGCAATCATTTTCGGGCTGACGTTCTCCAGCCCTGTGACGAGGTCTTTCCATGTCGTCGGCAAGCCATATGACCGCCGCTCGGGAAGCTGCGCCCGCACAAAGGTTCCCTTGCCGCGATAACGCTCGATCAGGCCTTCGCCTTCAAGCACGTCCAGCGCTTCGCGGATCGTCGCCCGCGACAGGCCAAACTCGGCCTGGAGCACCTCGATAACGGGAATCTGGTCGCCCGGAAGCCAATCGCCATTCTCCACCTTCAGGCGAATCTGACCCGCCGCCTGCATGTAGAGCGGCTGCCTGGAGCGGATATAAAGCTCAGCGTTGGTCATAAAGTACGTATATGCGTACTTTTAGACTTTTGCAAAAGGAATCTCCCGCCCCCGCCTTGCGGGGACAGACAGGCAGTTGGGAATTATGGAGTCAGAGTTCGGATAGAACAGCCCGGACAGACCGTCCGGACCAATCCTCAATCAGGCCCATTCGCCTTTGCGGAACACCGGCACCCGGCTTCCGTCCGGGCGCACGCCGTCGATATCGACCTCGCCCGACCCGATCATCCAGTCGATGTGAATAAGGCTCTTGTTCCCGCCCTGCGCGGCGATCTGTTCCGGCGAAAGCGAGCCACCGTCGACGAAGCATTTGGAATAGCATTGGCCAAGCGCGATGTGGCATGAGGCATTCTCATCGAACAACGTGTTGTAGTAGAGAATGCCGCTGCTGGAGATCGGCGAGGAATGCGGCACGAGCGCCACTTCGCCGAGACACCGCGCACCTTCATCCGTATCGAGCACACGGTTCAGCACATTCTCGCCACGCGACGCCTTCGCCTCGACGATGCGTCCGCCCTCGAAGCGCACGGCGATCTCGTCGATCAGCGTTCCCTGATAGGAAAGCGGCTTGGTGCTCACCACATGGCCCTCGACCTTCAAGGCATGCGGCGTGGTGAAAACCTCTTCCGTCGGGATGTTCGGATTGCAGATGACGCCATTCTTCGCGGTCGAAGCCCCGCCCTGCCACAGGTGACCGTCTGCCAGACCAACGGTCAGATCAGTGCCCGGGCCCGTGAAATGCAGTGCCGCAAAGCGCTCGTCATTGAGCCAGTTCATCCGCGCGTGCAGCGCTTCGTTGTGCGCATCCCAGGCAGCCACAGGATCGGCGACGTCCACCCTTGATGCCGCGAAGATCGCCTCGGCAAGCTTGTGGACCGCCACGTCATCCGGCTCGCCCACAAACACCTGCTTCGCCCATGACAGACCGGGAAAGGCAACGATATTCCAGTTGATGTCGAAACCGGCGATCTTCTCCAGCGCCGGCTGATAAGCGATCGAATTGGCTTTGTTGGCGCGAGCCACCTTCTCCGGATCCTCTCCGGAAAGCAGCATCGGATTATCGCCGACAATCGCAAGCCGCGCCGTATTGGCAGAAAATGCCTTCGCCATCCCTTCATAGAGCCAGGAGGGAGCACGGTCGAAGCTCTCCTCTGCACCGTTGCGGAAACGGTTCAGCGTGATCTCCTCATCCGAGAGGATCGGCGTGACGATCCCCGCGCCGGCCTTATAGGCATGTTTGGCGATCAAGCGCACGAGGGGCAGCGCCGCCGCGGGCGCAGTCAGGAGCAGGTCCTGCCCCTTCTGCAGTCCGAGCCCAACCTTGACGGCGACCTCGGCCAGCCGGTCGAGCTTCACGGGGTCGATGGTCTTTGTGGTCTGCTGCGATTGATCGTTCATGGCCTGATCCTGTAATTTCGTTTTTCGGGCGGCACGAAGCACCGCCCCAGTGCTTGCGCGATCAGCCGTCGCTTCGCAAGTCACAATAAAGCGTTTCGACCCGGCCAGTTCGCCCAAAAGCCAGCGCCTGCTTGACAGGGATGCGGATGCCAAGCAGGATTCCCCTGTCAAAAAAGGAGAGGTCGGTGCGGTTAGCCTGGCTCCCGCCAAAGCGGGTCCTGACCTTCGCAAACGCGACGAGTCCCATGGCCTTGAACACCCCGCAAATCCGCGCGGGTGAAAGAAGAGGTTATGAGATGCAACAGCAGATTTCCGTCATCACACTCGGCATTGAGGCAATCGAGCGGTCGCGCGATTTCTATACACGGGGCTTCGGCTGGAAGCCGGTCTTCGAAAACGATGAGATCGTCTTCTACCAGATGAACGGATTTGTTCTGGGTACCTTTCTGAAAACCGCGCTGGAGACGGATATGGGCCGTTCTGGCCTCATGCAGCCCGGCGCATTTTCACTGGCGCACAACCTGGCCCGCGAAGAAGATGTCGAGCCGTTGATGCGCCAGCTTGCCAATTCCGGCGGGCGCATCCTTCGGCCCGCAGACAAGCCACCCCACGGAGGATTTCGCGGTTATGTTGCCGATCCCGACGATCACGCCTGGGAAATCGCCTGGAATCCCTTCTGGCAGATCGATGCCGGTGGCCATGTGATATTCGGCCTCTGAGCCGCTCAGCGGACCGGGCGAAATTCGTCCGGCCTCAGCGGCGGTCCGGCTTGGTTCCCTCGATCTGACCGCCCGGGATAAACCAGGCCAGAAGTGAGCCGCAAAGCGCGAAAAGCGCCGCCAGCAGAAAGACCCAGGAAAACCCGTCCGCCACCGCGGCAGAGGAGGCGACCACCAGGCCGCTCGCCGCAGCTCCCAGGGATGCACCAAGCGAACGGGTCAGAAGCACACTGGCTGACGCGATGCCGAGCATGCGGTCTCCCGCCTCGATCTGCACCACCAGTTGGACCACCCCCATCACCGTACCCAGCATCAACGCGACAAGCCCAAACAGACCGACGAGAACACCAGTCTGCATCTGCACCGTAAAGAGCCCGACCGTCAGCAGAAGCAGAAACGCCAGTGCGAGCCCTGCCGCCGGGAAAAGCGTCATCCGCCCGGTCCGGCTGACGAGATAGCCCGTCAACATGGAGCCCAGCCCGACGCCGAGGGTGACCGGCAAAAGCAGAAGCCCGGCACCCGCAGCCGAAAACCCGCGCACCGCACTGAAATAGACAGGGATAAAGGTGAAAAGCGAAACATAGAGCGCCCCATGAAACAGCGCCAGCAGGCAGCTCATGCGGATTGTTCCATTGCGCAGGAAGACCACCGGAAAAAGCGGATGAGCGGTGCGGCTTTCATTGCGGAAGAAGAGAAAGGTCAGCAACGCTGCCCCCAGGATCAGACCAGCCCGCGCCCAGCGCGGCTGAAACAATCCGATGCCTGGAGCAGTCAGCGAAATGAGAAAAGCCAGCATCGCCGCGAGCAGAACCACACTGACACCATCGATCCGCAACGGATCGCGGGGGCGCTGACGAGGCGGCAGGCGGGATATGAGAAACAGGCCCAGAAGTCCGAGCGGCAGGTTCACTGCGAAGATGGCCCGCCAGCCAAAGGCTTCCGTCATGAAGCCGCCAATCACCGGCCCCATCGTGCTTGCGCTCATGCCGACGGTGGCGAGGTATCCCTGGTAACGCGCCCGTAACCGCGGCTCGAATGCCTGGCTTACCAGCGCCTGCGTGAGCGCAATAAGCCCCCCGCCGCCAAGCCCCTGAACGGCCCGCGCCGCCACCAGCCATCCGAAACTCGGCGCCAACATGCATGCCGCGCTGCCGACCATGGAAATCACCAGCGAGATGAACATCATCCTGCGCCGGCCCAAGGCGTCGCCAAGCCTTCCATAGAGCGGAGCCGAGATCGCATTGGCCGCGAGATAGGCGATTACCACCCAACTCACCAGTTCGAACGAGCCGAAAGACTGAGAGATGTCGTAAAGCGCCGTGGAAACGATGGTCTGGTCCATCATGCCGAGAAGCAGTGGGACGGCAACGCCAAGAAAAAGCACGACGACCGTAGGTCGCCGCACCTCTTCTTCAGGTTCCTCGCTGTTCAACTGCGGCTCCTCCACCCAAAATGGCTGGGCTTATGCCGTCTGAGGCAAAGCCGAAGTTTGCAGCTGTTCCTGCGCGTCATATTCGTAAACCCAGTTGGCGCCGAGCCCACTGGTCTGCGGATTGACGAGGCTGCGCCAGCGATAGCCGAGATCGCGCTTGATCCGCGCAAACCGCGAACTGAGGTGGTAAGTGCGCCCGCGCTCGCGCGATTCAAGCTGCACCCGCGTGGTGCGGGGCCTGCGAAGGCTCTCGTAACGCTGCAATGCCTCGCCGGGAGAAGCCGCATCGGCAAGAGACCCCGCGAGCACGAAACCATCTTCGATGGCCATGGCCGCCCCCTGCGAGAGGAACGGCAGCATGGGATGCGCTGCATCGCCCAGAAGCGTCATGTGGCCAACCGTCCAGGACGGCATCGGATCACGGTCGAAAAGCCCCCATTTGAACACCTCGTCCGCTCGCGAAAAGAGCTTCTGAAGATTTTCGTGCCAGCCCTTGAAACCGGCCAGAAGCTCATCGCGGCTTGAAGGTACATTCCAGGATTCCGCCACCCAGTCCTTGGTCTCAAGGACTGCAACGATATTCACTGCCCTGCCTGCAGAGACATAATAGGTCACCACATGCCCTTTCGGTCCGAGCCAGAACGAACTGTCGGGGCTCACGAAATCGAATGGCGGCGTGTCGAACGGAACGACCGCGCGCCAGCACATATTGCCGGTAAAGCGCGGCGGCTCGTCTCCGAAAAGGGTCTTGCGGATGGTGGAGTGGATTCCATCCGCGCCGACGATAACATCGGCCTCGAACTCGCTGCCATCGGCAAAGCAGGCCACCGCCGTCTTCCCTTCCTGGCGGGCACCGGTGCATTGCACGCCCAGGGCCGTCTTCGACAGATCGACCTTGTCGAGGAGAATCCTGTGCAGATCCGCCCTGTGGACATGGAAGAACGGTGCGCCATAGAGGCGCGGGCAATCGCGCGCCAACGGTGTACGCCACATCTCGCGTGCCGATTTCCAATCGCGGCCGATGATGTTCTGCGGCAGGAAGCTGACCGCTTCCAGCTCGTCGAACATACCGAGCGCGCGAAGGATTTTCACGGCGTTCGGCGTCATCTGGATACCGGCACCCACTTCGCCGAAAGCAGGCGCTCGCTCGAAAATATGTGCCTCGATACCATGAGCGCGCAGCGAGGCAGACAAGGCAACACCTCCGATCCCGCCACCGACAATTCCGACCTTTAACTTCCGCATTCTCTACATCCAGGGTTCTGTCCGTATCCGGGATTTCGGTATAACGAACTCATAATATTGTATACGACTTAGGTGAGATTTCCGCATCGAGCCGGACGTCAACACCCGGCTTCGCGGCTAGCGCGCTCCTCCCCTCAAGCGCGGGTTGAGCACATCCGTAAGATGGTCTCCGAAGACATTCAGGGCCGCGACGGTGACCAGAATCCCAAGCCCCGGGAAAACAGCCATCCACCAGGCGCGTGTCAGGAATTGCTGCGCCTCGTTGAGCATCAGGCCCCAGCTGGGATTGGAGGCATCGCCGAGCCCCAGGAAGCTCAGCCCTGCTTCAAGCAGGATCGCAGAGGAAACCTGCATGGTCATGGCCACGATCAGCGGCGGCATGGCATTGGGCAATATCTCCGAAAAGATGATGGCGCGGGTGGACTGCCCGCCCGAGCGCGCGGCAAGCACATATTCCCTCTCGCGCAGGCTCAGGAATTCGCCGCGTGTGATGCGCGCCACTTCCGGCCAGCCGAGCAGGCCGATGGTCATGATGATGAAAACGACATTCGTACCGAACAGCGCAATCACAAGCAGGGCGAGAAAGAAACGCGGGATCACCTGAAACAGTTCGGCGATGCGCATCAATACGATATCGACGGCTCCCTTCATGTAGCCGGCGATCGCGCCGAGCGTGACACCGATGATGCAGGAGGTGAGCGCGGCAAGAACACCAACCGAAAGCGACATGCGCGCCCCATAGGCAAACCGGCTGAAAACATCGCGCCCCAAATCATCGGTGCCCATGAGATAGGTCAGCCCCGGTGGCGCGAAGGAATCGGCTCCCATCGAGTTCACGTCGCCGAGGAATGGCGGAACGACGAAGGCGAAGACCGCGATCACGACGAGCGTAACGAGCGCAACAAGCGAAGGCCCGTCGAGCCTCAGCGCGGAGATTCCGGCCGAAATCGTCGAGAACGCTCCCCGGCGAAGAACGACTGCAGTGTCTGAATTCTTGACGCTCATCCTACTTAAGCCCCACACGCGGATCGAAGATACTGTAGACGATGTCGACAACGAGATTGGTGATGATGATGCCGATCGAGACGAAGACGAACATGCCCATGAGCAATGGATAGTCGCGGGCATACATGGCGTCGTACATGAGCCGGCCCAGTCCCGGCCAGCCGAACACGATCTCGGTCAACACCGCGCCAGCCAGAATGTCCGTTACGTTCAGGCCGAACACGGTAATGATCGGCAGCACGCCGTTGCGGAAAGCATGGAACATCACACGCCGCTCGCTGAGCCCCTTGGCGCGGGCCGTGGTGATATAGTCCTGGGAAAGCGCATCGCGCATGGACGCCCGCGCATAGCGGAAATTGATCGCAAGATAGCGCATGCCAAGCACGCATGCCGGCAGGAACAGGTGCAGGAGGACGTCACCGGCATAGGCGAACCCCTCATAGACATGCCGGCTGCTGGTCATGCCGCTGGTGGGAAACCAGCGCAGATTGAGCGCGAAGACCACAAGCGCGATCTGGGCCAGCCAGAAAGCCGGCACCGAATAGCCGATCACGGCGAGAATGGAACCGGCACGGTCGAAAACGGAACGCGGCTTGCGCGCCACCAGAACGGCAAGCCCAACCCCAAGCACGGTGAACACCAGAAGCGAACTCAGCATGAGAAGCACAGTGGCCGGAATGCGCGCGGCGATAAGGTCGACCACATCCGCCTGCATCACATAGGAATAGCCAAGGTCTCCCTTGAAGACGGAGACGAGATACTCCCAGTACTGAACATAAAGCGGCTGATCGAGGCCGAGCTTGGCATAAAGAGCCGCGACCTGCTCTTCGGTCGGCGCCGTTTCGCCCACCAGAATGCTGATCGGGTCTCCCGGCGCGATATGCACGAGAAGAAAATTGACCGTGATGACGCCGATCAGCATGGGGATGGCGCTCAGGATTTTGAGACCGATGTAACGAAGTGTGCGGAGCCTGCCCGCCAGGCCCCTTTTCTCTCCGGCCGGCGACGCCGAATTCACAATATCTGCGGACACGAACCTTCCTCTCGCATTTTTGGGTTCCCCGGCGCGCACTCGACACACGCTCGTTTTTGATTGGCAAGATTGTATAACGTATTTCGACAACAGCACAATCGCGCCGAACACACAAGTCCCAATTTCTTCCAAGCGCAGGGAGGACCAGATTTAATGCATTGATTTTAAACGTGATATTTTTTCATAGCCAAGGCAGCCGGCATACGAAATCGAAACGCCCCGCTTGACACTCGCTCAAAATCGACCTTAGATCATTTCGTGCACAATATACATTATGCACAAAATGCCGGAGCCGCAGGACGCGACGGCCAAGAAAGCGCCCGGCCTCCCTGCAAGCGGCACGGGACATTCCAAGAGAGGGTTTTACGCAAGATGAGTAATCGGCAACTGAAAATCGGGCTCAGCCTGGTATCGAACGGTACGCATCCGGCTGGCTGGAGGCTGCCGGAAGCCCGCGCCGATGCAGCGCTCGACTTTGCCTTGTGGAAGGAAATGGCCCAGGCGGCCGAAGCAGCCAAGATCCACTTCATCTTTCTGGCCGACGGCATTGCGGTACGCACGGCCGCCAGCGATGACGATGCATTGAGCTACAGCGGCCGCATCGACCAGTTCGAGCCCCTCACCCTGATTGCGGGTCTCTCGGCCGTGACCGAACGCATTGGCTACATTGCCACGGCATCCACGACCTATAACGAGCCGTATCACATCGCGCGCAAATTCGCCTCGCTCGATCACATCAGCGGCGGGCGCGTGGGCTGGAATGTGGTGACATCCTGGAGCGAGGCGGAAGCCAGGAATTTCAGCCGCGACAAGCATCTGGAACACTCGATCCGCTACGGTCGGGCGGAGGAATTCGTCGATGTCGTGCGCGGTCTTTGGGACAGCTGGGAAGACGATGCCTTCTGCCGCGATAAGGAAAGCGGGCGTTATTTCGATCCCGCAAAGATGCATGTCCTCAATCACGTGGGCGAGGACTTCTCCGTGCGCGGGCCACTCAACATCGCTCGCCCGCCCCAGGGCTATCCGGTCATCGCCCAGGCAGGTTCCTCCGAGCCCGGTCAGGAACTTGCAGCCCGCACCGCCGATCTCGTCTACACCGCCAAGCAGCGCCGCGACGATGCGGCAGGCTTCTACAAGGGGCTTAAGGCGCGCTTCCCCAAATACGGCCGCTCACCCGATTCCGCGATCCTGATGCCCGGCATCATGCCGGTCATCGGCAGGACCATGGAGGAGGCGCAGGAAAAATATGCCCGCATCCAGAACCTTATTCATCCCAAGGTGGGGCTGGCCATGCTGGCGCGCACATTCGGCGATTTGTCCGGCTACCCGCTCGACGGCCCCCTGCCCGACAATCTGCCTGAGCTGAATGGTGTGAAAAGCCACCGTGAGCCCCTTCTGCGCATGGCGCGCCAGGAAAACCTGTCCATTCGTCAGCTCTACATGCGCGTGACCGGTGCCGCTGGCCATCTCCAGCTCTGCGGCACACCCGAAAGCATCGCCGATACGATGGAAGACTGGTTCAACGCCGGCGCCTGCGACGGCTTCAACATCATGGCGCCCTATTTCCCGGACGGGCTCTATGAATTCCTCGACCAGGTTGTGCCTGTTCTTCAGCGCCGCGGCCTCTTCCGCGCCGACTACGAAGGCACCACGCTGCGCGAAAATCTGGGCATTGCCCGGCCGGCCCATCCGGCCACCAAGATCAGGAACTCCGCCTGAGAGCGGAAACCAAGGAATACCGGTGGCCGGCCGTCCGGCCATCGGGAAAGCATGACTTCATAACAAGCAAGCAAAACTGGGGAACATTGATGAGTAACGATATGAGAAAGCGCGACCAGTTCGACATTCCCGGAGCGGGCCTTTCCCGCCGCGCCATTCTGCAAGGCATCGCAGCCCTTTCCGCAACACCCTTTATCGCCATGCCCGGCATGGCGTTCGCAGCCGGCGAGCCCCGCTATGGCGGCTCCTTCATCGTCGGCTCCGGCAGCGAACCACGGCATCTGAACCTGAACATCACCACGGATTCGAGCACCAAGCTGATCTCGAACCCGGTCTTCAGCAAGCTCGTCGGCCTCAAGACGGATTTTACGCCTGTCGCCGACCTCGCGAAGTCGTGGAAGATTTCCGAAGACGGTCTCGTCTACACCTTCACCCTGGAGGAAGGCGTGAAATGGCACGACGGCGAACCCTTCAGTGCAGATGACGTGAAATTCACCTTCGAGAAAGTGCTCTTCGAATACCACAATATCGGCAAGGCGCTTGGTCAGTATGTCGCCTCCATCACCACGCCCGATCCGGCAACCGTGGTCTTCACGCTGAAGTCTCCCAACGACGTGTTCCTGACCTTCATCGCCAGCCAGAGCTACATTCAACCCAAGCACCTTTACGACGGCACCGACATCATGACCAATCCGGCAAACACGGCGCCGGTGGGAACGGGACCGTTCAAATTTTCCGAATGGGCACGTGGCCGCGAGGTCGTGCTGATGCGCAATGAGGATTATTTCCGTAAGGACCGTCCCTATGTGGACCGCATCGTTTCCCGCTTCATTCCCGAAGCATCTTCGCGGGTGCGCGCACTGGAGGCTGGAGAAGTCGATTACCTTGCCTATTTCGACCTTCCGCCCTCCATGGTCGGCACGCTGCGCGACAATCCGGATATCACCGTGGTCGGCGAAGGGCATAATGCATGGGGATCCATCGTCGAACTCATGATGAATCTCGACAAGGCGCCTTACAACGATGTGCGCGTGCGCCAGGCGATCACCCACGCCATCGACCGCCAGTTCATCATCGACAAGGCGAATTTCGGCCTCAGCAAGGTGGCCACAGGCCCGATCTCCAGCCAGATCGCCTGGGCCTATAATCCCGACACCCGCCAGTATCCCTACGCTCCGGACACCGCCAACAAGCTCCTTGACGAAGCGGGGCTTGCCAGGGATGGCAACGGCGTCCGCTTCAAGGCGGGTATTGTGGTCACCCGGACGATCGAAGCCAATGTGAAGTCGGCGCAGATCATTGCCGAGCAACTAAAGAATGTGGGCATCGATGCGGAGGTGCTCGCGATCGACGATGCCTCCTCCAGCGAAACCGTCTATATCAAGCGCAGTTTCGACATGTATGTCCAAAGCCTCACCACCGGCCCCGATCCGGCAATGGGCATGCAGCGCCAGTACATCTCGTCCAACATCCGGCCAATTCCCTTTACGAACGGCATCGGCTATCGCAATCCGCAGGTCGACGATCTTCTGATGAAGGCTGCCTCGAACCCGGACCGGGTGAAGCGTGCAGAGCTTTACAAGGAGGTTTCCGCCGTCATTTGCGAAGATGCCGCCCTTGTGTGGTTGTACGAGAACGCTGCATTCTCGGCATTCAATTCCGCCTTCGGAAACCTGCATAGCTGGGCAGCGGAATCGAACTACAATTACGGCGACGTCTTCTGGAAGGAAGGCGAGGAAAAGCGCGCCTGACAAAGTGACCCGACCTTCTCCCGGCACCTGCCGGGAGAAGGTGGTCACAGCTGGCCACAGCCCTCTGGTTGACGCTAGTTCCTATACAATATACGAAATTCTGACAAAGAATCGACGATAAGAACCCTGTCGAACCCCGGCAATTTCGCGGTCAGGCGACGGCAGTTCAGGGTAGGAGAGCGCACTTGGCGGGCAAGGAAAAAGCGGGACGAAGGCAGCCGGCGGCACGCAGAAGAACCGATGGCAGCAGGACGCGCATCGTCTCCAAGGAGCCGATTCATGAGCAGATCTTGCCGCATATCCGGCGCGACATCGTACTGAATCGCTGGGCGCCCGACGAACGTCTGCCGGAGATGGAACTATGCGAGGAATTCGGTGTCTCCCGCACCCCCCTGCGCGATGTGCTCAAGATTCTCGAGGTCGAGGGGCTCGTCATGCTCGTGCCCCATATCGGGGCCGTCGTCACCCCGCTCAATCCCCCTGATCTCGCCGAAAAGCTGGAAGCAATGAGCGGGCTCGAGCAGATTTCGGCGATGAAGGTCGCCGAACTGCAACCGCCAGCCGCGCTTCGCGAGATCAAGCGGGTGCACAAGGCCATGGAAGAAGCGGCCAGAAACGGCCAGACCAGCAAATATTATGCGTTGAACGACGAATTCCATCGGGCCGTCGTTCTGGGCAGCGGCAATTCGACCATTGCCAAGATGCATGAAACGGTGATGTGGCATGTGAGCCGCGCCCGCAACTACGCCAATGAACGCGAACCCCTGAATCAGAGCGCGGCAGAGCACCACGATGCAATCGTCGACGCTTTGGAAAAGGGCGATCCGGAAGGGGCCGCCCGCGCCATGCGCAACCACCTTGCAGAGGTGATCGCCAATGTGCTCGACCGCGTAACGGCCCCGACTTCGCGTGCAACCGATCAGGAAATGGAAGACACGGCGGCCTGATGGCCGTCGTGAATGCAGGGAACCAATTATCCGGATTGACTGGCATGCCGGTCAAGATAAAATACAATATACAATATTTCCGGTCCTGCTCCTTTAGTTTCAGTGCCTTCAAAAGGGAACATCATGACCAGACAAGAAAAACCGGAAATCCTCGAACAGGGTGATCCGGCCGAAGATGCCAAAGCTTTCCGCAGGACGCTGGGGCAGTTTGCAACCGGCGTCACGGCCATTACCACAGCGACGCCCGACGGCCCCGTAGGGGTTACGGCAAACTCCTTTTCCTCCCTCTCGCTCGATCCTCCCCTCGTGCTTTGGTCAATCGCCCGAACCTCCCGCAGCTTCGGCGCCTTCAGCGAGGCGGCGCACTTCGCCATCAGCATACTCGGCGAAAACCAGATCGACGTATCGCAGAAATTGTCCAGTTCCAGCGACGATAAGTTCAACGGCCTGGAATGGTCGCCCGGCAAGGGCGGCAGCCCGGTCATCGCCGGGGCGCTGGCAACCCTGGAATGCGCGACGGAAACTGTCCATGACGGTGGCGATCACATCATTCTCGTCGGCCGTGTGCTCCATCATCAGCGCTTTGCAGGCAAGCCCCTTCTGTACGCGCAGGGCCAATACGGCGTCGTGGACGAGCACCCTGCCTTCAGGACCTTGGCGAACGCGGCAGCACCGGTTGGCGACACGGGACCGGCATTGGCCGAGCAACCCCTGACCACACTTCTCTATCTTGCTCATCATTATTCCTCCGCAGCGTTCGACCAGCATCGCCGCGAGGAAAACATCTCGCTTGCGCAAAGCCGCATTCTTTCCGAACTGAGGCGCCGGCCGCATCTTTCCAGGACGGCGTTGATCGGCCGCGTCTACCTCACGGAAGAAAAGGTGAACGAGGCACTGGAGCGCCTTGCCCAGCGCGCGCACATCGAAACCGACGCGCAAGGGCTGGTTTCGCTGACGGAGTCCGGGCATGCCGTTGCCGCTTCCATCCGGCGAAGGGTCACGGCTTATGAAGCCGAGCAATTCGCCGGCATACCCGAAGACAAGCTTGCCATTACACGGGATGTGCTGATCCGTTTCATCAACGGTCTTGCCCACCCCAACGAGACGGATCATGCGGCATGACGAAGGAAACATCGGCAATGGAACCGCTGCTATCGGTTCGCGATGTCACGATCAATCTTCCGGCGGGTATGGAGCGAAGCTATGCCGTTAAGGACATATCCTTCGACCTGAAACCCGGAGAGATACTCTGCATCATCGGTGAATCCGGATCGGGCAAATCCGTCACAGCCAACGCAATCATGGGCATTCTCTCGCCCGCCATCCGCGTCGCCGGCGGCGACATTCATTTCAAGGGCATGAACCTGCTGACTGCCGACAAGCAGACTTTGCGAAATATTCGCGGCCGTGCCATCTCGATGATTTTCCAGGATCCGCTGTCCTCGCTCAATCCGGTCATGACCATTGGCGAGCAGATCACCGAAGTGATGGCGGCGCATAATGTGGGCACCCCCGCAAGCCGCATGGAAAGAACCATCGGGCTTCTTCATGAGGTTGGCCTGCCCGACCCACACCTGATCGTGCACCAGTATCCGTTTCGCCTGTCAGGCGGGCAACGCCAGCGCGTCATGATCGCCATGGCCCTCGCGCTCGACCCCGACATCCTGATCGCGGACGAGCCGACAACCGCACTCGACGTGACGACCCAGGCTCAGATTCTCGAACTGATCCGCACCATCCAGCGCCGCAAGAACACCGGCGTGATGTTCATCACCCATGATTTCGGCGTGGTCGCGGAAATCGCCGACCGGGTTATCGTCATGGAAAAAGGTCATCTGGTCGAACAGGGGCCTGCCGCAAAGGTGCTCAACGCGCCGGAGCACCCCTACACCCGCCGGCTGATTTCAGCCGTCCCCAAGATGGCGGAGGAAGATCGCAAGAAGGGGGATGAGCCTGTCGTGGTGCTGGAAACCCGCAACCTTTGCAAGGTCTATCACAGCGGTGGTTTCCTGGCACGCGGGCGCACCGTGCGCGCGGTAAACGATGTCAGCCTGACCGTTCGCAAGGGGCAGACGCTCGGCATTGTGGGCGAGAGCGGATCGGGGAAATCCTCCCTTGGTCGCCTTCTGGTGAAGCTCATGGAAAGCGATAGCGGTCAAATTCTGTTCAACGGAACGGACATTGCCCCGCTCACGGAAGACCGTTTCCGCCCCATGCGGCCATACATCCAGATGATTTTCCAGGACCCCTTTGCCTCGCTCAATCCCCGCCATACCATCGGACGCATCCTGACCGTGGGTCCCATGGCTCACGGCATCAGTCAGGCCCAATGCAAGGCGAAGGCCCTGCGTTTCCTTGAACTCGTGGGGCTGGATGCCGGGGCCTATGAACGCTATCCGCATGAATTCTCCGGCGGTCAGCGCCAGAGAATAGGCATAGCGCGTTCCCTTATGTTCGATCCGCTGCTTCTGGTGGCCGACGAGGCCGTTTCTGCACTCGACGTTTCCATCCAGGCCCAGATTCTCGAACTGCTGGACAGGATTCAGGATGAATTGAAGATCGCAATGATCTTCATCACCCACGACCTGCGCATCGCGAGTCAGATTTGCGACGATGTCGCCGTGATGTACAAGGGCGACGTCGTCGAATACGGGCCACCCTCGCAGATCTTCAACGCACCGCAGAACGACTACACCCGACGGCTTATCGCAGCGATACCCGGCAAGGAGTGGAAGCCGGCCGCCTGAGCTGCGTACCGGCCGACCGCGAAGCCCGTGCCGCTTCGGCTGCTGAGCCGTGGCGGCGCCCCCGCAACAACCTCATAGGAGATATCATCTTGGCAGAGCCCGACATGCGCCCGGCCATCGACATAGGCACATTCTGGAAAGCGATCGGCGTTCGCGCCGTCGGCGCGGCGGTTGTTGCTGCAAGGAACGAGGCCGGCCCGGCGGGCCTGCTCGCCCTTTCGGCCACACATCTATGCGCGTCTCCGCCCATTCTGATGGTTTCGATCGGTCGCAAGACAAGCGCCTTGTCGACAATCCTCGACAGCCGTCACTACTCCATCAACTACCTGGCCGAGGACGACGCGGAACTGGCCGAGACTTTTGGCGGCAAGGGCCCGCTGAAGGGATCCGAACGCTTCTCGCAAGACCGCTGGACGACACTCAGCACCGGAGCGCCGATCCTCAAAGGCGCAATCGGCGCACTCGATTGCGAGCTGGAGGAAACCATCGAACGCCACGATACGATCATCGCTCTGGGCCGCCTCATCGATTTCTCGACAGAAGGTCTCATCGGCAAACCGTTGATAAGTTTTGCCGGGCGCATGGGTGTATGAATGACACCGCAGACCACGCACGCCAGAAGGAGGACAGCATGAGCTTTACGCACAAACAGCTCGAAGACCTCAGACGCCGTTTTGGCGACAATGACGGCGGAACGATGGAAACGCCGCAATTCCAGCGGGTCGCGGAGCGGATTTTCGGTGCTGGCGGTCATCGTCCAGCCCCCTATTCGGGCATGCCGACCCTGCTCGATGCCCCTCATGGAACATCGGATGCGCTGCCGGGGCTGGACGTCGCATTATACGGCATGCCGATGGATCTTGCCGTCACGAACCGGAATGGAGCGCGCTTCGGTCCTCGCGCCCTGCGCGCAATAGAACGTATCGGCCCCTACAACGATGCGTTGGATTGCGCCCCGGTATATGAAATGTCGGTCGCCGATCTTGGCGATGTCCCGTTTCGTAGCCGGTTCAGCCTCGACAAGAGCCACGAAGATATCGAGAAATTCGTGACGGACATCGTAGCAGCCGGTGCCATTCCCCTTGGGGTCGGGGGCGATCATTCGATAACCCACCCCGTGCTCCGCGCCGTCGGGGCCTCCTCCCCGGTCGGCCTCATTCATATCGACGCGCATTGCGATACGGGCGGCGCCTATGAGGGCGAACGGTTCCATCATGGCGGCCCCTTCCGCAACGCCGTTCTGGACGGCGTTCTGGATCCGACACGAACGATCCAGATCGGCATTCGCGGTTCCGCTGAATATATCTGGGAATTCTCACGCCTGTCGGGAATGACGGTCGTCCACGCCCGCGACATCTCCCGGATGGGCCTTGATGCAGTGATTGCCAAAGCGCGTGAGGTTGTCGGCGATGGGCCGACCTATCTTTCCTTCGACATTGACAGTCTCGATCCTGCCTTTGCACCGGGAACCGGAACACCGGAAGTGGGCGGATTGACGACCAGAGAAGCCCTCGAGCTCATCCGGGGCATGCGCGGCGTCAATTTGGTGGGCGGCGACGTGGTCGAAGTCGCTCCGGCCTACGACCCCACGACAAACACCGCACAGAATGGGGCGCAGATGTTGTTCGAAATCCTGAGCGTGATGATGTTCAGCCCTTCGCGCCGCGATCGCCGAAACGCTGGATGAGGCAATTCTTGTAGCCTCATGCCATCGCTTCCACGGGATAGGGCGTTGCCCGCATGGGGGCTGACTGGCCGAACTCCTCCAGCCATCCCGCCAGCCGTGGGCGTCGACCCCGCCATGGCCGATCCGGATGGCGGAAATCGAGATATTCCAGCGCCGCACCTAATGCCAGCGCACCCAGATGAGGCGAGCGCAGCCGGTCGACCATGTCCTCGATCCGGTCGAGCCCGGCATGAATACGGTCGAACTGCGCCGCCGTCCATTCCGGCCAGCGCAACGGTTCGGGTCGGGCGACAAGTTCGTAACGGGTGTTTACGGCCGCGTCCATGATCCCGTCGGCCAGTGCCTCCATGGTGAGAATGTCCCAGGGGTCCGCGACTTCGGAAGCATAGAGGCTGGGGCCATGTCCGCGCCTGTCGATATAGCGACAGATGACGCGGCTGTCGAAAAGCGTTCCCTCCGGCGAAATCAGCACCGGTATTTTGGCCAGCGGGTTGACCTCGCCCAGGGCCCGGTTGCGGTCCACCGGGTGTACGGTCGTTCTTTCAAGCCGAAGTTCCACCCCCCGCTCCAGGGCGGCCATCCGCACCTTCCGCGCGAATGGGGAGGCTTCGGTATAAAGCAGGCGAAGCATCGTTCAGACCAGACCGCCGTTCGGTTGCACGATCTGCCCGGCTACCCAGGAAGCCTGACCCGAAGCAAGAAAGGCAACGACATTTGCTACTTCCTCGGGCCTCCCCACTCTGTTGAAGGGCGACATGCCAGCGCTTCGCTGAAGCGCAGCCTCGTCCTTGCCTGCCCGGAAAAGATCGGTATCCACCGGGCCCGGTGCGACACCGTTCACCCGGATACCCTGTCCTGCCAGTTCCTTCTGTGCCGAGCGCAAAAGGCTTTCGACCGCAGCCTTGGTCGCCGCATACGGCCCGACACCGGGCACCGCATGACGCACGAGCGCGGTGGTCAGGCCGATGATCGCGCCATTGTCCGCCACATGCCTTGCTGCCGATTGCAGAACGTTGAAGGCTCCGATGAAATTGGTCTCGACAAGAGCGCGCATGTTCTCCGCCGGAAACACGGCAAGGGGGCCGGGAGGAACGTTGATCCCTGCATTGGCGACAACGCAATCTATGCGTCCGCCAAGATATTCTGAGGCCTGCTCGAAGGCTTCCTCGACAGAAGCCGCATCGCGCACATCGGCCTGGATGGCGCCTTCCGCATCGGCAGGCTTGTTCGCAAAGGTGTAGGCCACCTTCCAGCCCTGCCTGCGCAACGTCTCCACGCACGCGGCGCCGATGCCCCGCGAGCCTCCGAAAACCAGTGCGGTCTTCTGTGTCAAAGTCCTGCCTCCATGCAATTGCCCGACCGCTATGCGCGGCCTAGATTTTGAAACTGACGACGCGTTCCTCGGTCATTTCGCGCATTGCGTGATGGGGTCCCTCGCGCCCGAAGCCGCTCTCCTTGGAGCCTCCATAGGGCATCAGGTCCACGCGCGAGGACGACGTCTCGTTCACATGGATGCCGCCCACCCGAAGCCGCCGCGCCGCCGTGAACGCCTCATCCAGGCGGTTCGTGAACAGCCCCGTCGCAAGCCCGAACGGCGTGCCGTTCACCCGCGCCAGCGCCGCCTCGAAATCCCCGTAGCGCTCAATGCACACGACCGGGCCGAAAATCTCGCGGCACCCCACATTCATTTGTCCCGAAACATCCGCAAGAAGCGTCGGCGAAACCACCGCACCCTCGCGGCGGCCGCCCGCCAGAAGCCGTGCGCCCCCCGAAACCGCTTCCCCGATCCACCGCTCGACGCGCTCCGCATCCTTCAGCGAGATCAGCGGACCCGTCACACAACCCGCCTGCGCCGGATCGCCATGGACAAGCCCCGCCACCATCGGCGCAAGCCTGGCCTCCACGGCCCCGGCGATGCTCTCATGCACCAGCAGGATCTGCACCGAGGTGCACACCTGCC
>NZ_AMSI01000011.1 GCF_000300515.1 Nitratireductor indicus C115
CTCAAGACTGTATGCATGGGGTCGGCCCTGTCTGTCCGATAATAGGTTTCAGGTGGCAGGCTCCGGCAACAGCGCCGAAAACTCTCCCTCAACTACCATGGAGCATTCACCTGCCGAAGGCGTTCAAACCCAAGCCTTCACCGGTTTGCGAGGTGGTTTTTGCGTTGTTTCGGGGAATGGGGAAAAGACGTTTCGAGCCATGAAAAAAGGCCCGCTTGCGCGAGCCTTCAATCGAACCGGCCAGTCATCGCCTCTCAGGAAGCGACCGCCTTACGCACAGCAACAATGATGCGGTCCTGATCTTCCTCGCTCAGATAAGGATGCATGGGAAGGCACAGAATGCGTTCGGGTAGCGTCTCGGAAACCTCGAGACCCGTGGGGGTGCGGGTGTACATCTCATAGGCCGTCTGCAGGTGCAGCGGCTTCTCGTAGTAGATGACGGAGGGAATGCCTTCCGAGGAAAGATGCTGACGCACCGCATCGCGGCGTTCCGTCTCAATGGCATATTGCGCCCAGGCCGAGCGGTAGCCGTGAGGGATGCGCGGGGTCTTGACGACATCGCCGAAACCTTCGGCATAGCGGGCGGCGATCACCTGCCGCTTCTCCATCTCGTCCGGCAAAATGGCCAGTTTCTCGATCAGGATTGCAGCCTGAAGCGTGTCGAGTCGCGAATTGAGGCCGATACGCACATTGTCGTACTGGCTTGTGCCCTTACCGTGAAATGCGATGGATCGCAGGACCTCGGCCAGTTCATCGTCATCGGTGAATACGGCTCCGCCGTCACCGTAACAGCCAAGCGGCTTAGCCGGGTAGAAGCTGGTGGAACCGACATCGCCGAAGGAACCGCACTGCTTGTTTCCGCGAACGCCGCCGACGGATTGCGCCGCATCTTCGATGATGCGCAGCCCTTCACGCGCCGCAATCGCCTCAATGGCATCGTAATCGGCAGCGAGGCCGAACAGGTCCACCGCAATGATTGCCTTCGGCGTGAAGCGGCCTTCGGCCTTCACATGATCGATCGCAGCCCGCAGGCTCCCCGCATCCATATTGTAGGTGTCCGGATCGATATCGACGAAAACCGCCTCGGCGCCCACCAGCGCCACGACCTCGGCCGTGGCGGCGAAGGTAAAGCTCGGGCAAAACACGGCATCGCCGGGGCCGATGCCGAATGCCATGAGCGGCATTTGCAATGCATCCGTGCCATTAGCGCATGCGATGGTGTGTTTGGCGCCAATATATTTTGACATCAGTTCTTCGAAGGCGCCGACTTCCGGTCCCAGTATGTAACGCCCTTCGGAAACGACCTTGTCGATGGCGGCCGCCAGCCTGTCCTTGATACGCTCACGCTGAGCGCCGAGATCGATAAACTGCATCTAAAGCCCAATCAGTAACGGAGTGATTCCGTAAATCCCCGACCGTTCAATAGGGTTGCGGCCGCCGCCGCGCAACCGAGCGGTTTCTTCAATCTCTACACTGGTATGTTACACGAGGTGATCGGTCGACCGGCAACAATAGGGCGGTTCGCGTGTTTTGCGGACGGCGCTTGTCTTGCCAGAATTGTAACCTTAGTAGCTTATGCAACCCAGGCAGCGGCGCTTATCAACCTAATTTCCACCAATCGCTGCAATCCCAATCATATCCGGAATTGTTCAGTTTATTTCAGATCGAGGAACAAAGAGTATGGGCGCTCCTTTCAAGGCGTATGATGTTCGCGGCCGAATTCCGGCGGAAATCAACGTACCCTTTGCCTACCGCTTTTCTCAGGCCCTGCGGCAGAGCCTCAACCCCGACCTCGTGGTCGTGGGCCACGACATGCGCCAGGACAGTCCCGCGCTCGCCGACGCACTGATCCAGGGCCTGCTCGACAGCGGTGTCGACGTGCGGCCCGTGGGACGCTGCGGAACGGAAGAAGTCTATTTTCATACGGCCGCGACGGGCGCCGATGCAGGCCTCATGGTCACGGCAAGCCATAATCCGCCGGACTATAACGGCATCAAGATGGTCTTGAAGGGTGCTTCGGCTGCAACCCCCGACAACGCCTTCAACCCCATCGAGGCGATCATGCGTTCGGACGCGGTTCTCGACCCCGTCGACGATTACGCCAGACGCGGCAGGCTGCACGATATTCTTGACCGCAACGCCTATATCGAACGGCTTCTTGAAGAGGTCGCCGGGCAGGATCTGAAACCGCTGAAAATCGTCTGCCATGCGGGCAATGGCTGCGCCGGCCCGATCATCGATCTTCTGGAAAAGCATCTGCCCTTCACCTTCATCAAGATCGACCACGATCCCGATCCGCGGCTGCCCAACGGCGTCCCGAACCCGCTTCTGCCTGAAAAACGGGAGAAAGCCAGCAAGGCCGTCATCGACCATGGGGCAGACCTCGCCATTGCCTGGGATGGCGATTTCGACCGGTGTTTCCTCTACGACCACAAGGGCCGCTTCGTCGAAGGATACTATCTCGTCGGCATGATCGCCCAGACGCTGCTCGGCAAAAATCCCGGCGCAACGATCCTTTATGATCCGCGTCTCACCTGGAACACGATCGACGTGGTGGAGAAGGCCGGCGGCGTCGCCAAGCCCTGCCGCACCGGCCACGCCTATTTCAAGAAAATGATGCGCGAGGAAAATGCCGTCTATGGCGGGGAAATGAGCGCGCATCACTATTTCCGCGACTTCTCCTATTGCGATTCCGGCATGCTGGCCTGGCTAGACGTGGTTGCGGACCTTTCGGCGAGCGGCACCACGCTGGCAGAGCGCCTGGAGGAGCGTATCGCGGCCTATCCCTGCTCGGGCGAAATCAATTTCACGGTAAAGGACGCGGCTGAAGTTCAGGCCAGGATTTCAGATCATTTCATGCCGAAGAACCCCGAACTTGAGACGGTGGACGGGCTCGGCATGGTGTTTTCGGACTGGCGCTTCAATTTGCGCTCCTCCAACACGGAGCCGCTCCTGCGTCTAAATGTGGAAACACGCGGCAACACCACGCTCCTCAAAGAGAAGGTGAGTGAAATCACCGGGCTGATTGAGAGCGCAGGGTGAGTCCCTGCAAAATAGTGAAGGCCCGCCGTTGCGGCGGGCCTATGCTAGATTTGCGCCTTGCGCCACCCCGAGCGGCGCGCCTGAGCCTCGCTACAAAACCAGCGCTCGCCCTTGGTCACTGAAATTGCAGTGTCGTTATAATCGCTCTGGCCGGGCACATGGTACACACGCTCGCCTGTATCCTGGCTGATACCGCCCTTGATGTTGCAACCGGAGCCCGGCACCATCGCCATCATCTGGCCAAGCGGAAGTCGGTCGGACACGTAACCGGCCCCAACGGCGCCCACGAGCATACAGCCGTACAAAATGCTCCGCATTGAAATCTGTCGCCGCGGCCTCATTGCCTGCTCGGCAACGAGCCGCGATCTCGATCGCTTCCAGGTCGTCATACAGCCAGGCTAGGCACCAAAACTTGCCGTCAGGCAAAAAGTGCTCAAGCAATTTTAACGATTCTTATCATTTGGTTAGCAGGCTTTGTTAAAAAACAGCGATAACCAGCGGCAATGAAAGCAATTTCAGAAAGCGGCAACTGAAGAATAAAGACTGGCTGGGGCGGCAGGATTCGAACCTGCGAATGGCGGTACCAAAAACCGCTGCCTTACCACTTGGCTACGCCCCAAGACCTGCGCCCAAGATCGGGCGAGGCGGTGGATAGCAGATGGCTTTGCCCACGACAAGACAGGAAGGGGATTTGCCGCCGTGCTTGCATGAGAAATCCCCTCCTCTCTCCGGTCCTCTAGGCCACCCAATGTCCCCAGAACCGGGTTACATGGGCTGGTGCATATCCATCGAGCCCCGGAAAGAACTGCTGAAGCTCCACCCTGTCACCTTCCGCCAGCACAGCCATTGCGTGAAGATGAAGAAGGGCCTCACCACCAACAGCGCCGGCCGCAGACAGATCCGGCATGGCGAGCGGGGCGGACAATCCGGCCGTTTCATTGAGCGCCAGCCGCGCCTTCACACCCGATGGCACATTGGTACCGTTCTGTTTCCAGCCCACCGAAGCGCCGAAAGCATAAAGACCCGAGGCTGGCGCCACGAACCTGTTTTCAGCGGCATCGAAAGCCGCCTGGTCGTTGTAGTCGGTGTTATTGACCGCCACGCGTGTCCAGCTGCCGGCGGCGATATATTGATCGTAGTTCAGATGCGCGGCGAATTTCGGGTTACCGGGCAAAACCGTTCGCCCCGAGCTCCGGTCGGTGCGGATTGCATCTTGAAAGCTTGTGCCATCGGGCGACACCGCCAGACGCCAATCGTCGGAACCGAACAGGCCCATCAGGGCCCGTGTCGAATAACCGCTCTGCAACAAAAGCCCCACATCCTTTGCGGAGGTCTCCTTGTTCATGGTGTAGAAGAGATCGCCCGAACCGCCCTCGCCGATCGGACGCGCGGTCCACAGCACTTTGTTGAGCTTCGCGGCAAACGGATTTTCCACATCGGCGCCCGTGCCCACGCCGACAAGAGCCGCATTCTGGATCACAGCTCCCTCCTCCGGTATACCGTTGATACGCTGCCATTCCGTTCCGTCGTGGATAATGAGAAATCCTTCCGCCTCCACCCATGCACGCCAGCCGGCGCGCGGTGTCAGGCGCTCCCATATACCATCGATGAAGCAAGCGACACTTCCGGTCCAACCGTCCCACTCGCCACCGGCGCCCCCACCCACGATATGACTTGCGCCTTCCTGCGGGTCTTCCGGGGGAAGCGTCCTGTCACGGTCGACCACCGATAGCTGTACCAGCCCATCCAGAAGCCGCAGCGCCTCGTTGTGCGTCACATGCTTCTGCGCCTGCTGGGGCATGATGTAGGGGAGCCGAAGCCTTGCCGTCTGTTCCATTGCCGATCCTCACGTTTTCGACGCAGGATAGGGGCAGGCTGCTTTACGGGGATAATTCCGGTATCCAGCCGCGCTCAGGTCCGATTTTATCCCCGCCGCCATCCCCCCATCTACACCCCATGTCAACATTTGAACTTCATATTTCCTGTGTTGATTTTGGGCCGTTTGGTGATGATCGGGCACGTGTCTGGTATTGGACATGAAATAGTCTTGGGCATGATCCTATGGATCCCTGTTCGATGTGCCGCCTTGTCCGGCCGACAGCGTTGAGAAGGAAATTGCATGTTCTTGCCTGTAATCATGGCCGGCGGATCGGGAACGCGGCTCTGGCCCGTTTCCCGTGAACACTATCCCAAGCAGTTCTGCTCGCTCGTTGGCGACGGCACCATGCTGCAGCAGACAGTTGGCCGCCTTTCGGGTCTCGACCGCCAGGAACCGCTCCTGATCTGCAATGAGGAGCATCGCTTCCTCGCGGCCGAGCAGTTGCGCCTTGCCGGTATCGAGAACAGCCCGCTCATTCTCGAGCCGGTTGGTCGCAACACCGCCCCGGCCATTGCACTCGCCGCTATCGAGGCAACCCGCGACGGGAGCGATCCCCTCCTGCTGGTGATGCCCGCCGACCATCTCATTCAGGATATTGCGGCCTTTCATGCCGGGCTTGCCAAGGCCGAAGCGCTTGCCGGCGAAGGACGCCTCGTCACATTCGGCATCGTTCCCAAGACGCCCGAGACAGGGTTTGGCTACATTAGGCGCGGCGCGCCTCTCGGGAGCGAAGGCTTCTCCGTCGCAGGTTTTGAGGAGAAGCCGGACCTTGCAACGGCAAAAGCCTATCTCGCAACGGGCGACTGCTACTGGAACAGCGGCATGTTCATGTTCAGGGCCAGCGCCTATCTGGACGAAATGCGCAAACATGCCCCCGCGATCCTTCAGGCCTGCGAGCAGGCGATGGCGCACCCACAGACGGATTCGCAGTTCATCCGGCCAGACCGTGCCGCCTTCGAAGCCTGCCCCTCCGATTCCATCGACTATGCGGTGATGGAAAAGACCGAGCGCGCCGCCGTGGTTCCGCTGGATGCGGGCTGGAACGACATCGGTTCCTGGTCTGCGATATGGGATGCGATGGACAAGGATGCGGATGGGAACGCACTGAGCGGCGACGTCCTGCAGGTCGGCTCAAAAAATTCCATCGTTGCGGCTGAAAAGCGTCTCGTCGCGCTGGTCGGCGTAGAGGATCTCGTCGTCATCGAAACGGCCGACGCGGTGCTTGTCGCCCGCCGCGACGCGGTACAGCAGGTCAAGCAGATCGTCGAAAAACTCAAGACGCTCGGCCGCAGCGAATATGTGGATCACCGCAAGGTCTATCGCCCCTGGGGCCACTACGATTCCATCGACGTGGGCGACCGCCATCAGGTCAAGCGCATCACCGTCAAGCCGGGGGCGAAGCTCTCGGTGCAGAAGCACCATCACCGCGCCGAGCACTGGGTTGTTGTGCGCGGCACGGCAAAAGTGCTCAAGGGTGAGGAGACTATCCTCCTGAGCGAAAACCAGTCGACCTATATTCCGCTCGGTGAAGTCCACGCGTTGGAGAACCCGGGCAAGATTCCGCTCGAACTGATCGAGGTCCAGTCCGGGTCCTATCTCGGCGAAGACGACATCGTGCGCTTCGAGGATCGCTACGGGCGCGCCTGATCCGTGTCAGGTTCTTCCTTCTCTTCCGCGGGAAGCTGCGAGCTTCCCGTGGCAAGATACAATCCGGTAATCAGGACCACCATGAACATCGAATCCAGGATGTCATGGCCAAAGATCAGGTTAACGCTGCCGCCACCGGCATAGATGCAGAACAGGATGGCGAGGAGCAGACCGCCGAAACGCTGGATCGGATCGACTGCATTCTGCAAGGCCCTCCACGCCGCCACGGCAATGGCGGCAAAAAGCGCCAGAACCGCAAGGCCGCACAAGACGCCCCCCTCCACAAATGCCGTCAGAAACCCGTTGTGGAAATGCGAGAAGCTGCGGTTCACGCCGTAATCGGCATTCAGATGATGTCCTATCAGGTGAACCGTATTCTGAAGTCCGTGCCCCAGAAACGGTCGCTCCATGACCAGCCGGGAGCCGATTTCATAAAGCGCCACGCGCAGACCTGACGAGGTGTTGTAGTTGCCGCTGACGGCAAGCTCGCGAAACTCCTCGCCCAGAAGTTCCATCCGCGTTGCCACGACCCCCGAGGCAAGCACCGCCACTGTCACAGCAACCGCTAAAATGGCCAGCATGCGCCCGCGCAGGATGTTCATAACCCGCCCCCGGCACAAAAGAACGACCAGTATGGATGCCCCCAGCATCACGCCCCACACTGAGCGCGAGCCCGAAAAAAGCACGGCAAGAAAGGCCAGCGCATAGGCAAACAGAAGAAGGCGCGCCCGCCCTGTCTCAAGGGTCAGAGCACCGGCCAGACACACAAGGCCTGTGAGACAAGCCACATCAGCGAAAACCAATGCATTGCCCGCACCGCCCTCCGGCCTCATGGCGACGATATAATATTGGATCAGAGCCAGGGCGAAGCCGCTTGCAGCCGCAACAGCGCTGCCCAGGATAGCCGCGCGCGCAATCTCTTCCCGATTGGAGATCGTCCAGATCGAATAGGAGAAGGGGAACATCAGGAAGGTGACAAGCGGCAAGAGCTTGCGCGCCATTTCCCACGACGGATCATTGGCAAGAAAGGCCATGAGGTTGGTCGCCACATAGACCAACATGATGCCATACACGAAGCGCATCATCCGATCGGGGCTGAAGCGCCGCCGTCCCGTAGCCACTTCGAACACGCACCAGATGGCGCCGCCATGCCAGAGAAAACTGACCACGGACCCCAGGGCGGGGGCGGTGGAGAAACTTGCGAATGTGAAAAGCTGGTTGACCTTCCGGTAGGTCATCATTGCCTGTTACGCCTTGCGAGTTTCGCCTCCCACCCCAAAGCGTGTCCAACAATCTCCTCAAGGCCCTGATGCTTCGGCTGCCAGCCGAGATCGTACCGGCAACGCTCATTGCTCGCCACGATCGCCACCGTATCCCCAGGACGGCGGCCGCTCATACGGACCTCGAAGTCGGTTCCGGCGACCCTGCGGACCGCCTCGATGACTTCCAGAACGGAGTATCCCTGCCCATAGCCGCAATTGGCGACAAGGCTGCCGCCACCATCGCGCATGCGCTGCAAGGCCAGGTAATGTGCATTCACCAGATCCCACACGTGCACATAGTCACGCACGCAGGTGCCATCCCGTGTCGCGTAGTCGGTACCGAAAACTTCCATATACGGGCGCTTGCCGGTCGCAGTCTCGCACGCGACCTTGATGAGATGCGTCGCGCCTTTGGTCGACTGGCCCGTGCGCAGCTTCGGGTCGGCACCCGAAACATTGAAATAGCGGAGCGCCGTGTACCTGAAATCATGGGCGGCCGCGCAATCGCGCAGCATCATCTCCGTCATCAACTTGGACGTCCCGTAGGGCGATTCGGGCCGCAGAGGCGCTTCTTCCATTACAGGGAAGGTTTCCGGGCTGCCGTATACGGCAGCCGTCGAGGAGAAGATGAAATTCTTCACACCATTGCCTATCGCGACATCGATGAGATCGCGCGACTTGGCGGTGTTGTTGAGATAATAGCCCAGCGGATCCGCCACGGATTCCGGCACGATGACCGAGCCGGCGAAATGGATGATCGCATCCACCTCATGCTTGCGGATCGTTTCCTTGACCAGATTCCGGTCGGCAACATCGCCGACAACCAAGGTAGCAGCCTCCGCGACAGCCCAGTCGAAGCCTGTGCTGAGTCGGTCGAGAACCACCACTTCTTCGCCTTGGTCGAGCAAAGCCCATACCATGTGGCTGCCGATGTAACCGGCCCCCCCAGTTACCAAGACCGCCATTCAAACCTCTCCAAAACGCAAACGGGCCGAATCTCAAATCCGGCCCGCATTTAAGCATTTCGCCCTTAAAATGGCGTTTCAGTGGCAGGTTGCCGTGCCTACTCGCGCGAAACGCCGAGGCTGCGCAGAAGCGCCCAGGCGACAGGCATCAGGCATGCGGCCAGCGCCACCTTCACAAGGTCCGCCAGAATGAAGGGCTGCACGCCGAACATCCAGGCCTTGTCGGCACCGATCAGGCCGGCGAGCCAGGCAAAACCAAGCGCCATCAGGGCTACTTCGGCAACCAGGAGAGCGCCAGCGAACTTGATCGGGTTGCGATCGAGGCCGCGATCGGCGGCCCAGCCAGCAATCGCCGCCATAGCCACAAAGCCCAGAAGGAAGCCGCCCGTCGGGCCCATCATGTAAGCAAGGCCGAGGCCCTTTTCAGGGGTGCCCTGGAACACAGGAAGGCCCATGGCGCCTTCGGCGAGATAGAGAAGAAGCGTGGCCACGCCAAGGCGCATGCCGAAGGTCGCGCCGATCAGAAGAACCGCAAGGGTCTGCAGCGAAAGATCCACCGGACCAAGCACCACCTTCGTCTTGGCGGAAACAGCCAGAAGAAGCGTCGCGCCAAGGGCGAGGAAGAGCTGGGTCGCAAAGCGCCGGGCGCCCTCTTGCGGAAGCGTCAGCGAAACGAGGGGTCTGGAAGCAATCGCCAGGGACATGGTTTCTCCATCCTTGCTCATTCAAAGAAAGTACCTAGGTTCTCCTATAGGCGGTTCCATGATATGCGGCAACCGAATTGACCTTATTGCGCGCCTCCTGCCCCAGCTTTTCCGGATCGAGCCATGGCCCTTGAATTCGACACGCAGTTCGCCCCCGCCTATGGCCGGGCGGTGGAGGCGGGACCGGGCGTCCTGCGCCTGACGGTCAACAATCCGAGCCCTTTCACCTTTCATGGGACGAACAGCTATGTCGTCGGCACCTCGTCTCTGGCCGTGATCGACCCGGGGCCCGATGACGATGCTCATCTCGAAGCCTTGCTCAAGGCCATAGATGGGCGTCCCGTGAGCCATGTTCTGGTGAGCCATACGCATCGGGATCATTCTCCCCTCGCCGCGCGGCTGGCGGAAATCACCGGGGCGCTGGTTTGTGCAGAAGGCCCGCACCGCCCCGCCCGCCCATTGCGCATCGGCGAGACCAATCCGCTCGATGCCAGTGCGGATACCGATTTCAAGCCGGACCTGACGCTGAAAGACAATGCGCTGATTGAAGGTGATGGCTGGGAATTGCGCGCCATCCACACGCCGGGGCATGCGGCCAATCACACCGTCTTCGCGCTTGAAGGCACCGGAATTATGTTTTCCGCCGATCATGTGATGGCTTGGTCAACCACCATCGTGGCGCCTCCGGATGGGGCCATGGCAGATTATATGCGTTCGCTCGACGCACTGCTTGCGCGCGATGATCAACTGCTGCTGCCTGGCCATGGCGGTCCTGTCACCAGGCCGGCCCCCTTCCTGCGCGGATTGAAAGCGCATCGTAAGATGCGTGAGCGCGCCATTCTGGAACGCGTGACCCGCGGGGACCGCAGTATCGGCGATATGGTGCGGGCGATCTATCGGGATACCGACCCTCGCCTGCATGGGGCAGCGGCCCTTTCGGTGCTCGCTCATCTCGAAGACCTGGTCAGCCGCGGCGCTGTGGTTACGGAAGGCGCGCCTGCCATCGACGGGCTTTATTTTCCAGGCTGAAGTCAGACGCCCGCCAGTGCGGCCATACGGTCGTCGAGTTCCTGCAGGAAAGCGCGGATTCTGGCCGCGTTGTCCCCCAAATCGTGGCGGCCATAGCGGGAGGCCGAGCGCATATCGACAAAGGTCGCCGTCTGGTCATCCTCAATGCGGATGGTCACATCGGAAACAAAGCCCAGGAAAAACGTCTTTGCCGTTCCTTCGATCACAATGCGGTTGCCGGTCGGGATCACCGTCTTTTCCTGACGGGGTTTCCAGCCGCGCTCGTTCATCATCGCAATCACGGCTTCTGATACACTTTCGGCGGCGTGTTCATAGCGCCGTCCCGTCACGCCGGGGTACCTCGCCTTCTGAAGCGCGATATCCTGCGGCGAGGGCATGGTGATGCGGTTCATCGCGCCGCTGCGCCGGCGTTCGGCCAGGATGAATTCCGGCGGGTTTTCAAGATCGGTCGAGATATCGACGAGACGCGGGTATTGAACGACGCGCGCCACCGATATGCCGAAGGGGATCATCACGACAAGCGCCACAAAGATGCCGAAACCTGCCTCGAACGCTCCGCCCACTCCATGTTCCCATGATTGAACGAGCGCTATTGCGCCAAGCACAAGCGCCGTGGCCGCCAAAAGGCATACAAGGCCAAGCAGCCACAGAAGCGGGATCGTCTCCACCAGCTCAAAGCGATGTCCGCCCCCGGCGGTGACGAGCAAAACCGCACTGAATAGCGCGGATCGCCGGCACCATGCGGCCGCTGAAGATTGCCTTCGTTCGAGGATGGCTGTCATGATTTCAGGTCTGTCTCCGACAGAATGGAACAAAGACCGTCTTAAAGCATTGAATCAGGATTCGGAATCCCTTGGGGCGGTATCGGCTGCGCTTTCAAGCCTTTGTACCTAAGCCTTACGAAAGTGATTCAAGCGGAGAAACCGGTGCCTTATCCGCCGATAAGTTCGTCACAATGCGGCCATGCTCACGGCGACAATGGACGAAAAAGAATTGCGGAGCGTTAAACATGTGAGGTCCGTCATGCAGACGTCTGTGAGTGAAGCAAGCGGAACACTGTCGATACCGCTTGAACTTGTCGAACTCGAACTTGCCCTGAACAATGAAGACTGTCTCGGGCTCGGCTTCGAAGGTGCCTTGAACCATGCCCTCGGTCAGGTCGATGGCCAGATTCTCTTTCGCATGCGTCTCGACGGTGTTGACGATTGCGACTGGGTCGCAGCCGTTTCGGTCAGCAGCGATGGCGGGCAGGCACTGGCCCTTGTCGTCCAGCGTAGCGATGGCGAAAAGCTTGCAGTCGAAAGTATCGAGGCAAGTGAACTCCCCGTAGCCGGCATTGTCAGCGCTTATGCCGGGCTGATGGCCAGTCTCGACCAACCACAAGAAGAAACAGATATCGAGCTCGAGGACAGCGACCTGACGGACGCGGCGGAAGCCGAACTCGCCATGCCTGCCTGACACCGGACCGCTGACACCCGGCCGGCCCGATATTTACGGAAGAAGCAAAAAAAGCCGGGCACAAGGCCCAGCTTTCATGTTTCTGCCGACTATTTTCAGCCGGTTATGGGGACCGTTCAGCTTGCGGCGATTGCCGCCTGTGCAGCGGCGAGGCGCGCGATGGGGACGCGGAACGGCGAGCATGACACATAGTCCAGACCGACCGTCTCGCAGAAGCGGATGGACGCCGGATCGCCACCATGCTCCCCGCAAATGCCAAGCTTGATATCGGCACGTACCTTGCGTCCCTTTTCGCTGGCAATGCGCACGAGTTCGCCCACACCATCCACGTCCAGCGAGACAAATGGGTCCTGCTCGATGATGCCGCGCGCCCGGTAGGCTTCCAGGAACGATGCGGCGTCGTCGCGCGAGATGCCGAAGGTGGTCTGCGTCAAATCGTTCGTACCGAAGGAGAAGAACTCCGCGCTGCCGGCGATCTCATCGGCGCGAAGGGCCGCGCGTGGCAGCTCGATCATCGTGCCGACAAGATAGTCGATCTCGATGCCGCGCTCGCTCATCACTTCCTTGGCCACGGTGTCGATGCGCGCCTTCACGAAGTTCAGCTCAGTAAGCATGCCGACGAGCGGCACCATGACTTCGGGAACGACCGGCGCACCGCTCTTGGCTGCTGCTTCGGCGGCAGCCTCGAAGATGGCGCGAGCCTGCATTTCGGCAATCTCCGGATAGGAGACGGCCAGCCGGCAGCCGCGATGCCCGAGCATGGGGTTGAACTCATGCAGGGCTTCGGTGCGCTGGCGCAGCTTGTCGGCAGAAACGCCCATGGCGCTGGCCACTTCAGCGATCTCTTCCTCCGTCTTCGGCAGGAACTCATGCAGCGGCGGATCGAGAAGCCGGATGGTGACGGGCAGCCCCGCCATCACCTCGAAGATTTTCACGAAATCGGAGCGCTGCATCGGCAAAAGCTTGGAAAGTGCGGTGCGGCGGTCGGCTTCCGTGTCGGCGAGGATCATCTCGCGCATGGCAAGGATGCGGCCGTCATCGAAGAACATGTGCTCGGTGCGGCACAGGCCGATGCCTTCGGCTCCGAAGGAGCGCGCCGTGCGTGCATCGGAAGGCGTTTCTGCATTGGCCCGCACCTTCATGCGCCGCGTTTTATCGGCCCAGCTCATGATGGTGGAGAAATCGCCCGAAAGCTCCGGCTGCAACATGGGAACGGCGCCCTTGAGCACCTGACCCGATGCACCGTCGATTGTGATGATATCACCAGCCTTGAAGCTCTGCCCCATGGCAATGAGCGTACCGGCCTTGTGATCGACGCGCAGCGAGCCCGCGCCGGACACGCAGGGTTTGCCCATGCCGCGCGCCACGACGGCCGCATGGCTCGTCATGCCGCCACGGGTCGTGAGAATGCCCTCGGCGGCATGCATGCCGTGAATATCCTCCGGACTGGTCTCCACACGCACCAGAATCACCTTGCGCCCCTCCGAACGCGCCTCTTCGGCGGCTTCGGACGAAAAGACGATCTCGCCGGTGGCCGCGCCCGGCGATGCGGGCAGGCCAATGCCGATCACGTCGCGCGGGGCCTTGGGATCGATGGTGGGGTGCAGAAGCTGGTCGAGCGAAGCTGCGTCGATACGGACAACCGCCTCTTCCTGGGTGATCAGCCCTTCATTGGCCATGTCGACCGCGACTTTCAGCGCCGCCTTGGCGGTGCGCTTGCCCGAACGGGTCTGCAGCATCCAGAGCTTGCCGCGCTCGATGGTGAACTCAAGGTCCTGCATGTCGCGGTAATGCTTCTCGAGCTTGCCGGCGATGTCGATGAAAGCCGCGAAGGCCTCCGGCATCAGCTTTTCGAGCGATGGCTTGTCGGAGCCTGCTTCGAGCCGGGCCATCTCGGTGATGTTTTGCGGCGTGCGAATGCCCGCCACAACGTCCTCGCCCTGCGCATTGACGAGGAATTCGCCATAAAGCGCCTTCTCGCCGGTCGAGGGATTGCGGGTGAAGGCGACGCCCGTCGCCGAATCCTCCCCCCTGTTGCCGAACACCATGGCCTGAACATTGACGGCCGTGCCCCAGCTTTCAGGAATGTCGTGCAGTTTGCGATAGGTGATCGCGCGCGGGTTCATCCACGAGGCAAACACCGCTCCGATTGCACCCCAGAGCTGTTCGTTCGGATCCTGCGGGAAAGGCCCGTCCAATTCAGCCTCGATGCCGCGCTTGTAGAGCGCGATGACATTCTGCCAGTCTTCAGCGGAAAATTCGGTATCGACCTCATAGCCGAGACGCTCCTTTTCCTCCTCCAGAATTTCCTCGAACAGGTCGTGATCGAGGCCGAGCACGACGTTGGAGTACATCTGGATGAAGCGACGGTAGCTGTCATAGGCAAAGCGGGCATCGCCGGTTTCAGCCGCCACGGCTTCGACGGTGCTGTCGTTCAGACCGAGATTGAGAACCGTGTCCATCATGCCCGGCATCGAGGCGCGGGCACCGGAGCGCACGGAAACAAGCAGCGGCTGCTCAGGATCGCCGAAGCGGCGGCCGGCAATGCGGCCAACCTCCTGCAATGCAGCCTCGACCTGCGCTTTCAGTTCGTCCGGATAGGAGCGGCCGTTGGCATAATAATGGGCGCACAGCTCGGTCGTGATCGTAAAGCCGGGCGGCACTGGCAGCCCGAGGCTGCACATCTCCGCCAGATTGGCACCCTTGCCGCCGAGTAAATTCTTGTCGCCTGCGCGACCCTCGGCACGTCCATCGCCAAACACATAGACCCATTTGGTCATGCTGCGCTCCCCTTCCGGTCAACAGGCCGGCGCTCAACTGATTTTCCGCCGGCACGCGGGGCAGCGTTAAGGACCCGAAGCGCTCAAAGCAAGACCATAGGAGCCTGCATCCGCGCCTTTATCGATTGAAGAGAAACAATTTATTGCATCCCGTTGCACCGGGCGGAGTCGAGCCTCCGCCCGGAAAGCCTCGTTCAGGCACGGGCTGCGATGACAACCGGGCGCAAACGCACGCCGACAAGGATCATCAATGTCGCGAAGATCATGACCAGCGAGCTCGCCCCGAAAACGCCGGTTGCACCGCTCGCGTCAAAGATGAGGCCACCAACCGCAGCACCGAGCGCAATGGCAAACTGGATCGCCGCCACGAGAAGGCCACCGGCGCTTTCCGCCTGATCCGGCACAGCACGCGTCAGCCAAGTGGACCAAGCGACCGGCACGGCGCCAAAGGCAAGACCCCACACGCCAACCAGAACGGTGCCGGCAAGCGGAAGATGCCCAAATGAAACCAGACCGAGGCCAAGCAGCGCCATCACGAGCGGCATCGCCGTCAATGTGAGCCGCAAACTACGCTCCAGAAGAATGCCGGCGAAAAGCGTGCCCACGAAATTGGCAAGGCCGAAGCCAAGCAGAATACCCGAGACCGCTTCTATGCCCACGCCCGTAACCGTTTCAAGGAAGGGACGGATATAGGTGAAGAAGGCGAAATGGCCGGCAAAGACCAGCATGGCTGCAAACATGCCGAGCCCCACTCCCGGCCGCAGAAGAACATCGACAAGCGTGCGCATCGTCGTGAGCCCAGTCGGCGCAAGCCTTGGCAGTGTCGCGAACTGTACCACGAAAGAGAGAACGCCAAGTGCTGCCGACAGCATGAAGACGCTGCGCCAGCCCACAATCTCTCCCAGATAGCTTCCGATCGGCGCTGCAACAATGGTCGCTGCGGAAACGCCGCTAAAGATGATCGACAATGCGCGCGGTATGAACGCTTCCGGGACGAGCCTCATCGTTACGGCGGTGGACATGGCCCAGAAACCGCCCAAGGCGACACCCAGAAGCACCCGCCCAAGAAGCAGGAAGGCGAGATTGGGCGCCAGCGCCACCGCGATGCCCGATGCCACGAGAAGCATGGAGAAGAAGAGCAGGACCGCACGGCGGTCCAGATTGCGCGTTGCAGCCGAAATCACGAGGCTCGTGGCCAAAGCGACAACCGCAGTCGCCGTGACGGCCTGGCCTGCCATGCCCTCCGTGATGCCGAGTTCCGCGGCCATGGGCGTGAGCAGGCTTGCCGGCAGGAATTCCGCGGTCACGAGGCCGAAAACGCCGAGCGCCATGGAAACAACGGCGCCCCAGGCGGGCTGGGTGCGTTCGGGCTGCGACTGCTTCCAATGCAGCGGCTGATCCATGCGTCTATCCTTTCATGGAGTCTGTTTTGCAGTGCAGCATAGATAGAATGGACAAACCGGACGCACCATGCCATATAATCCTGAATGCTTGATCAAAAGTCCGAAAATCTTTCGACTCTGTCGTCGCCACCCGCCACTACCGACATGGTGAGCGAGCTTCTGATGGGCATGCGCCTGTTCGGTATCGAATATCGCCGCATCCAGATGACGCCTCCGTTCGGACTGCATTTCGGAACCGAAAAAAGCCGCGCACATTTCCATTTTGTCGGACGCGGGCCGGTCTATTTGCGGGCGCCTGACGGCATGGTGCACCGGATGAACACGGGAGATGCCGTGCTCCTGCCTCGTGGCGGCGAGCATGATCTCGTCTCCAGCCCCGAGCTTCCCGCGCGCTGCGTGAACACCTTCACCGCTGTTCCCGTCTGCGGCAACATTGCCAATATCGAGGCCTGCGCCGATTGCGCCGACCAGTCACACGAGGCGCTCATCTTTTGCGGCCGGATGGAATTCGATCTCGGCACCATGCACCCGCTCGTCAACCTGATGCCTGAGACCATGCTCGTCGGGACATTGCTCAACCGCTATCCCGAAATCCTGCCACTGCTTGAAGCGATGCAGCGGGAGACCTGCGAGGACCGCGCAGGCTATGCCGGCATTCTTGCCCGCCTGGCCGATGTGGTTTCGGCCTTCATTGTGCGCGCCTGGGTCGAATGCGGCTGCGGGGATGCGTCGGGATGGGTGGCGGCGTTGCGCGACCCTCGTCTTGGGCGCGTTATCGCCGCCCTGCACCGCGATCCCGGACGCAACTGGACCCTGGCGGAACTCGCCGCCGAGATGGGCAGTTCCCGCTCCGTTTTTGCAGAGCGTTTTCACACGGTGACCGGCATGACGCCGGTGCGCTATCTCACGGAACTGCGCATGCGGCTGGCATCACAATGGATCGGCCGCGACCGCATGCCCATCGAGACCGCAGCTCAAAAGCTCGGGTATGGATCGCAGGCGGCCTTCAGCCGTGCTTTCAAACGCGTGCACGGCCACCCACCAGGCGCGGCTCGCAGCACCTCCCCGCGCGAAGCGAATATCAACGGCTGATCCCTGTTGCCGCTTGCACATCCGATACGTTATGATAAGAACAAATCAGGAACAATGGAGATTGACATGCGCCAGACCGGCAAACTCGACTATCTTGAGATGCCCGCAGGGAACGGCAGTCTTGATGGCGTGAAATCATTTTACGCCCGCGCTTTCTCCTGGTCATTTACCGACTACGGACCGAGTTACAGCGCTTTCAGCGAAGGAATCGACGGCGGTTTCGACGGCAATCCCGGCCCTGCTTCCAAACCTCTTCCCGTGCTCTATTCGGATGACCTTGAGGACACATTGAGAACAGTCGAGGAAGCGGGCGGGACAATCGTGCGTCCGATTTTCGCTTTTCCCGGCGGTCGGCGCTTTCATTTTACCGACCCGGCCGGCAACGAACTGGCGGTGTGGAGCGAGAAATGACTCGCTTTGCGTCTCTCCCGAAAACAACGGCGCTTGAACGCGAGGAGATGTTAGCTTGCCTCGCGCAGGCGCTCGGCGGTTTGCAGATCGACCGAAACGAGCTGGCTGACGCCCTGCTCGGCCATGGTGACGCCGAACAGACGGTTCATCCTGGCCATGGTGATCGGATTGTGAGTGATCACCACGAAACGGGTTTCCGTTGAGGCCGCCATCTCATCCATGAGATTGCAGAAGCGCTCGACATTGTGATCGTCGAGTGGCGCGTCAACTTCGTCCAGCACGCAGATGGGCGCAGGGTTAGTGAGAAAGACGGCGAAGATCAGGGCCATGGCCGTCAACGCCTGCTCACCGCCCGAAAGCAGCGTCATCGTCTGGGGGCGTTTGCCGGGCGGGCGCGCCAGGATTTCAAGCCCGGCTTCGAGCGGATCGTCGGATTCGATGAGCTGCAGTTCTGCGGTACCGCCGCCGAAGAGATGGGTGAACAATCTCTGGAACTGCTCGTTGACGACATCAAAAGCCGCCAGAAGCCGTTCCCGGCCTTCCTTGTTGAGGTTCTGGATCGCGACCCGCAATTTGCGGATCGCCTCGATCACATCCTCACGCTCGGAGACGATTGTCTCATGGCGCTCCATGAGTTCGGACTGTTCTTCCTCGGCGCGCAGATTGACGGCGCCCAAGCGCTCGCGCTCCATCTTGTAGCGCTCGAGCCGCCGCTCCACATCGTCAATTTCCGGCAACGGCGCGTCCGGCTCCAGTTCCGCCAGTGCCAGTACCCGGTGCGGCGGCACATTCAACACTTCCTGTATGCGCGCTTCCGCCTCCTTGCGCCGCTCCTCGGCAGCGGTCACCCGCTCTTCGGCGCGAGCCCGGCTTTCGCGTGCGGAAGAAAGGCTCTGGATCGCTTCGGTGGCCTTGCGGTCAAGCGCTGCCTGGCGTGTTTCAGCCTCCTGAAGCCGGTCCGCTGCAGCCTTGCGCACGGTTTCCGCCTGCGCGATCTGCGACAGGAGCGAGCGGCCACGGGTCTCGATCTCGTCCGGCGCATCAGCCAAATCTTCCAGCTCACGCGTGGTTTCCTCGCGGCGATCCGCAAGGGCCGCTGTATGTCGGTCCGCGTTCTCCACCCGTGATTGCCAGCTCCGGCGTTCCGCGAGGATGCTTTCAAGCCGGCGCCGGCGTGTCTCACTTTCGCGCCGCAACCCCTCATGGGCGGCCCGCGCTTCGGCAGCCGCCGCGCGATAACCGGAAACCTCGTTCGTCGCACGATCGAGATTGTCCTGCAAATCGCTCAAGTCGGGTGCTTCCTCCAATGTGGCTCCTGCGGTCTCGAGAGCGGCCGCCGCTTCCTCATAATCCTCGGCGACCCGGGCGCGGGCCTCCTCAAGTGCGCTGCGACGGCTCGTGAGCTCGCCCGCAGCGCGTTCGGCGCTCGCCAGTTCCTCGCGCGCCCGCCCGAGCGCGGCCTGCGCCGCACGCATCTCCTCTCGGGCCCGGCGCTCAGCCTCGACGGCGTTACGCACGGCAGCCTCGGTGTCGGCGAGAGCGGATTCGGCCGCACGCAGCCGCGCCGTCGCCTCGATCACATCATTATCGAGTTCCGAAAGGCGGTTCTTCTGCGCCAGCCGCTGCGCGGCCGCCGTCGGCGCGTCGGCGCTCGCGCGATAACCATCCCAGCGCCACAGTGCCCCATCGCGCGAAACGAGCCGCTGACCAGGCTTCAACAGTTTCTGAAGACTGGCCCCATTCTCCGCCTCGACAAGCCCGATCTGCGCCAGCCGGCGCTCAAGCTGGCGCGGTGCCTTGACCACGCTCGCAAGGGAACGGATGCCCGATGGCAGCGCAGGATCGTCGCCCGAAACCTCCATCGGCCCCCAATAGGCAGGGGCAGCGCTGTCGAGCGGGATATCCAGATCCTCGCCGAGGGCCGCACCCAGCGCCGTCTCGAAGCCGCGCTCCACGCGCAATTGTTCGACAACCGGCGGATAAGCCTCGCTACCGCCTGCGCTCAGGATCTTGCGCAAGGTCTGCGCTTCCGTCTCGATGCGTCCCAGCTCCTCGCGGGCCGCCTGCAAGGGCGGGCGGGCGGCGATTTCGGCCTCGCGGGCTGCAGCCACACGCTCCTCGCTCGCCGCATGCTCCCCCTCGGTCAGCTCAAGGCGTGCCGCCGCATGCTCCATCAGTTCCTGCTTTTCGGCGGGATCGGGCAGAGCGGAAATACGCTGGGCGATTTCACCGAGCTCACTGTCGACACCTGCAAGCTGGCGCGCAAGACGGTCGCGGCGTTCCGCCTGCTCGCGGATGGCGCGTTCGGCCTGGTTGCGGGCAGCCATGGCTTCGGCCTTCTCCGCCGTCAGGCGTGCAAGCGTTTCTTCCGCTTCAGCCAGAACAAGCGCTGCTTCCTCGAACGCACCGCGCAACTCTGCCTCATGATCGCCGGCGCCCTCCTCGGCCTCTCTCAGCGCCTCTTCCTCTTCTGCGAGCCGCGCCAGTGCCTCGGCATTGTCGCGCACCATCTGCTCTTCGCGCGCAATGTCCGCATTCAGCTGGTCGATACGCTTGCGCAGTTCATCGGTGCGGGCGCGGACACGCTTTGCCTCTTCCTCGATCTGCGTACGGGCGATGGTCAAACGTTGCAATGCGGCGGCGGCAGCGGCTTCAGCCTCTCGCAATTCCGGCAATTTATGCGCGCCGATGGCCTGTTCCTTGGCGGCCTCCATCTGGCCGCTGGCGCTATCGCCAACAGCAGCGGTCGCCTGCGAAAGCATCGACTGAGCTTCCGCCTCCTGAGCCTTGGCGGAAGACCAGCGCAGATGCAGCAGAATGGCCTCCGCCTTGCGGACCTCTGCAGAAAGGTTCTTGAAACGGGAGGCCTGGCGCGCCTGGCGCTTCAGGTTCTCGATCTGGGTGGCAAGCTCTCCTACCACATCGTCAAGCCGCTCAAGGTTCTGTTCCGCCGCGCGAAGGCGCAGCTCCGCCTCATGACGGCGCGTGTGAAGACCGGAAATGCCCGCCGCCTCTTCCAAAAGGGCGCGGCGGGCCTGTGGCTTAGCCTGGATCAGCTCGCCGATGCGCCCCTGCCCCACCATGGAAGGTGAACGGGCGCCGGTGGACTGATCGGCGAAGAGGAGCTGTACATCGCGGGCACGGGCTTCCTTGCCGTTGATGCGGTAAACGGAACCGGCCTCCCGCTCAATGCGGCGCGAGACCTGCAACTCATCGGCATCGTTGAAAGCGGCGGGGGCGCTGCGGTCGCTGTTGTCGAGAAACAGCGCGACCTCCGCCGTGTTGCGGGCGGGCCTGGTCCCCGAGCCGGAGAAGATCACATCGTCCATGCCCGACGCGCGCATATTCTTGTATGAGCTTTCGCCCATCACCCAGCGCAGCGCCTCGACAAGGTTCGACTTGCCGCAGCCATTGGGCCCAACCACACCGGTCAGGCCACCCTCGATGACAAACTCGCTCGGTTCGACGAAGGACTTGAAGCCCAGAAGGCGCAGCTTGGTGAATTTCATGCGCCGTGCCCTTCAGAGCCCGCTGCCCGGAAAAAACGCGCATGCCGAAACTGCCGGCAAACCTGTTGCCAGCTAGCGTATGCCGTCGATGATCGCCGACATTTCCTCAATCGACATGGCTCCCGAGTGCTTCACCCCATTGATGAAGAACGTTGGCGCAGCCGTGATGCCGTACTGCTCCAAACCCCTATCGCGCATCCTCCTGACATCAGCCAGAAGTTTGCGGTCCGTCAAGCAAGCGGTGAAGCTCTCCTGTGAAAAACCCGCAATTCTGGCGATTCCGAGCAGCGCATCGCCCCCATTACGGGCAAACGCCCAGTCGGACTGCTTCCTGTAAAGCAAATCGCTGAGGGCGAAATAGTTATCGCCCGAGCAATAGGCAAGCATCAGCGCGGCCTCCGCGCGCGGGTCGGTCGCAAGGCCGCGAATAATATAACGCACCCGGCCCGTATCCATATATAGCCGCTTCAACTCAGGCAGGGTCTGCGTGTGATAAGCCGCGCAATGATGACAGGTCATCGAGGCATATTCGATGATGGTCACCGGCGCATCGGCCTTTCCAATCACCTTTTCAATGAGCGGGCCCGGTTCCAGGAGGTCGACCCCCTGTGTAAATCCCTCCTGCGCAAATCCCTCGGGCATGAAAGAGCCAATCGCGGCCGACGATATCAAAAGCAACAGGTGGGGCCTGAAGCCCCTCCTCAGTCGCTGCGCAATCTGCAGCATCTCAAAATCCTAAAAAAGCAAACTGAAACAAAAAAGAAAAGCCGACCGGCAAGACCAGTCGGCTTCGGCATATAGATGCGAAAAATGGTCAGATCATGCCATCGATGATGGCCGACATCTGATCGATGGACATCGCGCCCGAGTATTTCTTGCCGTTGATGAAGAATGTCGGCGTGGCATCGACACCGAACTCACTCGCCGCACGCTCACGCACCGAACGGATATCGGTCAGAAGCTTCTGGTCGGTGAGGCAGGCTTCGAAGCTCTGCTGCGAGAAACCGGCGAGCTTGGCAATCTTGAGTAGCGCCGCCTGTGCATCCTGAACCGGCGCCCAGTTGTTCTGCTGCTTGAACAGAACATCGACCATGGCGAAATAATTGTCCTTGGAACAGCGCGCCAGCATGAACCCCGCCTCGGCGCGCGGGTCGAAGGGAAACTCGCGCATGATCAGGCGCACCTTGCCCGTGTCTATGTATTTTTCCTTCAGCGCAGGATAGGTGTTCACGTGGAAATTAGCGCAATGTCCGCAGGTCATCGAAGCGTATTCCACGATGGTAACCGGCGCGTCGGCGCTGCCTTCCACCATATCTTCCAGCGCGCCCGCTTCCATGAGCTTGTTCACATCCACGGAACCGGTCGACGAGGGAACATCCACTGCAGCAGTGGTCACAGGATCGGTTCCGGCATCGCCCGCATTTGCGACGCTGTCATCGTCGCTGCAGGCGGCAAGGCCGAAACCGAGCGCCGGCAAGGCTGCCATGGAAAGGAGGAGACGACGGCGCTGGATCAGTGCGGACATATGGGTTTCACCTGTTTGCGTTCGAAAACTGTTTTATGAATCGCCAGAAAGCCGGCATTTCGGGCGAATTTGGGTCAAGGACCGGCATTTCGGAAGCAGCCGGTTTATCACGTTTTGGTGATCACGCTCTATTTACGGGCGCAAAAAACACTTGCGCCTAGATCGCGAAGCGAATTGCGCAACCCTTCATCCTCGATGCTTTCGATCAGGCGGGAAAGCCGCTCGTTTTCCCCGCCCGTCAATGCGCGCCGTGGCGGAGCCTTCTGCTTCTGTGCCTGGGCCACAGGCTTTTGCACGATGCGGATCCGCCCAACGGCGGCAAAACCCAGAAACGCATTGACGCGACCGATCACCTCACCCGTCTCATGCTGAAGGCGAAGGGCGGAAGCCCCCTCGCAGGCAATCACCAGCGTGGCGGGTTCGAATGGGTCATCCTCATGCATGCGGCGCGGCCAGGCCAGCTTTTCAGGCCGCGTGCTGCCCGCAAGACGGTTGCCTACGATCTCGGACCAGCTCTGCACCAATTCCACCGAGATGCCCGCACGCTTGCGCATCACCGGATCGAGAATACCGGTCACAAGGTCGCTCACCGCGACGGGATTGCTCCTGTGTTCGTTCCCTGCCATGAAGGGCTCAAGACCTGATTTCAACCATGAAAGACTTCGCGCCATTATGGCACGCCAATCCGCGCCGGTCATCGACGCTCATGCGTCTTTTGACGATTTCTCCACGCTGCTGCTCGAATGGTACGACCGGCACCACAGACACCTGCCCTGGCGCACTCCGCCCGCCGATACAAGGGTTGGCGTCCTGCCCGATCCCTATCGCGTCTGGTTGTCCGAAGTCATGTTGCAGCAGACGACGGTCAGTGCCGTAAAGAGCTATTACGAAGCCTTTCTTGCCGCATGGCCGACAGTCGAGGCTCTCGCAGGCGCGGAAACCGAAGCGGTGATGCGCGCCTGGGCGGGCCTCGGTTATTATTCGCGCGCCCGAAACTTGAAGAAGTGCGCAGAAACCGTCGCGGCAGACCATCAGGGACGCTTTCCCGATACGGAAGAAGGGCTGAAGACGCTTCCAGGCATCGGCGACTACACGGCCGCGGCCATATCCGCCATCGCCTTCAATCGCCCGGCGGCCGTGGTCGACGGCAATGTGGAGCGCGTCGTGACGCGGCTTCTGGCCATGGAAACCCCGCTTCCCGATGCCAAACCGCTCATTCGCGCATTCGTGGCCAATATCCTGCCTGCCGACCGCCCGGGCGACTTCGCACAGGCGATGATGGACCTGGGCGCAACGATCTGCACTCCGCGCAATCCCGCCTGCGTCCTCTGTCCCGTTTCCGCGGACTGTCTGGCGCGCCAAAACGGAACGGCGGAACGCTTTCCGCGCAAGGCTCCCAAGGCCGAAAAACCTTTGCGGCACGGCGCGGCCTTTGTGGCCCGGCGCGGCGACGGGGCGGTTTTTCTGCGCAAGCGCCCGCCGGAGGGACTTCTGGGCGGCATGACCGAAATGCCGACCACGGGCTGGACCGCCAGGCAGGATGGGGAAACGGATACTTCCGCCGCCCCCTTTCCCGCGGATTGGCGGGACTGCGGCACAATCCGCCATGTCTTCACCCATTTCGCGCTGGAGCTCAGCGTCTATCGCGCCGACATTCAGGGCTCAGGGGAGACTGCCGCACCCTTGCCGGCAGGTTGGTGGTCGTCGCCGGAAGAACTGCCGGGCGAAGCTCTGCCAACCGTCATCAAAAAGGCAATTGAAGCTGCCATACCGGGGGCCACGAAAAAACGCCAAAGGGACCGCAAGACATCATGAGCGAAATCCGCCACATCGTTTTCGATATCGGCAAGGTGCTGCTGCACTATGATCCAGAAATTCCCTATCGCCGGCTCATTCCCGATGAGGCGGAACGGCGCTGGTTTCTTGAAAATATCTGCACCAATGACTGGAACGTTGAACAGGATCGCGGCCGCAGCTGGCAGGACGCCGAGGCACTGCTGATCGATGAACATCCCACCCTGGAACCCCATATCCGGGCCTTCCGGCAGAACTGGCACGAGATGGTGCCGCATGCGTATGAGGATTCTCTATCCGTCTTCGAAGGGCTGATCGACAGCGGCCACGATGTGACTATGCTGACGAATTTCGCCGCCGACACCTTTGCAGAAGCGCGGGAGCGCTATCCGTTCCTGAAACGTCCGCGCGGCGTCACCGTCTCAGGTGAAGTGGGTTTCATCAAGCCCGACCGCGCCATCTACGACACACATGCAACCGTTTTCGGCCTCACGCCGCAGGCGACCATCTTCATCGACGACAGCGAAAAGAATGTCGCCGGCGCCCAGGCTGCCGGCTGGCAGGCAGTCCATTTCACCGATGCAAAAAAGCTGCGCAGCGATCTGCGCAGCTTTGGCATAGAAGCTTAGGCCTGTTGCCGGGCGTTCTGCCCGGCATTTTTCTCAGGCGGCGGCCACCTGCATGTTCAGGCGGGCGATGCGGCGCAGCTCGTCGATCGGCTTCAGGCTGCCAGCTTCCTCGAAATGCCAGAAGGTCCAGCCATTGCAGGCTTCGAGCCCCTGGACACGTGCGCCGACACGATGGATGGAGCCCGCGTCATCGCCAATGGCGATTGTACCGTCGGCGCGCACATTGGCGGTCCAGCGGCGCTTGGCATCGCACAGAAGCGTGCCAGGTTTCATCAAGCCGGCATCGATCAGGCTGCCGAAGGCCACGCGCGGTTCGGCGCGCTTTCCCTGAACCTGCGCCAGATCGAGATTATCCAACGGCTCGATATCGGCGATGCGCTGCGAGGCAGCCTCGATATAACTGTCCTCACGTTCGATGCCGACGAAATGCCGACCGAGACGCTTGGCGACGGCGCCGGTCGTACCGGAACCGAAGAACGGGTCGAGCACAACATCGCCAGGCTTGGTCGAAGACATGATGATGCGGGCAAGCAGGGCTTCGGGCTTCTGCGTCGGGTGCAGCTTGTCGCCTTCGTCCGTCTTCAGCCTTTCCTTGCCTGTGCAGATAGGGAACAGCCAGTCGGAGCGCATCTGAAGGTCGTCATTGGCCGCCTTCATCGCCTCGTAGTTGAAGGTGTAGCCCTTGGAGGATTTGTCCCGGGAGGCCCAGATCATCGTCTCATGCGCGTTCTGGAAGCGGCGGCCGCGGAAATTCGGCATCGGGTTGGACTTGCGCCACACAATGTCGTTGAGGAACCAGTAGCCCAGATCCTGCATGACCGAACCGACCCGGAAGATGTTATGGTAGGAGCCGATCACCCAGATCGTGCCGTTAGGCTTCAGGACGCGGCGGGCAGCCAGCATCCAGGCGCGCGTGAAGGCGTCATATGCGGCAAAGCTTTCGAACTGGTCCCATTCATCGTCAACCGCATCGACGCGCGACTGGTCTGGCCGGTGCAGCGTGCCTTCGAGTTGAAGATTATAGGGCGGATCGGCGAAGATCACATCGACGGACTGATCCGGCAGCCGGTTGAGGGCTGCAACGCAATCCCCCTTGATGATCGTGTCCAGCCATTCGGCCTTCGCGGACTGCGGTACAAGCTCACTAATACGACGCACGGCGGACATATACTGCTCTCTCACTCGAACTGTTAACTCGCCGTTATGGTTACCGAAGTTGGTAAACATTCCGTAATTCACCAAGCCGAATTGCGGGTGGCGTGAAGCTGTGCAAATCTTCCCCTACGTCAGGCTCGATATTTTTCGGAGAATTCACATGATCGCCTTGCGCATTTTCGCGTTAGTGGCTGCCCTTTTCGTTGTTTCGCCCGCCCTCAGCGCCGGCAAGACCATCATCGTCCTCGACGCATCGGGCTCCATGTGGGGCCAGATCGACGGCAAGACCAAGATCGAAATCGCCCGCGAGACGCTCAAACAGGTGCTCGGCACCATTCCCGGGGATACCGAGCTCGGCCTGGTTGCCTATGGCCACCGCGAAAAAGGCTCCTGCTCCGATATCGAAACAGCGGTTCCCCCCGGCAAGGGCACGGCCGGAGCCATCACCGCCTTTGCCGACAAGATTAACCCCAAGGGCAAAACACCGCTTACCGAAGCCGTGCGCCGTGCCGCGGAAGAGCTGCGGATCGAGGAAAACGAGGCGACCGTCATTCTGGTCACCGATGGGCTTGAGACCTGCGAGGCCGATCCATGCGCTCTCGGCAAGGAGCTTGAAGCCACGGGCGTGAATTTCACAGCCCATGTGGTGGGCTTTGGACTTTCAGACGAGGAAGGCCGCCAGGTGGCCTGTCTGGCCGAAAACACGGGCGGGCTCTATCTGAAAGCAGACGATGCCGGACAACTGGCCGAAGCGCTCGAGGCAACGGTCGCCAAGGCTCCTGACCCCGAGCCGGAGCCGAAACCCGCCGCCGTGGAGTTCAACTTCAAGGGTATCCTGCGCCTTGCCGAAGGCGGCCCCGACATGGAACAGGACGGATCGGCCCGCTGGGACCTGATTGCACTCGATGCGAATGGTGCGAAGGCCGACCGTGGAACGACGGGGGGCTATGGCGGTATCTTTCAGGACACGGTGCCTGCGGGCAAATATGCGGTTACCGTCAAACTCGGCAATATCGAAAAGGAATTTCCCGTCGAGCTTTCCGAAGACCGCCAGACCGAACTGATCGCGGTGATGGACGCGGGCTTTCTGCGCGTCACCCCCAAGCGCACGCCGGATGGGGAAGCCGATGACAGCGCGCGCGTCGACATGGCCTTCAGCGGTGGCAGCGACGGCGGCTACGGCCCGACCGAGGCCTATGTCGCGGCAGGTGCGGTTACCGTGACCGGCAATATCGACAAGGCTACCGCCGAGGAGCAGGTTTCGGTCAAAGCCGGCGAGACCGTCGAAATCGATCTCGTGATCGCATCGGGCTTTGTGGTTCCCACGGCTGTCTATGCCGAAGGAGGGCCTGACGTGGAAGACGACGGCATCCGCTTCGAGGTTCGTGCGGTAAAGGCCGATATCAAGGGCAATCGGGAAACGCTCGCCGGTCAATATGGAAGTGGCGGCGGAATGGATGTTCCGCCCGGCGACTATGTGCTTCATGCCCGTCTCGGTGAGGCGGAGGCAGAGGCGCCCATCACCGTGAAGGCAGGGGAACGCACGGAGGCGACCGTTAACATCGATGCCGGCGTGCTTGCAATATCCGCCCCCGGTGCGCGCAGGATCGATATCTACTCCGCCAAGAAGGACATTCAGGGCAACCAGAAGGGCTTTGGCGGCGCCTATGACGAAACCATGCAGGAAACCCTGCCGCCCGGCGAATATGAGGTCCGCGTCCTCTATGAAGGAGACAAGGCCGACAAGAGCCAGAAGGCCACGGTGACTGCAGGCGAACGGGCGGAAGTGACGGTGGAATAAGGGGAATAGACGCTGGCCACGCCGTTTTCAGGCGGCGGCGGTTGCTTTCACCACGGCTTCGGGGCTATGCCCCGGAGCCGTTTCCATTCTTGAACCATCAGGTCCCGCCCATGTCTGCTCCCGATCTCGTCATTTTCGATTGCGATGGCGTTCTCGTCGATTCCGAAATCATTGCCGCACGCGTCGAGGCGCGCCTTCTCACGCAGGCCGGCTTCGAGATCACGCCGGAGGAAATTGCCAGCCGCTATGCCGGCCTCACCTTCAAGGACATCATGCTGGCCATCGAAAAAGAGGCCGACATGCCGTTTCAGGCGTCCCTGATCGACCTTGCGGAAACGGAGGTCGACAAGCGCCTGCGCAACGAAGTGCGCGCCATAGACGGAGCGCGCGATGCGGCGGCGGGCGTTGAAGGTAAGAAATGCATCTGCTCCAACTCAACCCGCGAGCGTATCGAGGCGATGCTCAAGCGCAACGCCATGCTGCCATTGTTCCAGGGACATATCTATTCATCCCTTGAAACACCGACGAAACAGCCGAAACCCGCCCCGGATGTGTTCCTTTATGCGGCAGAGATCATGCAGGCCGAGCCTGAGCGGACATTCGTGATCGAGGATTCCGTCCATGGCATCGCAGGGGCAAAGGCAGCCGGCATGCGTGTCATCGGCTTTGCAGGCGCTTCGCATATTCAGCCCGGCCATGCCGAACTCTTGATGGACGCCGGCGCCGAAACGGTCATCAACCGCTTTCAGGACCTTGCCGGCATCATGGCGGCGCTGTCCGAGTGGGGCGGCGATATCTAGATCGCTTCCCGTTTTGGGCGCCTCTTCCCCAACCAAACGATATAAAAAACGCGCCGTCGAGGCGCGTTTTTATTATCCGCAAAAGCGATCAGCGGTTACGGGGGGGGCCCTCATCGAAGCCCACAAAGACCTGCAGGCTACGGTCTGCCGCGCCGGGCACCATGATATTCGGATCGTTGAAGATGAACTGTGTCGCGCCAGCGGTATCGGCAATAGCAACATTGTGCTGGAACAGCTTCGAATAGACCACGTCATCGCCACGCAATACGGCTACGCGGATCGGCATGGTGATGTTCCCCGTATTGCCGACAGGCCCCGGCACGACACGGCCAGCAACCGCCACGTTCATGGAGAAGGAGCCGTTGGCATATTGGCAGCTGCGCGTGGTGTCCGTGATGGAGGCCTGGTAAATCACCTTGGAGGGATCGTCCTGCCCGCCCTTCTGGTAGGTGCGGAAGAAAGTCGTCCCATCGCGCAGAGCCACCGGCGGGCAATAGGCGCGCAATTCGCTTTCCTTCACAGCGCCGGCGGGAAGCTCCGCGCTCTGTGCCGTTTCCTGTGCGTTCTTGTTACCCAGCTGAAATGCGCCGAGCTTGTCCTCGGACTGGCATCCCGAAAGTAAAACAGCGGCTGCCACAACGGAACCGGCGAAAACACGATGATTGAACAAACTCAGACCCTCGTAAAAAACTGCGCGTCGCGAGATCGAAGACAAAACCAGATGGCATATTTCGTCGGCGAAGGCCACCGCATCCGCCAGCGAACCGGAATTTCCCACCCTCTCAGGCGGAAAAGCGGTTTCCACCCGTCGGGCTGATGCTCTATACCAAACGCGCGGCCGGAATGCGACGGGGCTCCCCGTAAATGCACCAACCGCACTCCCTCGCAAACATGAGGCAATGCGACGAATGGCGACAGACTACATCAGCACGCGCGGCAATGCGCCGGCTCTCGGCTTTTCCGATGCCATGCTGGCAGGGCTTGCACGCGATGGCGGGCTTTATGTGCCGCGCGAGTGGCCGCACTTCTCGAAGGACGAACTGCGCGCCATGCGCGGCCTCTCCTACACCGAGATCGCGCTCAAAGTGCTTTCGCCTTTCATCGGCGACGAGATTGCGCCTGCAACGCTGAAACGCATTGTTGAAGAAAGCTACGCCACGTTTCGTCACCCGGCCGTATGCCCGCTCGTCCAGACGGATGCCAATGAATTCATTCTCGAGCTCTTTCATGGCCCGACCCTTGCCTTCAAGGATGTCGCCATGCAGCTGCTCGCCCGGTTGATGGACCATGTGCTTTCCGAGCGCGGTGAGCGCGTGACCATTGTCGGCGCCACTTCGGGCGATACGGGCGGGGCCGCGATCGAAGCCTTCGCCAACAAGGACCGCGCCGACGTTTTCATCCTCTTCCCGGAGGGACGCGTCTCGCCCGTCCAGCAGCGGCAGATGACGACTTCAGGCGCGAGTAATGTGCATGCCATCGCGGTCAAGGGCACCTTCGACGACTGCCAAGGCCTTTTGAAGGACATGTTCAACGATCACAGGTTCCGCGATGAGGTAGCCCTTTCCGGCGTCAACTCGATCAACTGGGCGCGCGTGATGGCGCAGATCGTCTATTATTTCACCGCCGCCGCTTCGCTTGGCGGGCCCGACAGAGCCATATCCTTCACCGTGCCCACCGGGAATTTCGGCGATATCTTCGCGGGCTATGCCGCCAAACGCATGGGACTGCCCATCGACCGCCTTGTGGTTGCCACCAATGACAACGACATTCTGGCGCGGGCGCTCGCCACCGGTGAATATTCGACGCGCGAAGTCATCGCCACCACGTCTCCGTCAATGGACATTCAGGTCTCGTCCAATTTCGAGCGTCTTCTCTATTTCGCGTCCGGCGGCAATGCGCAGGAAATCCAGGGCTATATGGACAGCCTGAAGCAGTCGGGTGCCTTTACGATCACGCCTGAAACGCTGAAAGCGATCCGCGCCGACTTCGCAGCCGGCAGTTCCAACATGGAAGCGACCGCCCAGACCATCCGTTCGGTGTGGAAGGACAGCGGCTATCTTCTCGATCCGCACACGGCCACAGGTATGAAGGTTTCGCGCTCGCAGGCGGCATCGGCGGTGCCGATGGTCGTTCTTTCCACTGCTCATCCGGCTAAATTTCCCAAGGCTGTAGAGCAGGCCAGCGGCGTGGTTCCCGCGCTTCCCGAATGGCTCGGCGACCTGATGGATCGCGAGGAGACCTTTACAGTCCTTCCATCCGATCTAAAATTGTTGGAAGATTACGTTCTTGGCCGCGCCCGCGCGGCGCGTTGAGTCAGTCTAGGGAGTCACAGCATATGGGCGTTGAGGTAAGCCGTCTGTCAAACGGCCTGACGGTCGCCACCGAAAGCCTGCCACATCTCGAAACAGTTGCACTGGGGATCTGGGTCAAATCCGGGTCCAGAAACGAAGCCGACAACGAGCATGGCATTGCGCACCTGCTCGAACACATGGCTTTCAAGGGCACCACGAAACGGACCGCCCGCCAGATCGCGACCGACATTGAAGACGTGGGCGGGGAAATCAATGCGGCAACCAGCGTGGAAACGACGGCGTTCTACGCCCGGGTTCTGAATGCGGACGTTCCGCTCGCCATCGACATTCTCTGCGACATTCTCACCGATTCGAAGTTCGATCCGAATGAACTGGAGCGCGAGCAGCATGTGATCCTGCAGGAGATCGGCGCCGCACACGACATTCCAGACGATATCGTCTTCGACCGTTTCACCGAAACGGCATTCCGGCACCAGGCCATCGGCCGCTCCGTTCTCGGCACGCCCGAGACGATCAAGACCTTCACCTCCGATCAGTTACGCGGCTTTCTCGAGCGGCAATATTCGGCCGATCGCATGGTGATTGTCGCGGCAGGCGGCCTGAAGCACGATGATTTCGTGCGCGAGGTCGAATCCCGCCTCGGCAGTTTCCGCGCCAAGGCCGAAGGGCCCATGCCGCAATATGCCCACTATGTCGGCGGCGATTACCGCGAGGATCGCGAGCTGATGGACGCGCAAATCGTTCTCGGCTTCGAAGGTCGCGCCTATCATGTGCGCGATTTCTACGCCTCACAGGTGCTCTCGACCATTCTGGGCGGAGGCATGTCGTCTCGCCTCTTCCAGGAAGTGCGTGAGAAACACGGCCTGTGTTACTCGATCTATGCCTTCCACTGGGGTTTTTCGGACACCGGCATCTTCGGCATTCATGCCGCCACCGGAAAAAGCGATATCAAGGAACTGGTGCCGCTCATACTCGGCGAATTGCAGAAGGCGGGACAGCAGATCGGCCAGGACGAACTGAACCGCGCGCGGGCGCAATACCGCGCAGGCCTGATGATGGCACGCGAGAACCCCGCAAGCCGCGCCTCGCAGATCGCCCGCCAGCTTCTGCTTTACGGTCGTCCCATCGAAGTCGACGAGTTGATGGACCGTCTCTCCAACCTGACGGTCGACCGCTTGACCGACTTGTCGGGCCGGCTGTTCAGCTCAAAGCCGACAGTCACGGCCATCGGTCCGGTCGGCGCACTTGCCCCCTTCGAATCGATCAGGGAGGCGCTTGCCGACCAGGGCTCGATGCCGCGCAAGCTTGCCGTCTAGGCACGTCGGGGGCACATGCTGGACATGCCCTTCTTCCGCCGCCCGCCTCCGGCGCTCAAGGGCCAGAATATCTATCTGCGCATGCCCATGATGCGCGATTTCGACGAATGGGCAGCGCTCAGGGAGAAAAGCCGTTTCTTCCTCGAACCATGGGAGCCTCGATGGGCTCCCGACGAATTGTCGCGCAGCGCATTCCGCTACCGGCTCAAGCGGTATCGGAATGAATTCGAGCAGGGAGCAGGCATGGCCTTCTTCCTGTTTGCGACGGCAGGCGACGCACTGGTCGGTGGCCTCACCCTTTCCAACATCAGGCGCGGCGTCGCCCAAACGGGCAGCATCGGCTACTGGATGGGCGAGCCCTATGCCGGGCGAGGCATGATGCTCGACGCACTTCGCCTCGTCATCCCCTACGCATTTGAGGGGTTGCGGTTGCACCGTCTGGAGGCCGCTTGTATTCCTGACAACAATCGTTCTGTCGGGCTACTTGAAAAAGCCGGATTTCAGCGCGAAGGGCTTCTAAAATCCTATCTCAGGATCAACGGCACCTGGCGCGATCATTATCTTTACGCATTGGTCGCGGAGGAGCATTGCGTGCCAGTATTGAAACCACGAGGCTGAGTTTTGTCGCGATCCCCTATCCTCGCAGTTCTGGCGACGCTCGCCGCAGCGTTCATCGTCCTTGCGACAGCGGCCACATCGGCACTTGCCATTGAGCCCATCAAGATTTCCAGGGACGATGTGGCCCTTGACCTGTCGAAGGCAGTCGAGATCCATCGCGGACAGGGAGATGTTTTCCAGGTTTCGACCGCGCCGGATATCGACGGCATCGTGCGCCGCATCGAAGTCGAAGCACAGGATGCGCGCTCGACGGGCGACTGGGCGGTCTTTGCCCTGGCCAACACCACGGACCAGCAGCTCGACCGGCTGATCGTCGCGCCGCATTTCCGTCTCGTGGGCTCCGGCCTCTTCTGGCCGGACCTGGGTTCACAGCGCATTGCAGCCATCACACCGTCTGCCGGTTTCACGCTCGACCGCCAGGAAAGTCCGGATGCGGACGAATTTCTCGTCACGCTCAATCCCGGCTCGGTGGTGACCTTCGTGGCGGAGCTTTCCTCGCCCAATCTGCCGCAGATCTATCTTTGGGACCCTGGGGCCTACAAGGACACGGTCAACGCCTACACACTGTTTCGCGGCATCGTGATCGGCATTGCCGGCCTTCTGGCGCTGTTCCTCACCATCCTCTTCGTGGTGAAGGGCACTTCCATGTTCCCGGCAACCGCTGCCCTTGCGTGGGCCGTTCTTGCCTATATCTCGATCGATTTCGGGTTTCTCACGAAAGTCATCCAGATCGCGCCAGGCAACGAACAGATCTGGCGGGCGGGAACGGAAGTCGGTCTTGCGGCCACGCTGGTGATCTTCCTCTTCGCGTATCTCAACCTCAACCGCTGGCACGATCATTTCAGCTATGGCGTTCTCGCCTGGATTCTCGGTCTCGGCGTCATCGCCGGTTTCGCCATCATCGACCCGGCAGCCTCGGCCGGCATTGCGCGCCTCTCCTTTGCGGCGACAGCGGTGGTGGGGCTCGGCATCATCGTCTATCTCAGTTTGCAGGGCTATGACCGCGCCATCATGCTGGTGCCAAGCTGGGTGATGATCATCGCCTGGATGATCGGCTCGTGGATGGCCATTACCGGCATGCTCGACAACGATATCGTGCAGCCGGCCATCGGCGGCGGCCTCATCCTCATCATTCTCCTGATCGGCTTCACAGTGATGCAGCACGCCTTTGCCGGCGGCGCCATCTTCCAGGGGCTGTTCAGCGACATGGAACGGCAGGCGCTCGCCATCACAGGCTCGGGCGATGTGGTGTGGGACTGGGATGTGACGCGCGACCGCATCGTCACACGGCCCGACATCAGCAAGCAGATGGGGCTGGCCGCAGGCAGCCTGCACGGGCCTGCCCGCGAATGGCTTGGCCTTCTTCATACGGATGACCGGGATACATTCCGAACCATGCTCGACGTGGTAGTGGAGCAGCGACGCGGACGCGTTTCCCAGAGCTTCCGCCTGCGCGGGGCGGACGGTCATTACCACTGGTTCGCACTGCGCGCGCGCCCCGTGATCGGTTCGGACGGCCAGGTGATCCGCTGCGTCGGCACGATGGTCGATGTGACAGAGCAGAAGAAAGCCGAAGAGCGGCTCCTGCACGACGCAGTGCACGACAACCTCACCGGCCTGCCCAGCCGCGAGCTCTTCATCAACAGCCTCGATGCAATCATCGCCATTGCACGCAGCGAGCAGAAGGTACGGCCGACCGTCTTCGTCATCGACATCGACCGCTTCAAGCAAGTCAATGACGAGCTCGGCATCTCGGTGGGCGATACGATCCTTCTGACCATCGCACGCCGCCTGCACCGGCTGCTGAGGCCGCGCGATTCGCTTTCGCGGCTTTCCGGGGACCAGTTCGCCATGACCCTGTTGTCGGAACAGGACCCCGCCCGCATCGCCGCCGTGGCGGAAGCAATCCGCGAGGCGATCCGCGCGCCCGTGACGTTTGCCCGGCGCGAAATCATCCTGACGCCATCGATCGGTCTCATCTCCTGGACACCGGAACAATCCTCCGCCGAGGAGATGCTGAAGGATGCGGAACTCGCCATGTATCAGGCCAAGCGCTTTGGCGGCGACCGCATCGAACCCTTTCGCCCGGCTTTCCGCTCAATCGGCAACAACCGGCTGCGCGTGGAATCGGACCTGCGACGTGCCATCGAGCGCGACGAGCTGAAGCTCGTCTATCAGCCCATCGTGCGGCTTGAGAATGAATCCATTGCCGGGTTCGAAGCGCTGCTGCGCTGGGAACACCCGCGTCGCGGCACCATCGCGCCGAGCGACTTCATTCCCATCGCCGAAAGCTCGGGCCTCATCGTGCAGCTTGGCCTGTTTGCCATGCAGCAGGCGGCCGAAGATCTCTATCGCTGGCAAAAGCAGATCGGCGACATACCCCTCTTCGTCTCGGTCAACCTGTCGAGCCGCCAGCTCATCCGCCGCGACCTCGTCGGCGACGTGCGCTCAGTAATCGCGCGTTCGGGCATCCGTCCGGAGAGCTTCCGCCTCGAATTGACCGAATCGCTCGTCATGGACAATCCAGAGCAATCGACCCATGTTCTGCATAAACTGAAGCAGATCGGCATCGGCCTGTCCCTCGACGATTTCGGCACCGGCTATTCCTCGCTCTCCTATCTGTCGAGCTTCCCCTTCGACACCATCAAGATCGACAAGAGCTTCCTGGAAGATACGACACCGCGAGGCGCCGTTCTCGTCCGGTCCATGGTCAAGATGGCCCATGAGCTGGGGCTTTCCGTCGTGGCGGAAGGCGTTGCGGACGAGAACGAGGCGGAAGAGCTGCGCAAGATGAAATGCGAATACGCCCAGAGCTTCCTGTTTGGCGTTCCTGAAAATGCCGAATCCATTCAGAAGCTGCTCTTCGAACAGACGACTGCCTCACATTCCTGAGGCAGTTGCGGGAAACCGCGTCATTCTAGCGAATGGATGATCAGTTTCTTGCGGTCGCCGGCAAAATCAGGCGTGGCCGGCGAAATGGCTCAGATGCGTCGCATCGATACCCAGGGCTGCGAGTATGCCCTCGTATTTGCGGTCCACATCGCCTTCGAACAGAAGCTTCGGCGTCGCCGGACAAGTGAGCCATCCGTTCTCGCCGATTTCCGTTTCAAGCTGGCCCGCGCCCCAGCCGGCATAGCCGAGCGCCATCATCGCCTGACGAGGGCCTCGACCAAGCGAGATAGCGCGCAACATATCCACCGTCGCCGTGAGATAGATATGGTTCGACACGGGCATGGAGGATTCGACCGTCACATCCTCCGAATGAAGCACGAAGCCACGGCTGCGGTCCACGGGACCACCGTTGCGCACGGGTAGCTCGCGTGCCTCGCGCGGCAAGCGAATTGCTTCCTTCTGATCGAGTATGCCGAGTTGCACCAGGATATCGGGAAAGGCGAGTTGCTGGGGCTGGTTGATGATGAGCCCCATCGCCCCTTCCTCGCTATGGGCGCAAAGATAGATCACCGAACGTGCAAACCGCTCGTCGCGCATGCCAGGCATGGCGATCAGAAAGTGGTTTTCCAGATAGGGTGCATCCCCCATTTCGCGATCCTCTGCGATCATGGAAGCAAGGTAGCGCGTTTCTGAAATCCTTGAAAGACGGCATCTCCGCACATTGAACTCACCATCACGCAATTATGAGAAGCCTTGAGCGGAATGGACCATTGATCTCGCCACAATGGCCCGGCAATCTCTCGCCCATGTTGAAACGACTTTCCTTCTGCCTCCCGCTTCTGTTTGCCGCTCCGGCTTTTTCCGCGTCCAGCGGCTGGCACGAGAGCGAGGGCGGTGCCGTGCGCCTCGTAACCTCAGGCCTTCCGGATGCTGGGGGCCGGTTGCGCGGGGTGATCGACATAAAGCTCAAGCCCGGCTGGAAGACCTATTGGCGCAATCCGGGCTCTGCCGGCATCCCGCCTGAACTCGACCTTTCGCGCAGCCCGCATGTCACGAAAGCCGAAATCGAATATCCGGCACCGGAGCGCGTTCATGAGGGCGAAGCCAGCTGGGCAGGCTACAAACACTCCGTGAGGCTGCCGGTGACCTTCACGCTTGACCGGCCGGATGCCGTCGCGCTCATCGACGCAGACGTGCTGCTCGGGCTTTGCGAGGCCATCTGCATCCCGTTTCAGGCATCCTTCGCCTTCGATCCGGGTGCTGACGCAGACAATCAGGCCGATGCCTTCACCGTTCAGGCAGCCTATGCCGCCCTGCCCGCGCCGGCCTCCCCTGCCTTCACTGTCGCTTCTGCAAAAATCGACCGTGAACGGCTGACGATCGAGGCAAACCTTCCGCCGGAACTTCCAGGCCAACCCGAGCTTTTCATTGATCATGAGAAACCCCATCTGTTGGGGACGCCGATTCTTGCAGGCCTTGAAGGAGGAAAGGCGAAATTCACTGTTGAAATCCTCGGCGCCGACACTTCCGCACTTGCGGGGAGCTGGCTCACCTATACGCTCGCCGAAGGCGGTCGGGCTGTCTCAGGGAGGGTCAAGCTTCGCTGACAAGTACCGATAATTGTTATTGTTTTGAATTTGGAGAATTTACATGCCCATTTCAGTTGGAGATCGTATTCCCGAGGCGAGCCTGAAGCAGGTCGACACCGATGGCGCAAAGGACGTCTCGACAAACGACTTCTTTGCGGGGCGCAAGGTCGTGCTTTTCGGTGTGCCTGGCGCATTCACCCCAACTTGCAGCAACAATCACCTTCCGGGCTTCGTCGAGAACCGTGATGCCATCGGCGCCAAGGGGATCGACGATGTCGCGGTGATTTCCGTCAACGATCATTTCGTCATGAAGGCGTGGGCCGGCTTTACCGGAGCCGAAGACAAGATCACCTTCCTGTCGGACGGCAATGGCGACGTCACGCGTGCGCTGGGGCTCGATATCGACCTTTCCAAAGGCGGTCTCGGCGCTCGTTCGAAGCGCTATTCCATGATCGTGGACAATGGCGTCGTGACCGCAGTGAATGTCGAGGAAAATCCCGGCGAAGCCGTCACGAGCGGTGCGGCGCGCATTCTCGAACAGCTCTGATCTGCTTCAGACCAACAATCATGGATCGGCGGGGTGTCGCGATCTTTCAGATTCGCTCCCTACGCTTTAAGCTCCTGATCTTACACATGTCTTTATCCCGGAACCGGTTCCCACTTTCGGGAGACAAGCGTTAGTTTTTGGCATTCAAGCGGGCATCAGGCGCGGTCTTCCTGACCCAAAACCCACTACCGTTTCTTGAACGGTTCCATTCCTGCCCGTGCAAGCGCATCGGCGCGCTCATTTTCAGGATGGCCGGCATGCCCCTTTATCCAATGCCATTTTATGCTGTGACGACGGCGTGCCTCGTCCAGGGCTTGCCAGAGTTCGGCATTCTTGACCGGTTTCTTGGCCGCCGTCTTCCAGCCGTTGCGTTTCCACCCTTCGATCCAGCCGGAAATGCCGTCGCGGACATAGACGCTATCGGTATAAAGATCGATCTCGCAGGGCCTCTTTAGCGCATTGAGCGCCTCGATCGCCGCCTTGAGTTCCATACGGTTATTGGTGGTATCAGCTTCACCGCCGGACAATTCCTTTTCCACGCCGTTATGGCGCAGCAACGCACCCCAGCCGCCCGGGCCCGGATTGCCCGAGCACGCGCCATCGGTAAAAATTTCCACTTTCGTCACTGAATGCCGGTCCCATATTCGGAGGGAGAGCTGATCTGCCGGTGAAACCGCAGGCGGCGGACATATTCCATGGGATCGCGTTTTGTGACCAGCGCGCCATCGGGAATGGTCAACCAGTCATAGAGCCGCGTCAGCATGAAGCGCAGCGCGGATCCGCGGGCCAGAAGCGGCAGAGCCGCTATTTCTTCCGCCTGAAGCCGGCGCACGGACTGATACCCCTCGAGCAAGGCGCTGCCCTTGGTCAGATTATAGGAACCATCCTTCTCGAAGCACCAGGCGTTGAGGCAGGTCGCAACGTCATAGGCCAGCAAATCGTTGCAGGCGAAATAGAAGTCGATGATCCCGGAAACCTTGCCGCCCAGGAAAAAGACATTGTCCGGAAAAAGGTCGGCATGAATCACGCCCCGGGGCAAATCGTGCGGCCATTGCCGGACAAGCATTTCGAGATCGGCTTCGACTTCGGCTTCCAGACCGGGCTCGACCTCGTCGGCCCTCGGCCGCGCCTTGTCCCAGAGGTCGCGCCAGCCATTGAGCGTCAATGCGTTGGCACGCGTCAGCGCAAACCCTTCGGCGGCAAGATGCAGCCCGGCCAGCGCCTCTCCCACCTTGCGGCAATGCTGGGGTGTCGGGCGGCGTATCCACATGCCTTCCAGGAAGGTGATCAGGGCCGCAGGCCGTCCGGCGATTTCGCTGACCACGGCACCGTCACGCCGGCGCACGGGCAAGGGGCAACTGACGCCCCGTTCGGCCAGATGCTCCATCAGCCCCAGGAAGAAGGGCAGGTCGACAGGATCCACCCGGCGTTCATACAGCGTCAGGATGTAGGGTGCGCGCGAGGTGTGCAGCAGGTAGTTGGAGTTTTCAGACCCCTCTGCGATGCCCTTGAAGGACAACAGCTTGCCCGCATCATAGAGTTCCAGAAGCGCTTCGAGATCGTCTTCGCCGATTTCGGTATAAACAGCCATGAATCACGCACTACCGTTGACGAAGGCCATGTCGGCATTCGTAAGTTCCACGTCGCGCAGGGCGCGCATCACCGGGAAATTCTCCGTCTCTTCCGCCGTAACGGCGAGCTCGACGCTCACATCGTAGCGTTCGGCGAACGCATCGATGATCTCATTGACGATGATCTCGGGTGCGGATGCCCCCGCCGACAGACCAAGAACACCAATTTCCCCGATCTCGCCCCATGGGATTTCGGAGGCGCGCTGCACGAGCAGCGAGTGTTTTGCCCCTGCCCGCTCGGCCACTTCGACCAGACGACGGGAATTGGATGAATTGGGAGCGCCGACGATAAGGAAAAGATCCGCCCCTGGCGCCGCCATCTTCACGGCTTCCTGCCGATTGGTGGTGGCGTAGCAGATCGATTCGGCGGCAGGCGCATGCATTTGCGGGAAACGGTGCTCCAGCGCCTTCAATATATCGGCAGTGTCTTCGACGGAAAGCGTGGTCTGGCTCACAAAGCCCAGCTCGACGCCTGTGGGCGGGGTCAGCGCCAGAGCGCCTTCAACATTCTCCACCAGCGTCACGGTGCCTTCCGGCAGCTGCCCCATCGTGCCGATCACTTCGGGATGCCCCTCATGGCCGATCAGCAGAACGTGGCGGCCAAGGCGATGATGGCGCATGGCCTGCTTGTGCACCTTGGAAACCAGGGGACAGGTGGCATCGAGATAAAAGAGATTGCGCGCAACGGCATCTGCCGGAACCGACTTCGGCACGCCATGCGCGGAAAAGACCACCGGGCACTCGCGATGCTCAGGCGGAATTTCATCGAGTTCCTCGATGAACACGGCACCGCGCTCCTGTAATCCCTCCACGACGTAGCGGTTGTGCACGATTTCGTGGCGCACATAGACGGGCGCGCCGTATTTCTTCAGCGCCAGGACGACGATCTGAATTGCGCGATCGACCCCCGCGCAAAAGCCGCGAGGGCCGCACAGGCGCACCGTAAGCTTCTTTTTCGGCGTTTGCTGAGCAGCCATGCTAGCCTTCCTTCATGCGTGGCGCGAATAGGGATTGATGAAGCCGCGATGTCAAGAGCGGTGGCGGTTTCTTCGCCACCACACCAACAGGACACCACACAGGGCAACCGCCAGGCCATACCACGTCACCGCATATTGGAGGTGATTGTTGGGAAGGTCGATCAGCGTCACCCCGCCGACGGGCAATCCGCCAGGATTGGCGGTTTTATCCGCATCTACATAAAAGGGCAGGAAAACACTGCCCTTCGGGAGGCCGGACGTTTCGGCCATCGCGCCCATATCCTTCCAGTAGAAGATGTTCTTGGCGATGTCATTGTCCGGCACGATGAAGGAGGGCTTTTCTTCGGGCGCCCTGCGGGCCAGCCCCGTCACGCGCACGCCGCCGACAGTCAGGCTGTCCGGCCGGTCTTCCTTTTCCTTGCGGTCGAAGGGAACAAAACCGCGATTGATGAAGATGTAGCGGCCATCGGCAAGCTGAAGCGGCGTGTGCACGAAATAGCCCGACTGTCCCTGCCAGGTGGCAAAGAAATGGCGTTCGCCCTCATGCACGAAGGAACCGCTAACACGCACGGTGCGGTATTCGACATCACCCGTCTCGGCGTAAATGCGCTCCATCTCCGGCAAGTCAACCGGCGCTGCCGCGATGCGCTCGTTGATCCTTGCGAGCAGCCCCTCTTTCCAATGGAGGCGCTGAACCTGCCAGGTTCCAAGTGCGACAAGGACGGCAAGAACCAGTGCGCTCAGCACAAGCAGAAGCCAGGTGGTGACAGGCCGGGAAGCGGCGTTCTTTGAAGCCTCGGTCATATCAGCGGTCGAGTTTTCCTTCCTCAGCCCTGTTCCTGTATTGCAGAGCGATCAAAAGCCCCTTGATGAGCCGCAGCGAAACGAGGCTGAGCACGAGCGTCAGCGGTATCCACAGGAGGAAATGCAGCCAGAGTGGAGGATTGAAAGAGACCTCCATCCAGAGCGCCAGGCCCACAACGATGAAGCCTATTATGAGGATCACGAACACGGCCGGCCCATCGCCGGCATCAGCGAAACTATAATCCAGTCCGCAGTTGGAACAGCCTCGCCCCACCGTGAGGAAGCCGGAGAACAACCGCCCTTCCCCGCAGCGCGGACAGCGACCGCCAAGACCGGCCGAAACCGGATCGACCGGTGCCCATATGGCCTGGTCGCGATGGGATTCCCGATCGTTGGAACTGCCCGTATCGCCGTTCGTCATGTCAGTGTCCAATCTTTCGGTTCAGGCCCGCAAGCTGTTTCCAAGAGCGGGCTAAGACAGGGATAACGTCCCGTCCGGCTGCTTTAGCATTTTGATAGGCCGAAGGTCGACACCGCTCGTTGCCGCAGCGGGCGCTGGGGCGCCAGGTGTTGCACCCGACCGCAAATCCTTCGACCCAAAAGAAAACGGCCGGGTCTCCCCGGCCGTTTCAGCATTTCCGTCAGTCTCACATATGCGCGATGGGAGCGCCGATGGAGGCCCAGACATAGATGAACGTGAAGAGGAAGAGCCACACCACGTCAACGAAGTGCCAGTACCAGGCGGCTGCCTCGAAACCGAAATGCTGCTTCGGGGTGAAATCGCCAGCCATGGCGCGCAGCAGACAAACGAACAGGAAGATCGTGCCCACGATCACGTGGAAGCCATGGAAACCCGTCGCCATGAAGAAGGTGGCTCCGTAGATGGATTCCTTGAACTGGAACGGAGCGTGCATGTACTCGTAAGCCTGCACGAAGGAGAACAGGACGCCCAGAGCGACCGTGAGCGCAAGCCCCCAGACAAGGCCCTTGCGATCGTTCTCCAGCAGCGCGTGGTGCGCCCAGGTGACAGCCGTGCCCGACAGAAGCAGAATGATGGTGTTGTAAAGCGGCAGGTGGAAAGGATCGAGAACCTCGATGCCCTTCGGCGGCCAGACACCGCCGGTGAACTCGCTGCGCATAACCTGAGAGGCTTCGCCCGGGAACAGGCTGACGTCGAAGAAAGCCCAGAACCAGGCAACGAAGAACATCAGCTCGGAAGCGATGAACATGATCATGCCATAGCGCAGGTGCAGCGACACGACGCGTGTGTGGTGCCCCTCGTGGGCTTCCTTGATGGTGTCTGCCCACCAGGAATACATGGTGAAGAGAACCACGAAGAGACCGACCAGGAAGAGCCAGAAATTGCTGGCTGCGAGATCGACGCCAAACAGGGTGAAATCCGCGCCGTTATGCGCCTTCATCCAGGCGACGCCGCCAAGAGCCATGACGAATGCCCCGAACGAGGCGAGGAACGGCCAAGGGCTCGGATCGATGATGTGGTAGTCGTGCTGTTTCGCGTGCGCGTCGGCCATCTCAGCCCCCAAGATTTTCGTTCTGACTGGTGTTGGTGTTGGGCGCGGCTGCAACCGGCGCCTTCTTCTCAAGCGGGAAGAATGTGTAGGAAAGCGTAATCGTCTTCAGGTTTTTCAACTCCGGCACCTTCACGATCTCCGGATCAACGAAGAACACGACGGGCATGTCATAGGACTGACCGGGTTGCAACTCCTGTTCGGTGAAACAGAAGCACTCGACCTTGTTGAAATACGCGCCGGCCTGCGGCGGGGACACGTTGAAGGTCGCCGTTCCCGCCGTCACGCGGTCGGAAACATTGTGTGCAAGGTAGGAAATCTGCTCGGTCTCGCCGATGCGCATCGTGACTTCGCGCTGCACCGGTTTGAATTCCCAGGGAACACCGTTCACATTTGCATCGAAGCGTACGGTGATCTTCTGATCGAGAATCGTGTCGGAATACTGCTCGACGCGCTGCGTCGTGCCTCCATAGCCCGTCACCTGACAGAACATCTGATAAAGGGGCACCGCCGCATAGGCCATTCCGACCATGCCGCCGACAAGGGCAAAGCACAAAACAGCAGCTTTGCGGTTGCGGTTGCTGCTTGCGATTTCCTGCGGTGTCTTCTCTTCGCTCATGACCTGCCTCACATCGCGCGATCAAAGAGGGACGGACCGAGCTTCACCAGGCTGCCGATATAGACGACAATCACGAAGGCTACGAGGGCGATGGCAATCGCGATGGAGCGTTTGCGGCGTGCCTTCAGCTGGGCCTCGGTCGGCTTGATGAATTCCTGTTCCATGAACTCAGCCTCCGAAGGCAAGGCCAAGGCTTGCGGCCAGACGATCGGCTAGCAAGGCGGTGAACAGGATAAAGAGATACAACAGAGAATAGCCAAACAATGCCTTGGCAGGCTTCATGGCCTGATCGTCCTCAGGCATGGTGAACACGCTCCAGGAATACCAGACAAAGCCCGCGCCAAGCATCACAGCGACGGCGCCGTAGGCGAGGCTTGCAAAACCAGCCCAGACCGGCAGCACACCGCTTGCGGCCAGAAGGATCGCATAGATGAAAATCTGCTTCTTGGTCGCCGCATGACCCGCAACATTGGGCAGCATGGGAATGCCGGCACGCTCGTAGTCCGACGACTTGAACAGTGCGAGCGCCCAGAAATGCGGGGGCGTCCAGAGGAAGATGATCAGGAACAGGATGACGCTTTCAAGGCTCACCGTGCCCGTGACCGCAGCCCAGCCCACCACGGGCGGCAAGGCGCCTGCAGCACCGCCGATCACGATGTTCTGGGGCGTCGAGCGCTTCAGCCACATGGTGTAGACCACCGCGTAGAAGAAGATGGTGAAGGCAAGTAGCGCGCCGGCGACCCAGTTTGCCATCAGGCCGAGCGTCGCCACGGAGAGAGCCGAAAGAATGAGACCGAACGCCAGGGCTTCGCCCGGCGTTACACGACCGGTGGGCACCGGGCGCTTTGCGGTGCGGCCCATGATGGCGTCGATATCGGCATCGTACCACATGTTGAGGGCACCCGAGGCGCCAGCACCCACGGCAATGGCGGCGATGGAGATCATCGCCAGGAACGGGTTCGGCGTGACCGGTGCCATCGCCATACCCACAAAGGCGGTGAAGACCACCAGTGACATGACGCGCGGCTTCAAAAGCGCGATGAAATCGCCGGGCTGCGCCTCGGAAAGGCGATACCCCGCGTCATCCATATGCTTCTGTTCAACCAGCGCCATGTCTTGCCTTTATTGATTGATATGGCCGCGCGCCCGGCGCGCGGCCTTTTTGTTTTCCTATGCCCGGATCAGCGGATCTTGGGCAGCTGTTCCCACTGGTGGAACGGCGGCGGGGAAGAAAGCTGCCACTCGAGCGTGGTCGCACCCTCGCCCCACGGATTGGCGCCGGCCGGACGCTTCTTGGCGAATGCCTCGAACACGCCGTACAGGAAGACCAGCACGCCAACGGCCGCAAGATAGGAACCGTAGGAGGAAACCATGTTCCAGCCTGCAAACGCATCCGGGTAGTCGATGTAACGGCGCGGCATGCCGGCCAGACCCAGGAAGTGCTGCGGGAAGAAGATGACGTTCACGCCGATGAAGGTGATCCAGAAATGGATGCGGGCGATGAACGAATTGTACATGTAGCCGGTCATCTTCGGGAACCAGTAGTACCAGGCAGCGAAGATCGCGAACACGGCACCCATGGACAGCACGTAATGGAAGTGCGCCACCACGTAATAGGTGTCATGCAGCGAACGGTCGAGGCCGGCATTGGCAAGCTGCACACCCGTGACGCCACCGACGGTGAACAGGAAGATGAAGGCGATGGCCCACAGCATCGGCGTGCGGAAGTCGATGGAGCCGCCCCACATGGTGGCGATCCACGAGAAGATCTTCACGCCCGTGGGAACCGCGATGACCATCGTCGCGAAGACGAAGTAACGCTGGGTGTCGAGCGACAGGCCTGTCGTGTACATATGGTGCGCCCACACGATGAAGCCGACCGCGCCGATGGCGACCATGGCGTAGGCCATGCCGAGGTAGCCGAAGATCGGCTTGCGCGAGAAGGTCGACACGATGTGGCTGACGATACCGAAGCCCGGCAGGATCAGAATGTACACTTCCGGGTGACCGAAGAACCAGAAAAGGTGCTGGAACAGGATCGGGTCACCGCCACCTTCCGGCGCGAAGAAGGTCGTGCCGAAATTGCGGTCCGTCAGGAGCATGGTGATGCCACCCGCCAGAACCGGCAGCGACAGGAGCAGCAGGAACGCGGTGATGAGCACCGACCAGGCAAACAGCGGCATCTTGTGCAGCGTCATGCCCGGAGCGCGCATGTTGAAGATGGTCGTGATGAAGTTGATCGCACCGAGGATCGACGATGCACCGGCAATGTGCAGGGCGAGGATCGCAAGATCCATGGCCGGTCCGGGCTGACCGGAGGTCGACAGCGGCGGATAGATCGTCCAGCCGCCGCCCGTGCCGTAGCCACCGGCAGGACCGGGGACGAAGAGCGACAATAGAAGCAGGATGAAGGCGGGCGGAAGCAGCCAGAAGGAGATGTTGTTCATGCGCGGGAACGCCATGTCAGGCGCACCGATCATGATCGGGATCATCCAGTTGGCGAAGCCGCCGATCAGCGCCGGCATGACCATGAAGAAAATCATGATGAGGCCGTGCGCGGTGGTGAACACGTTGAACATGTGCTTGCCGGCATCGAGCGCTGCATCGCCCTCGAAACCGTAGACCATGGCGGCAAGGCCATGGAAAATCTGGATACCCGGCTCAGCCAGCTCCCAGCGCATCATGACGGACAGGAACCCGCCGATAACGCCAGCACAGATGGCGAAAATCAGGTAGAGCGTGCCAATGTCCTTGTGGTTGGTGGAGTAAACCCACCGGACCCAACCGGTTGGCTTGTGTTCGCCATGGGCGTCATGGGTTGTAGCGCCTGCCATTTCCTACCGCTCCATTTTCATTCTACCGCACCGCTCCGAAAACCGAAGTGGGTTTTCGGAAAGCACGGTGCGCAAACTCTATAACTTACAGCGTCATTTGTGCGTCCGGAAGGACGCACAGCGCCGTAAGGCATCCGCAACCTTACTGGCCGGCGGACGCAACTTTCGTGTTCGCCTCGACCGCGGCCATCAGGGCCTTGTTGGCACCCGTCAGGTCATCGCGGGCCGCAGCGACCCAGGTGTCGTACTGGCCCTTCGCCACAACGCGGATGGCGATCGGCATGAAGGCGTGGTCCTTGCCGCAAAGCTCGGAGCACTGGCCATAATAAAGGCCTTCCTTCTCCGCCTTGAACCAAGTCTCGTTGATACGACCGGGAACCGCATCGACCTTCACGCCGAAGGCCGGCATGGCGAAGGCGTGAATGACGTCGCTCGCCGTGACCAGAACGCGAACGGTGGTGTCGACGGGGACGACGATCTCGTTGTCCACAGCCAGGAGACGCGGATAGCGCGCCTTGTCTTCCTTGCCGGCGCCCGAACGCTCGTCTTCCTTCAGCATCAGGGACGTGAAGGAGAGCGGCTCTTCAAGCTGATACTCGTAATCCCAGTACCACTGGACGCCCGTCGCCTTGATGGTGAGTTCCGGCTCATCGGTCGGCGTATACTGCGCCGTCAGAAGCTGGAAGGACGGAACAGCAAGGAACAGAAGGACGATCACCGGACCAACAGTCCAGACAACCTCGATCAGCGTGTTGTGGCTGGTGCGCGAAGGCGTCGGGTTCGTGCTCTTGCGGAAACGCAGGATACACCAGGCAAGCAGAAGCATGACCAGGATGGTGATCGGAATGATGAACCACAAGGTGTAGTGCTCAAACCAGGTGATCTCGTGCATGATGCTCGTGACGGCCGGCTGGAACCGCATCTGCCAAGGCTCGGGCTGCGCAGCAAAGGCGCCCGTTGCGAAAAATGGCAGAGAGGCAAGGCCAACAGCGATATTCTTCATAACCCTCGTCATCTCCCGTGGCGAAACGGCAAAGCCGAAGGACCGGCTCCGCCGCAAGGGCAATTCTGGCATTTTCTAGGCGCGTTCAAACCATACTCTCATTTGAACCGCAAGAAAGGCGTTCGATGCAGCGTGCGGCATTTTTGCGCCCCGGCAGCCTGACCCGGACAGATGTTTCCCGTCGGTTCGGGAAAATCTCTCCAAAAGCCACAGGCCCCAGGACGCGGTTTTCCCGAACGGACGGATGCCATCTGTCCCGACAGCACCACCGAGCCCGGCTCATAACGCCGACGCCCTCCCCGGTGCAATAGCACAAAACACCGCGCCGTCCCATTTCTGTCGGAATTGAACGAATATTGTGCAGCCCGACAATGCTGAACAGGTTTTTCGGCTCTTGCCGACTCTATCCCTTTTCGGCCAAAGCCATCGCAGGGTAAATTCTCCTGATTCGTCCGGGAGCAGGAATCATGACCATGTCTTTCGTTACGCGCGGCGCGCTGGTGCTCGCCCTGACCGTTGTTTCCGCTCTGGCGGCCGTTTCCGGCGCTGGGGCACAGCAGAGCGGCACCGTGCGCTCAACCCATGGCGCATGGTCGATCCTGTGCGATACGCCAGCCGGCGCCTCCACCGAGCAGTGCGCGATGATGCAGAACGTCGTCGCCGAGGACCGCCCTGAAATGGGCCTTTCAGTCGTTGTCCTGCGGACAGCCGATGGGAAGGCCGAGATCTTGCGGGTTCTGGCGCCGCTCGGCGTGCTTCTTCCCAACGGCCTCGGACTCAACGTGGACGGCAAGGACATCGGGCGTGCCTATTTCGTGCGCTGCTTCCAGGATGGCTGCTATGCCGAGGTGATCCTCGAGGACCAGCTCATCAACACGCTGAAGACCGGAAAGTCGGCCACGTTCATCGTCTTCCAGACACCGGAGGAAGGTATCGGCATTCCCGTCGACCTGAACGGATTTGCCGCAGGGTTCGACGCTCTTCCCAAATGATCCGGAAGAATGAACGACGCTCGTTTCGTTCCAGCAAGGCCGCCCGCACAGCGAGGCGGCTTTTTTGTTGTGGATGGCCGCAGAAAAGGACGCGTTCACGCGGCACTGGATCGCCGGCCTAATCTTTCCTAAATGAAGGAAGTCGCTTCCACAGGATTTCCCATGACCGCCAAATCTCTCATCGACGCCTTCGATTGCTCGCCCGAACGGCTGAGGAGCCTCGTACAGGATACGATCAAGGGGGCGGACGACGGCGAACTCTTCCTCGAATACAGCGAAGGAGAGGCGCTGGTCTATGATGACGGCCGCCTCAAGACGGCGAATTTCAATACCGACCAGGGCTTTGGCCTGCGCGCGGTGGCTGGGGAAACGTCGGGTTATGCCCATTCGAGCGAACTGAGCGAAGCGGCGCTGAAACGGGCCGCCGATGCCGTATCCACGGTCAAGGACGGCTATTCCGGCACGCTCGCAGCCGGTCCGAGCGGTACGAATCAACGTCTCTACGGCGAAGAGAATCCCATTTCCGCACCGGGCTTCGAGGAAAAGGCGAAGCTCCTGCAGGAGATCGATGCCTGGGTGCGCGCCCGCGACCCGCGCGTGCGCCAGGTCACCGCATCGCTCGCTGCCTCCTGGCAGCAGGTGGAAATCCTGCGCGCCGACGGCCAGATCGCGCGCGACATCCGTCCGCTGGTGCGGGTCAACGTGTCTGTCATGGTCGGCGAGGGAGACCGGCAGGAAACAGGTTCCTACGGCATGGGCGGACGCAAGAGTTTTGGAGAATTCCTGGCGGAAGACTCCTGGCAGTTCGCAGCCAGCGAGGCCTTGCGCCAGGCGCTGGTCAATCTCGAGGCGGTCCCCTCGCCTGCCGGAACGTTCGACATCGTTCTGGCCAATGGCTGGCCGGGCGTTATGCTGCATGAAGCTGTCGGCCATGGGCTTGAGGGCGATTTCAACCGCAAGAAGACATCGGCCTTCGCGGGGCTGATGGGCCAGCAGGTCGCGGCAAAGGGCGTTACGGTTGTGGACGACGGCACCATCTCCGAGCGGCGCGGCTCGCTGACCATCGACGACGAAGGCACGCCATCGGCCCGCAATGTGCTGATCGAGGACGGCAAGCTCGTCGGCTACATGCAGGATCGGCAGAATGCGCGCCTGATGGGCATGCGCGCCACCGGCAACGGGCGGCGCGAATCCTATGCGCATGAACCCATGCCGCGCATGACCAACACCTATATGACCAATGGTGACAAGACGCCGGAAGAGATCATCGCGTCGGTGAAGAATGGCATTTATGCCGTCTCGTTCGGCGGCGGACAGGTGGATATCACGTCCGGCAAGTTCGTCTTCGGCTGCACCGAAGCCTATATGATCGAAGACGGAAAGGTGACCCAGCCGATCAAGGGCGCGATGCTGATCGGCAACGGGCCGGATGCCATGCACCGCGTCTCCATGGTCGGCAACGACATGACGCTCGACAATGGCATCGGCATGTGCGGCAAGGCCGGCCAGGGTGTGCCGGTCGGCGTCGGCCAGCCGCATCTTCGCATGGACCAGATGACGGTGGGCGGAACCAAGGCGTGATGCGCTTTACATCCATCGTCGTTCTGACCGGTGCGGGGGTCTCTGCCGAATCGGGCATCGACACGTTCCGCACCAAGGACGGATTGTGGTCCAAGATCGACTATCGCGATGTGGCGACACCGGAAGGCTATGCCGCCAACCCCGTGCTGGTGCACGAGTTCTACAATATGCGCCGTCGCAAGATCGCGACGGTCGAACCCAATGATGCGCACCGCGCACTTGCCCGGCTCGAACGGGGGTTTCGGGGCGATTTCCTGCTCGTGACGCAGAATGTCGATGACCTGCATGAACGCGCAGGCTCGAAGAAACTGATCCACATGCATGGCGAGCATCGCAAGGCGCTTTGCGCCCGGTGCGGCAGCCGGTCGCCCTGGGAAGGCGACATGTCCGTCGAAACCGCCTGCCCCTCCTGTGGCGCCGTCGGCCATATGCGCCCGGACATCGTCTGGTTCGGCGAAATGCCCTACCAGATGGACCGCATCTACGATGCGTTGCGGCTGGCCGATCTCTTCATCTCCATCGGCACGTCAGGCAATGTTTATCCGGCTGCCCAGTTTGTCCAGGAAGCGGGCCGCAACGGCGCGCATACGATCGAGCTCAATCTCGAACCATCGGAGACCTTCGACGATTTCGACGAGGCGATCCATGGCCCCGCCGGCAAGGTCGTGCCTGAGTATGTGGACTGGCTTCTCAAGCTCTGACGGTTAGAAAATCAGCGCCCGCGTCGCAGCAGCGCCACCGCTTCCACATGCGGCGACCAGAGGAACTGGTCTATAGGCACGACGCGCTCCACCGCGTATCCACCCTCGATCAGGATCGAGAGATCGCGGGCGAGCGTACCTGGATTGCAGGAAACAGCGGCAACGCGCCCGATCTTCGAGCGCGCGATCTGGCGTGACTGGAGCTCGGCACCGGCGCGCGGCGGATCGAAGACGAGGCCGTCGAAGACGTCGAGTTCGCGTGGCAGCAACGGTCGGTGAAAAAGGTCGCGTTTCTCGGCTGTTACCGGCTTCAACGCGGGCCATCCACGCGCGGCCTGATCCAGCGCGGCAAGCGCTGCCTGATCGCCTTCCACTGCCTGCACGCGGGCATTTACCGCGAGGCGCAAGGCAAAGGTGCCGCTGCCGGCAAAAAGATCGGCGATATGCCTTGCTCCGGCAAGATGGTTCTCCACGAGATCCGCCATGGCCGTTTCGGCGGGAAGTGTCGCCTGAAGGAAACCGCCGGGCGGGATCGCGACGGGCACCTCAGCGAACAGAACCGTCGGCTTCATCGCTTCCACGATGATTTCATCATCGGCCGTCAGGCGCGCAAATCCCCTCGCCAGAACGAAATCGATAACCGAGCGGCGTTGCCGTTCGCCGAGCTTCCCGGCACCGGTAACCGCTATGTCCAGCCCTGTAGCCGTCGCCGTGACGGCCATATGAAAGGCTTTCGGCGTGGCCGCGATCATCTTGGCGAGTTCGCGCAATTCCGGCAAAGCTTCCACGATTTCGGGCCGCGCGACCGGGCATTCCTCCACCACCACGATGCGATGCGACTGGCCTGCATTGAAACCCAGCAGAACCTCGTTTCCAAGCCGCCTTGCCGAAAAGGTTACGCGACGGCGCGCGTTCGGCGCACAGGCTACAAGCGGAGCGACTTCCGTTTCGATACCACGCGCGGCAAGCGCGCGCACGACCTTGTCGCGCTTCCATTCGCGATAGGCCTGTTCCTCCAGATGCTGAACGGAGCAACCGCCGCACTGGCCGAAATGCCGGCATGCGGGCTCCACGCGCAGGGGCGAGGCCGTCTTGATCTCCACCTTGCGGGCGCGCCCTTTCTCGACCTCGGCCTCAATCGTCTCGCCGGGCAAGCCGAAGGGTACATAGACAGGCCCCTGCCGCGCATTGGCCACGCCGTCGCCCTGCGCGCCAAGATGATCGATGGTCAGCGCTTCGCGCCTCATGCCTTTACTCCTGAAAGCAGGAATTCCCGATTGCCGTCACCGCCCTCTATGGGGGAAGGAACGAGCCCCGTCGAGCGCCATCCCGCATTCGTGTCGAGCCATGCCCGCAATTCGTCAGCCACCGCCTGCGCCATTGCCGGATCGCGCAGCAGCCCCCCTTTGCCAATGGCCTTGCGGCCGGCTTCGAATTGCGGCTTGACCAGAAACAGGCCGCGGGCACCCGGCAATGCAAGATCGAGCGCGGGCGGCAATGCCAGTTTCAGCGAGATGAAACTCACGTCCGAAACCAGAAAGTCGGGCCGCCGGCCACCGATTTCATCCAATGTCAGGGAGCGAGCATTGATGCCTTCGAGGTTGGTCACGCGCGGGTCGTCGCGGACCCGCCGGTCCATCTGGCCCGTGCCGACATCGATGGCCGTCACATGCGCCGCACCGCGCTCCAGAAGTACCTGCGTGAAGCCCCCGGTCGAGGCGCCAATGTCGAGCGCCTCACAACCCGCCGGATTGAGACCAAAGGCATCGAGCCCGCGCAGAAGCTTCAGCGCGGCGCGCGAGACATAGAGACTGGCGGGATCATCGACGACGATCCGGGCGTCGACCGCAACCGTCTGACCCGGCTTCTTCGCAACCGCATCATTCACCGTAACGGTGCCGCGCAGAACTGCGTCACGCGCCCGCGCCCGGCTGTCAAACAGGCCGCGCTCGACAAGAAGCTGGTCCAGCCTCATGGGGTTGGCCTCATGGGGGGTGGCCGCATGGGGGTGGCCTTTGCGCCTGGCATCAACACAAACCTGCTCAGGCGCGCGCCGCGTGCTCGGAACGCTGTCCTAACGCGGTGAAGACCGTACGCACGATGGAAGCAGCATCGAGCCCGGCATCTTCCACCATGCGCTCGGGCTTGGCGTGGTCGACAAAGCGGTCCGGCATGGCCAGAGGCCGCACCTTGAGACCGGTTTCAAGAAGCCCTTCATGGGCGAGGAAATTCAGGACATGCGATCCGAAGCCACCAATCGAGCCTTCCTCGACGGTCAGGAGAACCTCGTGGTCGCGGGCAAGCCTGCGGACCAGTTCTTCATCCAGAGGCTTGGCGAAACGAGCATCCGCGACGGTGGTGGAAAGACCAGCCGCCTCCAGTTCCTCCGCGGCCTTGAGACAATCCTGCAAGCGGCTGCCGAAGGATAGGAGCGCCACCTTGCCGCCCTCACGCAGCACGCGCCCCCTGCCGATGGGAAGAACGTCTCCCCGCTCGGGCATATCGACGCCGACACCGTCGCCGCGCGGATAGCGAAAGGCAATAGGACCGGCATCGTGCACACAGGCCGTGCGCACCATGTGCCGCAACTCCGCCTCGTCGGCGGCAGCCATCACCACCATATTGGGAAGGCTTGCCAGATACGTCACGTCGAAGGCGCCGCAATGGGTCGGACCATCGGCCCCCACATAGCCGGCGCGGTCGATGGCGAAGCGCACGGGCAGGTTCTGCAACGCAACATCATGGACCACCTGGTCATAGGCGCGCTGGAGAAAGGTCGAATAAATGGCAACGAACGGTTTCAACCCCTCGGTGGCGAGACCGGCCGCAAAGGTGACCGCATGCTGTTCGGCGATGCCGACATCGAAAGTGCGCTCGGGGAACTCCTTGCCGAAGAGATCAAGCCCAGTACCGGACGGCATGGCGGCGGTCACCGCAACGACGCGCTCGTCCTCGCGCGCCTCGGCGATCAACGACTGGGCAAACACCTTGGTGTAGCTTGGGGCATTGGCCGGTGCCTTTGCCTGAGCGCCAGTGATGACGTCGAACCTGTTGACGCCGTGATATTTGTCCTCGGCGGCCTCGGCGGGGGCATAGCCTTTGCCCTTCTTCGTCACCACATGGATGAGCACCGGTCCATTGCCGTGGTCCCGCACATTCTTCAGCACCGGGACAAGGTGCCTGAGATTGTGTCCGTCTATGGGACCGATATGGAAAAAGCCCATTTCCTCAAACAGGGTTCCACCCGTCACATAGCCGCGGGCATGCTCGACGGCGCGCGTTACGGCGCGGTCGACCCCCTTGCCCAATGCAGCCGTCAGTTTCTTACCCAGTTCGCGAACGCCCTGATAGGCGCGGCCTGAGGCCAGGCGTGCCAGATAGGCGCTCATTGCGCCCTGCGGCGGAGCAATGGACATGTCGTTGTCGTTGAGGATCACGATCAGGCGGGCATCGAGCGAGCCGGCATTGTTCATGGCCTCATAGGCCATGCCGGCGGAAAGCGCGCCATCGCCGATCACCGCGATCACATTGCGCCGCTCGCCCTTCAGATCGCGCGCCACGGCCATGCCAAGGCCCGCGGAAATGGAAGTGGAGGAATGCGCCGTCCCGAAGGGATCGTATTCGCTTTCGGTGCGCTTGGTGAAACCATAAAGCCCACCCTCCTGCCGGAGCGTGCGAATGCGGTCGCGACGGCCAGTCAGAATCTTGTGGGGATATGCCTGATGGCCCACATCCCAGATAAGACGATCTGCGGGAGTGTCGAAGACATAGTGCAAGGCAAGGGTCAATTCGACCACGCCGAGACCGGCGCCCAGGTGACCGCCCGTGCGCGACACCGCGTCGATCAACTCCGAACGCAATTCTGCGGCAAGCGCGGGAAGATCGTCTTCGGAGAAGCGTTTCAGATCGGCCGGATACGCAACCTTGTCGAGGAGGGGCGTGTCGGGTGGCGATTTCATTGAGCGTCACCTCGCCTGTTGGCATTGAAGGGTCATAGGACTTCGGCCGCCGAAAGTAAACGGAATGTCGCAAAACAAAACCATTCACTTCCGACCTTGTACGAAAGAACAAGCGCCGGCGGGAGATCTGTCAGAAAGGTGAGAAAAATCAGAAAAAACAACGCCCGCTGAACCGGCTGAAACTGGCCAGACAGGAAACCGCAGCATATGTTTGCTGGCGTGTCAGCCCTCGTCGAGAGGCTCCGAGCCCGTCGGCTGGCCCTCGCGGGAAAGGCGAATCTTCTCCACCTTGTCCTCTGCGGCCTTCAGCAGACGGTCGCAATGCTTTTTTAACGCCTCGCCGCGCTCATAGATGCGGATCGACTGGTCAAGCGGGACATCGCCGCGCTCAAGGTCTTCCACGATCTTCTCGAGCGCCTCAAGGGCCTGCTCGAAGCTCATCGCCTTGATGTCGTCGTTGGCGTCTTCGGCCATTCTTCATCCCTTCATCAAACGGCCGACATGGGCTGCGACCGACGCGGAAAGTCCTTCGAGGTCGTAGCCACCTTCCAGCAGGCTGACAAGGCGTCCCTGTGACAAACGGTCGGCCTTCTCCATCAGCACACCCGTTGCCCAGTCGAAATCCTCGGTCTGAAAGTTGAGCTCAGCAAGCGGGTCGCGCCAATGGGCATCGAATCCTGCAGATATGATGATCAGGTCGGGGGAGAACCGGTCAAGTGCTGGCAGGACAAGCGCGTTGAGGGCTTCCCGAAAGGCTTCCGACCCGGCTCCCGGCGGCAGCGGCGCGTTCACGATGTTGCCCACGCCCGTCTCGTCGCGGGCGCCTGTGCCGGGGTAGAGCGGCATCTGGTGCGTGGAGCAGTAAAGAACCGTCGGGTCGTCCCAGAATATATCCTGCGTCCCGTTGCCGTGATGCACGTCCCAATCGACTATGGCAACGCGCTCGGCACCGTGCTTGCGCTGCGCATGACGGGCAGCGATGGCGGCGTTGTTGAACAGGCAGAACCCCATTGCCCGGTCTTTTTCGGCATGGTGGCCGGGCGGCCGTCCCGCCACGAAGACATTGCCCGCCTCGCCGGAAAAGACATCGTCCACCGCCGCGTTCGCACCGCCAATGGCAAGCAGCGCGGCCTCGAAGCTCTTCGGGCTTACCGTCGTGTCCTCGTCGATCCGCGCCATTCCCTTCTCGGGAATGCTCATTTTGACCTTGTCCAGGTGATGCTGCGGGTGCGCATAAAGTATGGTCGCCTCGTCCCCCAGCGGCGCCTCGAGCCTTTCCAGATAGGCAAAGGGCTCGTCATCCAGCCGGTCGACGATTGCCCGCAGGCGATCCGGCCTTTCGGGATGGCCAGGCGGCGTCAGATGCTCGCGGCAGACCGGATGAGTATAGAAACGCGTTCTCATGCCGCGAGTGTAATTGCCAAAGCATAGCTTGGCCATGACGACGCCATATGCCGTCTGTCGTTTCAACAGGCTGTTTTCACGCGCGGCAGTCCAATCGCGGAGGAACGCTCATCTATTGTCCATCGGCGTTTGGCATAATCGGGCTGTCCGGGGCACAATTCCACATCCTCAATCCCTCGAGCAGTCTCTTGAAGGCAGCCACCGCCCGCTTGGAGACCGCCGCCGGATCGTCCGCATTGGCGATCCACAATGAGGCATGCAGGCTTGCACCGTTGATCACACGAGCTGTCGCCTCGGCGTCGATAAATTTCAGCAGTCCGGCCTCTTCCAACCGCGTGAGGCTTTGCGACAGGGAACGGATGCAGCCTGTCTGATGGGGCCATTTATATGGATCGCCCAGGACCGCTGGTCCGTCGAGCAGCATGATGCGCTGAATTTCGGGCTCAAGCGCCATCTCGATATACCCCACACATTCGGCAACAAAGCCCTGCCAGGGGTCTTCGTAACTTTCCGCAACGCCATTCAAGCGTTCGCTCATCTCCGCGTCGATCTCTACAATCACCGCCCTCAGCAACCCCTCCTTACCACCGAAATGATGATAAAGAGCGCCCCGCGTCAGGCCAGCCTCAGCGGTGAACTCATCCATTGAAGCAGCAGCATAGCCCACGGTGCCGAACGCCTGGCGGGCCGCCTTTATGAGCTTGGCTCGAGTTTCAGCGATCATTTCACTTCGCGGTTTATGCGCCATCGTTTCTTCTTTCACATACGCAACGTATATTAATTGACATACGGATCGTATGTCACTATGTGCCTGAGCATACGCCGCGTATGTAAACCCGATCAAAGTTCGCATCAAGGACAGTTCCAATGCCCAACCCCTATCGCGAAATATTCAAAGTGCCAGGTACCAAGGGTTTCGCCGCCGCAGGTTTCATAGCCCGGCTCCCCATCGCAATGGCTCCGATCGGCATCGTTGCCATGTTGTCACAAACCCATGGCGAATACTGGCTTGCGGGCGCCGTCTCAGCCACCTTCGCCCTTACCAATGCCTTTGTGGCGCCACAGATCTCGCGGCTGGTCGACAGACACGGTCAAACCGCTCTGTTGGTGCCCACCAGCGTCGTTTCGGTAGCCGCCTTCCTCACGCTCATCCTGGCCGCCAATCAAGACTGGCCTGCCTGGACGATGTTCTTTTCGGCCTTGCTCGCTGCGACAATGCCGAGCATACCCGCCATGGTTCGCGCACGCTGGAGCGAGATTTTCCGCGACCGGCCCGAGCTTAACACCGCCTTTGCTTTCGAATCGGTCGCCGATGAACTCGTCTACATCGCAGGCGCATCGCTTTCCGTCGGCTTGAGCGTCGCTCTTTTTCCCGAGGCAGGCATGTTGGCGAGTACGCTGTTCCTTGCAGTAGGCATCGCCGCCTTCGTGCTGCAGCGTTCGACCGAACCCCGTGTGCGTCCGTTCGAAGGTGGCAGGACGATATCGGCAATTCGCCTGCGGCCTGTACAGATCATCACTGTTGCGCTTGTCTTCGTCGGCTCCATCTTTGCCACCGCAGAAGTGAGCGCTGTAGCGATTACCAAGGAGCTCGGTCAACCGGGTGCGGCAAGCCTGGTGATCGGCGTCTACGCCGTCGGCTCATTTGTGATCGGCATCATCGTTGGAGCACTGAACCTGAAGATGCCGCTGCAGCGTCAGTTCGCCATCGCTGTCGCCGTGATCGCGCTAACCACTGTACCGCTACTTTTTGCAGACACGGTGGCACTTCTTGCAGTCACCGTATTCATCAGCGGCATGGCGGTCTCACCAACCTTCATCACTGCCTTCGGTCTCATTGAGCGACGCGTTCCGGAGGCCATGCTGACGGAAGGCATCACTTGGGTGATGACCGGCATCGGCATCGGCATGGCACTCGGCGCATTCGTCGCCGGCTGGGTCGTCGACGTCTACGGACCCCGCAACGGGTTCTGGGTCTCGGTGATAGCGGGAACCGCCTCCTTCCTGACGGTCCTGCTCGGCCAGAGCAGCCTCTCGGGCGCACGGAGCCCCGATGCTTCCGCGCCCATTGCCCAGCCCGCTGAATGACAGATGGCAAGCCTGCGGGTTCCGGGAAACCGGGCCCCGCCTCTCCGCTTAATGCTTGCTGGCGAAAACCGATCAGACGATATCTGTCGAGGCGATAGCGATGCCGAAGCCTTCAAGGCCCACATAGTGCCGCTCGCGCGATGCCATGAGGCGTATGGACGAAATGCCGAGATCCTTGAGAATCTGCGCACCCAGGCCGATTTCGCGCCATTCGCTTTCCCGGCGCAGGGCTTCCTCGTGCTCTTCCCTGCCCTCGCCGGCGGTGCGGCGGCGATCCTGATGCGCAACGCCAATGGACCCCTCGCGCAGATAAACCAGCACACCCCGGCCCAGCCCCGTCATGCGATCCATGGCCTCGCGCAGGCGCGCTTCCTTGCCGAACACATCGGAAACCACGTCTTCCGTATGGAGCCTAACAGGGATTTCCGACCCGTCACGTATGTCGCCGAAGACGATGGCAAGATGCTGCATCGCCTCCCAGGGCAGCTTGTAGGCATAGGCTTTTGCCGGACCGCAAACCGTTTCCACGTCGAAGCTCGCCACCCGTTCAACAAGCGTTTCCTGACGCTGGCGATAGGCGATCAGATCGGCGACGGACACTTGCTTCAAACCATTCTTCTGCGCGAAATCCGAAACCTGCGGACCGCGCATCACCGTGCCGTCATCATTGACCAGCTCGCAGATCACCCCGATGGGCGGCAAACCGGCAAGCTTGCACAGATCGACGGCAGCCTCGGTATGTCCGGAGCGCATCAGCACCCCGCCTTCCCTTGCGACCAGCGGGAAGATGTGGCCGGGACGCACGAAATCCGAAGGCCCGACATTGGGATTTGCCAGATTGCGCACGGTGAGTGTGCGATCATCGGCGGAAATGCCGGTGGTGGTACCATGCTTGAAATCGACGGTCACGGTGAAGGCCGTGGAATGGGGCGCATCGTTTTCTGCAACCATCGGCGCCAGATTGAGCCGCCGGGCCTCTTCGCGCGGCATAGGCGCACAAACGATGCCCGAAGTATGACGCACGATGAAAGCCATCTTCTCTGCCGTACAGTGAACCGCAGCGACGATCAGGTCGCCTTCGTTCTCGCGACCGTCATCGTCCATGACGACGACGATCTCGCCGCGCTCGAAGGCGCGCAGGGCTTCAACGACTTTCTTTTGATCGTAGGGCATGGGTCAGACCGTTCCGTTCTCGTCACAGGGAGCGCCCAGCCGGCCGCCCCTTTCAAAAAATCACTCAGCCTTGTCCGGTCTGGCCGCGATGGCGCAGATAGTGGTCGGCGATGGCGCAGGCCATCATCGCTTCGCCAATGGGCACGGCACGTATACCCACACAGGGGTCATGCCGACCCTTGGTCATGACATCGACATCCTTGCCATCCTTGTCCACACTCTGGCGCGGCGTGAGGATGGAAGAGGTCGGCTTGACCGCGAAACGGGCAATAACCGGCTCTCCGGTGGAGATCCCCCCCAGGATGCCGCCGGCATTGTTGCTTAGAAAACGCGGGCGGCCGTCATTGCCCATGCGCATCTCGTCGGCATTCTCCTCGCCGGTGATGCGGGCCGCCTCAAAGCCATTGCCGATCTCAACCCCCTTAACGGCATTGATCGACATCAGGTTTGAACAGATGTCCTGATCGAGCTTGGCATAGAGCGGCGCACCGAGGCCTGCGGGAACCCCCTCCGCCACCACCTCGATCACCGCGCCCACGGACGAACCCGCCTTGCGGATACCATCCAGATAATCGGTGAATACCGCCACGGATTTCGGGTCCGGCGTGAAGAAGGGGTTTTCCTCATGACCGATGAAATCCCAATCCCAATTGGCGCGGTCGATATCCTTGACACCCATGGAGACGAGCGCGCCACGAACCTTCAGGCCCGGCACGACCTTGCGCGCAAGAGCACCGGCGGCGACGCGGGTCGCGGTCTCGCGCGCCGAAGAACGACCACCGCCGCGATAGTCTCTGAGACCATATTTGGTCTCATAGGTGAAATCGGCGTGGCCTGGACGAAACCGGCGGGCGATCTCGCTGTAGTCCTTCGACCGTTGATCCACATTCTCGATCATCATGGAGATCGGCGTGCCAGTGGTGATCAGCGTTTCGCCGTCCTCCTCGGGCAAAACGCCGGAGAGCACCTTTACGGCATCGGGTTCGCGGCGCTGGGTGACGAAGCGGGACTGGCCGGGACGGCGCTTGTCGAGCTCGACCTGAATTTCCGCAACGGTGAAGCGAATGCCAGGCGGGCAGCCGTCAATCACGCAGCCGATGGCCGGTCCATGGCTTTCGCCCCAGGTGGTGACGCGGAATAGATGGCCGAAAGTGTTGTGCGACATCGATGGAAACTCTCATGCGGCAGGACTGTGCGGACCGCTGGGCTAGCCCCCGGGCCGGTCGCTCCGCTTCTAGAGCATTTTACCGCCTGTGGGAAACACCCATGTCGCAGAATTGCCGTAGAAGAGTTATAAGCCGGCAAGTGTTGAAATCAGACAGAATTCCGGGCTCCACGCTTGCTTACCGCGCCAGTTTTGACACATTTGAACTGTTTTATTTGAGAGCAAAGTCAACACTTCGGTCGCGCAGGCACCGAAACAGAGGCAGAAAGAGGATTTGGATGCGCATTCCTGCTGCGGCGTTCGCCTTGTTCATGTTTGCCCTCCCCGCGTTAGCGGCTGATGCCGAGGGGAAAGTTACGAAGGTCGATGAGGACAATCTGACCATCACCCTGGAGAACGGCCAGACCTACAAGCTGCCCTCCGAAATGGACATTTCGGTCATCCAACCCGGCATGGAAGTGGTGCTTGCCTATCGCGAAGGCGACAAGGGCGTGAAGCAGATCACCGATATGGTTCTGCCGGAATAAGGTTTTCGTCCCATCTCAAAACAAAAGCCTGCCTCAAAAAGGCAGGCTTTTCCATGCGATCTACCAACACCTGCAGCGTATCAGGCTGGATCGGTTCACCGTTTCGCGGAAACCCTGAACCAATCTATTTCTTTGTTTTTCCGCATTTATGCAGACGCTATGTGATTCCACCTGACTGCAAAATGCTCTAGATCCAGCCCACATTGCCGTTTTCGAACCGCAGGATGCGATCCTGCGGGATCGGAACTGTCGCCGCTTCTTCCGGCTCAACCTGTCCCGTCAGAAACAGAAGAGCGCGGATAACGCCCCCATGGGTGACGCAAACCGTTGGTTCGCGCACGTCCTCAAGCCAGGGCCTGATGCGCATGGCAAGCATGGCATAGCTCTCGGCCGTTTCGCCCGGTGGGACAAAACCCCATTTATCCAGCGCCCGCGCCTTGGTGGCGCCGGGATGTTCCCGCTCCAGCTCCGCATAGGTGAAGCCTTCCCATTCGCCGAAATTCAGCTCCTTCAAGCGCGGATCGAGCTGATAATCCTGCGGCGGAAGGCCAAGCCCCGTGCGAACGCGCTCCATGGTCTCACGGGTGCGGCGCAGCGGGCTTGAGACAAAACGGAATGCCTTTGCCTCGCCGATCAGTTCGGCAAGGCGAATGCCATTTCCATCGGCCTGCTTCTGTCCGACGGCGTTGATATCGGTATCGGCCTGCCCCTGCAGTCGTTCCTCGACATTCCAGTCGGTCTGTCCATGGCGGATGACGTAAAGCAGCGGCGGTCTGAGATCGGGCATTTAGTCGTTGACCACCGAAATATCGGGCGCATCGACCGCCTTCATGCCCACGACGTGGTAGCCTGAATCCACATGGAGAACCTCGCCCGTAACACCGCGCGACAGGTTCGACAGAAGATAAAGAGCCGAATCGCCCACCTCATCGATGGTCACGACGCGCTTGAGCGGCGAGTTGTATTCGTTCCAGCGCAGGATGTAGCGGAAATCGCCGATGCCGGAGGCGGCCAGCGTCTTGATCGGCCCCGCCGAAATGGCGTTGACACGAATGTTGTTGCTGCCAAGATCGACCGCGAGATAGCGCACGCTCGCTTCAAGCGCCGCCTTGGCCACACCCATCACATTGTAATGCGGCATGACCTTTTCTGCGCCGTAATAGGTGAGCGTGACGATGGAACCGCCTTCGGTCATCAGGGGTTCGGCACGCTTGGCCACCGCCGTCAGCGAATAGACGGAAATGTCCATGCTGCGCAGGAAATTTTCGCGGCTCGTCTCGACATAGCGGCCCGTCAGCTCGTCCTTGTCGGAAAAGGCAACGGCGTGAACCAGGAAATCGAGACGGCCCCACTTCTGACGAAGCGTCTCGAAGACGGCGTCGACGCTTTCGAGGTCGGTCACGTCGCAATGGCCGGCGACAATCGCGCCCAATTCCTCGGCCAGAGGCTCGACACGCTTCTTGAGTGCATCGCCCTGATATGTCAGAGCCAGTTCCGCTCCCTGGGCCGCACAGGCCTTCGCGATGCCCCAGGCGATCGAGCGATTGTTGGCGACCCCCAGAATGAGCCCGCGCTTACCGGCCATCAGGCCATTGCCATTTGCCATGGAATGGTTCTCCGAATTCTGTTTGCGGCATGCCGGCCCCATTCCAGGAGACGCAGCAGCCATCAGCCTTATATCCGGTGTCGGCTAAGGCAGGTGATTCCCACCACGGCACACCGCCACGGACGGCAAGCCCTATCGCACAGCCCCGCGGCGGCATCAAGCGGATTGGCGGAACAAAGCCTCCAGAGCAGGATCTCCCCCTTCAGGCAACATGATCTGCACATGGGCATAAAGGTCGCCATGCCCCTCCCCCTTCTTCGGCAGGCCGCGCCCTTTAATGCGCAGCGTTCGACCGGAATTCGTCCAGGCAGGAACGCTCAGCGCGAGCTTGCCCGTCGGGGTCTCGACCGGGACCTTCGCGCCCAATACGGCATCACGCAGACTGACGGGAAGATCCACGTGAAGATCGCGGCCTTCGACGCGGTAGCGGGGATGCTTGCGGAAACGCAGGGTCACCAGCGCATCGCCGCGCTCGCCGAAGGGCGTCTCCTCGCCCTGCCCCTTGAGGCGGATCACCTGCCCGTCTTCCACGAAATGCGGCAGCTTCACAGCAATCCGCCGCCCGCCGGGGAAAACCGCAGTGACCTTGGCGGCCCTGGCCACATCCTCGATGTCGATGTCGAGCGTGGCGTTCAGATCGCCCATGCCAGCGGGCCGGCCTCCGCCGCGCCCCGCCTGACGCGCGCGACCGCCTTGCGAAAACGCATTTCCGAACAATTCGTTGAAGATGTCGGCACCACTGAAACCGGCCCCATCGGGCCCGCCGCTGCGGAATTCGAAATGCTGCGCGTCACCGGGATGACCACCGGGACGGCCTCCAGCCCGGCTCGCCCGGCGAAATCCCGCAAAGGGATCGCCACCGGCCCCTTCGAAGCCCTGGAATCGCGGCTTGCCCTCGGCGTCTATCTCACCGCGGTCGAAAGCCGCCTTCTTGGTTTCGTCGCCAAGAATTTCATAGGCCTGATTGACTTCGGCGAAATGCTCCTTGGCCTTCGGATCGTCTGGCCGATGGTCCGGATGGTATTTCTTGGCCAACTTGCGGTAGGCCGACTTTATGTCCTTGGCGGAGGCGTTTTTCGCCACGCTCAGAATGTCGTAAGGATCACGCATGTGCTGCTCTATCGCTGATCGTTCGCACTATAAGGCAAAACGCCGGTGAATGGGGTTCGTTGTCCACTATATGCGGTCGGTTAGGAAGAAATTCCAGCCCGCGCAGCCCTCATCCATCGAAAGGTTCGAAGGAACGGACCTGCCAGCCTGCGTGATCGTCAAGACATAGCCGTCCGCGGTAGAGAGCGACCCCGTCAAAGCTTTCGCGCGTGGTTATCAAGCCGCGGCAACCGTCTTCTCCCTCACCGGCAAGGAATGTCACGGTGCCGCGCCTTTCTCCATCCACCGATTGCCAGGGGAAAGGTGTCGACAGACTGCCAGCGGCAAGCTGCCCTCCAAGGGCCACGGCCAGCGCCTCCTCATCCCCGCCGGAAGCAGGTCCAGGTCGCGGTAGCGATGTCACATCTTCTGGAATGGAGCCTGTGACGGCGGTGCGGTCGATTTCCTTCTGACCTGGAACGATGGCCGACACGCTACAGGCCGCAAGAAAGGGCAGCGTCGCGAGAACCGAAACAAGCAGAGGGGTACGGCTGGACGAGACCATGCCCCCAACTGGTGCTTGCTTTGCCGCCCGCAATCGGCATTCTCCCCGTGAAACTCGATACGTCAGGCATGCATGATGATTGATGAAACGTTAAAATCCGGTGACTTCACGCAGCGCGATGAACCTTTCAGGCTTTTTGCGGAATGGCTCGAAGACGCCAAGCAATCCGAGCCGAACGACCCCAATGCGGTGGCGGTCGCGACGGTCGACCCGGATGGCATGCCCAATGTGCGCATGGTTCTTCTCAAGGGGTTCGATGAGCGCGGCTTCGTGTTCTACACGAATTTCGAAAGCGCCAAGGGACAGGAGATTCTGAGTGCCGGCAAGGCCGCCATGTGTTTTCACTGGAAGAGCCTGCGCAGGCAGGTGCGCGTGCGTGGCCCCGTGGAACAGGTGAGCGACGCGGAAGCCGATGCCTATTACGACAGCCGCCCGCGCGGCAGCCGCATCGGCGCATGGGCCTCGAAACAGTCCCGCCCGCTTGAAAGCCGGTTTGCGCTTGAAAAGGCGGTGGCCGAGTACACCGCCAAATTCGCGGTCGGCTCCATTCCGCGCCCCTCCCACTGGTCGGGCTTCCGCATTCTGCCGCAAACGATCGAATTCTGGCACGACCGTCCGTTCCGGCTGCATGACCGCCTGGTGTTCAACCGCGGCGAAAACGGCGCGTGGGAAACGACCCGGCTTTATCCCTGAACCGCAGGGCTTTGGGAACCGCAGGGTTTTGGGAAACCGGGGAGCGTCGAGATTTTGTACAGGACGCCACACGGTTTCCCGCATTTACGCAAGTGTCGGGCGATCCCCTGACTGCGGAAGCTCTATTTCCGGCTCATGAAAGCCATGAATGCCGAGCGGGCTTCCTCGGATTTCAGCCGCTCCATGAAGTGAACGGCTTCCTCGCGAATGCGCGCGAGAACATGCTCGCGAGGCCCGCGAATGAGATCGCGCGCGATGCGCAAAGCCTCGGGGGGCTTGGCGGCAAGACGGTCGGCAAGGCCGAAAACCTCGCCCTCCAGCTCGGCCGGCTCCACCACTCCATGAATAAGCCCCATCGCCTTGGCCTCCTGGGCTGGCAGCCCCTCGCCCAATGCGAGAAGCGCGAAGGCCCGCTGATGGCCGATGACCATCGGCGCGAGCAGGCTCGATGCCGCCTCCGGAACCAGCCCTAAGTCCACGAAAGGCGTGGAAAAGACGGTTCGTGGCGTGGCAAGCGTCAGGTCGCAATGCAGATGAATGGTGGTTCCGATGCCCACCGCGATGCCATCGGCGCCGGAGACCAGCGGCTTTCGGCAGGATGCGAGCGTCAGAAGAAAGTCGTAGACTTCCTGTCCACCCTCACCGCCCGTGGCGACGGCCAGAAAGTCGGCAAGATCGTTGCCCGCCGAAAAAGCGCCCGGACTGCCCAGCATGACGTGGCAGCGCACGCTTTCGTCCGCATCGCCCTCCTCGAGCGCGGCCTTCATGTCCAGATACATGGCCCGCGTTATCGCGTTCTTCTTTTCCGGCCGGTTGAGCCGGATCACCTGGAGCGGACCGCTGCGCTCCACCAGAACATGTTCGCTCATGGACGGGTCCTCCCTCCCGTTGAAACAATTTCAGAGCGGTTCAGTGTTTCGAGCAACTGCCGAACCGCTCCATCTTTTGTTCTTCCGCGTTTGTGCGGGCTTTAGGCGATGCCACCCGACTGCAAAAGTCTTTTAGAGCCGGAGAAGCCGTTCGGCCGCAGCCTCGATGCTGCCGGCGCCGTTCAGGACACGATCCTTCAACCCGCCGGTCTCGCAAAGCAGGTTCTCGGCCATGAAGCGAACCAGCACTCCTTGCGCCTCGTCGCCGCTTGCAGCCACCGCCCTCGCGTTGAAGGCCACCCCGATAACCAGCGAGAAGAGACGCAGATAAGGCGTTGCGCCCGACTGCGCTGTCGCCATGTCGCCGGACTTCACCGCTTCGATGAGGAAAGCCGTTGCCGCATCGAGATCGTCGAGCGCGGCGGCGAGTTTCCTGGCCGTGGCGCCAAGGCCCGATGCCGCTTCGACAGTCTTGTGATCTTCGCGCAAGCCGGCAAGAAAACGGGCAATCGCCTCGCCACCGCCCAGCGTGAGCTTTCGGGCGACGAGGTCAATGGCCTGAATGCCGTTCGTGCCTTCATAAATGGGGGCGATGCGGGCATCGCGATAGAAAACGGCAGCGCCCGTTTCCTCGACAAACCCCATGCCTCCATGCACCTGCACGCCGAGCGAAGCCACATCCACGCCCACATCGGTGGAGAACGCCTTCGCCATCGGGGTCAAGATGTCGGCGCGAGCCTGCCAGGCCTTGGCTTCCTCACCTTCGTCGATCCGCGCGCGATCCAGCGCATGGGCACAGCAATAGGTGATGGCGCGCGCCATCTGGGTCTCAGCCTTCATCGTCAGAAGCATTCGCTGGACATCGGGGTGCCCGATGATCGGGCTCATGCCTTCGCCGGACCAACCGGGCGCACGGCCCTGGCGGCGCTCGGCAGCATAGGCGATCGCCTTTTGCATTGCGGCCTCTGCGATGCCGACACCCTGCATTCCGACCGCGAGGCGGGCATTGTTCATCATCGTGAACATGCAGGCGAGGCCACGGTTTTCCTCGCCGATCAGCCAGCCCACCGCGCCGGGCGTATCGCCGAATTTCCCGTCGCCATAGATCATGGTGCATGTGGGAGAGGCGTGGATGCCAAGCTTATGCTCGATGGAGGCGCAGAACACGTCATTGCGATCTCCCAATGAACCGTCTTCATTGACGAAGAACTTCGGCACCAAAAAGAGAGAGATGCCTTTCGTTCCCGCCGGAGCATCCGGCAGCCGCGCCAGAACCAGATGCACGATGTTGTCGGTGAAATCGTGCTCGCCATAGGTAATGAATATCTTCTGGCCGAAGATGCGATAGGTTCCATCGCCTGCGGGCTCGGCGCGCGCCTTCAATGCATTCAGGTCCGAACCGGCCTGTGGCTCGGTCAGGTTCATCGTTCCCATCCATTCGCCGGAAACGAGCTTTTCGAGATATTTCTGCTGCAGCTGTGGGGTCGCGTGACGCTCAAGCGCCTCGATGGCGCCAACGGTCAGCGTGGGGCCGATGGCGAAACCCATGGAGCCCGAATTCCACATTTCAAAGGCTGCAACCGAAAGCAGGGTCGGCAGACCCTGACCGCCAAAGGCCTCGGGACCCGTCAGCCCGTTCCAGCCGCCTTCGCACCAGCGGCGGTAAAGATCAGCCCAGCCTGGCGGCGTGGTGACCGCACCATCCTTGAGCACGGCGCCCTTCTGGTCGCCGATGCGGGCCAAAGGCACGATTTCCTCAGCCGTGAAACGGCCAGCTTCCGTTACAATCGCATCCACCAGGTCTTCCGAGAGATCGCCAAAAAGCCCTGCCTCAAGATCTGCGGCAAAGCCCGTCACATGCTTTAAGGTGAAGGCGATTTCATCGATGGGAGCCTGATACATGGTGCATTCCTCCTGAGAACGGCGGCAAATTAGCGGCAAAGCACCCCGCTCGCCACCATGCTAAGGTCTGATCCGCTATTTTCTTTTTACGTAAACGTCAATTCAAATTTTGCGGGTTTGGTGAGGGCGGGAAAGACCGCCGGGCTGTGACCCATCGTGCAGCATCCTCATTGCGCGCGCTCCGAGAGAAGAACTCCAGAGGCGGCGCAAGCGGCTCGGGGACAAGGCTGGGGATTAGATAGAGAAACCGCGGGAACAGCTGAGTTGAGCTCACCGCCCATATGGCAACGCCGCAAACCGGCGGTAACGCCTCTCGTTTTTCTGCGCGTGCATGGATGCCATGCCATCATCCCCAAGGCTGGCTTCCTGAGCCTCGAGCCCGAAGATAGCTGGAGCATTTTGCAACCAAGTGTCGCCGGCTGACGCCCCGCATAAATGCGGAAAACGGCGCAATGGAGCGCCTACTCCTCGCGCTCGATTGCACGCCAGCCGATATCGCGGCGGCAAAAGCCCTGCGGCCAGTCGATGCGGTCGACGGCAGCATAGGCGCGCTTCTGCGCCTCGCTTACCGTCTTGCCCAGCGCCGTGACATTGAGAACGCGCCCGCCATTTGCCACGAGCGCGCCATCCTTAAGGGCCGTTCCGGCATGGAAGATCACCACGTCGTCTTCCTCGGCTGCCGCGTCGACCCCGCGAATGACCGTGCCTTTTGTCGGGCTAGCCGGATAGCCTTCTGCCGCCAGCACCACGGTCAATGCGGTTTCGTCGCGCCAGCGGGCCGACATATGGCCAAGCTGGCCATCGACAGCGGCATTCATCAACAGAAGCAAATCCTCCTTCAGCCGGGGCATGAGCACCTGGCATTCGGGATCGCCGAACCGGACATTGTATTCGATAAGCTTGGGGCCGTCGGCCGTCAGCATCAGGCCCGCGTAAAGTACACCCACGAAAGGCGCACCCATTTCAGCCATGCCCTTCATGGTGGGTTCGACAATCTCGCGCATCACGCGCTCGACAAGCGCGTCCGTCAGGACCGGCGCCGGCGAATAAGCTCCCATTCCGCCGGTGTTGGGGCCGGTATCGCCCTCACCGACACGCTTATGGTCCTGCGCCGTGCCGAAGGGAAGCGCGGTCTTGCCGTCGCACAGACAGAAGAAGCTCGCCTCCTCGCCTTCCAGAAATTCTTCGATGACCACGGAAGCACCGGCCTCGCCGAAGCTGCCGTCGAAACAGGCATCCACGGCGTTGAGCGCTTCATCCTCGGTCATTGCAACAGTGACGCCCTTGCCCGCGGCAAGCCCGTCCGCCTTGATGACGATGGGAGCGCCATGGTCGCGGATATATTCCCTGGCGGCCAGCGCATTTTCAAAGCGGCCATAGGCTGCGGTGGGGATCGCGTAACGGTCGCACAGGTCTTTCGTAAAGCTTTTGGAGCCTTCGAGCCGGGCAGCAGCAGCACTCGGCCCGAAAACCCGAATGCCGGCCTTGGCCAGCGCATCGGCAAGGCCATCCACCAGCGGAGCCTCAGGCCCCACGACAACCAGCTCTATCGCCTTTTCGCTGCAGAACCCAATGACAGCCGCATGATCTGCGACGTCGAGCGCAACACATTCAGCCTCGGCCGCGATGCCCGGATTGCCCGGCGCGGCATAGAGCTTGGTCAACACCGGAGAAGCGGCCAGTTTCCAGGCCAGCGCGTGCTCGCGGCCACCCGATCCGATGAGAAGAACCTTCATGCTCTGAAATCCCTGCTGGTTCGATGTCGCTTCCGGCTATGGCCGAACGGGCGCTAGGTCAAGATGCGCGGCGCAACTTCCCCCGTTCTGCCTCCCTATCGCGGTCCGAAACGGGCAATTGCGGAGAAAAGCTTGACGCGAGGCGCGCGCCTTGCCACTCCCTGCACGGTAAGTGCACGGACAGGAAAGGCGTCTTATGGAACAGATCCAGTCCCGCCAAGGCCGCGGCCGCGTTCACGATGCGCCTTCCGGCCATTGGGTCTATCGCATCCTGCCGCGCGCCGTGTGGCCCTATGCGCAGCTTGCACGGTGGGATCGCCCCATAGGCTGGCAGTTGCTCCTGTGGCCGTGCTGGTGGTCGACGGCGCTTGCCGCCTCGGCACATGCCAGGCCTGGCGCCGACATTCTGTCGGTCATGCCCTCCGTCTGGCACCTCTTCCTGTTCTTCATCGGCGCGGTGGCCATGCGCGGCGCCGGCTGCACCTATAACGACATCGTCGACGAGAAGATCGACGCAGCGGTGGAACGCACGCGTTCGCGCCCCCTGCCCTCGGGACAGGTATCGCGCGGGCAGGCGTGGGGCTTTCTTGTCGCGCAGGCGCTGGCCGGCCTGCTGGTGCTCATCCAGTTCAATGCATTCGCGATAGCGCTCGGCCTCGGATCGCTGGCGATCGTCGCCTTCTACCCCTTTGCCAAGCGCCTTACCGACTGGCCGCAATTCGTTCTCGGCCTCGCCTTCTCGTGGGGTGCGCTGATGGGTTGGGCCACCCATTTCGGCGAGCTCACATTGTCGCCGCTGCTTCTTTATTGCGGGTCCATCCTGTGGGTGATCGGCTATGACACGATCTACGCCCATCAGGACAAGGAGGACGATGCGCTGGTGGGCGTGCGTTCGACGGCCCGGCTGTTCGGCAGCCGCACCAAGCAATGGCTGATTGCCCTTTACGGCGGGGCATTGCTTTTCTTCGCCGTCGCCTTCGCACTCGCCGAAGTGCCTATGCCGGCACTTGCCGGCCTCGTTGCCGCCGGTGCGCATATGGCCCGCCAGATCCGGGTTCTCGACATCGACAACCCCGATCAGTGCCTTGTGCTTTTCAGATCCAACAACGTCGTCGGATGGCTGATCTTTCTCGGGCTGATCGGTGGCGGTGTCTGGGCGGTCATAAGCCCGCAATTCTGAGCCTCCAAGCGAGGGCGCACGCACCGCATTTATGCAACGCCGGGCTGCCGCCCGGCTGCAAAACTGGGTCTTCTCATCGCATTTATGCGACGCCGGGCTATCGCCCGGCTGCAAAATGCTTAGCCCCGCGCAATGATTTCCTCGCCCTCGATCATCACCCTCACACCAAGGCTGCCGCATTTGCGACGCGCCAGAAAGCGCGGACGACGGGTCCGGCCGGGGCGGCCCTGACGGCGATCGTGCGGCGCAGCGGCCTTCACTTCGCCAATCGTGTCCTCCAACGGATAGGCAATGCCATCCGCCTCGATCATCAACATCGGCAGATGATAGGCCTCGGACCAGGCGCGCCAGTCAGCGGCAACATCGTCGAGGTCATCCGCCACCAGCAGAGGCACGCACAGCATCGGATCGACGTGATGCAGTTCCAGCGTCACCGTCACCTCACCGAACTCATCCTCGATGGCCCGCGCCGCAATGCCGCGAAAAGCCCGCGGCGGAAGCGCAAATGTCACCGGCAGGCCGCTGCGATTCAAAACGCGGCGCATGCGCACGCCACGCGCATCGATCGTGAAGTTCACCTCACCAAAATCGTCCAGCGAAGCATAGTTGACCGCCTGCGGGAGACGAAGCGGGTCGAGGCGCATCGCGCGTCCCGCCCAGACTGGTTTGAGCCCAATCGTCATTGTTAAGCCTTCCTGTCACTCCTGAGAGCCGGTGTTCCGGTCTCCCTCGGGCCGTTTTCGGCCTCGTTATGGGAGCTACCCTAGCGCGGGCTTGTTACCGCCGGGCTTAGAAAGTCGGTTAAATTTTGCTGATCATCCAAGTGGTTAGCGATTTGCAACCAGGTGTAACGAGTTGGCAAGAAGCGTCGTCAAAGCGTAAATGTCGGCTAATAAAAAGGCCGGCACGTCAACCGCACCGGCCGCTGGCTGCATATGCGTTTATCCGCGGGTCAGATGACCTTGCCCGGGTTCAGAATGCCGGCAGGATCGAATGCCTTCTTGATCCGGCGCATCAGATCGGTGGCGATCCCGGACTGGGTTGCAAGCAGTTCGTCGCGCTTTAGCGTGCCGATCCCGTGCTCGGCGGAGAACGAGCCGCCCAGTTCGCGCACGATGGCGTGGACTGCCTCATTCATCGGGCGGTAGAGCTTCAGATACTCTTCCTTGTCGGCCCCTTCGGGCTGAGAAACATTGTAGTGCAGATTGCCGTCGCCCATATGACCGAAACAAGCAACACGGGCGCCCGGAGATACGCCCTGGACTGCCTTGCCAGCAAGTTCGAGAAACTCCGGAATCCGGGCGACGGGAACCGAGATATCGTGCTTGATCGAGCCGCCTTCAGGTCGTTGTGCCTCCGAAAGGGATTCACGCAGATGGCGGAAGGTCGCGCTCTGGGCCTCGTTCTGCGCGATTGCCGCATCTGTGACCAAGCCTTCCTCGAAGGCCACGGTCAGGATTTCTTCCATCAGCATCTTGGCGTCATCGTCGGAGCGGCTGGAGGAAATCTCGACCATCACATACCAGGGGTGCTCTTCCGACAGCGGATCGACCGCACCGGGAATATGCTTGAGCGCAAAGGCGAGCGGTGTCCGTTCGATTAGTTCGAAAGCGGTCAGCGCCGAACCCGCCTTTTCATTGGCCATTTCGAAGAAGCGCAGTGCATCTTCCGGAGAAGGCAGCGCCGCCCACGCCAGTTCCCGCCCCTTGGGCATGGGAAAGAGCTTCACGACAGCCGCCGTGATGATGCCCAGCGTACCCTCGCCACCGACGAAAAGGTCCTTCAGCTCGTAGCCTGTATTGTCCTTCTTGAGCTTGCGCAGGTCATCGAGCACCTCGCCAGTCGGCAAGACGACCTCAACGCCAAGGCAAAGATCGCGCGCCGTGCCATAGGCCAGAGCGCCCACCCCGCCGGCGTTGGAAGAGAGATTTCCGCCGATCTGGCAAGACCCCTGGGAGCCCAGCGACAAGGGAAACAGCCGGTCCTTCCCGGCCACCGCCTCCTGCAGAACCTGCAGCACGACGCCCGCCTCGACCGTCGCGGTGTTGGAAGCGACATCGATCTCCCGAATGCGGTTCAGGCGCGACAGGGACAGGACGATCTGGTTTCCGCCGCGATCGGGCATCTGGCCGCCCACGAGGCCTGTATTGCCTCCCTGCGGGACGATTTCCGTTCGCGTCTCGTTGGCCAGTTGCATGATGCGGCTGATCTCCTCGACGGAGCCCGGGCGCAGGACGAGTTTCGTGGCGCCGCCATAAAGGCCGCGTGGCTCCATGACATAGGGCTCGATCTCATTTGCATCGCGCAGGGCATGACGCTCCCCGACGATCGCGACAAAACGGTCAAGCACTGTGGGGTCTATGGTCATGGCAGGTTCGGCCTCGGTTCAGCTATCACGGGGCGCGGCGGCACGCGCCAGGCGGTCGTTGATTGCTTCACCCAATCCACTCTCTGGAACGGGTTCGGCGGCGATGGTTCCAGCCCCGGAGCGATCGAGCTCCAAGAGATGGGAGAAAAGATTGGCAGCGGCTTCACGCAGGTCCCCCGTTTCGGAAAGATTGCGCATAGCGACTGCCTTTTCAGCGCCTGAAATGCGCCTGGGACCAAAGGCGAGCAACGCCTCCCCCGCCGCCACCTCACCCGCATTCAGGCGCAGATTGGCGTTCGGCGCATAATGGGAGGCCAGCATGCCCGGCGCTTCGATGGATTTTGCGCCGCGCGTCAGCCGGACACCTGCTGCGGCCTCTATATCCTCGGCCGCCACGCCACCCGGGCGCAAAAGGGTCAACCCATTCCCGTCAACCTTCACGATTGTGGATTCCACGCCCACCGGCGTTGCACCCGCATCGACGATCAGCTCGATGCGTGAACCAAGATCGGCATCGACGGCCTCAGCGGTCGTCGTGCTCACCCGACCGGAGGAATTGGCGCTGGGCGCTGCCACCGGACGGCCAAGCTCAGCGATGGCCCTTGCGCAGAAACCGCGCGGCCAGCGAAGCGCAATGGTGTCGAGGCCCGCCGTTACAAGGGGGCTGACACCCGATTGCGGTTTTTGCGGCAGCACCATGGTCAGGGGTCCCGGCCAGAAGGCCTCGGCAAGACGGCGTGCGAGGGCGTTGAACTCGGCAAAACGCTCGGCCATTGCCATGTCGCAGACATGGGCGATCAGCGGGTTGAAGCGAGGCCGGCCCTTGGTTTCGTAAATCCGGGCGACGGCTTCGCCATTCGTCGCATCGGCGGCGAGCCCATAGACAGTCTCCGTCGGCATGGCCACCACAGCGCCCGCATCGAGAAGTGCGACGGCGCGCGGCAGGGCATCGCTCTCCGGCAGGATTTCAGCCAAGGGAATATCCTCACAATTCGCGCATGTTGCCTATCGCGCACCGCGCGTGAGAGCAAGCTTCAAGAAGCCGCGAAAGAGCGCAAAAATCCCCCGCTGCCCGAATTCGGCGGCAAAACACACCCAATGGGCACCTTAACAGGCAAATTCCCTGCAATCCGATTAGCCGCGTCACCCATTTGTTAAGGCCTTGGGTGTTAAGCTAGAGGTCATAACGACCGTGCCATGCCCCTGAAAAATGGTCGATCACCCGGATCAGGGAACACCGGAATGACGCGATTTTACCATGCCATTCCCTTGCTGCTGCTTGTCACGGTCAAGGCTTCCGCTCATGAAACTTCCATCCAGCAACTGGAATGGAATCAGGCCGAAGAAGGCCTTCCCTACGCGATACTTGCGCCCTCGATCGTTGCGGCCCACGAAACGCAGCCTAGCGACATGACACCTTCGATCCTTGCCCGGGGACGGCCAGGAGAGATTACAGAAGCAATTTCGTTGCGCCACCGGCACCTGCCCGCCTTTCTCCCGGCCCTCATTCGCGGGGGCGTCGTGACGAAAAGCAGCACGCCGGCCCTTGCGCAAATGCCGGCTGCCAAGCCCAAGGCCGCGAGCAAGACCGGTTCGAAATCGGGCAAGGAAAAGGATGACAAGGAAGTCGCCGAAGATGCGAACACCGCCGGCAAAAAGCCGATGCGGCCAGCCGGCGTCCAGCGATAATGGCCGGTCCATCCGGCGTTCAGTGATATTCGCCGGTCCATCCGGCCTGCCGCCAATGCGGCAAAACCGGACCTATTTCGAAATCAGCCGCTGATACGCGAGAAATCCGCCACCTGCGCGGTGGCATGACGGATGCGGGCAAGCAATGCAAGACGGTTTGCGCGAACCGTCAGGTCGTCGGCATTGACCATCACGCCATCCAGGAAGGCATCGATGGGCTGGCGCAGTTGCGACAGGTAGGACAGGGCCTTGACGAAATCCTTGGCGGCAATCGCCTGACCGGCAAAGTTCTCGGCTTCTTCCAGACTGTCGAACAGAGCGCGTTCCTCATCGCTTTCGAACAGCTTTGCATCGACTGCGGCTGCGATCTTCGTGCCCTTCTTCTCCGCATCGGCAACGATGTTTGCGGCCCGCTTCGTGCCGGCCAGAAGATTTTCGCCATCGGTCGTGGCAAGAAACTCCGACAAGGCATCGACACGGCTCACGATCAACAGAAGATCGTCGGAATCCGAGGAAATCACCGCATCGATCAGATCGTAGCGCGCGCCCTGATCGCGCAGATAGACTTTCAACCGGTCATGGAAGAAGGACAGCAGGTCCTCATCGGCCCACCGTGACAGGCTGAGCGCGACCTTGTTCTCGATCACGATGCGGATCACGCCAAGAGCCGCACGGCGCAGCGCATAGGGATCCTTCGAGCCCGTGGGCTTTTCATCGATGCGCCAGAACCCCGCCAGCATGTCGAGCTTGTCTGCGAGCGCCACGGCGATTGCCACCGGCTCGGTCGGCACCGCATCGTTGGGACCCTGCGGCTTGTAATGCTCCTCGATGGCAGCTGCCACAGCATGATGCTCGCCCTGCAGGCTTGCATATTTACGGCCCATGAAGCCCTGAAGCTCGGGGAATTCACCCACCACTTCGGTCTGGAGGTCGGCCTTGGCGAGGTGCGCCGCCCGCTCGGCAAGCCGGGGATCGGCTCCGACCATCGGCGCCAGCGCCTTGGCGAGACCTGAAATGCGGGCCACGCGCTCGCCTTGCGAGCCGAGCTTGGCGTGGAAGGTCACGCCCAGATGGTCGAGCCTCGCCATGCGCTGGTCGAGCGGTTTTGCGAGGTCGAGACCGAATTTTTGCGCCGAGGCCGAGAGCTTGCCAAGGTCCGGCAGGTCTGCCTGATCGGTCTTCCAGAAATACAGGGCATCCGAAAGGCGCGCGCGCACCACCTTGCCATTGCCATAGGCAATTTCCCTGCCGCCGTCGGTGGCCTCGATATTGGCCGTGATGACGAAACGGTTAGAGAGCTTTTCCGCCTCGCCCTGCGGGCGGCAGACAAAGCATTTCTGGTTGGCGCGGATCGTCAGCCGGATCACCTCCGGGGGGATCGACAGATAGTCTTCCTCGAATTCCCCGAGCAGCACGACGGGCCATTCGACGAGGCCTGAAACCTCTTCCAGAAGCCCCTCATCTTCCACGAGCTCGAGGCCGTTTGCAAAGGCCAGATTGCGCGCGTCATCCAGGATGATGCGCTTGCGGCGGTCGGGATCGAGGACCACGCGGGCGGCTTCAAGTTTCTCGGAATAGTCCTCGAAACGGCGCACGGCGATGGCCTCGGGCGCATGGAAGCGGTGGCCATAGGTGATATTGCCCGACCGGATGCCGTCGATCTCGAAATCGACCACAACCGGTTCTTCCGTCTCAGGGCCGAAGGTGCACAGGATGGATTGCAGCGGACGCACCCAGCGCAGACTGCCGGGCTTTGCCGAAGCCGCACCCCAGCGCATGGATTTGGGCCAGGGAAAGCCGCGAATGATGCCCGGCATGATTTCGGCGACGATTTCCTCGGCCGCACGGCCCTTCTTCGCGATCACGGCGACGTAGAAGTCGCCCTTCTTCGGATCGGTCTGGACCTCGGCTTCCTCGATCGAGGAAAGCCCGGCGCCGCGGAGAAAGCCTTCGATTGCCTTTTCAGGAGCATCAGTGCGCGGACCCTTGCGCTCTTCGCGCACGTCGCGCGAGCGGGCCGTGACACCACGAATGTCAAGCGCCAGGCGGCGCGGCGTCCAGTATTCCGTGGCGGCCTCATAGGTGAGACCGGCTTCCACCAGACCATCGGTCACAAGCTTCTTCAGATCGCCGGCAGCCTTGCGCTGCATGCGGGCCGGGATTTCCTCAGAGCGGAGTTCGAGAAGCAGGTCGGGCATTGGGGGTCTCTGGATTCAGACTGGATGCGGCTCGGCAATAGCAACTCCTCAACGCAATGTCACCCTTCCCCCACCTTCCGTCCGACGGCGCAACGAAGTTTTTGGCCACAAGTCCTCCGTGAACGGCCAACTGAGCGCAAAACACGGCGATGAACCAAATCGCGCGTCAGGGCGACCAATGTTTCAGAGAAACCGATTTCGCCGGAATGACGACCATGACCACCGCGACGACATTGCTGCACATGATAGCGCTCAGCGCCTGCCTGACGATCCAGGCGGTACCGGGAGCCGGCGAGCGCCCCTCCGGCATAAGGCGCGCGTTGCAAACAATAGACAAGCAGAGCCCTTTGCAGGCACCGCCGTTCAAGGGCGGTGCAACTCTTGCCCATTCGTAACGATGCTCAGGCCGCCTCGGCCTGTCCTGCGCCACCTGCCTCGGTCAGAAGGAAAGCCTCTCCGCACGCCTTCGCCAGATCGCGCACCTTCAGGATATAGCCTTGCCGCTCGGTGACGGAGATCACGCCGCGCGCATCGAGCAGGTTGAAGACATGGCTGGCCTTGATGCACTGGTCATAGGCGGGGAAGACGCATTTGTGCAGGCGCTGGTTGTCGGAATCACCGGGAGCACCGGCTTCCAGCAGCGCGCGGCATTCGGCTTCGGCATCCTTGAAATGCTGGAACAGAAGATCAGTGTTCGCATATTCGAAGTTGAAGCGGGAATATTCCTGCTCGGCCTGCAGGAACACATCGCCATAGGTCACCTTGGCATCGCCCTCCAGGCCGTTGAAATTCAGGTCATAGACATTGTCGACACCCTGCACATACATGGCCAAGCGTTCCAGACCATAGGTCAGCTCGCCCGAAACCGGCGCGCATTCGATGCCACAGACCTGCTGGAAATAGGTGAACTGCGAAACCTCCATGCCGTCGCACCAGCACTCCCAGCCAAGCCCCCATGCACCAAGCGTCGGGCTTTCCCAGTCATCTTCCACAAACCGCACGTCATGGACGGACATGTCGAGACCGATGGCCTGGAGCGAGCCGAGATAAAGCTCCTGCAGGTTGGACGGGTTCGGCTTCAGGATGACCTGATATTGATAGTAGTGCTGGAGACGGTTCGGGTTCTCGCCATAGCGGCCGTCCTTCGGCCGGCGGGAAGGCTGCACATAGGCGGCGTTCCAGGGCTTGGGCCCCAGCGAGCGCAAGGTGGTGGCCGGATGGAAAGTTCCCGCTCCGACTTCCATGTCGTAGGGCTGCAGAATGACACAGCCCTGCGAGGCCCAATAATTGTGCAGGGTCAGGATAAGGCCCTGAAACGAGCGGGTCGGATGGGTGATCGGCAGATCGGTGCTGGGCGCAGTCACAATGCTTCTCCGGGTCGATGCCGGCCCGTCCTATTGCGCCAACGGAAAGGCGTCAAGAAATAAGGCTCCGGAACGCGCGCTCCGGAGCCTCGATGTCCTTGTGTCCTTGCCTTATATGGCGACCCCTTTATCGCGGCAGTCGGATTTCCATGCCCGAGCGCAAAAGGTCCGGATTGCGTTTGAGAGCGGGGTTCAGAGAAAGGATTTCACGGAAGCGCTCTCCATCGCCAAGCTGCTCCGCTGCAATCGACCAGAGCGTATCGCCGCGTTTGACCACATAGGCGTCCTGCATGTCGCCCGGAGCCGAAGCCTCACTCTTGTCTTCCAGCTGAGCAGGAGCTGGAGCAGGCTCTTCCTTCGGCGCTGCTTCAGGTTCAGGTTCCGCCTGCGTTTCGGGTTTGGCTGGAACCGCCGCCGGATCGGGAGCTTCGGGCTGAGCCTGAGGTGCGCCATTGGAGGCATCGTTCTTCACTTCAGGCGTTACGCCGGCTTCGGCGATCTTGCGCGGCTCCTCGTCTGGCAAGCCTTCCTTCAGCTTCGTCTCCACCTCGGCCAGAAGATCAGGCTCCGGATCGAGATCGCGCGCGTGCGACCATTGGAAGGTCGCTTCCAGCTTGCGCCCGGTGCGCCAATAGGCATCGCCCAGATGGTCGTTCAGGACCGGGTCCTCGGGGCGCAGCGAAACAGCACGCTCGAGTTCGCGCGAGGCCTCCTCATAATTGCCGAGCCGGTAATACGCCCAACCGAGGGAATCGACGATGTATCCGTCGTTCGGGCGCAGCTCCACCGCCCTGCGGATCAGCTCCATCCCCTCCTTCAGGTTCATATCCATGTCGACCCAGGAATAGCCGAGATAATTCAGCACCTGGGGCTGGTCGGGATAAAGCTCCAACGCCTTATGGAAATTAGGTTCAGCCTTATCCCACTCCTTCAGCCGCTCGTAGGCGATGCCGCGCTGGTAGAAGACCTGATAGTCCTCGCGTTGCGGATCATCCAGCTTCTCGGCAGCCCGGTCGTAGACCTTGGCGGCGGAAGCGAAATCCTTCTGCACCGCATAGACCCGGCCAAGCGCGAGATAGGCCCGCATGTCGTCGGGCTCCTTCTTGATCGCTTCATCGAGGAAGGACGCCGCCTCCGTGTGGCGGTCGAGATCGGCAAGGTTGAGACCGGTCTGGAGCTCCGCGAGGCGGCGCCACGGAGACCCCGGCTTGATGCGCTTGTAGAGCTCAATCGCCTTCTCCGGCTCACCCTGCTGTTCGGCAACGGAGGCAAGCTGGATAACCGTGTCGTCGCTGTCGGGATTCAGTGCCAGCGCATAGTTCAGATAGAGCTTTACGAAAGGCTCGCCACCGCCTCTGTTCAGAGCAGTCGCGATGTTGAGCAGGATTTCGGCAGCGCCTTCGCGAACGCCGGAAACCGGCATCTCGACCTTCTCACCGGCATTGATCTTTTCGCGAAGCATGAGCGTTGCCGCGCGACCGGTGATGAATTTTTCGGCATCGTCCAGGGTTTCGAGGGCTTCGTCCTTCTCGCCCTGCCCAGCGAGCCAGGCGGCATAGACCTCCGCGGCCCGCATATAGGTGTCAGGTGCCGCAGAGGCCGCACCAGGCACAGTGATGATAGCATCGAACGCATCGCGCACCCGCGCATCGTCATCCTTCTGGATCGCAATGAGGCCGCGATGATAATTCAGAAACAGCGAATACCAGTCGGGGCCTTCAAGCGTATCGAGATCGTCGAGTGCCTCATCGGGCTCACCCTGCCCCACCTTGGCCCAGCTCGTCATGACCACGGTTATCAGCTTGTCGAGATCCGATTCCAGAACGAGCTGCAACCAACCCTCGGCATCGACATATTTCTCCTTGCGCAATGCATCCACGGCAAGGCCCAGGCGCGAGAAGCGCTCCACCTCGGGCACCGCCTTCAGGGATTCCGCATAGGGAAGGGATTCATCAAACCGGCCTTCCGCAATCAGCGTCAGCAGAAGGCTCTGGCGAATGGTCTGGTTGTCGGGCTGATAACCGAGCGCGCGCTTGTAAAAATCGATGGCGCTGGCAAGATCGTTGTCGGCTTCCGCAGCACGCGCCGCCAGAAACGCGCCGGAAAACGACGTGATCGTAACCGTTTCGGTTCCGCCACCAGCCTCTGCGCCACTCTCCTTGGCGAAGCCCGCGCTTGCCGAAAGAGCCAGAAGCCCCGCCAGGCCGGCGGTCGCCAGCAGTTTCGAGGTGATGCGCCTTCTCATATATCTTCCCGCTGCATGCTGGTCCTCGTCATTTATCCATCCGCAGAGATTGTACGGAAAGAATCTTTTGAATTGTTTTCAGACAAGCATGGCCTTTTTGCGATGCCGCATCAATGGCGCCCCATCCGACAGGTGGGTCCGGCCCGCCGCAAAACCGATGTTTTTCAGATCGCCAAGCTCGCGCGCAAGACCAAGCTGCCGCTTGGCTACGAGAAGTTCCCGGGTCACGCATTTATGCGACGCCGGGCTGCCGCCCGGCTGCAAAATGAAGCTCCCGGTTAACGCATTTATGCGACGCCGAGCTACCGCCCGGCTGCAAAATGCTATGTAACCCGCGAAATACAGAAGTCGATCACGTCGAGAAGCGCGTCCTTCTGCGGCGACGGCTTGAGGGGCGCCAACGCATCGCGGGCAATTTCACCGAAATGACGCGCACGGCCGATCGTGTCACCGATGGCGCCGTTCTTGTTCATGATGCCGATGGCCTTTTCGAGCGCGGCATCGTCGCACTCGTTTTCCTCAATGGCACTCTTCCAGAAAGCACGTTCTTCGGCACTGCCGCGCCGGTAGCTCAGAATGACAGGAAGCGTCACCTTGCCCTCACGGAAGTCGTCGCCGACATTCTTGCCAAGATCGCTGCTCTTACCACCATAATCCAACGCATCGTCGACGAGCTGGAAGGCGAGCCCCAGATTGGTACCGTAGGAACGGAGCGCGGCACGGTCGCTGCGCGAGGCATCGGCAACCACCGGGCCAACCTCCGCCGCAGCGGAGAAAAGGGCTGCCGTCTTCGCCTTGATGACAGCCAGATAGTCATCTTCCGTGGTGTCCAGATTCTTGGCCACGCCAAGCTGCATGACCTCGCCTTCGGCAATGATACAGGCCGCACCGGACAGAATATCCAGAGCTTCGAGCAAACCCACGTCAACCATCATGCGAAAAGCCTGGCCAAGCAGGAAATCGCCGACGAGAACGCTCGCCTGGTTGCCCCAGATCATGCGCGCCGTCTTGCGGCCACGGCGCAGATCGCTTTCATCCACCACATCGTCGTGCAGAAGCGTGGCCGTGTGCATGAACTCGACACTAGTGGCGAGCTTCACATGCGCCTCGCCCGAATAGCCGAACATCTGGGCTGCAGCGAGCGTCACCATCGGGCGAAGGCGTTTGCCACCGGAATCGATAAGGTGCTTTGCAAGCTCGGGGATCAGTTCGACATCCGAGCCGGCCTTCGACAGAATCAGCTCATTGACCCGCGCCATTTCAGGCGCGGTCAGTTCCACAAGACGCGCAACCGACGCCTGCGCCCGCTTTCCATCAAGATTCAACACGACACCCACAGATGGACCTCCATTCGCGGCCAGAGTAAGCCGGCTTTCTTCACGAGCCTCTTTCAAGCCCGGCGACTTTAGTGCTGCCCGCCCCGCAGGGGCAAGCGGCGAATGCGCGCGCCCCACTCTTCCACACGAAGTCGTTTACAGCGCTCCGGCAAACTGTCAACGTCGCGCTTATGCTTGAGCTTATCCGCACCAACGACCCTGTGTTGATTTCCTTCGTCGAAAGCCTGCTGCGCGATGCAGAGATAGGCTTCTTCGTCGCCGACCAGAACATGAGCATTCTTGAGGGGTCGCTCGGCATTCTGCCGCGCCGGGTCATGGTGGATCGGGAGGAAGCTGAACGAGCGCGGCAGTTGCTGCGCGATGCTGGCATCGAGCATGAAACGCGGCCGGACAATGACAATGGCTAGGACATTGGAGGGGCCTGCGAGCGATGGGGCCGAGCCGCCGGGTCATCGTTTCAGCGTCGATTCCTTTCATCGCGATGCCTTCCGTCTTGTGCAGCCGTTGGGCCATGGACACCGATCGGGCATAGACGCGATGCTGCTTGCCGCAGCCCTTCCCGAAGGTTTTTCGGGATCATTGGCCGATCTCGGTGCGGGGGCGGGCGCGGCCGGCTTCGCAGCCGCCGCACGCCTGCCCGGCGTGCACGCCACCCTCGTGGAGATGCATCCGCTGATGGCCGATTGCGCCCGCCGCAGCATCGCCCTTCCCCACAATTCTTTTCTTGCGGATCGCCTTTCGGTGATCGAAGCCGATGTCGCCCTTCAGGGAAGTGCCCGCGAGGCGGCCGGACTGACCCGCGAGACCTTCGATGCGGTGATCATGAACCCGCCCTTCAACCATGCCGGCGACCGCGCCACACCCGATGCGTTGAAACGGACCGCCCATGTGATGAGCGAAGGGCTCTTCGAACAATGGATCCGCACTGCTGCCGCCATTGCCAGGCCGGGCGGGCTTCTGGCACTGATCGCCAGACCCGCCTCGCTTGGCCCCATCCTTGCTGCCATGGAGAGGCGTTTTGCGGGAGCGGAGATCGTTCCCGTGCATCCCGATGCGGACAAGCCGGCGATCCGCATCGTGATCAGGGCGCGCAAGGGCAGCAGGGCAGGCCTTGGGCTCTTGCCCCCCATGATACTGCACACCGCCAGCGGCGGCGTTTCGGAAAGGGCCGATGCGCTGGCAAACGGGCGTGCGAGCCTTTTTTCCGGCTGAAACAGCAGCGCCATTGCGCGGCCAACATCAATGCCTACATGATTAAAACCTGAAACCGTCCATTCCAGGAGCGCCGAGAGCTTGCGACGCCTTTTCAACCGACTGATCCCCAAGAGCCTGCGCGGCAACGCCGTGACCATTCCGGTGGTGCGCCTTTCGGGCGCCATCATGGCTTCCGGAAGTCCGATGCGCCCGGCATTGTCGCTGGCGACGACGGCGGGCGTGATAGAGAAGGCCTTCGCCTTTCCCGACGCACCGGCTGTTGCCTTTGCGATCAACTCTCCCGGCGGTTCGCCCGTGCAGTCGCGGCTGATCTTCAAGCGCATCCGCGACCTTGCTGCCGAGAAGAACAGGCGCGTCTTCATGTTTGTCGAGGATGTTGCGGCCTCGGGCGGCTACATGATCGCGCTTGCCGGCGATGAGATCATTGCCGACCCGTCCTCCATCGTGGGGTCCATCGGCGTGGTTTCTGCCGGCTTCGGCTTCCAGGAGATGATCAAGAAAATCGGCGTCGAGCGGCGTGTGCACACCGCAGGCAAGAACAAGGCGATTCTCGATCCGTTCCAGCCCGAGCGCAAGGAGGATGTGGAGCGGCTGAAAGCGTTGCAGCTCGACATTCACGACACCTTCATCGGCATGGTGAAGGAGCGGCGCGGCGCCAAACTCGCCGACGATCCCGAACTCTTCACCGGTGCCTTCTGGACCGGTGAGCGCGGGCTGTCGCTCGGCCTTGTCGATGGGCTCGGCGACATGCGCTCCGTTCTGAAGGACCGCTATGGACCCAAGACAAAACTCGCCCTCATCACACCGCAGCGCGGGCTCTTCGGCCGCAAACTCGGCATACTGGGCAGCATCGGCCACGGTGCCGGCGCCGGCGATCTGGGTGCGGCCCTTGCCGGCAATGCAGCTTCGGGCCTGATCGAGGCTGCCGAAGAACAGGCACTTTGGAGCCGTTACGGGCTTTGAACCGCGCAAGAGCACAGATAGAATGTACGGCATGATGGAGGCTTGGAAATGCCGCAACTGATCTTCTTCACGGTGGTGGGCGCCGTTGCCTATTGGGGCTACCGGAAATTTCTGCGCGAAGCCGAACGGGTGACAGCCAAGGTTCAGCGGACACGCAAGGAAGCCGCCAATGGCAGCATGGGAACGCTGGTTCTCGACCCCGAGACCGGCGAATACCGGCTTGCCAAGGACTGACACGAAAAGCCTGTCCCGATGAGCGCACCAGTCCGCATGACCGCGCCTGCCAAGGTGAATCTGGCGCTGCACGTGACCGGGCGGCGTCAGGACGGCTATCACCTGCTTGAAAGCTTGGTCGCCTTCACCGGCCATGGAGACCTGATCGAGATCGAGGATGCGCTGGAGGACGAAATCGTCGTTTCCGGCCATTATGCAGCGCAGGTTCCGCTTGGCGGCGACAATCTTGTCGCGCGTGCGCGCGATCTGCTTCGGGACAAGGCCGGCGGCGATGCCCGCGCCCCCGTGCGCCTTCACCTTGAAAAGAACCTTCCCATCGCCTCGGGCATCGGCGGCGGGTCGAGCGACGCGGCGGCGGCCCTGAGGCTGCTGGTTGACCATTGGGCGCTCGACATGCGCGAAGAGGAATTGCTGGCGCTTGGTCTCAGGCTTGGCGCGGACGTGCCCATGTGCCTTGCCGCGCGGCCTCTCGTGGCGCGCGGGATTGGCGAAGCGATCGAGGCGCTGCCGCATTTCCCGACCCTTCCCATGGTGCTCGTCAACCCGAACCTGCCCCTCATCACCGCCGACGTCTTTTCCGTTCTCGAGTGCCGCGACAACGCGCCCCTTCCCGAACTCGAACCGCTTCACGACGTGGAGACCGCCACCAGCTGGCTCTCCCTCGCCCGCAACGACCTTGAAGGTCCCGCACGCCAGCTCGTGCCGCAGATTTCCGACATTCTCGACGAACTTGCCGGAAACGGCGCGACGACCGCGCGCATGTCCGGGTCCGGTGCCACCTGTTTCGGCATCTTCTCTTCCCAGTCCGAGGCCGAGCGTGCGGGCGCGCATCTTCAGGAAGCGCGGCCCGAATGGTTCGTGATGACGACCCACACCCATGCCGCGGAGGCCAGCCATGGCGGATAAGGCCGAACGCCTCTTCATTCCCGTACGCTTCGCGGTCCTGACCGTTTCAGATACGCGTACTCTGGAGGATGACCGCTCCGGAAACACCCTTGCCGAACGCATAGAGGCCGCTGGGCATGTTCTCAGCGATCGCAAGATCGTGCCCGACGACGTGGAAGCCATCCGCATGGCGGTGACCTTGTGGTGTGCCGATGCCGCCATCGACGCGATCGTAACCACTGGCGGCACTGGCTTCACCGGACGAGACGTGACCCCGGAAGCCCTGGAACCGCTGTTCGACAAGCGCATGGACGGCTTCTCGCAGGTCTTTCACCGCATGTCCTACGACAAGATCGGCACCTCCACCATCCAGTCGCGGGCGACTGCGGGTCTGATCGATCAGACCTTCGTCTTCGCCCTGCCCGGCTCGCCGGGCGCCTGCCGCGACGCATGGGACGGCATACTGAAGGATCAGTTCGACTACCGGCACATGCCCTGCAACTTCGTCGAGATCATGCCGAGGCTGGCCGAGCATCTGAAGCGCGGCGCTTCGGAGCGCTGACGCTGCCGTCTGCCTCCAGTCTTCCGTCCCCACTCCATTCCCCTCTTCCCGTGGACCTTCCGTTGCGGTCGGGCTCCTCCCATCGCAGGTGCTCCGGCATGGGTAAGACCGTGGGCGGATTTCAGGCGACAGCCGCTCAACCATGATCGAGGATGGGAATGCGTCCAGCGAATTTTATGCGTTCACGCGAAAAGTTCTTGATTTGTTCTCATTCCTGAAATAGGAATAGATTCATCGAACGGCCCATCGCCACGGTGCTTCACGTTCATCCCGTATCGCCCGGCAGCCCTTCGAAAGCGCCTATTTTGGAGGCTTTCATGGAACAGATCGCTCGCGCAGACATTACAGCCTTTGAGGGCGGCGGTGCCGCCATGGCAAATACGATGATCGAACAGTCGGGCATCAGGGTCGACGCGGAGCGGCGTCGCGGACGGGCAGCGGGCATCAACCCTTCGGGGCGGTACGAGCCGGTCTCGCGACATGTCTTTGACGATGGCTGGGGGTCTATCGAAGAACTTCCGCCCTTCAAGACCGAAGTGCAGGTGGAGCGGCCGCGCACCATCATCACCCGGAACAGCTCGCCCGACATTTCCTTCGACCGGTCGATCAATCCCTATCGCGGCTGCGAGCATGGGTGCGTCTACTGCTTCGCTCGCCCCACCCATGCCTATATGGGGCTTTCGGCCGGCCTCGATTTCGAATCCAAGCTTTTTGCCAAGCCGGATGCCGCCCGCCTTCTGGAGCGGGAGCTCGCCAAGCCCGGTTATCAGCCGCGCACCATCGCAATCGGCACCAATACCGATCCTTATCAGCCCATCGAAAAGAAATTCCGCATCATGCGGGAGATTCTGGAAGTGCTGGAAAGGCACAAGCACCCTGTCGGCATCGTCACCAAGTCGGCTCTGGTCCTGCGCGACATGGACATTCTTTCGCGTATGGCAGAACAGGGGCTGGCCAAGGTGGCCCTGTCGATAACGACCCTCGACCGCAAGCTGGCGCGCACGATGGAGCCGCGCGCCGCAACACCTTCGCGGCGGCTTGAAACCGTGCGGGCGCTTTCCGAGGCGGGCATCCCCACTTCCGTCATGATGGGACCGGTCATTCCCGGCCTTACCGATTGCGAGATCGAACGCATTCTGGAATCGGCAGTCACAGCCGGCGCGCGCGAGGCGGGCTATATCATCCTGCGCCTTCCACTGGAGGTGAGCCCTATCTTCAAGGACTGGCTGCTGCGCTCCGCACCCGACCGTTACCGGCACGTCCTGTCGCTTATCCGCTCCATGCGCGGTGGCAAGGATTACGATGCCGAATGGGGAAAACGCATGAAGGGCACGGGGCCCTATGCCTGGCAGATCGGCCGCCGTTTCGAGATCGCTGCCAAGCGGCTTGGTCTCAATAAGGAACGGCTGAAATTGCGCTACGACCTCTTCCAGCCACCGCGTCCCGAGGGAGAGCAGCTGACGCTTCTTTGACGTAAGCCTTTACTCGTGTTTCCGGGCTGCTCCCTGCCGCGGCCCGGAGCGGCGTCCACGGTCTTGTTGCTCCTGCGTTTGCAGCATGGCGGAACCGTTGGACGTCCGCATCAATACTGAAAGACGGGACATTCCGAGCGTGGGCGAGATCGCGCAGGATACCCGGACATGGACACCTTTCCCGTCGGCCATATCCCCAGGCAGACGCGGACGCTTCCCGGCCCATCCGCCCCTTTGCCGGGAAGCTCTTGCGGAGAATCGGAAGCGATGCGAGCATCGCCGCACCATGGCTCGCTCGCGTTCCGATTCTCCCACTCTTTTCGACCTGCCGGTCCGCCCCGACTTCCAGATGGAGGCCGGCCTCATGCGAGACGGCCTTGCTCCTGTCGCAGGCCTCGACGAAGCCGGTCGCGGGCCCCTCGCCGGCCCGGTGGTTGCGGCTGCCGTCATCCTGAACCAGGACCGGCTGCCAGAGGGGCTCGACGATTCCAAGCGGCTCAACGCACAGGCGCGCGACAGGCTTTTCGATGTCATTCTGGAAACAGCCATATCCGTTTCCGTGGCTTCACTTTCAGCAACAAGCATCGATGCATCGGATATTCTGCGTGCGAGCCTTGAAGCCATGCGCCGTGCGACGCTCGGCCTGTGCACCGCGCCGCTCTTCGCACTGGCTGATGGGCGCGATGTGCCCCCCGGCCTGCCCTGTCAGGCCCGAGCCGTCATAAAGGGCGACCAGCGCAGCCAGTCCATCGCAGCCGCCTCGATCATCGCCAAGGTTACCCGCGACCGCATGATGGGCAGAGCTGCGGAGCTCGCGCCATATCATGGGTTCGAAGCGCATATGGGCTATGGCACCAAGCGGCATCGCACCGCCCTCACCGAGCATGGTGCGATAGTGCGTCTGCATCGGATGAGCTTTGCGCCTTTGCGTGTCGATGCGCCTGCCGACGCCGAAACGCAGGACGTTTAGCGCTTTTGGTTCCCGTCAAAGCATTTTGCAATCAGATATAATTATCTGGCGCCCGCACAAATGCGGGAAATTTGGAGATGGAGCGGAACAGCGTTTCCATGAAACCATGAACCGCTCCAGGCCGGCTCCTCCATCATCTGCAAAAACAAAAACGCCGCCGGAAACCGGCGGCGTTCTTAAACTTCAATCCCGAGAGCCGATCAGTTCAGCTTCGATTTCACTTCCTGCAAAGAAGTCTTGAAGAGATCGGCGCCGGCCTTGGCGTCGACCTTTTCCGACAGAACGCTGCGAGCCGCCTCGACCGCCAGATCGACTGCGCTTGCACGCACTTCGTTCACGGCTTCCTGCTCGGCCTGAGCGATCTTCTGCTCGGCCAGCGCGGTGCGACGGGTCACATATTCTTCGGTCTTCTGCTTGGCTTCCTGCAAGAGCAGATCAGCCTCGTGCTTGGCGGCGCTGACGATGTCCTGCGCCTCCTTCTCGGCTTCCTGACGCTTGCGCTGATATTCAGCCAGAAGCTGCTGAGCTTCCTCGCGCAGGCGGCGAGCCTCTTCAAGTTCGTTGCGGATGCGATCAGCACGGCCATCGAGGGCCTTGTTGATCATTCCCGGAACCTTGAAATAGAACAGTACCGCCAGGAAGAGGATGAGGGCGATGAAGGCCCAGAATGTTGCGTCCATCATGGCCCTCTCCTACTGCTTCACGGCCTTGACGGCAGCTGCCGCCGAAGCCTTGTCGAGACGACCACCCACCAGCTCCTGCACGATGGAGGCTGCGGTGTCTTCGGCGATCGTGCCGACATCGCGCATCGCGGCGTCCTTGATGGAAGCGATGCGCTTCTCGGCTTCGCCGAGCTTCGCCTCGAGTTCCTTCTCGACGCTCCGCCGTTCGGCATCCGCTTCCACCTTGGCGGCGTCGCGCGCTTCCTGGCCGATGACGTTGGCTTTCTTGCGGGCCTCGGCCAGCTCCTGCTCGTAAGCAGCAACCGCCTGATCCGCTTCCTCCTTCATGCGCGCCGCCTGGTCGAGATCCTGAGCGATGCGGTCACGCCGCACTTCCAGAATACCACCGATACGCGGCAGGACCACACGCTTCAGGAACAGGTAGAACAGCCCGAAGGTGATCGCCAGCCACAGAAGCTGCGAGGGGAAGGTGGACGAATCGAACGGAGGAAAGCCGGCCTTGTGGGCGCCTTCCGACGCCACCCCGGTTTCCGTATGGGTCGCTTCCGCGGCGTCCTGCGCCGAGGCTGCGAATGCCGATGCCACAAACATTGTCTACCTCTTGAAATACCAGCCGGCCGCTACGCAGGCGACCGGCCCCGCACGTCGTTAAACGCGCGATTATGTGAAGAGGAGAAGCAGAGCGATGAGCAGCGAGAAGATGCCGAGAGCTTCCGTCACGGCGAAGCCGAAGATCAGGCGGCCGAACTGGCCGTCTGCTGCCGACGGGTTGCGCAGAGCGCCCGACAGGTAGCTGCCGAAGATGTTGCCGAGGCCGAGAGCGGCACCAGCCATGCCGAGACAGGCGATACCGGCGCCAATTGCCTTTGCTGCTTCAACTTCCATTTTAAAACTCCTTGTGATCGCGGATTTGCGTGTTTTCTTCAGACTTGGCGGTAACCGCCGGTGAAACCTGTTTCCTGTGACCGGTCCTTCCAGCGTTCAGCGAGAAAGGACCCTACTCCCCTGTTCCAACCATCAATGGCCCGGATGGACAGCGTCGTTGAGATACATGCAGGTCAGAACGGCAAAGACGTATGCCTGCATGAAAGCCACGAGGAATTCGAGGCCAGTGATTGCCACCGTCATGATGAGCGGCAGTACCGCACCGGCAACGCCGACAGCGCCAAGAGCGCTCATCGATGTGACGAAACCGGCGAAGACTTTGAGCGTGATGTGACCAGCGAGCATGTTGGCGAAAAGACGAACCGACAGGCTGACCGGACGCGACAGGAAGGAAACGATCTCGATCAGCACGACGAGCGGAACGACGATGCCCGGCACGCCCTGCGGAACGAAAAGCTTCAGGAAGCCGAAGCCATGTTTCCAGAAGCCGTAAACGACCACGGTGCCGATCACCAGAAGCGCAAGCGCGAAGGTGACGATGATGTGGCTGGTCACGGTGAAGAAGTAGGGAAAGAGGCCAAGCAGGTTGGCCATCAGAACGAACATGAAGATGGAGAAGACGAACGGGAAGAACCGCATGCCATGCGACCCCGCCGAATCTCTCAACATCGACGCCACGAACTCGTAGCTCATCTCCGAAATGGACTGGAGACGGCCAGGCACGAGGCCGCGGCTGGAGGTGGTCAGAAAGAGAAACGCGCCGGCGGCGACCACGGTCGCAACCATGAAGGCGGACGCATTGGTAAAGGAGAAATCCAATCCGCCGATCTCGATCGGAATCCATTTGGAGATCTGGAATTGATGGATCGGATCGTTGGCCACCTGGACCCCCTCGCTTCTACCTCGGCGCCCGCGCGCCTGTCACTTTTCTCGCAGGTCCTTATCGCCTTTCGGCGATTGGGTCCCGAATTCAGCTATAAGCCCTGCAGATCGCAGGACATTTAGAACACCTGCCCCAAAACCAAGGAGCAGGAACACAATCAATCCCCAGGGGGACGTACCAGCGTAGCGATCTATAAACCAGCCCAGCGCAGCGCCGACCGCAACGCCGGCTACAAACTCGCTGGACAGCCTGAGCGCGTTTCCCACGCCCGCTACGCTGCCCTGTTCCTTCCCCTCGCCGCCATCTCGCTTCGCCGGTCGTCTGGCCGCGAGTGCCTTTTCGAGATCGCTGCGCCGGCGCTCCAAATCGTCCGGCCGATCTTCGTTAGCCACCGCAACCTCCATACCGGGTTTGCTGGTCAGCGGGTATCCGCTTGAAAGTCGCGCGCAACATAGTGAGCACCCTCGCGGCAGTCAAGCCGCTGATGTGCGCATGCACAATGGCTACAAAGCCAATAAATTCAGCATCTTAGCTAGATGCGACAATGCGCGCGTCAGGAGAATTCGCCACGACAGGGGGAATCGGCGGTGCGCAGTGATGATTTCGGGCAACAAAAGACGTCGTTTTTGCGGCTTTCGCTTCGAAATTCTCTTCACCGGGCCGGGCGATTCCGCCCGAGGCCGCCAGAGCGGTTCATCGTTTCAGGGAAACGCGTCTCCGCTCCACCTCATTGTTTTTCCGCATTTGTGCGGACGTCAGATGACTATATCTGGCTGCAAAATACTCCAAAGATGCGCCGCTTTCAGTTCCAGCCGCCGCCATAGGTGCGATAGAAAATGTGCTGGCCGATCTTCTTCACCCGTTCCATGGCGTTCGCCCAGCGCGGATGAACATAGGTCGCATGATAATGGGTGGCCGATCCCACTTCCGGAAGCCAGATCTTGCCTGCGGTGGTCGCCATGGCCACTTCCTGCGCCATCTTGAAATGCGCGGGACTTTGAACGCGGTCGCGAATGCCGTCGCACGCGAAGGAGAACTGGCAGCGGTTGCGCCATTTCTCGTTCTGATAGACCACACCGCAGATGGAGTTAGGATAAGTGGGGTTGCGCACCCGGTTCAAGATGACCTGAGCGACGGCAGCCTGTCCCTTCACCGGTTCGCCGCGCGCTTCGAAATAGACGCCTGCGGCAAGGCATTGCTGCTCCTTGGCAGAGAAGACACTGGCGGGAAGCGGCGTACTCGCCCAGGGATGATCGCCGCGCGATACCGGCGGAATGAAGCGGCCGTCATCGACCTTTTCCTCAAGCAGAATGCTGGCAAAGGGCGAAGCCTTGGCATAATCGGGCTCGGCTGGCGCGTAAGCCGTGGCCAGGATATCGGGACGGTCGTTGTTGACGAGTTCGGCGATCGCGGTCGGCAGGCGCGAATCGCGCTTCTTGTCCTTCTTCATGTAGAAGGAGGAGGCGATCTTCACCTCCTCTCCCTTGATCTGCGGTTTCACGAAGGCCATCAGAGGCTCATCCGCCGGTGGCACCTTCATCAGGAAACTGCTTTGCTCGAATATGGATCCCGCGTTGAAACGTTTGGGCGGCTGCATCGGGGCAACCTGAACGAGGCGGCCCTTCTTTTCCTTGCGGTTGATGCGGTCCTCATCCGGGGTCGTGCCGGTAAAGCCCTTCTTGCCGCGAAAAGCGACTTCGCCGATGCCGGGTGCCGACATGCCCGAGCCGGAGATACTGGCGGTCTTCAGGGATTGGTCGATAAAGGGCATCTCTGCCTTGTGAACGGAGCCGGCGACAGAGCGTTCGACAAACGCGGCCCAGCGCGCGCCTCCGCCTTCCTCGCCGGAGATCAGCCCCGCCATGTCCTGATGCGCGATGGCGCTCGGGAACCCGACCCACATGCCAAGCGCCACGATTGCCGGCGCGAGAAACGAACGATGTTCACCATCCGCCACGCGCGGCGTTTTTCCTGTCCGACGAAGCACCCACACTCTCCGCTACGCAACTCAACCCTTATTGGACGAACCATAATTGGTTAACCTTGATCGCTGGTTAACGCGGTTCACGAAAGTGAAGGCGGCCGGAAACGCAAAAGGCTGGCCCGGTATTCATGCCGGGCCAGCCTTTCATTCGATGCATATAATAAAGTGCCAGCAATAAAGCGCTGACAGCGGTGCCTCAGCTCTTTTTCCGCGCACGCCCCGCATAGGGGTTGTCGGACGTGCGCAGCGCAACGCGGATCGGCACGCCGAACAGATTGAAGGTCTCGCGCAGGCCGTTCACCAGATATCGCACATAGGATTGCGGCATCGCGTCGGGCCGCGAGCACGAAACGACGAAGCCCGGAGGCCGCGTCTTGATCTGGGTGATGTATTTCACCTTCAGACGGCGGCCAGCAACGGCGGGCGGCGGGTGCTGCGCCGTTGCGCCTTCCAGCCAGCGATTGAGACGTCCGGTGGAAACGCGGCTGTTCCAGGTGCGGTGCGTCTTTTCAACGGCCTCCAGCAACTTGTCGAGGCCGCGCCCCGTTTCGGCGGAAATGGGAACGGCCTGGAGGCCACGCACCTGCGGCAACAGCCGTTCGGTCTTTTCGCGCAGCTCGGCAAGCATTTCCTGCCGATCCTCGATCAGGTCCCATTTGTTGAAGGCGATCACGGGCGCCCTGCCCTCGCGGATCACCAGATCGGCAATCTGCAGGTCCTGTTTCTCGAAAGGTATGGTGGCGTCAAAAACGATGATGACCACTTCCGCAAAGCGGGCCGCACGGATGCCATCTGCGACCGACAGTTTTTCCAGCTTCGCCTGCACGCGCGCCTTTCGGCGCAGGCCCGCCGTGTCGAACAGCTTGATCTTGCGGCCGCGCCATTCCCAGTCGACGGAAATCGAATCGCGCGTAATGCCGGCCTCCGGCCCCGTCAGCATGCGATCCTGGCCGATCAGCGCATTGATCAGTGTGGATTTTCCGACATTTGGCCGGCCCATTACCGCAATTCGCAGCGGCTTGGTCGCGTCGTAGGGGGCTTCCTCCGCTTCCGGGTCCACATCCTCGCCGACGGCGATCTCCTCTCCGGGCATGGCGACCGGTTCGGTTTCCTCAGCCAGCGCCACGTCCTCACCAAGGGCTTCGACAATGGCGTCACGCAGATCGGACATTCCCAGGCCGTGTTCGGCAGAGATGGCGACCGGATCACCGAGCCCCAGGCCCCAGGCGTCGATCACGCCGGCAGCGGCCGCGTTGACATCCGTCTTGTTGGCGACGAGCACCACAGGTTTTCCCTTGCGGCGCAGAAGATCGGCAAAGGTCGAATCGTCCGGCATGACGCCGGCACGCGCATCGATGACGAAAAGCGCAATGTCGGCTTCATCGATGGCGATCTCGGTCTGGGCGCGCATGCGCCCCTCGAGTGTGGGAGCGGCTGCACTTTCAAGGCCAGCCGTATCGATGACTTCGAAACGGAGGTCCTGAAGTTTGGCGGGGTGGGAACGGCGGTCGCGCGTCACCCCAGGCGTATCGTCGACGATCGCCAGACGACGGCCGGCAAGCCGGTTGAAGAGCGTGGACTTGCCGACGTTCGGCCGGCCGATGATTGCGAGCTTGAAGGCCATGGGGCTTTGCTCGCTAACTGGCCGGGCCCGAACCCGCGATCAGCTCCGACATGATCTCGGCGCGCTGGCGCGTGTTGCGCGGGGCGGCGGCATCGCCGGCGATTTGCTCGAAAAGCTTCAGCGCGTCCTCACGCTTGCCTTCCTTCCAGGCCGAGAGCGCAAGAGCTTCACGTGCGGTGTGCCGCAGGGCGTTTCCGTCGGAGGTCAGGGTCTCGACGCGGGCGGAGACATCCGCATAGGAACCGTGATCCACGAGAAGGAGACCGGCGCGAAGACGTGCTACGTCCGCGACCACATCGGACGTGGAACGGTCGGCCGCGATGGCGTCGAACGCCTTTACGGCTTCATCGACCTCGCCCTTGGCAGCCAGAACCGTTGCCGCGCGCATGCGAGCCAAAAGCGGATAGGCGCCGTGGCCCGTCTTTTCCAGCTCATCGAAAGCGGCAAGCGCCTGATCATTCTCGCCTTGGCGGGCAAGCTGGAGGGCCTGCGAGAACGCGTCGCCGGAAGCGTTGGCGCGTGAGGTCGTCCAGCGCTCATAGCCGACATAGCCGGCTGTCGCCACAACGAGCAGCACCGCAGCGCCGATTGCGAGCGGGCCAAAACGGCGCCAGATCGACTTGAGCTGATCCTGGCGCAGCTCCTCATTGACCTCGCGAATGAAACTGTCGTCGGACATGTGCGAACCGTGTCTGGCGGGAAAATCCCGCGTGGGTTTGTGTTCCGCGCTTTTTAGACGAAATTCGCCTTCATGGAAGGGGGCGGGAACATTTCGAGGGCATTCTGTTCATTTCAGGCCTTTTCAAGGCATGGGAATTGCCCAAGAAGGCAATTCCCAAAGGCGGCCACATTTCATCGCTAGCCTTCCCGGCATTGAAATGCACCCTCCTGGATCAGGTTATGACGAGATTTCTTCGCGTCGGCATTCTGGCGCTCGCTCCCCTTGTGTTTTCATTCGCAAGCACAGCAACCTCATTTGCGAATAACATCGCGCAGGAAAACAAAAGCGCCGCCACACCGCAATATGTCATTATTTCCTTCGATGGTGCACAGCATATCGCGCAATGGCAGCGCAGCCGCGCACTGGGACGGGAGATCAACGCGCATTTCAGCTATTTCCTCTCCTGCGTCTATCTGCTGACGCCGGAAACGCGCTTCACCTACAAGGCTCCCGGCTTCGGCAAGCCGCGCTCGAATGTCGGATATGCGCAATCGCGCGACGAGGTGGCCGGCCGGCTCGATCAGATTTGGCAGGCCCATCTGGAAGGACACGACATCAGCAGCCATGGCTGCGGTCACTTCGACGGCAAGGGCTGGAGCCTGAGCGACTGGAACAGCGAGTTCGAACAATTCACCGATATCGTTGGCGGAGCCTGGAAGAGAAACGGCATCGAGGGGGAGCCGGCCGGCTGGCAGGATTTCGTCCACGATGAAATCCGTGGCTTTCGCGCCCCCTACCTCTCGACCAACAATGCACTTTACAAGGCGCTCGCGGGGCAAGGCTTCCTTTATGATGCCAGCGGTGTTTCGAAAGGCCCGGTCCTGCCGAAGGCACGCGGCGGCGTGGAGCGCTTTTCGCTGCCGCTCATCCCCGAGGGTCCCAACGAGCGCAATGTGATCGCCATGGACTACAATCTTTATGTGCGCCATTCGGGCGGCAAGGAACGCCCCGAAAAGGCTTCGGTCTATGAGGAGCGCGCTTATGAGGCCTTTCTGGCCAGTTTCGACAAGCAATATCGCGGGCAGCGCATACCCGTGCAGCTGGGGTTCCACTTCACCCTGATGAATGGCGGCGCCTATTGGAACGCGCTGGAGCGTTTCGCCCGAGAGGTGTGTTCGAAGAACGACGTGCGTTGCGTCAGCTATCGGGATTATCTTGCCGCACAGGCCGGCGATGAACGCGCCCGGCCGAAGGCTGAGGGCGGTGGAACCTGAAGCCCAATCAGAAAAGCCCCGATGCGAAGCACCGGGGCTTTTCTTATGTGCGATCAGAAGGCGATGCTATCCCTCAGTCGGAGGAGCCATCGATCGCCTTGTACTCGAAACGCAACGCCTTGAACGTGGCGTAGAGCATCAGCACCATCAGGATCGCGAACGGGAACCCAGTTGCGATCGCGCCGGCCTGCAGGGCAGCGAGGCCGCCGCCCAAAAGCAGCACGATGGCGACCAGACCTTCGAACAGGGCCCAGAAGACACGCTGAGCGACCGGAGCGTCGATCTTGCCTCCGGCGGTGATGGTGTCGATCACCAGGGATCCCGAATCCGACGAGGTGACGAAGAACACGATCACCAGAATGATGCCGATCAAAGAGCTGACGCCGGCCAGCGGCAGGTCGGCGAGCATCGCGAAAAGCGAAAGCTCGGGAACATAGTCCACCACCGTCTGCTGCACGCCGTTGTAACCCTCATTGAGGAACTGGCTCAGTGCGGTGCCGCCGAATGTCGTCATCCACAGAATGGAAACGATTGTTGGAATGATGAGCACGCAGATGATGAACTCGCGCACCGTGCGCCCCTTGGAAACGCGGGCAATGAACATGCCCACGAAAGGCGACCAGGAAATCCACCATGCCCAATAGAAGGTGGTCCAGCCGTGCATGAAGTCGGTGTCCTCGCGACCCACCCAGTTCGACAGTTCAGGAAGCTCCTTCACATAGAACCAGGCGTTGGAGAAAAAGCCCGAGATAATCTCCATGGTCGGCCCGAATGCGATCACGAACAGGAGCAACGCCAGGGCCAGCACCATGTTGATCTCCGACAGGCGCTTGACGCCGGCATCGAGGCCAGCCACCACGGAAGTCAACGCGACGCCGGTTATGCAGACGATCAGGATGACCTTCATCATGTCCGTGTTTGGAACGCCATAAAGCTCATTCAGACCGGCAAGGGCCTGCGAGGCGCCGAAACCCAGCGACGTGGCGAGGCCGAACAATGTTGCAAGGACGGCCATGATATCGACCACATGACCGATCCAGCCGCGAATCCTTTCACCGAAGATCGGATAGAACACCGAGCGAATGGAGAGCGGCAGGCCCTTGTTGTAGGCGGCAAGCGAAAGCGAAAGCGCAAGCACCGCATAGATCGCCCAGGGGTGAAGTCCCCAATGGAAGATGGTGGCGGCCATGCCCATTTCACGCGCGGCAACAGCTGCGCCTTCCACCAGCTGACCGTCGGCCAGAGGCGCCTCCAGACCGAGTGGCGGATTGTTGAAATGGTACATCGGCTCAAGAACGCCGAAGAACATCAGGCCAATTCCCATACCGGCCGCAAACAGCATGGCGAACCATCCGGAATAGGAATACTCGGCAACGGCATCCTTGCCGCCAAGCCTGACCTTGCCCAGCGGAGACAGGGCCACCGCAAGACAGAACAATACAAAGAGATTGGCCGACAGCATGAAGACCCAATCGAAGGTCGAGGTCAGCCAGGTCCGCAGCCCGCCAAGGCCTGCGGCAGCCGTCTCGCTGAAAATCAGCGCGAAGACGACGAATGCGATGATGAGCACCGCGGAGACGAAGAATACAGGGTTGTGAACATCAAGGCCCAGCACGCGGACATTGTCCTGACCTGCTTCTAGCCCGTGATCCTCCTCAAAGGTTGTTTCAGACATTTGTCACTCCATTCTGTCCGATGGCTGGAGGCAAACGACTTTCAAAGCCGCCCGCCGCCGGAACATTCCTCCACGCGGAAAATCATGCCCAAACGCCCAAGGGCGCATGGTCCAAAAGACGATTCCGAAGATGTGGATTGGCTTCAAACTTCAACAAATGAGCGCAGATTGGAACCCCAAAGGGGCAAAAAACTGCCCAAAACCTGCCGCATTTGAGCTTAGACGCCTTATTTTCCATGGCTTTCAGCAATGCTGGGAGAAACGCCAAAACTTGCTTGCAATGTCGAAACTTCGAGACAAACTGCTTTTGAAAAATTCCGAATTTGGCCTGATTTATTGCCTAGGTTGGTTCACGGATAGGGACAAAACATGCGAGCCGCAGATGGAACCAAATCATCGTCTGCGGCTTTATGAGTGGAAGGTTATGTGGAGAGGACCCATGAATAAGAGTATTTTTCTCGTACCGGCACTGCTTCTTTCGGTTGCCGCATGCACCCCGACCGAACAGGGTGCAGCCTTTGGCGGTGCCAGCGGTGCAGCCATCGGTGCACTCGCCTCCGGCAACAAGGTCGAAGGCGCAATCATCGGTGGCGCGATCGGTACGGTTGCCGGCGCACTGGTGGGCCGCGCCTCGGAGAACAGCAACCGCTGTATCTACCGCGACCAGTACGGCCGCCGTTACGAGGCATCGTGCCCGCGCGGCTACTGATCAAAGGCGCATAACCCGCCTTTCTTGGCGAGTGACAGAAAGGCCGGAAGGTGCAAACCTTCCGGCCTTTTCCATGCGTTTTTTTAGAGCATTTATGCAGACGTCAGGTGGAATCACCTGACGTCTGCATAAATGCGGAAAAACAAAGAGATAGATCGGTTCAAGGTTTCCGTCGAACGGTGAATCGATCTAAGGGCCGATGACGGGGATATCCAAAGGGTAAGCCATGTATAATTGACTTTTGTCAATCGACATGAATAATGTCGAAAGGAGGGGCGGCATGGCTTATCGTCCGACGGACCAGATCATACACAAGGCCGCGTGGCTTTATTATACCCATGGCCTGCGCCAGGACGAGGTGGCGCAGCGTCTGAATATTTCACGCGCCTCCGTCGCGCTCTATCTGCGCAAGGCCCGCGAGGCCGGGATCGTCAACATTTCCACGTCGACGCATCTGTTCAGCGACGACCGCCTCGCACGGCAGGTCGAGGATGCTTTCGGGCTTGAAACCGTATGGCTTACCGGCGACGAAGGCCTTTCCTCCAATCCGGCTGCCGAGATCCCCATGCTCGCGGCCAATGTCTTTCTCGAAATGGTGCAGAATGGCGACCGGGTCTGCGTTGCCTGGGGCCGTACGGTCTATCAGATCGCCGATGCGATGAACCACGCCGACCGGGAAGACGTGACCGTGGTTGAAATGTGCGGCAATCTGGGCTCGCCCTATTCCTACCGGCCCGACCAGTGCACGATGGAAATCGCACGCCGGCTGAACGCCAAGGGTCTGAACTTTTATGCGCCGCTCGTACTGAGCAGCCGTGCGCTTGCAGAAGCCTTGCGTGCGGAACCGGTCATCCGTGAACAGCTCGACGGGATCAGCGCCTGCGACCTCGCCCTCTTCACCGTCGGCACGCTCGACAGCGACAGCCATGTCATCAAATGCGGGGCGCTCGGCCTCGATGAACTGGCGCAACTGAAGGCGATGGGCGCGACGGGCGTGATCGCCGGACAGATCATTACAGCCGATGGCACGCTGCTCGACTGCGATTACAACAAGCGCATGATCTCTGCGGATTTCGATGCCATCCGCGCCATCCCGAAGCGGCTTATGGTGGTGCAGGAAGATGAAAAGCTCGAACCGTTGCGTGCGGCCATCTCAGGCCGGTTCTTCACGCATCTGGTGACGACCTCCACCATGGCGGCCGGGCTCCTTGCAAGCCATGCCGCCGCCAAACCCACGCCGGCCTGAGCGCCGCCGAAACCCCGAACACCAAAGTCCGAGACAAACAGGAAGACAATGCAGAACCTCTGGAACGACAGCGAAGCCGAAAAGCTGGTTGCCGATTACGCGAAAAAGGGCGTTGCCCGCGACCTGGCCCTGCGGGTCTATACGACGCGCCTGTTGGGCGGCGAGCCCCGCCTCGTGCTGCATGGCGGCGGCAACACCTCGCTCAAATCCACGGCCACCGATATTCTGGGCCGCGAATATGACGTGCTTTGCGTGAAGGGCAGCGGCTGGGACATGGGCGTCATCGAGCCTGCCGGCCTGCCGGCGGTGAAAATGGACGCGCTTCTGGCCGCCCGCAAGCTGGACACGCTGGGCGACGAGGACATGGTTGCCATGCAGCGCGCCAATCTGATCGACCCCGGTTCGCCCAATCCGTCCATCGAAACGCTGCTCCACGCCTTCCTGCCGCACAAATTCGTCGACCACACCCATTCCACCGCGATCCTGGCTCTGGTCGACCAGGAAAACTCCGAGGAACTCTGCCAGAAGGCATTCGGCAAGCGCCTGGGTTTCGTGCCCTATATCAAGCCGGGCTTCGACCTCGCCAAGGCCGCCGCCGATGTCTATGACGCCGACCCGTCCGTCGAAGGCCTGATCCTCGACAAGCACGGCATCTTCACTTTCGCCGAGGATGCAAAAACCGCCTACAGCCTGATGATCGAATTCGTCACCATGGCGGAGGATTATGTGGCGAAGAACGGCAAGACACCGTTCAAACCGGTCACGCTACCCAAGGAACTGGCGACGCCCGCCGAGATCATGCCCTATCTGCGCGGCGCCATCGCCATCGATGAAGGTGACGGTAAGTTCGGGCGCATGGTCTGCGATTTCCGCACCTCGCCGAAGATTCTCGACTACGTCAATGCCGACAGCGCCGAGGAACTGGCAAAGCGCGGCGTTTCCACGCCCGACCTTTCCATCCGCATCAAGACAGGCCCCATGGTCCTGCCCGCGCCGGAAGCCGGCAAGCTCGATGAATACGGCAAGGTCATCCGCGAGAAGGTCGCGGAGTTCTCAGACCGCTACAAGGCGTATTTCGACACCAACAATGCGGCGGACGATGTGGAGCGCACCATGCTCGACACCATGCCGCGCCTGACGCTGGTCCGCGGCCTCGGACTGATCGGCCATGGCCGCAGCCTGAAGGAAGCCAGGATCGCCGCGGATGTCGGCGAGATGCTGGTGGAGGCAGTAACCGGTGCGGAAGCCATCGGTTCGTTCCATCCTCTTGCTCTGTCCGATCTGTTCGAGCTCGAATACTGGTCGCTGGAACAGGCCAAGCTTGCCTCCAACAAGCCGAAGCCCCTGTCGGGCCAGGTCACGGTCGTGACGGGGGGCGCCGGTGCCATCGGTGCTGCAACGGCAAAGTTGTTCGCTTCGCAGGGAGCCCATGTGGTCGTGCTCGACCTCGACGAAGAAAAGGCCAAGGCCGTGGCGAAGGCCGCAGGCAACGCCTCCATCGGCGTGGGCACCGACGTGACGGATCCGGCATCCGTACTCGCCGCCTTCGACAAGGCGCGCGACGTGTTCGGCGGCGTCGACATCGTGGTTTCCAATGCGGGTGCCGCCTGGGAAGGCAGGATCGGCGAACTGGACGACGCCATGCTGCGCAAGAGCTTCGAACTCAACTTCTTTGCCCACCAGAGCGTTGCGCAAAATGCGGTCCGGCTCTTCAAGCAGCAGGGAACCGGCGGCGTTCTGCTCTTCAATGCGTCCAAGCAGGCAGTCAATCCGGGAGCGAATTTCGGGGCCTATGGCCTGCCCAAGGCGGCAACGCTGTTCCTGTCGCGGCAATATGCGCTCGATTACGGCGCCATGGGCATACGCTCCAATGCGGTGAATGCCGACCGCATCCGTTCGGGCCTCCTGACGGACGACATGATCGCCAGCCGCTCGAAGGCGCGCGGTCTTTCGGAGAAGGATTATATGGGCGGTAATCTGCTGGGCCTCGAAGTGCGAGCCGAAGATGTCGCTCAAGCCTTCCTGCATCATGCGCTCGCCGAGCGCACCACGGCCGATGTGACGACCGTCGACGGCGGCAATATCGCCGCTGCGCTGCGCTAGGCGCTGGAAGCCTTCCTCCGTGGTTTGCGTTCGACAAGCTCATCACGGGGCAGGCTCACCATAAGGGGTGCTGCGCGATGCAGTGGCGAAGCGCACCCTGCACCTTAGTCCCATCCACAAAAAAGGGCGGCCCGGAGCCGCCCTTTTCATGTCGATCGCGCCACGCCTCAGTCGCGCGGGGGAAGCGGCATCCAGGCAGGAACCGCCACATCCGCATGGGCGAACTGCGGCAGCTTCTGCGCCAGTTCTTCCATGTTCTTGATGTCTCCATCGTTCAGCGCCTTCTGGGTAATCAGCGTCGGCGGAACGATGACGCTCTTGCCCGGCTCCTCGCCGGCCAGAAGCATTGCCAGCGCACGCACAGAAACCTCGCCGACGACAGCCGGATTGGTCGCCGCCGTCGCGACCCAGGCGCTGCCCGGCTCGCGCATGGCCGAAATATCGGCGGTCGAAACGTCGGCCGAGTAAATCTTGATGCTGTCGGAAAGACCCGCCTCGTCGACAGCGATCTTCACACCCTTGGCGAATTCGTCATAGGGGGCGAACATCACCTGGATGTCGGGATTGGCAGTCACCACGGAACGGGCCTGGTTGGCGACGGAATTGGCAATCGGGTTGTCGAGCGTGCCGAACTGCGCCGCTTCCTCGATGCCCGGATACTTCTCCTTGAACTGGCGCCAGGTCTCGTCGCGACGGTCGAGGGGCGCGATACCGGCCACATACACGTATCCGGCTTTCCAGCTTTCGCCATTGTCCTCAATCGCCTGCTCGAGCGCGAGGCGAGCGAGGTCGCGATCAGACTGCTCGATCTGCGGAACGGCATCGTTTTCCACATTGACGTCGAAGGCGACGACCTTGATGCCCGCATCCACCGCGCGCTGGGCCGCTTCCTTCATGGATTCGGTCAGGCCGTGCTGGATGATGATGCCGTCGACGCCGAGCGCGATGGCCTGATCGACCATGTCGGCCTGCAGGGCTGCGTCCTGACGGCTGTCGAGCACGCGCAGATTGACGCCAAGCGCCTTTGCCTGCGCCTCGACACCCGACAGATAGGCCTGGAAGAAATCGCCGGTGGACAGATAACGTACCAGGGCGATCTCGACCTCACCCGGATTGTCGAAAGGCGCGGGCTTGTCCTGCGCGCCGGCGGCGGCAGGCAAAAGCATGGTCGCGCCGGCGAGTGCGGCGGCCATCTTGCCCAGGAGTCTGCGTGAAATTTCCATACTCTCCTCCACTGTGTTTGCCGGATGCTGCAAGAGTGCGGGCCGCCCTTCCCGGACGCAGCGGCCTGCCCTGAAAGTTTCGGCGCGGATGCGCCTGTTCCCGTCCCTACCTGGCTTTCCTCCCAAGCAAGGCGAAGGTGAAAATCAGCGCGACGACAAGCACCGCGCCCTTGACGAAATCCTGTGTGTAATAAGGAACATTCATCATGGTGAGCCCCTGCAGGAGCACGCCGACGAACAGAGCACCGATGGCCGTTCCAAAAGCATTCGGCTTGGCTGCGCCCAGAACGGCGAAACCGATGAGGGCTGCCGCCACCGCATCCAGAAGCAGATTGTTGCCGGAAGCGATGTCGCCGCGCCCCAGACGCGCCGCCAGAAGAATGCCGCCGATGGACGCAAAAACGCCCGAAATCACATAAGCCCAGATGCGGTAGGCCTTGACCGGCGCACCGGCGAACTCGGCCGCGCGCTCGTTGGAGCCCACGGCATACATCATGCGGCCGAAACGCGTGTATTCGAGAAAGAACCAGATGACGATGGCGAGTACGATCAGCACCACCACGGAGGCAGGCACGAGATTGTCTATGAAGAGATCGAAGCGGTGCCGGCCCAGCGCCAGGAAGGCCTGGCTGAACTTGCCCTCGGCGGTGGAGCCGTCGGGCAGCGTCATGCCGGTGGCGATGGAACGGCCTTCCGTCGGAATACGCTGGAGGCCGATCAGCAGGAACATCATGCCAAGCGTGGCCAGAAGATCGGGCACGCGCATATAGCAGATGATCAGGCCGTTGATGAGACCGACCAGAGCGCCGATGGCGAGGCACACAAGGACCGCGACGAGCGCGTTCTGTTCCAGAACCACCATCACATAGGCAGCAGCCATCATCGAGCTGGTGGCGATAGACCCGATGGAGAGATCAAACCCGCCGACAACGAGCGTCGCCGTGACGCCGAGCGCCAGGATGCCGGTGATGGAGACGGACTGCAGGATGAACACCGCGGCCTGAGGCGAGGTGAAACCGCGTGTGGCCAGAGAGAAGAAGATGATGAGCCCAACGAGAAGTGTCAAGAATCCGTAACGGATGGCGATCTCGCGCACCGACAGGCCGGAATTGCCTGCCATCGAAGTCTTTTCCGCCATGCGGCTTTCCATTCCCTATAAGCTCCCTGCGGCTTCGCTGCGCTGGCCGGCAACCTCGGCCAGCAGGCGATCCATGTCCACGTCGGCGTTGCGATGCTCGCCGACAATCGTGTTTTCCGACATGACGAGAATACGGTCGGCCGTCTCCAGCGCCTCGTCCAGCTCGGTGAGAAAAACAAGCGTCGCCCGCGCGCCGGCACCTTCGCGCAGCTTGGCCGCGATGTCATGCCGGGCGGCAATGTCGACGCCCTGAAACGGTTCATCGAGAATGAGCAGGCGCGAGGACTGAGTGAGCCAGCGCGCCACTGTCACCTTCTGCTGATTGCCGCCCGAAAGCGTCGCGAGATCATCGCGTTCGGTACGGCAAACGACCTTGAGATCCGCAATCTGGTCGCGCGCCACCTGTCTCTCGCGGCCCCTCCGCGTCACACCCATGCGCGAGAAACGCGGCAGGAACGGGAGGCTCATATTCTCATAGATGTTGAATTCCGGGACGATGCCGGTGGAACCGCGGTCCTTTGCAACGAGAAAGACACCGTTGCGAATGGCATCGGCAGGTGTTGTCGGGCGGTAAGGCACGCCATCCAGCATCATGGAACCGGCCAGCGGCCGGTGAATGCCGAACAGGGTTTCGGCAAGTTGCGTCTTGCCGACGCCGACAAGCCCCGTGACCGCAACCACCTCGCCCGCACCAAGCTGCATCGAGAAGGGTCGCGCGGACGGTGCCATGCGCAGCCCCTCGGCGGAAAACACCGGCTCATGCGCGTCGCGCACATCGATGCTGTGGCGGCCGAGATTCTGGCCGAGCATCGCGTTGACGGCGCCTTCGTAATCGAGTGGCTTTTCGTCGAACTGGCCGACAATGGCTCCATCGCGCAGGCTGACGATGCGGTCCGCCAGCCGGCGGATATCCGACATGCGATGCGATATATAGAGAATGGCGACGCCGCGTGCGCGCAGACGCTCGATCAATGCGAAAAGCCGCTCCGCCTCGTTGCTCGACAGCGAGGAGGTGGGCTCGTCCAGGATCATCACTTGCGGCTCGTGCGCCATCGCACGCGCGATGGCCACCATCTGCCGGTCGGCCAGGGAAAGATCGGTGACTTCCGCGCCGAGGTCGATGCCAAGCCCCATCCGCTCGGCCACCTCACGCGCCTCGCGGCGGATGCGGCGCGGATTGAAGAACAGCCCCCTGCCCGCTCCATTCAGCCGGTCGAGCACGAGGTTTGTTGCCACGTCCAGCGTGCCGACGACACCGTCATTGATGTTCTGGTGAACCGTGACGACACCGGCATGCATGGCCTCAGCGGGTGTTGTGGGGGAGAATGGCTTGTCGCCCAGCATCATCATGCCGCGATCCGCCTTGTGGACCCCGCTCATGATCTTCACGAGTGTGGACTTGCCCGCGCCATTGGCACCCATCAGGACGGTAACCTCACCGGCGCGCAAATCCAACCCGACACCGCGCAGAACGGCGTTCGGCCCAAAGGCCTTGGTCAAGCCAGCTATGCGAAAAACGGCTGTATCGCCCATGCTCTCCTCCCAGGGTGACGCTAGCAGGTAACAAGCATTTGTCAACATGATTGACAAATGACAGAGCCTTGGTAGCGTGGCGACGGAATTGATGGCATCAAGGTTTCGCGACCTGCAATGCCTGCGTGCGCCCTTCCCCTTGCCTTTTCTGCTTGTGAGGACAGGGCCAGCACGCGGATCAGAGCAGGCGCCATATGTCACGCGTCCAGGCGCGAAAGGGAGGAAACAGAAACAATGAAAGAAAACGCCTTCGAGGCCCTGACCGTGGAGACGCTGCCGGGACGACTGGGACCGGTCGCGGCCATCGCGGAGCGCATCGGCGCCGACAGCAATCTGTGGAAGGTGCGCGAGGTGGGCGACGGCAACCTCAATCTCGTCTTCATCGTGGAGGGGGAGAAGGGAACCGTCATCGTGAAGCAGGCGCTGCCTTATGTGCGGCTTGTCGGCGACAGCTGGCCCCTGCCCCTGAAACGCTCCTTCTTCGAATATCACGCCCTCAGCCGCCAGGCGGAACGCGCGCCTGGCACGGTGCCGGCAATCCATCATTTCGACGAGGCCCAGGCGCTGATCGTCATGGAGTTCCTGTCGCCGCACATCATCCTGCGCCGCGCCCTGATCGAGGGCCGCAGGCTGCCGAAGATCGCGCGCGATCTCGGCCTGTTCATGGCGCACACGCTGTTCCGCGGCTCCGATCTCTCCATGAAGGCCTCCGAGCGCAAGGCCGATCTGGCGCTGTTCGCTGACAATGTGGAGCTTTGCGACATCACGGAAAGCCTTGTCTTCACCGATCCCTATTTCGAAGCGCCGATGAACCGTCACACGCCGGGCCTCGAAGCGCTCGTGAAGGAATTGCGCGCCGACCGCGACCTCAAGGTGGAAGCGCAGCGCATGAAGCACCAATTCGCAACGCGCGCCGAAACGCTGGTGCATGGCGATCTCCATTCCGGCTCCGTGATGGTGACGGACACCGAGACCCGCGTTATCGACCCCGAGTTCGCCTTCTACGGCCCCATGGCCTTCGATGTCGGCATGCTGCTTGCGAACTACTGGATGTCCTTCTTCTCGCAGCGCGGGCACGAAAGCGCGGGAAGCCGCGAGGAGATGCGCGCCTATCTGCTTGGGGTCATAGACGAGACGTGGAACACCTTCCGCAACGAATTCGCCAGGTTGTGGCACACCGAGCGCAAGGGCATGCTCTATGACGCAGCACTTTATGAAGCGCGGAACGACGGCCTAGCCTCGGAGCAGGCGCTCAACCATGTGATCCACGACATCTGGACGGACATGCTGGGCTTTGCCGGCGTGGAGATGCACAGACGCATACTGGGCCTCGCCCACAATGCCGATTTCGAAGACATCGCGGACGAGGCGCAGCGCGCCTCCTGCGAGGCGGCTGCGCTGAAATTCGGCCGCCATATCATCGTCAACCGCAACAAGATCCAGTCGCTCGCCGAACTCGACATGCTGGCGCAGGCGCTGGACCAGGGGAAACTGTCATGAAGGTCGCAGACAAACACTACCGCACCATCTGGTTGAACGAGGATGGGTGGTCGGTGGACCTGATCGACCAGCGCTGGCTGCCGCACGAACTGCGCGTGGAGACAGTGCGCAGCGTCGATGCCATCGCCACCGCCATTCGCGACATGTGGGTGCGCGGGGCGCCGCTGATCGGTGTGACGGCAGCCTATGGTGTCGCCATGCGCATGCGCGAGGACGCATCCGATGCAGCTCTCGATGCGGTCTGGGACGTGCTGCACGAGACGCGCCCCACCGCCATCAACCTGCGCTGGGCGCTCGATGCGATGCGCCGCCATCTGCGCAAGCTGCCCGAAGCCGAGCGCGCCGAGGCCGCCTACAAGCGGGCCGCGGAAATCGCCGACGAGGATGTCGAGCTCAACCGCAATATCGGCCGGCACGGGCTGGAGATCATTCGCAAGATCGCGGCCGGCAAGAAACCGGGTGAGCCGGTCAACATCCTGACCCACTGCAATGCCGGCTGGCTTGCCACAGTCGACTACGGCACGGCCACCTCGCCTATCTATCTTGCCATGGAGGAAGGCATTTCCGTTCACGTCTATGTGGACGAAACGCGGCCGCGCAACCAGGGTGCCCAGCTTACCGCCTGGGAGATGGCCGGCCATGGGGTGCCGCACACGCTGGTGGTGGACAACGCCGGCGGGCACCTGATGCAGCACGGCATGGTGGACATGGTGATCGTCGGCACCGACCGCACCACCGCCGAGGGCGACGTCTGCAACAAGATCGGCACCTATCTCAAGGCGCTTGCGGCGCGGGACAATGGCGTGCCGTTCTACGTCGCGCTTCCCTCCCCGACCATCGACTGGACGGTGCGCGACGGCGTGAAGGAAATCCCCATCGAGGAGCGCTCGGGCGATGAGGTCTCGCTCGTCTGGGGCAAGGACGAGACGGGCGCGGTACGCCAGGTGCGCATCTCGCCGGAGGCGACACCCGCCGGCAACCCCGCCTTCGACGTGACGCCGGCGCGGCTCGTAACGGGCCTCATCACCGAGCGCGGCGTGGCGGATGCTTCCGCCGAGGGCTTGCGGGCGCTCTTTCCCGAGCACGCCGGGGCGGATGCCGCCTGACAGTTTGAAGGCGCTTCAGGAAGGGGCTGGAAGGCGCTGTTTCTGAATCGCTTTCGAGGGCTGGGAGTGGCCTCTGGAAACGCCCCACCCTCGCCCTTCGACAAGCTCAGGATGAGGGTGGAGGCTTACGTCGGCGGATGCGAATGCAGGTGTGAGTTTGGGTGCGGGTGACAGTACCAGCGATGGCAACCGTGATCGACGATCTGCATTGCATGCTACGGCAACCGCTCTCAGCATGCCGCCACCCACGACCTCCCTCATGGTGAGTTTGTCGAACCACGCACCACAACACTGCGCATCACACTCAATACGGCGTATCGCCACCGTCGATGGTGATCGCCTGACCACGGATGATCTTTGCCGTATCGGACAGAAGAAACGCCACCACACGGCCAACCTCGACCGGCTGAATATGGCGGCCAAGCTGGCTCGGCACCATGTTCTTCATCATCTCCTCCGATTTCTCGGCATCACCGCCGACGATGAAATCGGCCACCGTCTTCAACATGTCGGTGGCGACACCTCCGGGGCAGACGGCGTTGACATTGATGTTGCGCGCGGCCCATTCGAGCGACAGAGAGCGCGTCAGATTGATGACGGCAGCCTTCGAGGCGTTATAGCCTGCCATGTTGGGATATCCCACCTTGCCGGCATTGGAAGCAATGTTGACGATGGCGCCGCCCTCCGGGCCGAAACGCCGGGCCGCAGCCTGCGCCGCGAGCAGAACACCCTTCACGTTTACCGCCATTTCAAGATCGATGTCCGAGCCCTTCAGCCCGTCGGCCGGCCCCAGACGCACGACGCCGGCATTGTTGACGAGACCATCGAGACGCCCCATGGCAGCGACCACCTTGGCGAAGGCGGCATCCAGGCTCTGCGCGTCCGTGACATCGGCTTCAGCCATCGTCACCGCATCTCCAGCATTGAGCCCGGCAGCCGCGTCGGCCAGCGACGATCCCGGAAGATCGAGGAGTGCGACCCGTCCGCCGGCTTCCAGAATGGCCCGGGCAATGCCACGGCCGATGCCGCCTGCAGCTCCCGTAACGGCGATGACGCGGCCTTCAAGCGGCGCGGAGTTTGCTGTTGTCATGATGATTCAAGTGCCTCGCAGATTGATTCAGCTATTTTGAATAACTGTTTGTTTTAAGAATCGAACTCACCAAGTCGAACGGGCGCTGACACCGCCGTCGACCGTGAGATCGGCGCCGCTGACCCAGCGCGCCGCATCCGAGATCAGGAACAGGACGGCATCACCGATATCCTGCGGCATGCCCAGCCGACCAAGCGGCGCGGCCTCCTTCCAGCGTCCCACGCCTTCGGGCCATCCTTCCTCGATCCCGTCGCGATGGATCAGCCCCGGCGACACCGAGTTAACACGGATGCCGAGCGCGCCGAGCTCAAGCGCAGCAGCCTTGGTGAACATCAAAACCGCAGCCTTGGACGCGGCATAGTGGGCGTGGCCGGGCGCAGGCTGATGCCCTTCGATGGAGGCGATGTTGACCACCGCGCCGCCCCTGCCCTTTTCCTTCGCGTGGGCGGCGAAGGCGCGGGTCAGAAGAAAAGGCGCCGCTGTGTTGATCGCCATCATCTGCGACCAGCCATCGGGCGTGATGTCCAGGAGGCCGGCGACCGGTTGATGGCCGGCATTGTTCACGATTGCATCGAGCGTACCGAAGGCCTCGGTCGCCCCCTTCACGAGGGCTGTGACCGCCGCCTCATCCGAGAGATCGCCGCCCAGAGCCACGGCCTTGCCGCCGATATCGGCCTCGATCTCCTGGACAAGCGCTTCGGCGGTGTCACGATTGCCGTGATAATGGCAGACGACATTCGCTCCCGCCTCGGCGAGGCGGCGCGCGATGCCTCCACCGATGCCTCCGCTCGATCCGGTGACGATGACGGTGCGGCCCGTAAGATCGAGCAGGCTGGCGACAGACGGGATGGTTGCGGGAATAGTGGCAGGCATGTCAGGCGTCCTTCAGGGCAGGCAGGAGATGGGTCAGGATCGCTTCGATCTTGCGACCGGCGACCACGGCATTGGCGAAGACCTCATCGATGGTGTCCGGCTGTTGGTCGGGACCGCCCGTGGCCTTGTTCGTGATGGCGGACAAGCCGACCACCGGCAAACCTGCATGGGATGCGGCAATCACCTCTGTGACCGTGGACATGCCGACAGCGTCCGCACCCGAAGCCCTGAAATAGCGGCGTTCGGCAGAAGTCTCGAGCGACGGCCCGAGCACGCCGGCATAGATTCCGCGGCGCAGTGCAACACCGGCATTCTGTGCAGCCTCGTTCGCCGTCACCAGAAGTTCGGGTGTGTAAGCGCGCGACATGTCGGGAAAACGGATGCCGATGGCATCGTCGTTGGGACCGACCAGCGGATTGAGACCGGTGAAATTGATGTGATCCTCGATCAGCATCACGTCGCCCGGCTCGTAATCGGGATTGAGCGAACCGGCGGCGTTGGTGACGACCAGCTTTTCCGCGCCCAGCTTCTGAAGGAGGTAAACCGCCAGCGCGATATCGCGCGGCGCCCAGCCCTCATAGAGGTGCAGGCGCCCCTGCATCATCACCACGCGGACGCCATGCAGCGAGCCGATGACGAAGGCGCCCTTGTGACCCGGCGCGGTGGAGACGGGGAAACCCTCGACCTCCGCATAGGGGATGGTGATGGCATCCTCCACTTCATCGGCGAGCTGGCCAAGGCCGGAGCCGAGCATCACCGCCACGGGTGCAGGAGCGCCCGCCCGTGACTTGATGGATGCATGGGCGCGCTCAAGACGCGCTAACTGGCTTTCGGTCATGACCGTTTCTCCTTCAGGACTTGAGATTTCAGGCGATCGCAGCGGCGATGCGCGGCACGAGGCGGTTCACCTCGTCCATGGTTTCCTCGATGGCGTGCAGCGTCAGCACACCGTCGCGCACCACCTGCCTTCCGCCGACGAAGACATGGCGCACGTCGGATTTCGCCGTCGAATAGACAAGGTGGGTGACGGGGTCGAACATCGGCACGGCATGGGGCCTGCGAATGTCGACAAGGATCATGTCGGCGAACTTTCCGGTCTCGAGCGAGCCGATGCGATCTTCCGCGCCGAGAGCCCGTGCGCCGGCCATGGTGGCCATGGCGAGAGCCTGCGGCGTGGACACGGCATCCGCGCTCTGGCGCGCGCCCTTGTGCAGGGTGGCAGCAAGCCGGAGTGCCATCCACATGTCGAGATCGTTGCCGCTGATCGCGCCGTCGGTGCCGAGAGCGACGTTCACGCCAGCCTCCAGCATGTCGGGAACGCGCGCGATGCCGGAGGCGAGCTTCAGGTTCGAGACCGGATTGTGCGAGACGGTCGCGCCCGTGCGGGCGAGGATTTCGATCTCCTCGTCATCGAGATGAACGCAATGGGCAAGTGTGGTTTTCTCGTCGAGCAGGTCGAGATAATCGAGATGGCGGATTACCGAACTGCCGTAGCGGCCGCGTATATCGTCCTGTTCGGCCTTGGTTTCGGCGGCGTGGGTGCTGAAAAGCCCGCCATGTCGGTCGGCAATCTCGCGCGCCGTCTTCAGGTTTTCCGGCCCGACCGTATAGGCGCCATGCGGGAGCGTTGCTGGAAAGACATCCTCCGCCTTGCCGAATTCCTCGAAGAAGGCTTCCGCATCCGCTATGCGGGTCTGAAGGTCGCCGCCGGTCACGCCCGGACCGTCGAAGAAGAACCCGCCCGTGGAAACGCGCATGCCGACCTTGCGCGCCGCGCGCACCGTTTCAACCGGATACCAGAACATGTCCATGACGCTGGTGACGCCCGATAGCAGAAGCTCGGCGCATCCGAGCACACTCCCCAGATGAGAGGTCCGCGGATTGAGGATCGCTCCTTCAGCCTGCCACACCTTTTGCAACCAGGGTTCCAGCGGCAGGTCCTCCACGAGACCGCGAAACAGGCTGTCGGCGGCATGGCAATGGGCGTTCACGAGACCCGGCATCAAGATATGTCCGGCGGCATCCACCACCGTTTTCGCAGAGGCCGCGTCCTGCTCCAGCTCCGAAGACTGGCCAAGGCGCGCTATGCGTCCGCCGCGCACGACGAGGCCTCCGTCGCGAAGCACCGTGCCTGCCTCATCGCAGGTCACCACGATCGCATTGCGGATCACGAGGTCGGCTGTCATCTGGTCTCTCCCCTGGCGCGCCTTGCCCGCCACCAGGACAGCGCGACAAGCACGATAAGCGTGGCAAGATACGGCATCATGTCGGTGAATTGCTGCGCAAGGCCGAGCCCCTGCACGCGGAAAGACAGGCTGTCGACGGCGCCGAACAGAAGCGCGATGAAGAACAAAGGCCACGGCCTGCCCCTCGTGAGAAGAACCGCGACGACCGCGATCCAGCCGCGCCCGGCGCTCATATTCTCCACGAACAGGTTCACATTGGCGATGGAAAGCTGGGCGCCGCCCAGACCGCAAAGCGCGCCGCAGGCGAGAAGCGCCACAAGCTGGACGCGGCGCGGCTCCACGCCGCCCGCCCGCAATGCTTCGGCATTTTCGCCCGCCGCGCGAATACGCAGGCCAAGCCGATGGCGGGCGAGGAAGACATGCATGAGCGGCACGCACAAGAGCGCCACGTAGAAGAGCGCCGACTGCCCGCTCAGGATCTGGCCGACAAACGGAATATCCTCGATCAGAGGAAGGCGCACCGGGCCGAACCCGACAATGCCCGCATCGCTGAAAGCGCCCGTCACATCGAAGATCGCCCGCAAGAGGAAGGTGGTCAGCCCCGCCGCCAGCAGGTTGATCGCGATGGAGACGACAATTGAATCGCCGCCGCGCCGCAGGTTGAACTCGGCGAAGACCAGGCCCAACGCCATGCCCGCCAGCATCGCCGCCAGCGCGCCCACATAGGGTGAGCCGGAAAAATAGGATCCCAGAACCGCAGCGAAGGCGCCCATCAGAAGGAAGCCCTCGAGCGCGATATTGAAGACGCCAGCGCGCTCGCACAGGGCTCCTCCGAGCGCCGCAAGGAGGATCGGCGTCACGAAACGGGGTATGGAGGCGGCAAAGGACGGATCCAGCAGAAGATCAAGCATCGCCATCCCCCCTGCCTGCCCGCGAAGACAATGCGCCTGAAACGCGGCTTGCCACGAACAGGATGATCACGGCCTGGATGACCAGGGCGATTTCCTTGGGCACGCCGGCGGCGCGCTCCATGCCGGCAGCCCCCGTCTGCACCGCTGCGAAGAAGAAGCCGGAAATCGGCACGGCCCAGGGCACCATGCCGACCAGCAGGACGGCGATGATGCCCGTCCACGCATAGAGCGGCTGCACCAGCATGCCGTCGATATAGCGATGATGTATGCCGAAGACGGCAATGGCCCCGACAAGACCAGCGATTGCGCCGCTGATGGCGAGCGTCTGCAATGTGAGACGGCGCACCGGCAGGCCGACCGTACGGGCGAAATCGGCAGAAAGCCCGTTCAGCCGTGTGTGATAGCCATGCAGCGTGCCATAGCTGTAGACCAGCGCGAAGGCGGTGGCCGTGAGTGTGAAGAGGATGCCGATATCGAGCCGCGTGCCCGGGAAATAGGCGAACCAGGTTGCCTGCGGCACCAGATAGGACTGCACCATGCCGGACGGTACGTCACGGAAGGGATGAGCCACCAGATAGGAGCCGATATAGCGGATCGGGTAATTCAGAAGAAGCGAGCCGACCAGAAGCGGCACGCCCATATAAAGCTGGAGCACACCCGCCAGAAGCGCCCACGCCGCCCCTGCCAGCATGGCCCCGGCAATCGCGGCGGCGAGCACGACAAGCGGCGGTCCCGGCAGCAGAATGGCGATCAATCCCGCGGCGAGGCCGCCGGCCACCAGTTGCCCTTCACCACCGATGTTGAAAAGGCCGGCCCTGAAGCTCAGCATCACGGAGATCGCCATGCCGACGATAAGGGCGGAGCGGCTCAGCGTCGCCATCAGATAGGCATGGCGGCGGCCACCGAAAGCCCCCTGCCAGAAACCGGACAGGGCTTCGCCAACCGGCGCTCCTACGAACAGGAGCAGTGCCAGAACGATTGACGCGATCCAAAGAACGGTCCAGAGCCAGGGCAAGACGTTCCGCAGGTTCAATGCACCGGTTTCCATCATGCGGCCTTTCCACGCGACATCATCAGTGCGCCGACGTCTTCGCGGTTTGCCTCGCCGCCGCTGACCTCGCCCGAAATCGCGCCGTCATACATCACGAGAATGCGGTCTGAGAGCGCGATCACCTCATCGAGCTCGGTGGAAATCAGCAATATGGCGTGACCGCTGTCACGCATGCGCATCAGCTCGCCATGGATGAAATCGATAGCGCCGATATCGACGCCCCAGGTCGGGTTTTCGGCAACCACCACAGCTGTGTTGCGGGTGAGCTCACGCCCGACCACAAGCTTCTGCTTGTTGCCGCCGGACATGGTGGAAGCAGCCGCCGAAGGCCCCGCAACGCGGATGCGGTAATCTTCGATGATTGCGCGGGCAAAACGCATCATCGCGCCGTGTCTGAGAAAAGGGCCGGTCGTGAATGCGCTGCGGTCGTCGCGGCCGGCATTGGCGTTTTCGGATACCGATGCGCCGAGCGCCAGCCCCATGCGCTGGCGATCCTCGGGAATATAGCTCATACCGTGGGCGCGGCGCGCGGCGACATCCAGCGTCTCCACCGACTGGCCGCAAAGCGAAATGCCACCTGAAAGAAGCGGATCGAGCCCTGTCAGCCCGCGCACCAGCTCGGACTGGCCGTTGCCGCTGACGCCCGCAATACCGACGATCTCGCCAGCCCTCAGATCGAAGGAAACCGGGCCGACGGGCCGGCCGCGCCGGGCAATGGTGGCATCGCGCACGGACAGAACCACATCGCCAGCGGCCTGCGCCTTTCGGGTGCGGGCTTCCGGCAATTCACCGCCAACGATGCCGCGCGCAATTTCCTGTCGCGACGTCTCGTCAAGAAGCGAGGAACGCACCAGGCGGCCAGCACGCATGACGCTGACACGATCGGCGATCTCCATGACTTCATCGAGCTTGTGGGTGATGATGACGATCGATTTTCCCGCAGCACGAAAATTGCGCAGCGTGTCGAACAGCCGGTCCTTTTCCTGCGGGGTCAGGACCGCCGTGGGTTCGTCAAGGATCACCAGTTCGGCCTCGCGGTAAAGCACCTTGAGGATTTCAACCGTCTGGCGCTGGCTGACCGAAAGCCGCCCGACCTCGCGGGTGAGATCGACGGCAATGCCGTGTTCGGCGGCAATCGCATCCAGCCGGCGGCGGGCTGCCGCAAAATCCACGAAGCCGAAACGGCCAACCGGCTCCGCGCACAGGACGATGTTTTCCAGCACCGTCATCGTATCCTGCAGCATGAAGTGCTGGTGCACCATGCCAAGCCCGCTGGCGATTGCATCCTGAGGGGAAGACCAGCGCCGCTCCACACCGTCGAGAACGACAGTCCCCGCTGCCGGGCGGACAAGGCCGAACAGGAGGTTCATCAGCGTCGATTTGCCGGCTCCGTTTTCGCCGACGAGGGCATGTATCTCGCCCGGTTCGATACCGAGCGAGACATCGTCCACCGCAGTCACCGGGCCGAAGCGGACGGTGATGCCATTCAACTCGACGCGCATTGATCCAGCCGCCTATTTGGCGAACATCGGGTCTTCCAGCTTAAGGGAACCATCCTCGATGCTGGCCGCCACCTCGCGCATCTTCGCTGCGACCTCGGGGTGATCGGCGATCAGGCAGCCCGAACCGGCAATATTGTCCTCTTCGAGCGCCATGGCCGACATGCCGCCTTCCTTCAGGCCGAGCGAAACGGTGAGCTGCTTTCCGCCCTCCAGAATTTCACCGATGGCCTGGACCATTGCCGTGTCCACATGCTTGAGCGTCATGTCGACGATGTGGCCGGGTGCATTGGGGCATTGGTTCACATCGACGGAGAAGGCCTTGAAATCCTTCTCCTTGGCGGCCTCGAAGACGCCGAAATCGCCACCGGCCGTGGCCGTGAAAATAAGGTCAGCGCCGGCGGCGTTCATCGCGACGGCCTGTTCCTTGGCGCGGACCGGATCAGCAAAGGGGCTTTCGCCACCGACCCAGCGAATGTCGACGCTGGCATCGGGCTTCACCGATTTCACACCCTGTGCATAGCCATCCGTGTAGCGGTGCAGGAACGGAATATCGAGTGCGCCCACCACGCCGACCTTGCCGGTCTCGGTCATCATGGCGGCAGCGACCCCCATCAGGTAGCTCGCCTCATACTCGCGAAACACCGCGCAATGGACGTTCTCCGGGCGGTCGTCGATGCACTGGTCGATCATGAGAAACTGGATGTCGGGCGCCGTCGGCGCGACTTCGCGGATGATATCGTTGAACTCGAACCCCAGGAGAACGACAATGTCGGCGCCCTCATTGACCGCCGCATTGACATTTTCCAGGCGCTCAGCCGCCGTGCGGCTTTCATAGGTCTCGACGTCCGCACCGTATTTCTCGCCGGCGGCCTCAATGCCCGTCTGGCCCATCTTGAGGAAGGCATTCACGCCGAGCGCGTCGGGAGAGACATAAACGAACAGCTTGTCTGCCGCCGATGCCGCACCCGTCATGGCTGCTGCACCGACAAGGCCTGCCGCCAACCATTTCGCCAAAACCTTCATGAACGCCACTCCCTCACAAAACCAGTTATCCGGCTTGACATTCTGGAGCAGGCGCAAGCCTTTTACAATTGTCAGCGGCGCTGATGATTGTGGAAGATATCGATATAAGGATGCCCGATGCTGCCGAATTGGTTCGTCGCCCGTGAGGAAAAGCCCGAGTTCTGGACCGAAGAACGCTGCTTCATCACAGAACTCATGAATACAGACGCTTCACCTGAAACCTCGCTTGCCGTGGCACGGGTGGAGGCAGGGGTGACGACGCAGCTCCACAGGCTCGAAGGGATCTGCGAACGCTACGTGGTGCGCAAAGGTGAAGGCATCGTGGAAATCGATGGTGTGCGGCAGTTTCTGTCGGTCGGCGATCAGGCGATCATTCCTCCGGGGGCCGCGCAGCGCATCGCCAACACGGGTTCGACCGACCTTGAGTTCTATTGCGTTTGCACGCCGCGCTTTGTGCCGGAAAGCTATGTCGATCTGGAGACAGGCGGTGTGGACGCCTGAACCCAGGAATCATGACTGGATAAGGACATTTATGCGCGCTACATTATTTCCAGCCCAAGGCATGTAACGCCTGAGCCAGACTGGGGAGGAATGCCATGCCGATCAAATTCCGCATGCGCAGCGAACAACGCGATCATCGCAACGATTCCCTGCGGCTCGCCCGCCTTTTGAGCGCCCTCGACGAGATGGAGGTGGGGCTTAACAAGGAGCACAAGGGACTGAAGAGGCGCTATGAGAGCGCCGCCATGGCCGCCGCATTCGCCCAGCAATATATCGAGGACGAGGAAACGACAGAGAAGCTGTCAGCCGAAATCGAGGATATGACGGAAACCTTGCGCAAGTACAGGCGCCGCATGGATACCCTCGAACAGCAGATCGCCCTTGTTGAACAGCTGCGCGCGACCACGGAAGACTTTGCCGACGATCTGGGATTTGGCCGCGAAGCCGGTCGCGCCGCTTCCCACGCCCGACACTAGAATCCCTTTTTTCGAAACGACACGAGGCCCGGTCAGGCAGGCGTTACCGCGACATTGTCGATCAACCGCGTTTCGCCGAGCCAGGCGGCAGCCAGAAGCCTTGCCGAGGCCGCCATGTGTTCCACCGGCTGAAGCGTCTCCGCGTCGCGCAGTTCAAGATACTCGACCGGATCGAAGCCGGCATCGGCGATGGCAACCCGGCTTTTCGCGAGGGTCTCGGCCACGTCTTTACCCTGCGAAAGAGCAGAAGCCGCCAGGAACAATTCCCGCGCAAGCGCCGGCGCCACAGCGCGCTGCCCAGAGGAAAGGCGCACATTGCGCGAAGACAGCGCAAGCCCGTCTTCTTCCCGCACCGTCGGGCAGCCGACAATCTCGACCGGGATATTGAGGTCTGCGACCAGACGCCTGACCACCTGCAATTGCTGATAATCCTTCTCGCCGAAAAAGGCGAAGTCGGCGCCACTCTGAAGGAGCAGTTTCGAAACCACCGTCGCGACACCGTCGAAGTGGCCCGGCCGGTTGGCGCCGCAAAGCCCCTCGCTGACACCCCCTACAGAAACGGTGGTGGCAAAGCCCTCTGCGTACATTTCGGCCACATCCGGCGCAAAGAGAACATCGACACCGAGCGGATCGAGCTTGGCGGCGTCATCCTTTTCGGTACGCGGATAGGCGGCGAGATCCGATGCGTTGTTGAACTGCCTGGGATTGACGAAAAGTGTGACGATCACCCGGCGGGTACGCGCCTGTGCCGCCTCGACAAGGCTCAGGTGCCCGGCATGAAGCGCTCCCATGGTGGGCACCACGCCCACGGTCTCGCCGGCGCGACGCCATGCGCCAACCCGTTCTCTCAGTTCCCGCACGGTGCGGACGGTCGACAGGCTCATCGGGTCGGTACCTTCCTGCTGGCTGCGGGAGTATCGGCAAAGACATGCTCCTGCGCCGGAAAGCGGCGCGCACGCACATCCTGCGCATAGGCTGCGATGGCCTCCTCAGCTGTCTGGCCGAGTTCCGCATAGCGCTTGACGAATTTGGGGCGGAAGTCGGCGAACATGCCCAGCATGTCATCGACGACAAGGATCTGGCCGTCGCAGGCAGGCGAAGCGCCGATGCCGATCGTCGGAACGGATATGGTTTCGGTGATGCGCCGGGCCAGGCCCTCCGTCACCTTTTCAAGGACCACGGCAAATGCACCCGCCTCGGCCACGGCAACAGCATCGCGCTCGATGGCAGTGGCAGCTTCGCCCCTGCCCTGCACCTTGTAGCCCCCGAAAGCATTGACGGCCTGCGGCGTCAGGCCGATATGCGCCATCACCGGAATGCCACGGCGGGTGAGGAAGCGGATCGTTTCGGCCATCGGCTCGCCGCCCTCCAGCTTCACAGCGGCACAACCGGTTTCCGCCATGAGGCGTGAAGCGTTTGCGAAAGCCTGCTCGGGCGAGGCCTCATAGGCGCCAAAGGGCAGATCGATCACCAGAAGCGCCTTCTCGATGCCGCGACGCACCGCCTTTCCGTGCATCGCCATCATGTCCATGGTCACGCCAAGTGTGCTCGACAGACCATGCAAAACCATGCCGACACTGTCGCCCACGAGCACGATATCGCAATGGGCATCGACAAGCCGTGCGACGGGCGTTGTGTAGGCGGTGAGACAGACCAGAGGCTCGCCACCCTTGCGGGCCATGATGGCGGGTGGGGTAAGGGCGGAGATTGTTCCCGTTACGCTCAAGATGCTCCTCCTCGCTCGGCGCGGGGCCACCGGCGGGCAGGCTCCTCCTGAACCCGCCAAAGGCAGCGGGTTGGGGATATGACATAAATTTGTGCAGTTGCGAAGGCCGGTTCGGGGCGGAAGCGTTCGCCCCGCCCAAAATCAGCGTACCAGACGCAAATCCGCCTCGGCATATTGCTGGCCGGCCGCGTGCTGGCCGACAAGCCCCGCCGCAACCACGGAAACGCGGAAAAGACCTTCAAGGCTGTTGTCGAAGATGGCGCCGACGATGATCTCGGCGTCGTCTCCCACTTCCTCGCGGATGCGGGTCGCGGCCTCATCCACCTCGAACAGCGTCATGTCGCGGCCGCCCGATATGGAGACCAGAACGCCGCGCGCGCCCTTCATGTCGGATTCGTCGAGCAGAGGGTTGGCGATTGCCGCCTCGGCGGCCTTCATCGCACGTCCGTCACCGCTTGCCTCGCCGGTTCCCATCATGGCGCGGCCCATGTCGCGCATCACGGAGCGAACGTCTGCGAAATCCAGGTTGATCAGGCCTTCCTTGACGATGAGGTCGGTGATGCAGCTGACGCCCGAATAGAGCACCTTGTCGGCAAGGCTGAAGGCATCGGCGAAGGTGGTTTTCGCATCAGCGATGCGGAACAGATTCTGGTTGGGGATCACAATCACCGTGTCGGCGCTTTCGCGCAGAAGCTCAATGCCGCGATCGGCGACACTCATGCGGCGATTGCCCTCGAAGGTGAAAGGCTTGGTGACCACGGCTACCGTCAGGATACCGGCATTGCGCGCTGCGGCGGCAATGACCGGCGCAGCCCCCGTGCCCGTGCCGCCACCCATGCCGGCGGTGACGAAGCACATATGCGTGCCGGAGAGATGATCCATGATCTCCGCAATGGTCTCTTCGGCGGCAGCCTGACCGATCTCGGGGAGCGAGCCGGCGCCTAAGCCTTCCGTCGAGTTCGCACCGAGCTGGATCAGCCGCTCGGCCTTGGACATGGTGAGCGCCTGCGCGTCGGTGTTGGCAACGACGAAATCGACGCCTTGCAGGTTCTGGGCGATCATGTTGTTGACGGCATTGCCGCCACCGCCACCCACACCGATGATGGTAATCTTCGGGCGCATTTCCGAGATCTCGGGCTTCTTGTTGTCTATCACCGCGTCAGACCCTTTACACGCGCCGGCAACATCCGGTTGCGGATGATGCGGCGCACACCATTCGACCGAATACGGCGCTCTCATACGTCAGGGGAGAAGAACAAAACCGCCGCAGCCAAGCCGGCGAACGAATCATCACGCGGGCTCAACGACCCGAAAGAATCAGAGAGCGCCATCATGTTCAAGTGGGAGTGCAAGAGAGAGGCCCCGAGCCGGCGCTTACGGTAACAACTCTTGTAATTGGGCGTAACAATTACCGTAAGCGACGGGACTTCCCCGCGGTCAACCCTGAGGCACCGTGGCGATCATGGAGGGCCGCCGGGAAAACCCCGCGAACCAGCCCGACAGCTTCGGGTGCGTGCTCCGCCAGTCCTTGCCGGGCTGGCGGAAATCCAGATAGCCAAGCGCGCAGCCGACCGCGACCGAACCTGCGTGGATCGGTTCGCCCAGAAGCGGCAGCCATCGCTGCGCCAGCGCATCGAGCGCGCTGTCGATCTTTTCCATCTGGCCATCATGCCAACCGGCGGAAAACAGTTCCGGCGGTCGGACGAGGCGCTCGTAGCGAATCAGAAGCGCAGCATCCAGAATTGAATCAGCAAGCGCTTCCAATGTCATGACATCAAAACGTTTTTCGCCTTCCGGCATCAGGCTGGGGCCCTCACCATGCGCATCGAGATAAGCGCAGATTACGCGGCTGTCGAACAGCACGCGCCCATCGTCCAGAATGAGGGTGGGTACCTTGCCGGACGGATTCTGCGCCACGATGGAGCGATCGCGATTGATCGGATTGGCGGCCGCCTTCAAACGCTCGATGCGGGGCTCCACCCCCTTCTCGATGGCCGTGACCATGACTTTGCGGACATAAGGGGATGTGGGCGAATGGAAGAGCTTCATGAGGCCTCCGCGGGTCGCCTCGGGCCCGACAGGGATGTTCGCGGGAATGCGGTGAGGCCTTGCAGCATAACCACAATAACGGGCGGCAGGTAAATGCCCTCCGGGCGCAAGCCGATAAATCCATCGCGACGAGACGCAGCTACGCATTATCGGCGATGACGCTCTCGCGCAGGAAACGCATGATGTCGGGATCTGCGGACTGGACGCGGCTCCAGTTCGGGATGAAGGGGGTTTCCATCGGGTGCTGAAGGAAAGTGTGGCCCGCTTCCACGATATTGGCAGCGAACAGCTCAACCGCCTTTTCCTCGCTATGACGGTCGACATGCAGAGCGTTCATGGTTGCGTCATTGTAATAAATCTCGATCAGGTCGAGCGCGAGGCGATAATAGGTCGCTTTCAACGTGCGGAAATGCTCCTGGCTGAACACCACACCATCGGTCGCGAGCTTGCGGAAGATCGCCTTGGAAATGTCGATGGACATACGCGAGAGACCGCGCGCGGCATCGTCTGGCGACAGGGGCTGGTGCTTGTGCTCATATGTATCGCACAAATCCACCTGGCAGACGGCCCGGCGCGACAGGTTGCGCCAGACCTCGGACAGGACGCCGATCTCCAGCCCCCAGTCGGACGGGATGCGAATGTCGGGCAGGATGGAGGTACGCATGGCGAATTCGCCGGCAAGCGGATAGCGGAAGGCCTGCAGATATTCGACATAATCGCTGTGGCCGAAGGTCTTCTGCAGGGCCAGCAGCAGCGGAGCTATCAACAGGCGGCTGACGCGCCCGTTCAGCTTTCCCCCCGCCACGCGCGGATAATATCCCTTGCAGAACTGATAAGGGAAGGATGGGTTCGCCAACGGATAGACGAGACGCGTCAGCATCTCACGCGAATAGGTGACGATGTCGCAATCGTGCAGGGCCACCACATCGCTGTCCTGACAGGCTAGTGTGTAGCCGATGCAGTACCAGACATTGCGACCCTTGCCGGGCTCCTCCGGCGCCAGCCCGACATCGATGAGCCGTTGCTCGACACCCTTCATGCGGGGACCGTCGTTCCACAGGATGCTGTGCTTTTGCGGCAATCGCGCAAAATAGTCCTGGGCAAAGCGAAATTGTTCCGCATCGGCCGCATCGAGGCCGATGACGATGTGGTTCACATAATCGACCTTCGACAATTCATCGACGATGCCGCCGAGGGCAGGTGCTTCCAGTTCGGAAAAAAGAGAAGGCAGGATCAGCGTGATCTTGCGACGGGCGGCAAACAGGTTGAGCTGGCGCTCCATGTCGGCGGGCGAGACGGTACCAAGATTGTGAAGCGTTGCGACCTGGCCGCCTTGCTGAAAATCAGACATGTGAGCGATCCTCCCTCTTTTCGATTTTGTCGAGCAGCCGCAGAACTTCTTCGTTCCAACCGGCCGCTCCCGTTTTTTGCGCCCATCGCAGCTGCTTGCCCTCAGGCCGTGTAAACCCGGCAAGACCCGCATGGGCGGGATTTGGAATGACGATGGCGATATCGGCGCGGGCGAGCATGTCGCGGTCGTTGGGGGCATCGCCGAGCGCGACGGTTAGAGAGGATGCGCCATCGACACGCCGATAGTGCTCAGCCAGATCGGCGAGACGCGCTCCCTTGGTTCCACCGAAAGACAGGGTCGAGAAACGCCCGCCCTGCTGGACGAAAATGGAATTTTTTCCGAGTATTGCGCGGAAGTCCTCAAAATCCGATTCAGAACCTCTCCAAATGCCGGGTTCTGAGAACATGCGTTTCTTTGCAAGCGCCGCGGCATCTTGTGAAAGACCGGTGCGCCGCGCCACCTCCTCCACGCTCCAGTCGGAAAAGCCGGTAAAGCATGCACGCAATCCGGCAGGCAATGCAGCGAGCGCACGACACAGGCGGTCATGTTCGGTCCCGCCGGAAGATGCGAAAAGTTCCATCTTTAAAGGCGGCAGGATGCCGGCACCATTTTCGATGATCGCCTCGCAGTGTTCAAAGCCCGCGGCCTCGCGGATCGGCGCCATCTCGGCGGCCGTCTTGCTGGAGGCAAGCACCAGCCGATGGCCGCGTTCCTTCAGGAGACGCAAGGCCGGACGGGCATTCTCGAAACCGTAGGTATCGTGATCGAGCAGCGTACCGTCCAGGTCGCTGAAGACGAGAAGGCGGGTGGGCCCGGTCATTGCGTCTTTTGCCGGTTGGAGATCCAGCGGGTCTGATAAGGCGCAAAGACAATCTCACCGCTTAAGGGCTTAACCGGTTCGCCGGTCAGGAGATCGCTCCATTCATCCCCGTCGATCAGGTTGAGCGACATGGCGGGTATGGAGCGGGCATGCGGGGTGAGGTTCGAAATGGCGAAGATGCTTTGCGCCCGGTCAAGGCTCTGGCGCCAGAAGCCGAAGAAAGGCTCGCCAAGCTGTAGGGTGAACTGGGTGGCGTTGGGATGAAAAGCAGGCTGGGCGGAGCGCAGGCGAACCATCTCCCGGAGCCTCGACAAGACCTTCGAGCGCATGCTCTCGGGATCATCGAGGGCGGCCCGCAGTTCCCCATAGTCCAGCCGGCGGCGGTTGATCGCCCGGTTGTAACCGAGTTTTTCCACACCGTCATGATCGTTGGCGGAAGCAACAAGCGAATGGATATAGAAGGCGGGGATGCCCTCCAGTCCCATGACGATGGCCTGGCAGCACAGGAAGCGTTCCATCTGATGCCCGTCACGCCCCGCATGAGTGCCGGCAAAGGCATCGAACAGCGAGACATTCAGTTCGTAGGGCCTGCTGCCACCGGGCCGCGCATAGAGCGAAACGAGACCGCCGAAACCTTGAACCGTCTCGATCACCTCCTGCATCTCCTCCTCAGGCACCAGCCCTTCGGCAGGTCTGAGGCCGATCCCGTCATGAGAGGCTGAAAAATTGAAGTAGGCGCAGCCGAGCTGCGCCGGCGGCATGGCCATCTGCCACGCGTTCAGATATTTCGACGTGCCGCCCAGCAGCGCATGCAGCAGCAGCGGCGGCAGCGCGAAATTATAGATCATGTGCGCTTCGTTACGATTGCCGAAATAGCTCAGGTTCTCGACGTTCGGAACATTTGTCTCGGTGATGAGGACGACGGGCGCTTCGCAATAATCGCACAGGAGCCGGATGAGACGGATGACCTCATGGGTCTGGCGCAAATGGATGCAGGGCGTGCCCAGCTCCTTCCAGAGATAAGCGACCGCATCCAGCCGCATGGTGCGCACCCCGCGCTCGACATGCCCGCGGATGATGTCGAGGAATTCGAGCAGCACGCGCGGATTGGAGAAGTCGAAATCAACCTGGTCGTGGCTGAAGGTGCACCAGACATGGCGAATGCCATTGGCCGTTTCCACCGCGCGCAGCAGCGGCGAGGTGCGCGGGCGCACAACGCCGCTCAGGTCGTCGTCGGGGCTGGCGGTGAAGAAGAAACGATCCCAAGGCTCGTGTCCCTGCAGGAACTCGCTGAACATGGCGCTTTGGCTCGAGCAATGGTTCAGGACCAGATCCGACATCAGCCGGAAATGCCCAGCAATCCGAGAAATATCCTCCCAATCGCCGAGCTGGCTGTTTACCTGCCGATAGTCGGTGATGGCAAAACCGTCATCGGAGGTGAAGGGAAAATAGGGAAGGATATGCACGCCCGAGAACGCGCCCTCCAGATAGCGGGTCGTGAAATCGTAAAGAAGATCGAGTGGTTTGTGTTCGCCATCGACCAGCGTGTTGCCATAGGTGATGACGTAATTGTCCTTCTCGCTCCACAGCGAGTTTGCTGGCACCCGCCCTCGCCTTCGTACCTGCCCTTTAGGGCCGAAAAAGGCCGAGACGACTTCCTCGATAAGCGCCGTTGTATCATGCGCGGGATAGATCGACCCGAGAAGCTGGCGCAAGCCGTTGGCAAGCCGCGTCGGGATGGAGTGTGGAACCTTTTGTGCCGTTCCTTGTGCCGTTCGGGGCTCTGTCATGAGCCGACCAGGAAATGCTGCATTGCAACATCATGACCCGGCGCGACGACAATTTCAAGGGACCGGGACCGAAGCCGTGCATAGGGCTTTTGTCCTGAGGAGCCGGAAACCGGTTCAAGGGGACTATCCACAATTTGCTCGGTGCACTCCCCGGAAAGGAAAACTCAATGCCCGCTTGGCCCGACCGTTGATCGACGCATCATGGAACGATTATGAGGCAACCCGATCAGCCATGCGGCCGCTGTCGAGCTATTGACATGAAAGCCCCCGGGCATACTAAATATGCCCACTACGGTCTCTCGAATCGCAAGATCGAGAGCGAGAAAGGGAATCCGGTGCGGCGAATGCCAATGCCGGAACTGCCCCCGCAACTGTAAGCGGTGAGTCCCATCCAATGGTGCCACTGGAGCGTGCTCCGGGAAGGCTGGATATGGACTGCGACCCGCAAGTCAGGAGACCTGCCGTAGCAACGATCTTACGTCCTCGGGCGGGGTGTCCCGGTGGTCGCATGTCCTGTTGCCCGGCTTCATGCCGGTCTCTGCACGCGTCCGCTCGGCCTTTGCCCTTCAATTTCGCACCAGAGATACGCATAAGGGACCTGAAGCCGATGTCTCCAAATTCCGCGACCGCTTTGCGGGTCGAGCCAGAACAGCCCCCACTGGCAGAAGCGCCCTCGGCGCGACCGGCTGCAGAACCAGCCTATCAGGTGATCCGCCGCAATGGCGCCGTTACGCCCTTCGACCCGTCCAAGATCACGGTAGCACTGACCAAGGCTTTTCTGGCGGTCGAGGGTACCAACGCCGCCGCTTCAAGGCGGGTTCACGATATCGTCGAGGGACTGAGCGAGCAGATCGTCGCCGGCCTCACCCGGCGCGCCGATTCCGGCCGCACCTTCCATGTGGAAGATGTTCAGGACCAGGTGGAACTGGCCCTGATGCGCGGCGAGCACCACAAGGTGGCGCGCGCCTATGTTCTCTATCGTGAAGACCGGGCGCGCGAACGCGCTGCCAAGAATGCCGGCAAGAAGTCCGGCAAGGCAAAGGCTGCCAAAGCGCCCAGCCTGCACATGAAAACCGCAGACGGCGCCATGGTGCCGCTCGATGCGGATCGCCTGCGTGCCGTCGTCGAAGAAGCTTGCTCGGGGCTCGAGGGCGTTTCGGCAGAACCGATCCTGGCGGAAACCACCCGCAATCTCTATGACGGCATCAGCCAGGACGAACTGGCTCTGGCGCCAATCCTTGCTTCGCGCACGCTGATCGAGACGGAGCCGGGCTATGCCAAGGTCAGTGCCCGACTGCTCCTCGACAAGCTGCGCAGCGAAGCGCTGACATTCGTCAAAGGCAGCGCTCAGCAGGCCACACAGGCCGAGATGGCCGCGCTCTATGCCGACTATTTCCGCGCCTATCTGAAAGCCGGCATAGAAGCGGAACTCATCGATCCCGAGCTTGGCCGTTTCGACATTGAGCGCATCGTGGCGGCGCTGATGCCCGAGCGCGACCTGCAATTCGACTATCTCGGCCTGCAGACCCTCTACGACCGCTATTTCCTGCATCGGCACAATGTGCGCTTCGAGCTGCCGCAGGCCTTCTTTATGCGTGTTGCAATGGGGCTTGCCATTCGCGAGATCGATCGCGAGGGACGCGCCATCGAGTTCTACCGCCTGCTTTCGTCCTTCGACTTCATGACGTCGACGCCGACGCTGTTCAATTCGGGCACGCTGCGCCCGCAGCTCTCTTCCTGCTTCCTGACGACTGTCTCCGATGATCTCGACGGCATCTTCAAGGCCGTCAAGGACAACGCCCTTCTCGCCAAATATTCGGGAGGGCTGGGCAATGACTGGAGCCGGGTGCGCGGCCTTGGTGCCCATATCAAGGGCACCAACGGCCAGAGCCAGGGCGTCGTGCCCTTTCTCAAGGTGGCCAACGACACGGCTATCGCTGTGAACCAGGGCGGCAAGCGCAAGGGCGCGGTCTGCGCCTATCTGGAAACCTGGCACATCGACATCGAGGAATTCCTCGACCTGCGCAAGAACACGGGCGACGACCGCCGCCGCACGCACGACATGAACACGGCCAACTGGGTGCCCGATCTGTTCATGGAGCGTGTGGAAGCCGACGGTACATGGACGCTGTTTTCCCCCGACGAGGCGCCGGACCTGCACGACCTCTACGGCATCCCCTTCCGTGAAGCCTATGAAGCCTATGAGGCAAAGGCCGAACGCGGCGAGATGAAGGTCTACAAGCAGTTGCGCGCGGTGGATTTGTGGCGGCGCATGCTGACCATGCTGTTCGAGACCGGGCATCCGTGGATCACTTTCAAGGACCCCTGCAACATCCGCTCGCCGCAAGGCCATGTGGGCGTGGTGCATTCGTCCAATCTTTGCACCGAGATCACACTCAACACCTCAGCGGACGAAGTGGCGGTGTGCAATCTCGGATCGGTGAACCTCGCCGCCCATGTGAGCGCGGACGGGCTCGACCACGAACGCCTCGCCCGCACCGTGAAGACGGCGATGCGCATGCTCGACAATGTGGTCGACATCAATTTCTACACCATCCCGGAAGCGCGCCGCTCGAACCTGCGGCACCGCCCCGTGGGCCTCGGCCTGATGGGCTTTCAGGACGCGCTGCAGACGAGACGCATTCCCTATGCCTCGCAGGAAGCCGTTGCCTTTGCGGACGAGAGCATGGAAGCGCTGAGCTACCACGCCATCTCGGCCTCGGTCGAACTCGCGGCCGAACGCGGCCGCTACCAGACCTTCGAGGGGTCGCTCTGGTCGCAAGGCGTTCTGCCGGTCGATTCCATCGCACGGCTCAGCGAGGCTCGCCCGAGCGTCACCATGGACAACGCCGAAACGCTCGATTGGGAGAGCCTGCGTGAGCGTGTGCGCAGCACCGGCATGCGCAACTCCAACTGCATGGCGATCGCGCCGACGGCGACCATCTCCAACATTTGCGGCGTCTCCCAGTCCATCGAGCCCAGCTATCAGAACCTGTTCGTCAAATCGAACATGTCGGGCGATTTTACCGTGGTCAACGCGGCCCTGGTCCGCGACCTCAAGGCGCGCGGGCTTTGGGACGAGGTGATGGTCGCCGACCTCAAATATTATGACGGCAGCGTCGGCCAGATCGACCGCATCCCTGACGATCTGAAAGCACTCTATGCCACTGCCTTCGAGATCGAACCGATCTGGCTCATCGAGGCAGCCTCGCGGCGGCAGAAATGGATCGACCAGGCTCAGTCGCTCAATCTCTACGTTTCCAACCCTTCGGGCCGGAAGCTGGACGAGACCTACCGCCTTGCCTGGAAATTCGGCCTCAAGACCACCTATTACCTGCGTTCGCGTTCGGCGACCCATGTGGAGAAATCCACACTGAAAGGCGTCGACGGAAAACTGAATGCCGTCTCAGCGTCTTCAGTGGCAGTGCCCGTCAGCGCCCCGGCTTCCGAAGGCTGGGGCAAGGCCTGCGCCATCGACGATCCTGATTGCGAGGCCTGCCAATAAACCGCTCCTCCCTTCCCTCCCTTCCCTGCCGCCCGGCTGCGGGGAAGACCGGTCCGGAGCGCTCGCGCTCCGGACATCCCCAACCCGACGGTGCGTGCCCGCTTCGAGCCGCGCCATGTTCGACCGGAAGATCCGACAATGCTCAACTGGAACGAAGACACCCCCACCCCCAAGCCCGCTCCATCGGGAATGCCAGAAGCCGACGCCACCGGCCTCGGCGCCATCGAACGGGGAGCAGCTCGCGTCACCGTCGATGAGAAGCGCATGATCAATGCGCGGGCCGACGTAAACCAGCTCCTGCCGCTGAAATACAAATGGGCGTGGGAGAAATATCTTGCCGGTTGCAACAATCACTGGATGCCGACCGAAGTATCGATGCAGGCCGATATCGCGCTGTGGAAATCCAAGGATGGACTGACGGAAGACGAGAGGCGCATGCTGAAGCGCAATCTCGGTTTCTTCGCAGCGTCAGAAAGCCTCGTGGCCAACAATATCGTGCTGGCCATCTACCGCCACCTCACCAACCCGGAATGCCGGCAATATCTTTTGCGGCAGGCCTTCGAGGAAGCGGTTCACACGCACACCTTCCAGTATATCGTGGAGAGCCTCGGCCTCGATGAGGGCGAGCTGTTCAACATGTACCGCGAAGTGCCGTCCATCACCGACAAGGCTGCCTGGGCGCTGAACCACACGCAGAGCCTTGACGATCCAGCCTTCGCGACGGGAACGCCGGAAGCCGACCAGGCATTCCTGCGCGATCTTGTGGCGTTCTACGTGGTCTTCGAAGGCATGTGGTTCTACACGGGCTTCGCCCAGATCCTGTCGCTCGGGCGGCGCAACAAGATGGTCGGCATCGCCGAACAGTACCAGTACATCCTGCGCGACGAGAGCATCCATCTCAATTTCGGCATCGACGTGATCAACCAGATCAAGATCGAGAATCCGCATCTGTGGTCACCCGCCTTCCAGGACGAGGTGCGCGGCATGCTGCGGGACGCGGCGGAACTGGAAGCCGCCTATGGGCGCGATACGATGCCGCGCGGTTTCCTCGGGCTGAACGCCGCGCTGTGCGAACAATATATGCACTTCATCGCCAATCGCCGCTGTGCGCAGCTCGGCCTCGCACCGGTCTTTGCAGAGACAGAAAACCCCTTCCCGTGGATGAGCGAGGCGATGGACCTGAAGAAGGAAAAGAACTTCTTCGAGACCCGCGTCATCGAATACCAGAACGGCGGCGCGCTGGCCTGGGACTGACGACGACCGGAAATACCGGGCGCCGGCACAGTCTCGCGCGGCGCCACCGATCCGGACAAAGCCGTTCCGGTCCCTGTCCCCAACATCCCGGAACCTTGTCCGAGCAGGGCAGAGCAGCTTTCCCCAAGAGCGGCTCTGCCCACCCCCGAAGTGTCGGGGAAACCAGCGCCGGCTATCACATCAGCCCGCGCGCCAGCCATGTGGTCGTGGCCGGCACCAGCGCGATCAGCGCCAGAACCGCCAGCATGATCAGCACATAGGGGAAAGCACCGAGGAAGATCGTCTCGACCTTGATCTTGTCGTCGTCCAAAGACGATTTCACCGTGAAGGCGGAAATGCCGAAGGGCGGCGTCAAAAGCCCGATCTCCACCGCAATCACCGTGATGATGCCGAAATGAATAAGGTCGAGCCCCAATGTCTTGGCGATGGGGGCTGCGATAGGCACCACGATCAGAAGAATAGACGTGCTGTCGAGGATCATGCCGAGCAAGAGCACCAGCAGCACATAGACCGCCAGAAAGCCGTATGCACCGAGGCCCAACTCGCCGATCAGCCGGCCCACCTCCATCGGGATGCCAGCCATTGTGAGCATGCGCGAATACATGCCTGCCGCAATCAGCAGGAAGAGAATTCCCACCGAGATATAACCGGTTTCGCGAATGATCTGGCGCGCATTGCTGCCATTGAGCTTGCCGCGCAGGAGCGTGACGACCAGAGCCCCGGCAGCCCCAACGGCACCGGCTTCCGTCGGGGTGAAATATCCGCTGTAAAGGCCACCCAGCACCAGCACGACGAGGGCTGCAAGCGGCACCAGCTTGCGCGCCGCCGACACGATGGTCTCGGTATGCTCGATGCGGCTTTGATGACCGGGCACGACCACCGCATTCGGCATGAGGCGCGCGACCACCAGGATCATGGCCATGAAGGCAAGCGCCATGATGAGGCCGGGAATGACGCCGGCCAGGAACATGCGCCCGATGGATTCCTCAGCCAGCACGCCATAGATGATGAGAAGCAGGCTCGGCGGTATGAGCATGCCGAGAATGGAACTGCCCGCAACCGCGCCGACCGCGAATTTCGGCTGATAGCCATGGCGGACCATTTCCGGGACGGCAACCCGGGTGAACACCGCCGCCGAAGCGATGGAAATGCCGGTTACGGCAGCGAACACGGTGTTCGACAGGACGGTCGCCACACCGAGACCGCCCTTCACCTTGCGCAGGGCCCATTCGGCCACATCGAAGGTGTCCTTGCCGACATTGGAGACGCTGATCAGAAGCCCCATCAGAACGAACATCGGAATGGTCGCGAAGATGTAGTCGGATATGCCTCCATAAAAGGTCAGCGAAACAAGGCGTGTCGCCAGATCGAAATTGCCGCGCATCAACCAGACGCCGATGAAGGACAGAAGCATCAGCGCCACACCGATATGCAGGCCAAGCAGGATAAGCGGGAGAAGGAAGCCAATCAGGACCAGGCCAATTTCGAGCGCACTCACTGGATGTCTCCTTCGACGTGACCTGCCGTCGTGTCTTCAGGCGCCCTGCTCGCGCCGGCGGCGCTGGCAAGACGGAAGATAATCTGCACGAGGAATGCGATGGCCGAGGCCGTTATGCCGATCACCAGCATCAGCCGCACAGGCCAGGTTGGAAAGGTGAAGACACCCTGCACGCCGTAGAATTCATCGCTGGAGATGCTCTTCATCAGGAATTCCACGCTGCCGACGAGGGTCACCGCGAAGACAGCGAGACCTGCGAGCGCGAACAGCGCCTCGATCAGGTTGCCACCCATGGGAAAACTGCGACGCAGGGGCGCAATGATCAGATCGGTACGGGTGAGCCTGTTGTGCAGGATGGTTTCGGGGAGCTGCAAGCTGACGATGCCGATCACCGAAAAGGCCGCGATCTCCGCAACGCCGGTGATCGGCGCGTTGAAGAAGGAGCGCCCGATGACATCGCAGCAGATAAGCGTCATGAGTGCGACGAGCCATATGCCGCCAAGCCATGACAGTCCGCTGAGCGCGACGCGCAGCGCCCTGAGCAGAAGGCCTTCGGCACCTGCCTGACTGTTGCCGGTGTAAGTGAACTCTCTTGCCATATCCTCCCCCGAATCCGCCTTTCGCACCGCGCGTCTCAGGCAGGCCGGCACGGCTTTAACAGCCTGCCCGAGACGCACGGCGCAAAAGCCTTTGGCGATCAGTCCTTGAGGCCCGCCGACCAATCGCGCGCCGGCTCCTTGCCGGCTGCCTTGAGCCTTGCCATGTACTCCTTCATCACCAGCTTGGCCGGAAGGCCAGCCGCCTCGTTGGTTTCCACCCACTTGGCTGCGATGTCGGGCAGACCGTCTACCCATTTCTTGCGCTCGGCTTCGGGAAGGGTGCTGATCTTGGCACCCTCCTTCTCCATCTGCGCCATGGCCGCTTCGGAGTTTTCCGTGATCTCCTTGGCCAGCGCATCGCGGTAGAGCTTGCCCGCTTCGACGATCGCCTTCTGCACGTCCTCGGGCATGCTGTCGAAACGGTCCTTGTTCATGCCGACGGCCCCCAGATACATGGCGCCGATATTGACCTTGGTGATGTAGGGCGCGACCTCATGCACCTTGGTCGGCAGGATGCCGGTGGCAAAGGAGAGCGTCCCTTCCGAAACGCCGGTCTGGATGTCCGTGTAGTAGGTCGTCAGACCGCCGTCGACGGGAATTGCGCCCGTTCCCTCAAGCCAGGTGGCGGAGACGCCGGGAGCGGAAATCTTGCGCCCTTTCAAATCCTCGACCGTGTTGATCGGGAAGTTTGTAAGCAGGTGATAGCTGTCGGTGCCAGCACCGCCCAGGAAGACGACATTGTTCTTCTCCCAGGTGGCGGTGATCTCGGGATATTCTTCCTGGATGCTGTCCACCACCGAAAGGACGGTACCCAGATCATCGGTCGCAAAAGGTGCGAAATAGGTGACGTTTTGCAGCGGCAGGGCGGAGCTTTCCCAGAGTGTGCCGATCCAGCCGATATCTGTAAGGTTTTCGGCGACCGCGCTCAGCGTTTCACGATATTTGTAGAGCGAGCCGCCATAGGCTTCCGTCCAGGCGATGCGGTAGTCCGAGCCCTTTTCCTCAAGGATGCGGTTAACCGCCGGCTTGAAGACACGATCCATCACGCCCACCCAGTGAATGGTCTGCGGGTGGCTCGACGCGATAGTCAGGTTGATGGTCTCGACAGCCCATGCCGCCGTCGCCCAGGACGACGCCAATGCGGTTGCCGCAAGCAGTGCCTTGTATGATTTCATTTCGTTTCCTCCATCCTCAATCTTCTTCGTTTCTCCCCTTCTTGCGGGGGAGGAGTTCAGACCTTGCCGAGCGCCCGCAAAACGCGCTCCGGCGTGAACGGCATGCGCGAGACGCTTGCGCCGAAGGGCGACAAGGCATCGTTGATCGCGTTCATGACGGCTGCAGGCGCGGCTGCCGTGCCGGCCTCCCCGACACCTTTCGCACCAAGCGGCGAGGTTTCGGTGGGCGTTTCCACATGCCCGACATGAATGTCGGGCATTTCGGCGGCCATCGGCGTCAGATAATCGGCCATGGTGCCGCACAGAAGCTGCCCTTCGGGGCTGTAGAGACATTCCTCGAAAAGGGCGCCGCCCAATCCCTGCACCACGCCGCCGCGTATCTGCTCGTCGACCAGAAGCGGATTGATGATGCGCCCGCAATCCTCCACCACCCAGTGATCGAGAAGCCGCACCTGCCCCGTCTCGATATCCACCTCCAGGTGGGAGGCCTGCACGCCGTTGGTGAAGGCGAAGGGATAGCCCTGCGGCACATAGTGGCGGGCCGCCGTCAGTTCCGCGTGGAAGCCCGCCGGCAGGGTGTCCGGCCGGAAATAGGCGATCCTGCCCAATTCCGACAGGGGCATGCGTTCCTCACCGCTGGCGCGGGAGACGACGGCGCCAGCGCTTATGTCGAGTTCGCCGGGTTGCGCCTGCAGGATCGTGGCGGCCACCGTCAAGAGATTTTCCTTCAGGGCCTCGGCCGTCTTCATCACCGCGACGCCGCCGATGCCTGCGCCGCGCGAGGCCCAGGTGGCACCGCCATAGGGCGATGTCTGTGTGTCGCCGGTGTAGACGCGCACCCGCTCCAATGGCACGCCGAGATGTGTTGCCGCGATCTGGGCCATGATCGTCTCGGTACCCTGCCCTTGCTCGGTCACGCTGACCATCACCCGGATATCGCCCGAGGGCTCCATCTTCATGACGCAGCCATCCTGAGCGGAAATCCGCGCCCCGCCGACGCCGTAGAAGGCAGGGCCTGGATTGGTGATCTCGATGAAGGTGGCAAAGCCGATGCCGCGATAAACACCGCGCTCGCGCGCTTCAGCCTGTTCGCGGCGCAGGCGTTCATAGTTCATCATTTCGGCGAGCCTTGCGTGGCACTCCTCATGTGAAAGGCGCTCGAAGACATAGCCGGTCGGCGAAGTGTGCGGGTACATGTCCTGCGTCACCACGTTGCGGCGCCGCATTTCAAGAGGATCGATCCCCAGGGCGTGGGCGGCCTGATCGACCAGCCCCTCGGTCACCGCACAGGCCACCGGGTGACCGACCGCGCGGTATTGGCACATGGGCGTCTTGTTCTGGAAAACGACCTGCAGTCGGCCGCGATAGGACGGCATTCTGTAGGGGCCGCCCATGAGGCGGATCGCTTGATTTCCCTCCACGGCGCTCGTGCGCGGATAGACGGAGAATGGCCCGATCCCTGTCAGATCGTCGACCTCCATGGCAAGTATCTCACCCTCGGCGGAAACGGCCATTCGCGCCTTCACCCGATGGTCACGGGCGTGAATATCCGTCTGGAAGGCCTCAAGCCGGTCGGCGATGAACTTGACTGGCCGGCCGTGGCGGATCGACAGCGCGCAAGCGGCCATCTCCTCGCCATAGACATGGAGCTTCAGACCGAAGGAACCGCCGACATCCGGCGCGATGACGCGCACGCTGCCCTCCTCCAGCCCGAAATGCCGGGCAAAAACGTCCTGCATCTGGAACGGTGTCTGGGTGGAATGGTGCACGGTCAGCTGGCGCAGAGCGGGATCGAAATCGGCAACGATGGAGCGTGGCTCCAGCGTCAGGCCGGTGTGGCGACCGAAATGGAACGTGCCTTCCGCGATATGGGCGGCGCTGGCGAAAGCCGCATCGACCTCGCCCTTCTCCAGATCGAGGCGGAAGGCAAGGTTGTCGCCCAGTTCCGGATGGATCACATGCGCATCGCTTTCGAGCGCCGTTTCCGGATCGACGACGGAAGGCAGAGCCTCCCACTCCACCTCGATCAAATCCGCTCCATCCTCGGCAAGGGCGCGGCTTTCGGCAAGGACTACGGCAACGGGTTCGCCGTGCCAGCGCGCGACGTCGACGGCAAGCGGATATTGCTCGGCGGATTTCAGTCCCGGAAAATGCCCCAGGACGCCGACCCAGGGCTGGCACATGGACCTGATGTCCTGGCCGGTGATGACATCAATGACACCCGGAACGGCGCGTGCTGCCTGCGTATCGATGGACAGGATGCGCGCATGGGCATGCGGGCTGCGCACGAAGGCGACATGGGCGAGATTGCGGAAAGCGATATCGTCGACATAGCGCCCGCGCCCCTGGGACAAGCGGCGCGCATTCTCGCGTGGAACGGTCTTGCCAACGAAATTACTCTTGTCGGCACGGGCGTCGTTACGCTTCAGCACGGCCGGCCTCCTCGTCCTTGCAACCGGCTTTGGCGGCCAGTTCGTCCGATGCGGCGAGCGTCGCCTCAACGATTGCCTGATAGCCAGTGCAGCGGCAGTAATTGCCCGAAAGATACTCTCGCGCTTCCTCGCGGCTCGGCTCTTCCTGCGAGCCAAGATACTGATGGGCCGTCAGAAGCATGCCGCTGGTGCAAAAGCCGCATTGCAGGGCGTTGCGCGCGTGAAAATGCTTCTGAAGCGCCTGCATTCTTTCGTCGTCGGCAAGCCCTTCCAGAGTGCGTATGTCGCAGCCCTCGGCCTGAATGGCGAACATCAGGCAGCCGCGCGCAATGCGCCCATCCACATAGACCGTGCAGGCACCGCAGACACCGTGCTCACAGCCGATATGCGTCGCCGTCAACCCAACCGTCTGGCGCAGGAAATCGGCCAAGGTCATACGTTGCGGCGCATCATGGGTGACGGTCCGGCCGTTCAGCGTAAGGGTGATGGGAAAAACACTATCCATGGGCCTTGCCGCTCCGGGAAACCATGTCGGCCAGAAGACGCTTCGTCAGCACACCGATCAGATGACGCTTGGTGGCAGGTCCATTATGCAGGTCCGCCGTGGGCTCGATCTCGGAGGCAAGCGCCTTGACCGCAGGTTCCGGGTCGAGTGCGGCCAGTTCCTGGCCGACAAGGGTTGCGGCGGCCTGCTCAGCCAGTACCGCGCGGTCGCAAACCCCGAAACAGGCAAGCCTTGCAGCAGCGATCCGACCGTTCTCCACGTCGAGGACGAAAGCGCCTCCGGCAGATGCATAGTCGCCGGAACGGCGCACGAATTCCTGGATACCGGAAAGCCGGCCCGCGGGCGCCTTCGGCACCGTCACGGAGACGATGATCTCACCGGGAGCCAAATCCACCGCATAGGTGCCAAGGAAGAATTCGGCCGCCGGAACACTGCGCTGTCCTTCCGGGCCACGAATGTCGATCCTTGCGTCCAGTGCCTGCACCACCGCCGGCATTTCGGAAGCCGGATCGGCATGGGCGAGATTGCCGCCGATCGTGCCCCGCGAACGGATCGCCTCATGGGCGATGAGCGCGACCGCATCGCGAATGAGCGGGACGTGGGTCGCCAGAAGCGCGGATTCGCGCAAATCCACATAGCGCGCCATCGCGCCAATGCGGATCGCGTCGCCCGTGTCCTCGATCCCGGAGAGCCCCGGCAGACCCGCGATATCGAGCAGCACGCTCGGGCGCGCCATACGCATGGCCATTGCGGGAATGAGGCTCTGGCCGCCGGCGATCACCTGCGCATCGTCGCCATGGGCGGCGAAGATCTCCTGCATCTCCTCGAAGCAGGACACGCGCACATAATCGAACGGCGCCGCCTTCATGCTTTCCTCCCCAATCACCAATGGGGTGGCCCATTGGTGCATATTTGTTTATCGTTTGATAAATAAGATCAATAGACCGGGCCAAAGTCAATACGCATTTTCTCGTGCTTGATGCCGGTTCTGGCAGCGGCTAGTTAGACAGGCCGAGCAAGGCAAACGGGCCGGGCGGACAGGATTGCGATGGGTGTGAACGAGAAGAAGCGACTATCGCCGGAGCTGCGCGAGAAGCAGATCGTCTCGGAAGCGATCGCCTTTTTTGCGGATCAGGGATTCGGCGGTCAGACACGCGAACTCGCCAAGCGGATCGGTATCACGCAACCGCTTCTGTATCGCTATTTCGCCAGCAAGGATGCGCTCATCGAGCGGGTCTACCAGGATGTGTTCGTCGGTCGGTGGAAGGAAGACTGGCAAGCAATCCTTACGGAGCGCGCCATCCCGCTGCGTGAAAGGTTGACCCGGGTCTATCGCGAATATGCGCGCGTCATCGACAACCGCGAATGGGTGCGCATTCTCATTCTCGCCGGCATGAAGGGCGAAAGCCTGAACCGCCGCTATCTCGATCAGGTTCGCGACAAGCTCATCGAGCCGCTGTGCCGCGAGATGCGGCATGAGGCGGAATTGCCCTCTCCCGAAGATGTGCCCTTGAGCTCGCAGGAACTGGATATCGCCTGGTCCTTCCACGGAACGTTCATTTATCGCGGCATCCGCAAATGGATCTACAACGTGCCGGTGGAGGGCGATGCCGACGCGGCCGTCGACAACGCCATCAGTGTTTTTCTCGACGGGTTCCCCAAGACATTGCCGCGCATACTGAGCGGGTCGGCCGCAGGTTAGAAGGTAACCAGACCTGCCCCGTCTCCTTATTGTTGGAATCTGATCGTCCAGATGCCCTTGAGCGCCTCCAGATCGGTTCGCCGTTTCACGGAAACCCTGAACCGATCTATCTCTTTGTTTTTCCGCATTTATGCAGACGTCAGGTGATTCCACCCGACTGCAAAATGCTCTAGCCAAGCCAAAGCCCGAAAAGCGCAATAACGGCGAGCGCCAGAAGCACGCCGTTCAAACGTGCCTGGAACAGGAGCGCGGAAAGTGTCCTGTCGCTATTGCCGGCGTGTGCAGGGTTTGCGGAGAAGCCAGCGCGTGTTGCGGAATGCGCCGCGCCGGCGCCGGCATCAGTGCCTTCGCCTGCAAGTTCGCGCTCGAGGCCTTCCATCATCAGCTTGATATTGCGCATGGAAACCGCTTCCACGAGGCGCCCGCCCAATGCGGCGAGCTTGCCGTTCATGACGGTCTCGGCGGTATAGGCGATGCGAGTCGAACCGTCCTCGCCTTCCTCCAGCCGGATGCAGGCGCTTCCCCGCGCATGACCCGACGCACCGCCATCGCCGGAGCCCGTCAGGCGAAAGCCGTTGCAAGGGTCGAGGTCTTCAAGCTGCACCTTGCCCTTGAAGCGCGCCCGGATCGGCCCGACCTTGACGCTGACGGTGGCCGCATAGCAGTTTTCACCGACCTCCTCCAGATGGTCGCAACCGGGAAGGATGCGCGCCAGACTTTCTGCCTGCGTCAAGGCTTCCCATACCCGCGTTTTCGATGCGGCAACCTCATAGACACCAGACAGGTTCATCGCTTCTCCCCCAAATTCCGCGCCGCGCCACTTAAACGGCCTCAATGGATTTTCTTGCTATTTATCAATTGATAAATAAAAGAGCAAGAAGCGTTCCGAAAACCCCGAAGGGCAGCGACAACCGAACGTTCCGTGCGAAATCGGCTGCGGCAAGCATTTACATTTTCCCGACTTGATGCCCTCATAGGCAGCGGAGGAAGAGGAGGATGGCTGCTAAGCGGCCATGCGGCGCGATGTTTCCACGATCCGATCACATCCGTGAAATCGAGAATGTCGGCATGGGAATGGCGACCGGGCGCGATGAGATCGTCGTCCAGTCCTGGTTGCGCTGCCTTGAGCAGCACCAGCTCGATCCCGCGCAGAATTGCGAAGCCTTCATCGTGCCCGATCACAAGCTCCGCGAACACCGGCAACAGTCGGAAGAACTCATCAACATCGCCCGCTCAGGGCTGGAGCACCTGTTCCAACAGGTTGCGGGACAGAACTATGTGCTGCTTCTGTCGGACCGCCAGGGCGTGACCGTCGAATTTCTGGGCGATCCGCTATTCGACAACAATCTGCGCAAGGCGGGCCTTTATATGGGCTCGGAATGGTCGGAGGGGCGCGCGGGCACCTGCGCCGTCGGGGCCTGTATGGAGACGGGCGAAGCGCTGACCATTCATCAGACGGATCATTTCGACAACACGCATACCCCCCTCTCCTGCACGGCAGCCCCCATCTACGACATGCGCGGATCGCTGAACGCAGTGCTCGACATCTCGCTCCTGAGTTCGCCCATTCTCAAGGCCAGCCAAAACCTCGCCCTTCATCTCGTGAATGCGACCGCGCGGCGTATCGAGCTTGCCAACCTGATGGCCAATACGCGCCATGAATGGGTGCTGCGATTCGCGCGCTCGCCCGAATTCCTGGACGTCGATCCGGAAGCCGCCATTTCCATCGATCCCAATGGCAGGGTGATTGGCATGACCCATGGCGGCGCGAAGCTTCTCGCACGGGCCTCGGGACTCGACTGGAGAAGGCCCGAGACACTGCTTGGCCAGCCGCTTTCGCTTTTCTTCGACACGGACATAGACAGTCTTCCCGATCTGACACGCAGCCGACCGACCGAGGAACGGGTTCTTTTCGCGCGCGACGGCAATGCGCTGTTTGCCCATGCCATCGAGCCCAACACGCGGGCGCGGCGGCGGATGCCCGCAAGGGATCAAATCCCCTCTCCGCTGCGCCGGCTGGGCGGCGATGAACCCTCAATCCTTGCGCTTCAGGCAAAGGCGGCAAAGCTCGCGCGAACGCGCTTGCCGATCCTCATCCAGGGAGAGACGGGAACGGGCAAGGAATATCTCGCCCGTGCGCTGCATGACGGCAGCGGCCTTTCGGGCCGCTTCGTTGCCGTCAACTGCGCGGCAATCCCCGAGCAACTCATCGAAAGCGAGTTGTTTGGCCATGTCCCGGGGGCCTTTACCGGCGCTTCCGCCAAAGGGCGCAAGGGACTGATCGAACAGGCGGATGGCGGCACGCTGTTCCTCGATGAGATCGGCGACATGCCTTACACTCTGCAAAGCCGGCTTCTGCGAGTCCTTGCGGAACAGGAGGTGCTGCCTGTGGGGGCATCCGAACCCCGGCCGGTGCGCGTTCGCATCGTCTCGGCATCGCATCATTCCCTGCCCGAAGCCGTGCGCGAAGGACGCTTCCGCGAAGACCTCTATTACAGGCTCAACACCGCAACGATCACGCTTCCGCCATTGCGCGAGCGGCCCGATTTCGACTGGCTGGTAGAACGTGTTCTGAAGCGCCACGCAAGTGAAGGCAACAATCCCGCCCTGTCGAAAGCGGCCATTCTGGCGCTTAAAGCCCACGCCTGGCCCGGCAATATCCGCGAACTCGATAATGTCATCGCCGTGGCTACGGCTCTTTGCGAAAAGGGCCATATAGACCTCGCGGATCTGCCCGAGCACCTGTCTTGCGAAGGGGAAACCGATGCGGATGCGCAGGCACTCAGGCAATTGCTCGTGGCCTGCGACTGGAACGTTTCGGAAGCCGCCCGCAGGCTCGGCCTCGACCGCTCGACCGTGCACCGGCGCATGAAGCGTCACGGCATTTCCCAGCCGCATTAGAGTTGTTCATCTCTCTGCTTTTCCGCATGTGTGCGGAGGTCAAGTGATCCCACCTGACTGCAAACCCCTCTAACGCGCGACAGCCGTTGCGCCACACCTGTTGCATCATAAGCGCATGTTGCAACAGCCAGTCGCCGTCAAACCCTTGATTTTCCGCTGCCGACCTGTTGGCACGCGCCTTGCTCCCTGTCGTTCAACAACAATGACAGGAGGAAAACGTGTCCAAGGAACTTGAAGGGCGATGCATCATCGTCACCGGCGCGGGCCGGGGCATCGGCGAGGCCATGGCGCGCGGGCTCGCTGCCCAGGGCGGCGCGCTAGTGATCGCAGACATCAACGGCGTGGCTGCCGAAACCGTTGCCGCAAGCATTCGCGATGGTGGCGGCAAAGCCATTGGCGTGAGCGCCGACGTCTCGAACCGTGAGAGCGTGAAGGAAATGATCGCCAAGGCCGTTGAAGCCAACGGCAAGCTCGACGTCATCTTCAACAATGCCGGCATCGCCCAGACAAAGCCGTTTCTTTCGATCAGCGACGAGGACTGGCATCGGGTGATGGACGTCAACGGGCTTGGCGTTCTCATCTGCATGCAGGAGGCCATTCGCCAGATGCTCGCCCAGGGCCATGGCGGCAAGATCATCAACACGGCCTCGATAGCCGGAAAGCAGGGCTATGAGCCGCTGGCTCACTATTCCGCGAGCAAGTTCGCGGTGGTCGCCCTGACCCAGGCCGCCGCCCGCGCCTTCGGCAAGGACCGGATCAACGTCAATGCCATCTGCCCAGGCGTCGTGGCGACCGATATGTGGAAGGTGATCGACAAGGGTTTCGTCGATGAAGGGCTGACCCAGCGCGACAACCAGGCCTTCGAGACCTTTTCCGCCGACATTCTTCTCGGCCGTCCGTCGAAATCCGACGATCTCACCGGCGTTGCCTGCTTCCTCGCCTCTTCCGCTTCCGACTACATGACCGGCCAGAGCCTGGTGGTCGACGGCGGCATGGTTCTCATCTGACGGTATTGAGGGACACACGATGAAAGCACTGCGTTTTCACGCGGCAAAGGATTTGCGCGTTGAGGATATCGAAAAACCCTCTGCCCGGCCTCCCGCCGGTCAGGTTCTGATCCGCAACCGCTTCGTGGGCATCTGCGGAACCGACCTGCATGAATATGCCTATGGGCCGATCTTCATTCCCAAAGAACCACATCCCTTTACCGGAGCACACGGCCCCCAGATACTCGGACACGAGTTCGGCGGGGTCGTCGAGGCCGTAGGCGAAGGCGTCGACGATCTGACGGTAGGCGACAGGGTGTCGGTGCAACCGCTCATCATGCCGCGTTCCGGCGACTACTACGCCGATCGCGGCCTTTTCCACCTAAGCACGGACCTCGCCCTTGCGGGCCTAAGCTGGCAGTGGGGCGGCATGGCCGAATACGCCACGCTTAACGCCTATAATGTCCAGAAAATTCCCGACGCAATGACCGACGAGGAAGCCGCGCTCGTCGAACCCACGGCGGTGGCCGTCTATGCCTGCGACCGTGGAGGCGTGACGGCCGGCAGCAGCGTGCTCGTCACGGGCGCGGGCCCGATCGGCGTTCTCACGCTTCTGGCGGCACGGGCGGCCGGTGCCGCACAGCTCTTCGTTTCCGACATAAACGATGCGCGCCTTGAATTCGCCCGCTCCATCCTGCCTGACGTCATCACCATCAATCCGTCCCGCGACAATCCCGGAGCGGTGGTGCGGTCCCTGACCGAGGGACGGGTCGGGTGCGACGTGGCCATCGAATGCGTGGGCAACGAACACGCGCTGAAGGCCTGCGCGGATGCGGTCCGCAAGCAGGGCGTAGTCGTGCAGACGGGATTGCATCCGCATGAAAACCCGCTCGACTGGTTCCAGGTAACCTTCAAGGACATCGATATTCGCGGTTCCTGGGCCTATCCGACGCACTACTGGCCGCGCGTCATTCGCCTCATCGCGTCCGGTCTGCTGCCGGCCAAACATGTGGTGACCAAGCGCATCAGGCTCGATGACGCTGTCACGGAAGGGTTCGACGCGCTGCTCGATCCCTCGGGCAAGCACCTGAAAATTCTGATCGACCTTACGGAGTAACCCGGTTCGCGTGCCGGCGGCGGAGGAGGCCAGCCGGCACGGCCATCAACCATCAGGCATATGGAGGAGACAACATGCTTGAAGACAGCCCGCATACCAAAATCGATACCGTGCTCGGCAAGCTTAGCCGCGCGCTTGAGGCCGGCGACATCGATGCCGCCGTCAATCTGTTCCAGGCCGATTGTTACTGGCGCGATCTCGTCGCGTTCACCTGGAACCTTCGCACGATGGAAGGGCAGGACCAGATACGCGATATGCTTTCGAGCCAGCTGGCGGCCATCAAACCCTCCCGGTTCCGGCAAGACGAAAAGGAACCGGCCGGCGGTTCGGACGGCGTGACGGAAGGCTGGTTCGAATTCGAGACTGAGCTTGCGCGCGGGTATGGCCATATCCGGCTCAAGAACGGCCTGATCTGGACGCTCCTGACAACCATGAGCGAACTCAAGGGGTTTGAAGAGCCGAAGGGCCTGCGCCGACCGCTCGGTGCCGAGCACGGGCACAATCGCGACCGCAAGACCTGGAAGGAGAAGCGCGAGGCGGAAGCGGTCGAGCTTGGCTATACCACGCAGCCCTATGTGCTCATCATCGGTGGCGGACAGGGCGGCATCGCACTGGGCGCAAGGTTGCGCCAGCTCGGCGTTCCCACCATCATCGTGGAACGCAACGAGAGACCGGGCGACAGCTGGCGCAAGCGCTACAAGTCGCTGTGCCTGCACGATCCCGTCTGGTACGACCACCTGCCCTATATTCCATTCCCCGAGAATTGGCCGATTTTCGCACCGAAGGACAAGGTCGGCGACTGGCTGGAGATGTACACGAAGGTGATGGAGCTCAATTACTGGAGTTCCACGACCTGCAAATCCGCCTCCTATGACGAGGACACGAAGGAATGGACCGTCGTGGTCGATCGCGACGGCGAGGAAGTGGTGCTGCGCCCCAAGCAACTCGTTCTGGCGACGGGCATGTCTGGCAAACCCAACATTCCAACCTTCAAGGGACAGGATGTCTTCAAGGGCGAGCAGCAGCATTCCTCGCAGCATCCCGGCCCCGATGCCTACAAGGGCAAGAAGGTGGTCGTGATCGGGTCAAACAACTCCGCGCACGATATCTGCGCGGCGCTGTGGGAAGGCGGAGCGGACGTGACGATGCTGCAGCGTTCGTCCACCCACATCGTGCGCTCGGACACGCTGATGGATATCGGCCTCGGCGACCTCTACTCCGAACGTGCGGTCGCCAGCGGCATGACCACACGCAAGGCCGACCTGATCTTTGCCTCCCTGCCCTACCGGATCATGCATGAGTTCCAGATTCCGCTCTATGACAAGATGCGCGAGCGGGACGCCGACTTCTATGCCGATCTGGAAAAGGCAGGCTTCCTGCTCGACTGGGGCGCCGATGGCTCCGGGCTGTTCATGAAATATCTGCGGAGAGGCTCCGGCTACTACATCGATGTCGGGGCGTGCGATCTCGTCATCGACGGCAGCATCAAGCTGAAATCCGGTAGCGGCGTGAGCCATCTCACAGAAGATGCAGTGGTTCTTGAGGACGGCACTGAGCTTCCCGCCGACCTCGTGATCTATGCGACAGGATATGGCTCCATGAACGGTTGGGCGGCCGACCTCATTTCAAGGGACGTTGCCGACAAGGTGGGCAAATGCTGGGGCCTCGGCTCCGACACGCCCAAGGATCCCGGCCCCTGGGAAGGCGAACAGCGCAACATGTGGAAGCCCACGCAGCAGGAGGCGCTGTGGTTCCATGGCGGAAACCTGCACCAGTCGCGCCACTATTCGCAATATCTCTCGCTTCAGCTCAAAGCGCGCATGGAGGCGCTGACCACTCCGGTCTACGGTCTCCAGGAACGGCATCACCTGTCCTGAACCCCTATAGCGCCGTGCGTCCATTCGACTGCACGGCGCTTGCCGATTCTTGAATTTGCGTATCGCGCTTTCCGAAAATCGCCTCAGATTTTCAGGCCGATGCGTGAGCAGTGACCGGGCGCAGCTTGCCCCGCGCCCGGTCGCTGCAAAGGCCTTGTGCCTACAACTCCAGAACCACCGAACGCTTGATTTCGCGCAGAACGACATTGGTCTGCGCCCCACGCACAGCCGGCAAGCGGAAGAGAAAGTCCTCCAGAAAATGATTGTAGGCATCGATGTCGGTGCAGACGACGCGCAGATGATAATCGGCCTGTCCGGTCGTCGCATAGCAATCCTGCACCTCGCGCCGCGCCGCCACAGAGCGGATGAAAACCGCTATCGCATCGGGATCGTGCCGGGCAAGCTGGACATGCACAATGGCCTGAAAGGACAAGCCCAGCCGCGAGGGGCGCAGGATCGCGCCATAACGTTCTATGACACCAGCCTCCTCGAGCGCCTTCACCCGGCGCCAGCAGGCCGAGGACGACATGCCGACCCTTTCGGCCAGATCCGCATTCGAAATGCGGCAATCGGCTTGAAGCAATTCGAGAAGACGGCGATCCCGCTCATCGAGCTCTATCTGGTCCATTTTTTCGAAGAACCTTCTGTTGCCGGTGAATTCTACCGAATAATAGTCCCAGTCCAGGCATTCTGGAACCATTTTTCAGACAATAGCCGGTATCATCTTTCCTGAGATTGGGGAGGATCGAGCCATGCTGCAAAGGCACAGCCACATCGCCGAATACACGCTCTCCGACCGCTATGACGCGACGAAGGGCCGGGTGTTCCTTACGGGAACGCAGGCGCTCGTTCGTATCCTGCTCGACCAGGCACGGCGCGACCGGCTGGCAGGCCTGAACACGGCAGGGTTCGTTTCAGGCTATCGCGGCTCACCGCTCGGCGCGCTCGACCTGGAACTGTGGCGCAACAAGGCCCTGATCGAGCGCGAGCGCATCTCCTTCATGCCCGCGGTCAATGAGGACCTTGGCGCCACCGCCGTTCTCGGTGCGCAACAGGCCGCGCTCGATCCCGATTGCACGGTCGAGGGCGTGTTTTCCATGTGGTACGGCAAGGGACCCGGCGTCGACCGGTCGGGCGACGCACTGCACCATGGCAACGCCTATGGCTCCTCCCCCAAGGGCGGCGTTCTGGTGGTCGCCGGCGACGACCATGGATGCGTCTCGTCCTCCATGCCGCATCAGTCGGACGTCGCCTTCATGAGCTGGTTCATGCCCACGCTCAATCCTTCCTCCGTCGAGGAATATCTGGCCTTCGGCGAATATGGCATCGCGCTGTCGCGTTTCAGCGGTTGCTGGGTCGGCTTCAAGGCGATTTCCGAAACGGTGGAATCGGGCCGCTCCGTCGAGCTTCAGCCGGACCGCCGGTTCACGCTTCCCCATTTCGAGGCGCCGGCAGGCGGGCTGCATGTGCGCCGGGCGGACCTGCCCAGCATCGAGATCGAAACGCGCATCGGCCACAAACTGAGAGCCGTGGAAGCCTTCGCCGAAGCCAATCCCATAGACCATGCCCTTTACGGGATAGAAGATGCGATCTTCGGGATCGTCACCACCGGCAAGGGCCATCTCGACCTGATGGAAGCGCTCCGGCTTCTCGGCCTCGATGAGGCAAGATGCCGTGCGCTCGGCATCGACATCTACAAGGTCGGCATGGTCTGGCCGCTCGCCCGGCGCGATGCGCTGGCCTTCGTGCGCGGCAAGAAGGAAGTGCTGGTGGTGGAGGAGAAGCGCGGCATCATCGAAAGCCAGTTCAAGGAATATTTCTACGACTGGCCGGGCGCCAAGCCGGACAAGATGGTCGGCAAGCACGATGCCCAGGCGACACGCGATCTCGTGCCGTGGACCGGCGAGCTTACCCCGCTCGGCCTCGTGCCCATCGTGGCCGAGAGGCTCGACCGGTACTTTCCGGACGAGAACCTCCGCGAAAGGGCGCGTGCCCTGACGGAGGCTCCCGCAATCAGCCTCAGCGTGGCGGGCGCAACGCGTACGCCCTATTTCTGTTCCGGCTGCCCGCATAACAGCTCCACCAAGGTGCCGGAAGGCAGCAAGGCCGCATCCGGGATCGGCTGCCACGTCATGGCAAGCTGGATGGACCGGGACACCGAAGGCTATGCGCAGATGGGCGGGGAAGGCGTGCCCTGGGTGGCGCGTTCCCTTTTCAATGGTGGCCGCCACATGTTCCAGAATCTCGGAGAGGGAACCTGGTATCATTCCGGCTCGCTGGCCATCCGCCAGGCAGTGGCTGCCGGCACCAACATAACATACAAGATCCTCTACAACGACGCGGTTGCCATGACCGGCGGTCAGCCGGTCGATGGCCCGGTCAGCGTAGCGGGCATCGCGCAGACCTGTCGCGCGGAGGGCGTCGAGCGCATCGCGCTCGTCTCCGACGCAATCGGCAAGTTTTCCGCGGCTGACTTTCCCGCCCGCACGAGTTTCCACGACCGCGGCGAACTCGACGCCGTGCAGCGGGAATTGCGCGAGGTGAAGGGCGTGAGCGTGCTCATCTATGAGCAGACCTGCGCCACCGAGAAGCGGCGCCGGCGCAAGCGCGGCAAGATGGAAGACCCCAGGCGCTTCGCATACATCAATCCGCTCGTCTGCGAGGGATGCGGCGATTGCTCCGTGGAAAGCAACTGCCTCAGTGTCGAGCCGCTCGAAACCGCCTTCGGGCGGAAGCGCCGGATCAACCTTTCATCCTGCAACAAGGATTTCTCCTGCCTCAACGGCTTCTGCCCGAGCTTCGTAACGGTGGAAGGCGCGGAGCGTGCAAACCGCGCATCGCGCGACATCGACGCCCTGGCGCTTGCCGCGGAACTGCCCGAGCCCGAACTCGACCTTCTCGACAAGCCGTTCGATCTTCTGGTCGGTGGCGTCGGCGGCACGGGTGTCGTGACCATCGGCGCGCTTGTGACCATGGCCGCGCATCTGGAGGGGCTGGGCGCCAGCGTTCTCGATTTCACCGGCTTCGCGCAGAAATTCGGAACCGTACTGAGCTATATCCGGCTGGCCGCCGAACCGCGTGATATCCATCAGGTGCGCATCGAAAGAGGTTCTGCCGATGCCGTGATCGGATGCGATATCGTTGTGGGCTCCTCGCCCAAGGCTTCGATGCATTACCGGAAGGGCACACGCGTGGTGCTCAACACGGCCGAGATGCCTACGGGTGATCTCGTCTTGAGCCGCGACGCGGATTTGCGCACGGATGCGCGTGAGGCGGCGATCCGGGAGGCGGTGGGTTCGGAGAATGTCGAAGCGTTCGACGCCAACCGGTTGGCGGAAGAACTCCTCGGCGATCAGGTCTATGCGAACATGATCCTGCTTGGCTTTGCATGGCAATCGGGCCTCGTGCCGGTGAGCCGAGCCGCCCTCGACCGGGCCGTGGAGCTCAACGGGGTCAAGATCGAGGACAATCGCCGCGCTATTGCCATCGGCCGAGTGATGGCCGCAACACCGGAGGCGCTGCTGGGCGCGGGCGAACCGGACGAGATTTTCGCAACGAGCCTGCCGGGCATCGTCGAGGATCGGGCGACATTCCTCACGGGCTATCAGAACGCGGCCTATGCGGAACGCTATAATGAGCGGATTGCCGCCTTTCATGGGCAATTATCCGACCGCCTTGCCGATCCGCTCGCCGAGATCGCCGCGCGGGCGCTGTTCAAGCTGATGGCCTACAAAGACGAATACGAAGTCGCGCGCCTGCACACACAGATGGGATTCGACAAGGAACTGAACCGTGTCTTCAAAGGGGATTTCAGGGTTCGCTATCACCTTGCTCCACCGCTCCTGCCGCTTGGCAAGGATGCGCGGGGGCGACCCCGCAAGCACGCTTTCGGAGCGTGGATCAGGCCGGGGCTGCGCCTGCTCTCTCATCTGCGCGGTCTACGCGGAAGCTGGGCCGACCCCTTCGGATACACCAAGGAGCGGCGCATGAACCGCGCCCTGATCGGCTGGTATGAGAACATTCTCGACCAGGTGATCGCGCACCAGCAGGATGCTCAGCAGGAAACGCTCGAAGCGCTCCTTCGAACGCCGCTCGAAATGCGCGGCTACGGTCCCGTTTGGGAGGCCGCGATGAAGCGCGAGAAGGCCAGGGCCGAGACGCTTCTGGCCGAGATCGGCGGTATCACACCGCGCTGAAGGGCGCCTTGTGCGGCCAGGCCATCGGTGCAGGCCGATCCCATTTCTCAAGCGAGACGAGGCAGAGCTGTCCCGCACAGCCCTGGCTCAACACGGAGGCCCCCGCATCGGAGGTGACGGCGTTTGGGTTGCCGTTGACGCAGGTCAGGCCTGCTCCCGGCAGGTCTTCCGGTGCATACCAGGCGCCGGTGGAGAGCTGCACCACGCCTTGCATGATCGCATCTGAGGGGCGTGCCGACGCCAGAACCGAACCGCGCTCATTGTGAAGCCGGATCACATCTCCATCACCGATCCCGAGGCGCGCGGCATCTTCCCGGTTGAGCCTTGCAACCTCACGTCCCTTTTCCTTTGCGGCCATGCTGGTCGCCCCGAAATCGAGCTGGCTGTGGAGGCGGGTTGCCGGCTGGTTGGAAACGAGCTGGAAGGGGTGACGCTCGGCCATTGGCGCGCACAGCCATTCGGCGGGTGCAAGCCATGCCGCGTGCCCCGGCAGGCCGGCGCCAGCCACAATTTCGGAAAACAATTCGATCCTGCCGCTCGGCGTCTCGAGAGGAGCGCCCGAAGGGTCTTCATGAAAGCGCGCCATCATGCCGGGTGTGTCGCGCACCGGCAGGTCAATCCGCGCGCCCTGCATGAAATCCTCAAAGGACGGGGCATTGCAGCCGCGTTTTTCAAGAGCCGCGCGTGTCGGCTCATACATCTCTTCCAGCCAGCCTTGCGCATCGCGCCCCTCGGTGAAGATTTCCCGGCATCCGAGCCGGTCCGCGAGATTGGCGAAGATCGCATAATCGTCGCGTGCCTCGCCAAAAGGCTCCGCGAGCTTTTCCATCGCGAAAAGATAAGGGTCGTTGCCACCGGCGCCGATGTCGTTTCTTTCTGCGGTGATGGTTGCGGGAAGAATGATATCGGCATGGCGCGCCGATGCGGTGAAGACGCTGTCATGCAAGATGATGGTCTCCGGCCGGGAGAAGGCCTCTTTCAGACGCGTCAGGTCCTGGTGATGATGGAAGGGATTGCCGCCGGCCCAATAGACGAGGCGGATATCGGCATAGCGGCGCGTTTCGCCCTTATAGGTGTAGGCAGCGCCCGGCTTCATAAGAAGCTCCGAGATGCGCGCGACGGGAATGAAATCGCCGACGCGATTATGCCCCTGCGGCATGGTGGGCAGTGGCACGGCCAGAGCCTCCTTGCCGATATTGCCGATGGAACCCAGACCGTAGCAGAAGCCCGCGCCGGGCAAACCGCCCTGCCCCAGCAGGCAGGCAAGCGTCAGCGCCATCCAGACGGGCTGTTCGCCGTTTTCCGCGCGCTGCAGTGAATAGGTTACGTTGATGAGCGTCCTGCTCTTCGCGGCGCGGTCGGCCAGCGCGGCGATTTCGGAGGCCGTAACACCGCAGATTGCCTCGGCCCATTCGGGCGTTTTCGCGACACCATCGGAACTGCCCGTCAGATAAGCCTCGAAGGCTGGATAGCCCGTCGTGTAGCGCTCCAGATAGGCGCGGTCGACCCTGCCTGTCTGATGCAGTCTGTAGGCCATGCCAAGCATCAACGCTGTGTCGGTTGCGGGGCGCGGGGCAATACGCGTTACGCCCGGCAGATCGCTGAAATCATCGGCGATGGGACTGACTGAGACGAAACCGCAACCGCGAGCAGCCGCCCGTTGCAGCACGCTCTTGCCCAGGTGCCGGGAATTGCCGCCGGCGCTCACCGCCAGATTGCGCAGCGGCAAGCCGCCGAAGGAGATCAGAAGCTCGGTCTCCTCAGCAAGTTCGCGCAGATAAGGATGATCGCGATTGAGCCTGATCGCGTTGCCAAGCACCAGAGACAGGATCACGCTGCCCGCACCGGACGAATAGGTGTCCACGGAAGCGACATAGCCGCCGAAGACACTGTTCAGAAAGCGATGCACCTGGCTTTGCGCGTGGTGGAAGCGGCCAGCCGAGGACCAGCCATAGGAGCCCCCGAACACGCTCGCACCGGGCAAAGGCCTGTCTTCCGGCAAGGCGGGCGCAGCGCCCAGCCGGCGCAATTCCTGCGCCGTCCGTTGCAGAGCCTCCTCCCACTCGACCTCGACAAACCCATCGGAACCGCGACGCTGATCCGGACCCGGGCCATCCTCCAGCCAGCCGCGGCGGATCAACGGCTTACGGATACGGGCCGGATGATCGAGAGACGCCGGAATATTGGCAAGCAGCGGCGACGGGTCGGGATCGGCCTCGAAGGGGCGGATGTCCAGCCTGCCGCCGTCCATCCGCGCGCTGAAGGCGCCCCAATGGCTGCTGTGCTGCCTGTACGCGGTGTCGTTCATGGTTCTACTCCATGTCCACCCGGTGAACCTGGCGGGAGCGCAGCTTCTGGCGGATGGGGCCAAGCGGCAGCGAGCGCAGGATGAGCACGAGGCACAATGCCAGGAATATCGCACTGATCGGATGGTGCAGGAAGGTCATCGGATCCCCGCGCCCAAGAAGCAGCGCACGGCGCAGATGCTGTTCCATCAGCGGTCCGAGCACGAAGCCCAGAAGGAGGGGCGGAGCCGGATAGCGGAACAGCGCCAACACATACCCCACCACGCCGAACAGCAGCATCATATAGACATCAAAGATGCTGTTGCGGATGCTGTAGACACCGATACACACGAAAACCAGCATGATCGGATAGAGGATGCGCGGTGGAATGGCCAGCATCCGCACCCAGATGCCGATCAGGGGAATGTTGAGCACGAGCAATAGGACGTTGCCAATCCAGAAGCTGGCTGCGAGACCCCAGAAGATATCGCCGTGGGAGCTGATGAAATCCGGGCCCGGCGTGATGCCGTGGATCATCAGGGCACCGATGAGGACAGCCATCACCACATCGCCCGGCACACCGAGTGTAAGCGTTGGAATGAAGGCCGTCTGCACGGATGCGTTGTTGGCGGCCTCCGGTGCTGCAATCCCCTCGATGGCGCCGGTGCCGAACTTCTCCGGGTTCTTCGAAACCTGCGTCTCGGCGACATAGGCAAGATAGGAGGCAAGGGCAGGCCCCGCGCCCGGCATCGCGCCGATGACGGAGCCGATGCCCATGCCCCGGAAGGTGGGCAGGATCGACTGCTTGAGCTGTTGCTTCGTCGGCAGCATGTCGCGCAGGCGCACGGAACTGGCGTTCAGAAGCACAGGACCCTTGCCTGCGAAGCTCGACAGGATTTCCGCCACGCCGAACAGGCCGATTGAAAGCGCCACCAGACTGACGCCTTCCGCCAGATCGAGCACGCCGCCCGTGAAGCGGAATTCGCCCGTGTATTTATCCGTTCCGATCATGGAGAGGGCAAGCCCCGCAACCACCATCGTCATACCCTTGATGGGGGAGCCGATGGACAGGGTGGAAGCGGCCACCAGACCAAGCAGCATGACCGAAAAATACTCGGCCGACGAGAAATTCATCGCGAAGGCGGAAATGACGGGCGCAAGCCCCATGACGAGCACGATGGCCATGGTGCCGCCGGCAAAGGAGGTGAGCGTCGTGATCATCAGCGCCACGCCGGCCTGTCCCTTCTGGGTCAGCGGATAGCCGTCGAGGCAGGTTACAGCGGCACTCGCCGTGCCTGGAATATTCAGCAGGATCGAGGCGGTGGAACTACCGTATTGCGCGCCGTAGAAGATGCCCGCCAGCATGATCATCGCGGTGGTGGGATCGAGATAGAAGGTGATCGGCAGACATAGCGCGATCGCCGCCAGCGGTCCGAGGCCCGGCAGAACGCCAACGAAAGTGCCCACCGTGACGCCGATGAAACAGAACAGGATGTTGTGAGGCGTACTGGCAGTGGCGAAGCCGCCGAGGATCTGGTTCAGGAGGTCCATGGTCTCAGCCTCCGAAGATCGTGAAAGGAAGGCGGAAGCCATAGATGAAGAGTGCCACGCATCCCACGCACATGGCCGCTATCACGATACTGGTGGAAACCCAGCGGATCGGGCCATAGGCGAATGTGCCGATCAACATCAGGACGACGGTCGCCGGAACAAGCCCGAACGGCTCGACCATCAACGCCCACGCCACGACGGCGATGAGCACCAGGGCAACCGGGAGCGGCGGCGAAACATCCACCTCGATACGGCTGCGCAAGGCGCCGAAAAGACAGATGAGGCTGCAAAGGCAAAGCGCGCAGCCGATCAGAAACGGCATCGCACCGGCGCCGATGCGCCGCATCGAGCCCAGACCGTGACCATAGGCGATGATCGTGAAGCCAAGACCGATCGCCAAAAGAACGAGGGCGATTGCAATATCGGCATATTGCGCGCCCCTGATTTGCTTTCCATTTCCCATTTTGATCCCCATTGATCCCCAGGGCATTTTATTGTTTCGAAACCGGAGGCCGTCGCTCGGCCCCGATGCAAGCCTATCCCTCTAGCCGGCAAGGCCCCAGCCGCCGCGGGCGCGGCCCGACGGATCGGCCCCGGCGAGGTCCAGGCCGAACAGGCGACCGGCGCCGATATCGCGCGGCGTGAGCCCCGCCCCGCGCATGGCACGCCAGAGCGTCGCCGAGTTGGACGAAATCACCGGCCGTGCAAGATCAGCTTCCAGTGCGGCGATACGGTCCATGGAGCGCAGGTTCGTGCAGCTCAGGAAAACGGCATCGCAGTCTCTGATCGCGCTGCGATGGCTGAGCGCAAGCGCCTCCACGTCGCGCGAATTGATATCCCGGATCAACTCGGAACTCGCGCAGCCGAATGTGGCATTGCCGGGAACGGGATGCCCCGCCTTTTCCAGAAACGCGATCTCGGCAGCGTGAATATCATCGGGATAGGGACTGATCAAAAACACCGTCCTTGCCTGAAGCGCGGCCAGAGCGTCGAGCACCGCACGCGTCGTGGTCACTGCGGCTACACCCGAAGCCGTGGCGATCTTTTCCGCAATCGTATCGAGCGCATCGTCGGCCCCGAGGAAACTGCCCGACGTGCAGGCATAGAGTATGATGCGGGCATCGATGCCACCCAGGAGGCGCGATTGATGCTCGACACTGTCCATCATGCGAATGAGCGATTCCTGCGTCAGCGCGGCGCCCTCGCGTGGAAGGCGTGAGAAGTGAGCTGTCACACCATCGGGCAGGAACTGCGGAAACTCGGTCTCGCAGGCAACGTTTCTTTCGGGAATGACGAAGCCGAGCCGAACCGGCGTTGCAGGCAGGGGCTTGAAGGGTTCCATATCGCTTTTTCCTTTTCGGAAGGGCCCGTCGCTTTTCGCAGGGCCTTGCCGGTCCTGCCGCAACCGATCCCTTCGGACCGAATTACGGGAACCATCCGCCGCGTCCTTGCGGGTGGGGCGGGTGGGGCGGGCGGGACGGGCGGAGCATGCGGGGGCCGGTCGATCTCCGGCCCCGGCAAATCACCCAAGCGTCACTGAGACATCACTTGGGCGCGCTGGCACCGGCAAGCTTGACCATGTAGGCCCAGTTCTCGATCTCGGAAGCGACGAAGGCCTTGAACTCCTCCGGCGTCGAGCCGACGGGTACGGAGCCGAGTTCCTTGTTGCGCTGGACGACATTCTCATCCTTGAGAGCTGCCGCCGTCGCCTCATAGAGTTTCTGGACGATGGCATCGGGCGTGCCGGCCGGGGCAAAGATGCCCTGCCAGGAGATGGCAACGATCTTCTCGCCACCCGATTCCACGAAAGTCGGAACATCGGGCAGGAGCGGGTTGCGCTCGGCAGCCGTCACAGCGAGCGGCTTGGCGATCCCGGCCTGAATTGCCTTGATGGCTTCTGGCAGATTGTTGATGGCAATCTGGACATCGCCCGCATTCAACGCGTTGTTCACTTCCGCGCCACTGTCATAGGGCACGTTTTCCATCTCGACGCCGTAATTGTCCTTGATCAGCTCGAAGGTGAGGTAGGGCGAGTTGCCCACGCCCGGCGTCGCGTAGAGCTCACCCGGATTTTCCTTGGCGAAGGCCATCAGGTCCTTCACGTTGTCAAACTTGGAATCCTTGGAAACCAGAAGGACGCTCGGCTGCTGGATAAGCTGGGTGACCGGCGCGAAATCCTCGAGAACCTTGTATGGAATGGTGTCGGCATAAAAGGCCGGTGCAATGGCTTCGCTCGCCACATTACCCATCAGAATGGTGTAGCCATCCGGGTCTGCCTTCGCGACCACGGCCGAGCCGACCGTACCGCCGGCGCCGGGCCTGTTTTCGATGACGACGGGCTGGCCAAGCAGCTTGCCCATCGGTTCCGCCACAAGCCGCGCGATGATGTCGGCAGCGCCACCCGGCGCCCATGGCACGATCATGGTGACCGGACGATCCGGATAATTCTGGGCGTGGGCCGCTGTGCCAAGCACGGCCATGGAAAGCGCGCCGAAGGCGGCTGCCAAGGTTTTGATCTTTTTCATCGTCTTTCCCCTGAGGTTCGGTTTGTCATGTCGCCGTTTTCCGGTTCTTGTGATTGCCGCATTGCGGTCAGACGGAAACTTCCGTCCATTCGAGCGCCACGAAGGCGATGCGGTCGCCGGTGTGAACCACCGGGTCTTTGCGGATACCTATGATCAGAACGTCCTGCGGCATGGCCGGTTCGGCCATGGAGCGTCCTGTGATGCTGCAGATCGCGCCCAGCGGCTTGCCAGCCTCAATTTTCATGGCCGGGCGATTGGCAGTCCGGAACAATCCGCCCTCGCGCGTCATCACATGGGTGCGCCGGGTGACGCGGCACAGCTTGTCGGCGGGCTTGCGGCGCGGCGCGGCGATCATGCCCATTTCGGCGGCGACGCCACACAGCCCCGCCACACCGAGTTCGACGCAGCCCTCATCCGTCTCACTGCCCGACCCCAGCTCGACCATGAAGGCCGGCTTGCCGCGGGCCAGCATCTGGTAATCGATCGCTCCGGGAATATTGCCGGGAAGCTCGCCCGCGCCGGGCGCGACATTCATGCGGCAGGCAACGACGGGATGGAAATGGCGGATCATCGAAAACAGTTTAGCTTCATCGACACCGCTATCGGGATGCAGCTTGTAGACCGCATAGGGGTCCGAATAGAACAGGTTGTTCATGGTGTGCATGGAGATCAGCACATCCGCACAATCAGCAGCGGCTGCAAAAAGCGCGGCCGACATCTGGTCGCTGACAAGCCCGTTTGCATTGCCCGGGAAGGTCTGGTCGAGGTCCTGGTCGTCCTGCGGCGCGGTCTTGCGACGCGCATCGAGGGCCAGCGGATTGGCCGTGGAACTAAGCACGACCGAACCCGAAAGCTCCGACGGATCGAGACCTTCGATGAAATCGAGAGCGGCCCAGATGCCATTGATCTCGTTGCCGTGAACCTGCCCGGAAATCCATAGGCAGGGGCCGGGCTTCTCACCCTTGAGAATGAGGAAAGGAAGGGCGATCTCGGCGCCGGAGGCGAAGCTGCCAACACGAATACGCCCCTCTGTCAGGCTTCCCGGTGCGGCGGCGGCAAAGGCTTCTGCAAAACCTGCCCCGGTCGAAATCCGCTCTTTGCTCATCGTTCTTTCCCCTTTTTTGTTTGAACCCAGCGGTAGAGCCGCTTCTATTTGAATTGAGCGGTCAGGCCTGCCGCCAGATCAGCGATGAGATCATCGGGATCTTCCAGCCCCACATGCAGGCGCACCAGAACCCGGTCATCGACGGAGGCTTCGTGATTGCGCGTTGGATGCGGAAGCGTGATCAGGCTTTCAAAGCCTCCCCAGCTCGATCCGATGCCGAAATAGTCGAGCCCGTCGGCGAAGCGGCGCGCGGCCTCGTGATCATTCGATTTCAGCGTGAAGGCGAAAAGACCCGAAGCGCCGTTGAAGTCGCGCTTCCAAAGCGCGTGATCGGGATGGCTTTCCAATGCGGGATAATGAACCGCCGCCACCTCCGGGCGCGCCTCAAGCCACCGGGCGACCTTCAGCGCATTCTGCTGATGCCGCTCAAGCCGCAGCCCCATGGTGCGCAAGCCGCGCAGGGCAAGATAGCAATCGTCGGGTGCGGTGGAATAACCGAGAAGACCGACCATGTTCCGCACCGTGCTCCAGGTCGCCTCGGAACACACGATGAGGCCAAGCATCGCATCGGAGTGGCCAACGATATATTTGGTGGCCGCGTGGATGGAAATGTCGACGCCCTTCTCGAAGGAAGGAAAGAGCAAGGGCGTGGCCCAGGTGTTGTCGTTCATGACAGGAATGCCGCGCGGTGCTGCCACCGATGCGATGGCCAGGATATCCTGCAATTCGAACGTGCCGGAACCCGGGCTCTCGCAATAGATCGCCACCGTTTCCGGGCGGATCAGATCGGCGATCTCCGCACCGGTGCGCGGTGCGAAATATTCGACATCGACCCCCAGGGGACGCAGATAGGATTCACACAGGTTGCGGGTCGGGCCGTAGACGTTGTCCGTCACCAGAAGATGCGTGCCCGGCTTGGCATAGGCGAGAAGCGAAGCCGAGACAGCGGCAAGCCCCGAGGGCATGACAATCGCGCGATAACCGCCTTCCAGCTCGGCCACCGCATCCGCAAGGGCAAATGCCGTTTGCGTGCCGTGGCGGCCATAGCGCAGCGTGGTGTATTTCTCCTTGCCCGCCGCATCGTAGCTGTCCATGTCCGGGAACAGGATGGTCGATGCGCGAACGATTTCCGGGTTCACCGCAACCGGGCGATCCTTTGCGTGAGGCCGTCCCAACCGTGCGATCTTCGTGTCTTTCTTCATGGGGCTACCTCGCCTTCTGTAGGGTTCTTGCAGGGGCAATGGCTGCAGCGCCGCTTTCGACCACTGGCGCGGGACCACGCGTGAACACGCCCTTTTCCTGCGCATCCATCTGATCGATCAAGCCCGTTTCCCACGCCAGATAACGGCGCGCGGCCTCCAGACTGCCGTCATGCCTGTCGTGAACGAAGAACAGGAAGTCGATCATGTCGGCATCGGCAGGCACATCCGGCGTCGCTTCGATGGCGAGCCCCGCCTCGCGCCATTGTGCCGGACTGCCGGGGAGAACGCGCAGATCCGCATATCCCATGTCCATCAGGTCGCCCGCCGCGAGGCAAAGTATCGTCGGCTCCTGACCCGCGAGGATCAGCGGACGGGCCGGATCAAGATCGAGCGCGGCAAGCCGGGGGCGAATGGCCCAGATAGCGCCCTCGATATGCCCTTCGCGATAGGCCTTGCCGGGAGACACGTCGATCAATTGAGCGCCTTCGGAAAGCGCCGTGGCGGCCTCGCCTGCAGAAATTGTGGCAAGCCCCGCCGTCCAGTCGCGTTCGGCCGGAGCGGGCACGGCATGTTCACGCGTATCGACATCGAGGATGACGGCATCGTGCCCCATACGGCGCAGCCAGAACGCGGTGGTTGCCGCGCGAATATCGCGATTGTCGGCAAGCACGATGCGCGCGCCGCGCACCCCGATCCACTGATCGGTCGCTTGAACGAGCTGCCCTCCCGGCGCATGTGCGGCACCGGCAATCGTGCCATTCGCAAACTCTTCCGCGCTTCGGACATCGAGGAGAAACGTGGTGCGCGTATCGTCCGCAAGCCAGGCCTGAAGAGTGTCATGGCTTACAAGCGGCAGGCCGTTGAGTTCGACAAAGGCAGCGCGGCGGGCCGCGACATCGGCGAGCGTGTCGTCCGTCGGCTCGGGAAGCGGCAAGGGCTGCGAACCATATTGCAGGGTCAGCCCTGCAAGCTGCCAGCCCTGCGAACCATTGCGCAAGGCGTGGATCGGATTTGTGAAGCCGAGGTTGCGCAGTGTCTGCGCGCCGATGATGGAACGCGTGCGGCCGGCGCAGTTGATAACGATACGCGTCTGCGGCTTCATCACCAGTTCGCCGATGCGCAGACCCAGTTCAGCATTCGGACAGGAGCGCGCGGTGGGTATGTTCATCTTGGCGAATTCGGCCGGGCTGCGGCCATCGAGAATGACCATGTCCTCGCCCGCGCCGATCATAGCGTCCAGTTCCTCGGCGGAGACCGAGGGCGTGCCCATGTCGTGTTCCACCATCTCGCCATAGGCCTTCGAGGGGACATTCACTCCTTTGAAGAGGCCGAAGCCGGCTGCCTCCCATGCGGGAGCGCCGCCCCTGAGAATGAAAACGGAGCTGTAGCCAAGGGTTTCGAGCTCATGCGCCGCGCGCTCGGCAACGCCATCGCCATTGTCGAGAAGAACCACCCGCACGGCCCGGTTGGGAACCAGGCGCGGCGCTTCGGCCTCCAGAACGCTGAAAGGGCAGTTGACCACGAAGAAGGGATGGCCTTCGCCATATTGACCGTGCTCGCGCACGTCGAGAAAGGCGATCTCGGCAGCCTCCGACAGGGCGGCCTTCACCTCTTGAGGCGACATTGCTGACGTCATCGATTTTATGCTGCCTCTGCTTCAGCGCCGCGTCTTCACGCCGACGGACATGATCTTGGTCGTGCCGGCTTCCGGGTCGAAAACAAGGCGTTCGGTCAGGGTTTCAAGGGGACGTCCGTACATATGAAGGTGGCGGATGGGCTGTTCGCCCTGAATTTCCACGTGATGGACATCGTCGGGCATCATCGCAACACCAGCACCCGGCTCCACGGACACGACACGGTCGACGCGGATTTCGGCGCGACCGGGAACGCTGCCATCGTCGAGCCGCTCATAAAGCGTGTTGTGTTCAACACCTTCCACCGCCGCTATGCAGGCCCAGGTGGTGTGGTTATGCGGCGGGATCTTCTTTCCCGGCAACATGACGTTGAGATAGAGGGTGAGCCCTTGAGGGTCGTCCTGCGCGATAAGATAGCGGGCCTGACGTTCGCCTTCATCCGGCCCCGGGTAATCGGCCTCGCCCCACAGCTCGCGCTTTGCCGCAAGCCCGATCAATGCATTCTTGGCATCCTCCAGCGCCTCACGGCTCGGCCCGTCGGCCATGGTCACACGCACCTTGGCCAGAACAGCTTCAACTTCTTGTTCGCGGGTCATCGTCTTCCTGCCTCGTTTTTCATTCTTGCCCTTCTCCATGGGCTTACGAAGCAGGCTAGCAGCGTGCTCGAAGGCAGCACCAATTCAAACTCACGCAAGAATCATTAGCAGCGCTAATGCTTGTGCAGAAAATACAATCGGAAATAGAGAAGTTGCTTATCTATCAGCCAGCGCAAATCTGCTCGAAAAGCGCATTCGCGGCTTGAGAAAGCGCCACATTGCTGCGGTAGATATAGAAATTGACGTCCGGCAACGGCGGAAGTCCCTCCCTTTCGCCAAGCACCTTGAGATCGGGCTTCAGCATCTCGGGAGTGCGCGCCGTCACACCGAGGCCGGCATTGAGGGCAACATGAATGCCCGAAAGGCTGGGGCAGGTGTAGCGCTCGATATGCGGCACGCCGCGCTGATCGAGCGCGTTGAGCGCCATGCGGCGGAAGATCGACGGCTCGTCCGCCAGGACCAGAGGCACCGGTTGCCGCCGGTCGAGCTCGAAGGCCGCTGCTGCGATCCACACGGTTGGCGACGTGCGCAGAAGGCGACCCTGAAAACGTTCGGAGTGTCGGGTCGTCAACGTCATGTCGAGCCGACCGTCTTCCAGAAGCGGCATCAGGTTCGGGCTGCGGTCGACCGTCAGCATCACATGAACGCGCGGGTTGGACCGGGCGAAGGTGGAAAGGAAACGCGGCAGGATGGAATCGGCGATGTCATGCGGCGCGCCGATGCGCACCTCGCCGCTCTGCTGGGAAGAATTGACGGTGACGACCGCCTGATCGTTCAGTGCAACGATCTGGCGTGCATAGGTCAAAAGGTTCTGTCCCGCCTCGTTGAGCTTGCGCTGACGCCCGACCTTCTCGAAGAGCTGCTGGCCGAGTGCTTCCTCCAGCCGTCGCATCTGCTGGCTGACGGCCGACTGGGTACGAAAAACCCGGCGGGCGGCAGCAGAAAATCCCCCCTCCTCCGCGATGGCGACGAAGGTGCGCAACAGGTCGGTTTCCAGATTGACCAGCATGGATACATCACAGAAGCGAATGTTTTTGGACAGTTTCCGTCCAAAAACATAAGCCAACGGGATATGAATGCAATCCTGCTTCAGCCAAACGGGGATGCAGCTTCCCTCAGGCGGCGGCCTCGGGCACGACAGTGCGGACGATCGACGCATCGAGCGCTTCATAATCGGCCAGCCCAATCGTGTCGTAGAGTTCGGCGCGGGTCTGCATCTCCTCCAGCATCGCCCTTGTGGCGTCATCGCGGCGCAGAGTGTCATAGAGGCGCGCCTGCGCCTTGTTGGCAACCCGCAAGGAAGAAACCGGCCAGATCACCATGCGATAGCCCATCTCCTCGAATTCCGAGGCCGTGAAAAAGGGCGTGCGGCCAAATTCGGTCATGTTGGCCAGAAGCGGCACACCCGGCAATTTCACGGCAAAGGCGCGGAACATCTCCGCTGATGTCAGCGCTTCAGGGAAGATCGCGTCGGCGCCAGCCTCCATATACAGGCGGGCACGCGCCACGGCGCCGTCGATTCCCTCGCTCGCTGCCGCATCCGTGCGGGCAACGATGTAGAGATGGCGGCGCGCGCTGGCCGCGGCCGCAACCTTGGCCGCCATATCCCGTGCGTCGGCGAGCTTCTTGTCGTTCAGATGGCCGCATTTCTTTGGCAGAAGCTGGTCCTCGATATGAACCGCGCCAGCACCTGCATCCTCGAAGCTGCGCACCATGTGCATCACATTGAGCGCTTCGCCATAACCGGTATCGCCATCCACCAGAAGCGGCAGGCCGCTGGAACGGGCGATCTGCCGGATGAAGAAAGACACCTCATCCACGGTGATGATACCGAGATCGGGAAGCCCCATGGAAGCGGTCATGGCGGCGCCCGAAAGATACAACGCCTCGAAGCCAGCCTGCTTCGCCTGCAATGCGGCCATGCCGTTATGCGCGCCTGGAAGTCTCAATATGCCGCCGCGCTCAACCAGCGTGCGGAAACGCTCGCCGGCGGGCTGTGCCGGAAGATCGGAGGAAACAAGATAAGGCATCGGTTCGACCTCTCTCAAGCGGCTCTGGAACTGGCGACGGCAACGCCGCGCTGTTCGAGCGGAACGAAGACCCGGTTTTCCGGTCCGGTATAATTGGCCGAGGGCCTGATGATCTTGTTGTCGCGGCGCTGCTCCATGACGTGCGCGGCCCAGCCGGTGGTTCGCGCAATCACGAAGAGCGGTGTGAACATGGCCGTGGGAACGCCCATCATGTGGTAGGAAACGGCGCTGAACCAATCGAGATTGGCAAACATCTTCCGCGCGCCAGCCATCGTTGTCTCGATGCGCTCGGCAATGTCGAACATCTTCATCGAACCAGCCTCCGCAGAAAGCTCGCGCGCCACCTTCTTGATCACCTCATTGCGCGGGTCGGCAATCGTGTAGACGGGATGGCCGAAACCGATGACAACCTCCCTTGCCTCCAGGCGGCTGCGAATGTCGGCTTCCGCCTCGTCAGCATCAAGGTAGCGCTTCTGGATATCGAAGGCCGCCTCATTGGCTCCGCCATGCTTTGGCCCGCGCAATGCGCCGATGGCTCCGGTTATCGCCGAATAGAGGTCGGACCCCGTGCCGGCGATGGAACGCGCGGTGAAGGTGGAGGCATTGAACTCGTGCTCCGCATAAAGGATCAGCGAGACATGCATCGCCTTCACATGAGAGGGCCTCGGCGTCTCGCCATGAAGCAAATGCAGGAAATGCGCACCGATCGTATCGTCCTGCGTCTCCACCTCGATGCGCCGTCCATTATGGGCGAAATGATGCCAGTAGAGCAGCATCGAGCCGAGCGAAGCGATCAGGCGATCGGCAATATCGGCAGCACCGGCAGGACTGTGGTCGACAGCTTCGGGGAGAACGCACCCCAGCGCCGAAACGCCCGAGCGCAGCACATCCATCGGATGCGTGGCTGCCGGCAGCAATTCCAGCGAGCGCTTGACCGCCACAGGCAGCCCCCGCAGCGCCCGGAGTTTCGCCATATAGGCCGAAAGCTCGGCCGGCGTCGGCAAGGCTCCGTGAATGAGCAGATGGGCAATCTCCTCGAAGGTGCAGCGATCGGCAATCTCGAGAATGTCATAGCCGCGGTAATGAAGGTCGTTGCCGGACCGGCCAACCGTACACAAGGCAGTGTTGCCGGCGACGACCCCCGAAAGGGCCACGGACTTCTTGGGCTTCGGCGCGCTCATGAGGCTCCTCCCTGTTTCCTGTTCCAATCAAAAATGCCGTGTGCGGCGGATGAGCCGAGCTTTCCGGGCAGAGCCTCGAAGGTGAGGCCCTGCAATTCCTGCGGGGAGAGCTCAGTCAGGCGCTCGACGGCGGCAATGAAGCGATCCTGCTCCGCCGGAGAGACGACGCCATCGGCCAGGGTGCGGAACTTGCGCACATAATCGGGACGCGAGAACGGGCGCGCGCCAAGCGGATGGGCGTCGGCAATCGCCAGTTCATCCTCGATGGTGCTGCCGTCTTCGAGCGTCACCACCACACGACCACCGAACGCCTTTTCCTCGGGGTCGCGGCTGTGATAGCGGCGCGTCCATTCCGGATCCTCGACGGTGCTGATCTTGTGCCAGAGGGCAACCGTCTGTGGCCGGGCGGCACGCTCGGGCGCGTAGGAGCGCTCGTGGTGCCAGCCCCCATCCTCCAGGGCCACGGCGAAGATATACATGATCGAATGATCCAGCGTTTCGCGGCTTGCCGCGGGGTCCATCTTCTGCGGATCGTTAGCACCCGTGCCGATCACATAATGGGTGTGGTGGCTGGTGTGGATGACGATAGTCCGCACCTTGGCGAGATCACCGATCTTCGGCCTCATGCGGCGCGCGAGGTCTATCAGGGCCTGGCTCTGATATTCGGCGGAATGTTCCTTGGTGTAAGTGTCGAGAATGGCCCGCTTCGGCTCGCCCTTTTCGGGAAGGGAGACGTGATATTCGGCTCCCGGACCGCCCAGCAGCCAGGCAATGAAGCCGTCCTCGCCTTCCCACGCCGGAGAAGGTGCGCCCTCCCCGCGCATCACGCGATCCACCGCCTCAATCGCCATCTTGCCGGCAAATGCGGGCGCATAGGCTTTCCAGCTTGAAATCTCGCCCTTGCGCGACTGGCGCGTGGTTGTGGTCACATGCAGCGCCTGCTGCACCGCCTGATAGATCGTTTCCACCGGCAGATCGAGGGCGGCGCCGATGCCTGCTGCGGCCGAAGGCCCAAGATGAGCGATATGATCGATCTTGTGTTCATGCAGGCAGATGCCCTTCACAAGGTCCACCTGGATTTCGTAGCCGGCCGCAATGCCGCGCGCGAGCGCGGCGCCCGATAAGCCGCAATGCTGCGCAACGGCGAGGATCGGCGGAATATTGTCTCCCGGGTGCGAATAGTCGGCAGCCAGGAAGGTGTCGTGGAAATCGAGTTCGCGCACCGCAACGCCGTTTGCCCAGGCAGCCCATTCCGGCGAAACGCGATCGGCAGCCGCAAGCCCGAAGACGGTAGCGCCGGGCCTAAAGGCATGCGCGACCGCCTGTGCCCGGGCGCTTTCCACCGGACGGCGCGCCACCGACGCCGCCGCCACAGCGGCATTGTCGATAATGCGGTTGCCGATCATCTCAACTACATCGGCTTCGAGCGATACGTCATCGGCGGCAACAGAGGCGATCTTCCAGGCGAGCTGATCCTCGCGCGCCAATTTTTCGGCGGACTTGTGGGTGCGGACCTTATGCGTTTTCACGTAGTGACTTCCTCTGGCTTTGCTTGATTTGGAATGGGCGTGGGCACGCCGTCGGCATTGACGGCCACCATCATGAAGCGACCGCTGAGCGCCATGTCCGACACCCCTGCATCTGGGTCCTCGGCTTCCACCTCAACGAGGACGGTCATCGAGGAGCGCCCGCGAAAGACGACACGGGCGCGGATATCGGCGATCTCACCAAGCCGGAACGGCTTGTGGAACTCGATACTGTCTGCCTTCGCCATGACGACCGGGCACCGGGCATAACGGGCAGCACAGACAAAAGCGGCCTTGCCCATCAGATGCAGCGCATTGGCGCCGTAAAGTGTGCCGTAATGATTGGTAAGGCTCGGAATGACCAGTTCGAAAAAGCGGACCTCGCCCTCCGGGGATGCATGTAGCTCCACTTGCCTGCCTCCAGAATTGTGCGGAACCCTCTTTTCTCATTCGCAATATCCGCATAGTTTGAACGACGTAAATCACTGAAAAAGCAGAGGTTTGCGAAGATTAATCTGCAAATTTGCAAAGTTTGCAAATCCGCAGAGGAGGAGAAGTACCTTGAAGAAGCTGTTCATGGGGGTGCGGCTGAAACGGCTGCGCGAGGAACGCCGGCTTACCCAGCAGGCGCTTGCTGACGCCATCGGAATATCGCTCAGCTATCTCAATCAGATCGAGAACAACCAGCGCCCGCTGACAGTGCCCGTGCTTCTCAAGCTCAATGCGGCCTTCGGCGTGGACGTGCAGCTCTTTTCCGACGAGGACGAGGCCAGGCTCGTGGGGGAGCTGCGCGAGGCGCTGTTTGATCCTGCCCTCGGCGAGGAAATCTCCACCGCTGAACTGAAGGAGATCGCGACCAATATGCCGGCCATCGGGCGCGCGCTGGTCGGGCTGCACAAGCGCCTCGGGCGCGCGCTCGATCAGGCCAATGCGCTTGGCGCGCATCTTGGCGACAACCGGCAGGATGCCACACTGCCCCTTGCCAATGCCCCGTTCGAGGAAGTGCGTGACTATTTCTACGCCCGACACAACCATATCGATATTCTGGACCGGACTGCGGAGGAGACGGCGCAGGCACTCCAAATGCCGACCGGACGAATGGCAGCCGCCCTCGAAAAGCACCTTGGCGAACGGCATGGCGTGCGCGTCGTCCTGCGCGAGCAGGAGGGTACGCAACGCCATTTCGATACCAAAACCCGCGTGCTTGCGCTATCGCGCCGGCTGAGAAGCGGGCAGCAGGCATTTCAGATGGCGACACAGCTCGCATTTCTGGAATTCAGCCAGTTGCTCGACGAGCTCATCGCCGATGCGTCCTTCTCCAATGCCGAAGCCCGAACGCTGGGCCGGATCGGCCTCGCCAATTATTTCGCCGGTGCGCTCGTCCTGCCCTACCGCGCCTTTCTCGAAGCCTCGGAAGAGCTGCGTTACGACATCGAGCTTCTGGGACAGCGCTTCGGCGTCGGCTTCGAGACGGTGTGCCACCGGCTCAGCACCCTGCAACGGCCCGGCGCGCGCGGCGTTCCCTTCTTCTTCATCCGGGTAGACAGGGCAGGCAATATCTCGAAGCGGCAGTCGGCCACCGATTTTCATTTTTCGCGTGCCGGCGGGACCTGCCCGCTGTGGAATGTCTATGAGGCGTTCTCACATCCGGGCCGCATGCTGACCCAGCTTGCCGAAATGCCGGACGGGCGAACCTATCTGTGGATCGCACGCATGGTCAGACATGCGAGCGGCGGCTATGGCGCGCCAGACAAAAGCTTTGCCATCGGGCTTGGCTGCGACCTGCAGCACGCGCCGAAACTCGTCTATTCCAAGGGGCTCAGGCTGGACGACGCACTTGCACGCACACCCATTGGCGCGGGCTGCAAGATTTGCGAGCGCCCGTCCTGCCCGCAGCGAGCGTTTCCTCCCGTCGTCAAGCCTTTCGCCATCAACGAAACACGTAGTTCCTTCTCGCCCTATTCCTGACGGTCGGAGCCGATCATCCTGCAAAGGCTTCCGCGTAGATATCAGGCTTGAAACCCACGAGACGACGGTTCCCCATATCGAGAACGGGCCGCTTTATGAGGCTTGGCTGCTCCTGCATCAGGCGCAGGGCCTTCTCCTCGGTCATATCCGCCTTTTCAGTGTCGGGGAGCTTGCGAAATGTGGTGCCGGCGCGATTCAGGAGTTTTTCCCAACCGACCTCGCCTGCCCAGGCCTTGAGCCTGTCGCCGTCGATACCTGCCGTCTTGTAATCATGAAACTCATAGGGAACGCCATGTTCCTCAAGCCAGCTGCGCGCCTTCTTCATCGTGTCGCAGTTCTTGATCCCGTATATCACCACACCATTTTGCCGGGGCATGAGCTTCTCCTGTCTGCTTGCTGCCGAAACTGTCAGCGTACGCTGTCCGCAGCCGGTATCTGATGAGCATAATAATCGTGCGGCCTGTTATTTCTCGCATACCGCCATGCGGCAAGCTACAATACAGCCGCCTTCCGCGAACAGGTTGGGATGCAAGCAGGGGATGGATTTCATGAATATTATCCGCAAGCTGCAGAACACTCTTGCTGCTTTCCTGCTTCTGGCCTCTTGCCCAACCGTCATTGCCCAGGAACTGGAAAAGCCCCAAGGCGATGTCATTTTGAAAATTACCGGGCATATATCCCGGACCAATGAAAATGGCGTCGCTCTCTTCGATATGGCGATGCTTGAGGCACTTCCACAGACGAGTTTTCAAACCACAACCATATGGACTGAAGGCAAGATCACCTTCAGCGGCGTCTCGCTGCATGATCTTCTGATCGCAGTGGGAAGCAGCGGCGCACGCCTGCGCACCCTGGCTCTAAACGACTATGCAGTGGAAATTCCCGTTTCGGAGGCCATCGAAGGCGGCCCCATCGTGGCAACGCGCGCCGACGGCGCATACATGTCCGTCCGCGAGAAGGGCCCGCTCTGGATTGTCTACCCTTTCGACCTCCAGGCGCGCTATCGTTCTGAACTCACCTACTCGCGAAGCATCTGGCAGTTGCGCGAAATCGCTGTTGTCGACTAGCCCACTTTATCTTTTCATTGAAGTACTGCCTTGTCCCCATCTCTTTGTTTTTCCTCATTTATGCGGATATCGGGCAATTCCAGGCGGCTGCAAAATGCTATAGCGGAGCAACCGCCACGCACCTTGGAATTTCAAACGGCTATGGCGGGAGCGCTGCGGAAAACGCATACTCCGGGAAAATGGGGCATATCATATGATTCACGACTACTGCGTCATCGGCGGCGGCATCGTCGGCCTTGCCACCGCCATGCGCCTTCTGGAAGACAATCCCGGATGCAGCCTGATACTTCTGGAAAAAGAAGATGCGCTCGGCAAACACCAGACCGGGCACAATAGCGGCGTCATCCATGCAGGCATCTATTACCCGCCAGGCAGCCTGAAAGCGGAACTCTGCCGCAAGGGAGCCGAAGCAACCAAGCAGTTCTGCGCGGAAAACGACATTCCCTTCGAGGTGTGCGGAAAACTGCTGGTTGCGACATCCGACATCGAAATGCAGCGCATGGATGCTCTTTTCGAACGTTCCAAGCAGAACACAATCGAGGTTCACAGGGTGAGCCAGGGCGAATTGCGGGAACGCGAGCCCAATATCAGCGGTCTCGGCGCCCTTTTCGTGCCGGCAACCGGCATCGTCAGCTATGCGCAGGTCTGCCAGGCGATGGGGCGGCGGATCGAGGCGCTCGGGGGCGACATCCGCCTCTCGACACGCGTGACGGGCATACGCGAAGCCGTCGATGCAGTCGACATTGCCTCCGAGGGCGAGAACTGGCGTGCGAAGAAGCTCGTTGCCTGTGCCGGACTCCAGTCGGACCGCCTCGCCGTTCTGGCAGGGCTTGAGATCGAACATCGTATCGTGCCGTTCAGGGGAGAATATTACCGCCTTCCCCCAGCGAAGAACGACATCGTCAAGCACCTGATCTACCCCATTCCAGATCCTGCCCTTCCCTTTCTGGGCGTCCATCTCACCCGCATGATCGACGGCAGCGTGACGCTCGGGCCGAACGCGGTGATCGGCTTTGCCCGCGAGGGGTATCCGCGTTTCTCGCTCAATCTGGGCGATGTTGCCGATTATGCGTTCTTCAAGGGGTTCTGGAAGACGGTTCTCGCACACAGGAAATCCGCCGTCACGGAAATGCGCAATTCACTTTGGAAGCGCGGCTATCTCGATGCCTGCCGGACCTATTGTCCCAGTCTGGAAATCGAGGATCTGCTGCCGCATGAAGCGGGCATCCGCGCCCAGGCGGTGCAACCGGATGGCACGCTCATTCACGATTTCCTCTTCGTGAAGACGGACCGGATGCTGCATGTCTGCAACGCCCCGTCTCCGGCCGCGACTTCGGCCATTCCCATTGCCGAAATGATTGTTGGGCGACTGGCCGAGACGGCCTGACCCGATGTGCCGCACGGCGCGCTCAAGCCTGAATTTGGGCCTGTTCCCAATTCAGGCTTCAAAGGTCAGTTCTACTCGCCCCACAATTCTCAGGGTATGACTGTTCAGTTTGAGAACTTCGCTTTGGGTTCAGATTGGCAGCTCGTTTGACCGGCAACTCGTAGGCGCCCGGCTCAAGCAAACCGTCAATGTCTGCCTCATTGGGCATAGGATCGATCATTTCCCTCGCGAAGACGACGTTGCGATAAGCCAGCCACCGCGAAACCAGCGGCCTCGACGGCAGCGCGGATCGAGCGGCCAATGTCCACAGCCCTGGGCGTGTCGCTATGAACCAGGATTGAATGCGCCCGTGTGTGAATGGTTTTACCGCTGATCGTATCGATCGTGCCTTCAACGATTGCCTGGGTCACGCGCCGCGTGATTTCCTCGGGGTCTGCGATGACGGATCCATCCACGCTGCGGGCCACGAGTTTTCCCGCATCGTCATAGGCGCGGTCGGCGAGGAAGAGGCAGGCAACGCGCATTCCCGCCACGCGCGCAGCACGCTCAGCCTCCGTATTGGGCAAGGTCACCACGATCATCTCGGGATCAAATGCCTTGTAGGCGCGGATCAGCGAAGCGGCCAGATCGGCATCTGCAAGGGACATGTTTCCGAGCGCCCCATGGGCGCTCACATGGCCGACCTTGCCCCCTTGGGCCGCCGCAATCGCCTCCAGGGCGCCGAGTTGGTAAAGAACCGAGGTCTCCAGTTCGCGGCTTCCCATAGGGATCGCACGGCGACCGAACCCCATGCGGTCGGCAAAGCCCACATGGGCCCCGATATCCACGCCGTTGCGCATGGCAATCCGCACGGTCTCGTCCATGATAACCGGATCGCCGGCATGAAAACCGCAGGCGATGTTCGCCGACGAGACGATGGACAGAAGCGTTTCGTCATCTGCGATGCGGTAGGGGCCAAACCCCTCCCCCAGATCCGAATTGATGTCGATCATCTTCTGCATTCTAGATCTCCTCATATTCGAAAAGAGCCTGTCCGAACTCCACCGCTTCGCCCTCGTGGACCAGCGGCGAGCCAAGGCGTCCCACCCGGCTCGCCACCACCGGAAGTGCCAGCGGGCCGGCATCGATGAAAGCGACGATATCTCCGCTCGAAGCCGCCCCATCGCAAGCTCCTCCGCCGGCGCGGAACAGGCCAGGGGCCGTAGCCCGAACGGTATCGGCAGGCATCTTCCCGGCGAATGCCGGGATCGCCTTTTCGGGGAAGGCCCTGTCCAGCCGCAGGCGGAGCGAGAAGCCGCCCTGCTCCACCTCAAGCCCATATGCCCCCGCAGCGCGCATGCGCTCCGCGAGTTCGGCGATTTCGGACGGCTTCACGGTTTCGGCCTCATGGCGGCAAGCGATACGAAATGAGCGACCTTACGCAGAAAGGCGTCTTCCTCATGCGCGATGGCCAGCGCCTCGCGCTGCGATACCTCCACGAAACGAACCGTTTCGCCGGGCCTCGACTGGGCAAGACGCCTCAAATCTGCTGCGATGATCATGCCAAGTCTAGGGTAGCCACCACAGGTATTGCCATCGACCATCTGCACAACCGGCTGTCCGGAAGGAGGAAGCTGCACCACGCCCGGCAGAATGCCATGGGAGAAAAGCTCCATCGGCGTGTCGAGTTGCAGCTCCGGCCCGCCGAGACGATAGCCGACGCGGCTGCTGTCGCGCTCCAGCCGCCACATGCTCTCCCAGAAGGCATCCCGGCTTGCCGGCGTCAATGCGCCGTATTCGGCAGCGGTGATGATGCGCAGGTTCACCGGCTCGTGCGGCGTCTTATCCAAAAGCCTCGGTGAAAGACCGAAACCGGCCTCGGGACCGGCCATTGCAGGCGCTGGATTGGCGATGGTGTTCACCTTCAAAAGATCATTCGGCTTGAGCGCGCGCCCTTCCACCCCACCGAAACGACCTTTCAGATCAGTACTTGCGGAACCAAAGACAGGCTCAACGGAGAAACCACCGGCAATAGCGAGGTAAGCAAAAGAAGCATCGCGCGGTGGATACAAGCCAAGTACTTGTCCCTTCCGCCCGCGCATCGTCCACCAGGGCGGGAGGGGACGGCCATCGAGGCATGCGGCGCAATCGCCGCCGGTAATGGCAAAGGCCATATCCCGCTCGAAGCGGATGGATAGGCCGGAGGCGGCGATCTCGATACCCGCAGCCCCCTGCTCGTTCCCAAGAAGGAGGTTCGCCAGCCTCAGGGCAAATGGATCCATGGCTCCGGCAAGGCCGACGCCTGAAGCGCGGTATCCGGGGCGTCCGAGATCCTGAAGGGTGATCATCGGTCCGGAGGCGAGCACCGTTATCATGCGCGCACCTCGTCGATGCGGAAACGGATGCGGTCGCCAGGGGCAAGCAGGATCGGTATTTCGCGATCCGGGTCGAAGAGCTTCGTTTCCGTGCGTCCGATAATATGCCAGCCGGATGGGGAATCGCAGGAGATGACGCCGGTCTGTGCGCCGCCGATCACCAGGCTGCCCGCCTTAACGCGGGTACGTGGCACCTTGCGGCGCGGCGTGGCAAGACGCTCGTCCATGCCGGCGAGATAGGCGAAACCCGGCTGCGAACCCAGGCAATAGACCGTGCATTCGCTGGCGGCATGGAGTTCGGCCACAGCGCCGACCGACAGGCCGGCATGGTGCGCAACCTCTTCGATGTCCATCCCCGCCTCCCCGCCATAGCGGACCGGAATTTCCACGATACGGCCCTCGCGCCGCTCCACATCCAGAGTTGACCAGGCCTGCTCCACGGCAGCGCACATGGCTTCGAAATCTGCGGCGGCGGGATCATAGACAAGAAGGAGATTGTTCATGCCCGGAACTACCTCGCGCAGATGCGGCCAGCCGGAGACAAGCTCGGCAAGTCCCCAGATACGCTCCTGGACCGCGTGATCGAGCCTTGCGCCGGCTGCGTCGCAGTGGAGCCCTGCCTCGCCGAAGGGGCTGAACCGCATGGGTAAGATTTCAGGCATCCCGCGACTCTTTCAAAAGGCGCTCCAGATGGTGGATGTTGCATCCTCCGGCCATAAAGCCTTGATCTTCGAGAAGACGGTGGTGCAGCGTCACATTGGTTTCTATGCCCTCCACGACCATTTCACGCAACGCCCCGCGCAAACGCGCCAGAGCTTCATCACGCGTGCGACCGTGGGCGATCACCTTGCCAATCATAGAATCGTAGTTGGGTGGAACTCGATAGCCCGCAACGACATGGGAATCGACACGAACGCCCACACCACCCGGCGCATGCCAGCGCCGCACCTCTCCCGGCGAGGGCGCAAAGCTACGCGGGTTCTCTGCGTTGATGCGGCACTCAATGGCGTGACCGGAAAGGACGACATCCTCCTGGCCGAACGAAAGGGGCTCGTCCCGCGCAATGCGGATCTGCTGTTCCACCAGATCGATGCCGGTCACCATTTCGGTCACCGTGTGCTCGACCTGGAGCCGGGTGTTCATCTCGATGAAATAGAGTTCACCATCCTCGTAGAGAAACTCGAACGTGCCCGCGCCACGATAGCCAATCCGCCGGCAGGCTTCGGCGCAGCGGGCACCCACCCGCTCCAGCAGCGCGCGCGGAACGGCCGGTGCGGGCGCTTCCTCGATTACCTTCTGGTGACGGCGCTGCATGGAACAATCGCGCTCGCCGAGCCACACGGCATTGCCGTGCCCATCCGCGAGGACCTGGATTTCGATGTGGCGCGGGCGCTCGAGGAATTTTTCCATATAGAGCGAGGGATTGCCGAAGGCGCGCTGCGCCTCCTCGCGGGTAATCGCGATGGCCTCCAGCAGCTCCTCCGCCTGATGCACGATGCGCATGCCCCGGCCGCCGCCGCCGCCCGTCGCCTTGACAATAACGGGAAAACCGATCCCTCGCGCCATCTCGAGGCAGGCCGCACCGTCCTCGGGCAAGGCGCCCTCGGAGCCGGGCACGCAGGGAACCGCAGCTTCGATCATGGCCTGCTTGGCCGATATCTTGTCGCCCATGCAGCGGATCGCCGATGACGGAGGGCCGATGAATATGCGCCTCGCCTCCTCGATCTTGTGGGCGAACAGCGCATTCTCGGACAGAAAGCCATAGCCTGGATGAATGGCATCGGCGTCTGTCATTTCGGCCGCGAACAGGATGGCGGACATATCGAGATAGCTTTTCGCCGGGGCGGCGGGACCGATGCAGACGGCCCGATCGGCCAACCCCACATAGGGCGCCTCGCGGTCGGCTTCGGAATAGACCTGTATGACCTCGATGCCCAGCAGGCGGCAGGCGCGCTGGATGCGCAATGCGATCTCGCCCCGGTTGGCGATCAACACGCTGCGCAGGGTTCTTGAAGCGCTCATGGTTTCCTGCGTTGGTCTCATTTCAGGACAACCGGAACAGCGGCGATCCATATTCAACGCTCCCGCCATCCTCGGCCAGTATCGCCGCGACAACCCCATCGTAGGGCGCGGTCACGTGATTGAGCGTCTTCATCGCCTCGATAATGCCAAGCACCTGGCCACTCACCACGGATGCGCCGGGCTCGACAAAGGGCGCTTCCTCGGGACCGGGCCTACGGAAAAAGATGCCGAGCATGGGAGCAGGCACGATTTCCCCCTCGACCTCGTTCGTCGCGATCTGCAGGGATGCGGCCGGAGGCGGTTCGCTCGGCTTCGGAGCGCATAAGGCCGTTCCTGCTTCCGCCAGAACGCGAATTTTCTTATCGCCTTCGGTGATTTCCAATTCGGCTATTCCGCCACCTCTCACGAGGTCGACATAAGCCTTGATCCTGTCGAGTTCCACGGTTTTCCGGCTCCCCGTTCTTTAAGGAAAGTCATGACGAAAAGCCGATGCGCAAAAAAGCGATAAATTCGCATTTTGAATCATTCAAAAAAAAGATAAATGGACAATGCGGGGTTCGGCGACGGCTCTGCCGGCTCAAGACATCCCGGAAATTCCGACGCGAGGAGAATGCCCATCCCTTGCAACATGCCCGCCCCATGCCCGCGCGCGCAGCGGCCTGCGCACAGAGAACCCCGCGAACTCATAAAATAAAGAGATCAAATACGATCTATTATTATCGCTATTCAGTATGGAATAATTATGAAACTGTAAATAGCTGATAACAAAGGGCCTTTCCGCGAAACCTTGCCGTCTGCACGGGCTCTCACAGAAAAGGGGAAATCCATGTTCAAATCACTTCTCTCTCTCGCATTCACCGCGTCGATGGCACTCGGCGCGACATCGGCTGTGGCGCAGACCAATTGGGATCTACCGCTTGCCTGGCCTGCCGACAACTACATTACCAAGAACGAACAGCGCTTCGCAGACGAGGTGAAGGCCGCGACCAATGGCGAAGTGGCGATCACGCTGCATCCCGGCGGCTCGCTGGGCTTCAAGGGCCCCGAGATGTTCTCCGCCGTTCGCGATGGCCTGGTGCCGATCGGCGACATGCTGCTCAACCAGCAGGTGGGCGAGAACAAGCTGATGGGTCTTGAATCCCTGCCCTATCTGATCGGCAGCTTCGACGAGCTGCGCGCCTTCCAGAAGCACTACCGGCTGCTTCTGGACGAGGTGTTCGGCGCCGCGAACCAGAAAGTGCTCTTTACCATTCCCTGGCCGCAGCAGCAGATCTTCACCAAGACCGAGATCAGCACCATCGGTGACATGAGCGGCATCAAGATCCGCTCCTACGACAAATCCTCGACGGAGATCTTCCAGGCCGCCGGTATGACGCCGGTGCAGCTTCCCTGGGGCGAGGTCATACCGTCGCTCGCCGCCGGCGCGATCGATGCCGTCGCCACCTCGTCTCCCTCGGCCATCGACGGCGCGTTCTGGGAATTCCTGAAATACGCCTATCCGACCCGCCAGACATGGAACACCAATGTGGTGAGCGTCAATCTGGATGCCTGGAACGCCCTGAGCGAGGAGCAGCAGGGCCAGATTACGGCTATCGCCGAGAAACTGGAACCGGAATTCTGGACCGCCGCGCAGGAGGTCGACACCAGTGCGATGAAGACGCTCGCCGATAACGGCATGGTGATCGGCGAGCTCTCCGAGGAGACCCGCACGGAACTGCGCGAGCGCGCCGCGCCACTGCGCGAGGCCGCCCTTAACGAGATGGGCGACAAGGCCAAGGCCGTTGTCGAAGCATTCCAGAAGCAGTAATCAATAAGCGCGCCGGCTAACAAAGCCGGCGCTGTTCTCTTGCCCGCTGGGCGGGCACCCGCATGCGAGACTGCGGCAGCTCGCGCTCGCATCCTTCTTTCCAGGAGAGAAACCGATGTGGCAGGCCGTCAATTCGCTGGTCGATCGCTTTTCCCGCATGCTCGCCTATCTTTCCGGCGGCGCGATCCTGCTTATCGCCATAATGCAGATGGCCGAGATCGTCCTGCGCAACGGAGCCGGCATAAGCCTGCCCTTCGTGTGGGAATACGCCTCCTATCTCCATGTCAGCGCCATTTTCCTGGGCGCGGCCTTCACGCTTCGGACCGACGGCCATATCCGCGTCACGCTGATCCGCGGTCTCAATCCACGCCTCTTCGAAATCTTGGCAACTGTAGTTGGACTGGCAATCTCCGCCTATCTGACAAAGGCGCTTTTCGGATTGGCATGGGGATATGGCATCACGGGGCGCACTTCCGGCACGATCAATAATGTCCCGCTCGTCATTCCGGCCATCTTCGTCTCGGCAGGTGCCGTGATGCTGACGCTGCAACTCGCGCTGCGTCTCGTCCAGGCGCTCATCGGCAGCCCGCTCGTGGTGCCGTGGAACGAAACCTCACGAGCCGACTGAGCGGAAGGAAACCGAGACGATGCCAATTCTCACGACGATTCTCCTCTTCCTCCTGCTCCTGACCAGCGGCGCCTGGGTCGGCCTTGCCCTGATGGGCGTGGGCATCGGCGGGCTCAGCCTGTTCCGCTCCCTGCCGGTGGACAAGGTCCTCGCGCAGACCGTCTGGAACGGGCTCACCTCGCCGGAACTGGTGGCCCTTCCGCTGTTCATCCTCATGGCGGAACTCCTGTTCCGCTCGCGCTTCATCGACGGGCTTTTCAGCGCGCTCGAACCGTGGGTGCGCCGCCTGCCCGGCGGGCTCCTGCATACGAACGTGCTCGGCTGCACCTTCTTCGCCCTTATCTCGGGCTCTTCGGCGGCCACGACCAGCGCCGTCGGCCGCATCACGGTGCGCGAACTGGAAAAGCGAGGCTATGAACGCTCGGTCGTCATGGGCTCGCTGGCCGGAGCCGGCACGCTGGGTTTCCTCATCCCGCCAAGCGTGATCCTGATCATCTACGGCGTTCTCGCGCAGACCTCGGTTCTCAAGCTCTTTGCCGCGGGCATTCTGCCAGGCCTCTTGCTGGCGGGCATGTTCGTGCTCTATCTCGGCATCCGCGCTATCGTCCTGAAGCGGCAATATGAACCCGAGCAGAGTTCTTCCGAAAACATCTGGAAGGAACGCCTGCGCGCCTTTCCCACGCTCCTGCCCTTCTTCATCCTGATGGGCGTACTGCTCGGCTCCATGTATGGCGGCTTCGCAAGCCCGTCGGAAGCCGCCTCCGTCGCCGTTTTCACGACACTCGTCATCATGGCGGTGGAAGGCACGCTCAGCGTCAAGGCCGTGACGGACGCCTGCATCGGCACGGCGCGCACGGCGAGCATGCTCGGGCTCATCATTGCGGCGGCCTCGTTCCTCTCGACCGCGGCGGTCTATCTCGGCCTGCCGCAGGCGATTTCCGCACAAATCAATGCACTCGATCTCAGCCCCATGATGCTCATCGCGCTTCTGGTCATGATCTACATCGTGCTCGGTTGTTTCCTCGAAGGCATGTCGCTCATCGTCATGACGCTGCCCATTGTGCTGCCGCTGGTCACCAATGTGGGATACGACAAGATTTGGTTCGGCGTCTTCCTCGTAATCGTTGTGGAAATGGCGCAGATCACACCGCCGGTCGGTCTCAATCTCTTCGTCATCCAGGGTCTTACGGGCGAGAAGCTCGGACAGATCGCCAAGGCGGTCTTTCCCTTCTTTCTCATCATGATCGCCTTTGTGTTCCTGCTGGCCGCATTTCCGGAGATCGCGACCTTCCTGCCCGGCAAGCTCTGATCGTTCACGGAGCGCACGCGTGACAAGGCCCCGCGAGCTCAGGAAACCCGGTTTCCCAATGCCGGAAGATGGTGGAAGCACACCCCCCCCAATAAAGTCTCAATTTTCATGATAAACCATCAATAATTATCGCTATTGCTCATGCTTTAGCTTGATTATGGTCCTTAAAGGCCGCATGGCGCGTACGATGAGGTGTGGAAAATGATGCTGAAACTGGCTGAGAGAGTCATCATGCTGAAGCCGTCGGCGAGTATCGCCGCAAAGAAGATGGTGACGGAGCTGGAGGCGGCGGGCCGCACTATCCTGGATTTCACCATCGGCGAGCCGGACCTTCCAACGCCACCGCATATCGTCGAAGCGGCAATTTCGGCCATGAGGAACGGCGACACGCACTACACCGCATCCGCCGGCACGCCGGCCCTGCGCGAAGCCGTAGCCCGCAAGGTCGCCCGCGAGAAGGGCCTTGCCTGCAAGGCAGAGAATGTGGTCATCGGCTGCGGCGCCAAACAGCTCATCTACGAGGCGTTCGCCACCACTGTCGAGGCCAGCGTCGAGGTCATCGTTCCGGCTCCCTACTGGGTTTCCTATCCCGATATCGTCGGGTTGCAGGGCGGACGCCCGGTGATCGTCACGGCGGACGCCGAAGATGACTTCAAGCTCACTCCGGCAGCGCTCGAAGCGGCCATCACACCGGCCACGCGGTGGCTGGTGCTCAATGCCCCCAACAACCCCACAGGGGTTTTCTATTCCCGCGAGGAACTCACCGCGTTGGCCGGCGTCTTGCGCCGCTATCCGCATGTGTGGATCATGACCGACGAGATTTACGAAAATCTCTTCTATGAAGGCGAACGCTCACCGAGCATTGTCGAGGTAGCGCCCGATCTCGCCGAGCGCTCGCTTCTTATCAGTGGAGTTTCCAAAGCCTATGCAATGACAGGCTGGCGCGTCGGCTATGCGGTCGGCCCCAAGCCGCTGATCGATGCCATGACCAAGCTGCTCAGCCAAAGCACCACCTGTCCCAGTTCCATCAGCCAGGCGGCAGCCGTCGCTGCACTCGACGGTGATCAAAGCTGCATCGATGAGGCGACCGCGCTTTATCGCAAGCGGCGCGACAGGATGGTCGAACTTCTCAAGCAGGCGCCTGGTCTCGAGGTACGTGCACCCTCCGGCGCGTTTTATCTCTACCCTTGCGTGGCCGGCCTCATCGGCAAGACGACACCTGCCGGCAAGGTTCTCAAGTCAGATACGGACGTGGCTCTCTATCTGCTGGAAGCCGCCAATGTCGCGGTGGTGGATGGCAGCGCCTACGGGCTCTCGCCCTATATCCGCTTTTCCTTCGCTACCGGCATGGAAACCATTGAGCAGGGATGCGTCAATGTCGTCACCGCCTGCGGAGCGCTTTTTGCCAACGAAACCCGCCAGTCGGCCACCGCGTGAAAGGCCCGGATCATGATCGGAAACCGTATTTTCCCGAATGCCGCTCAGGCGGACCCCGCCACCATCGAAGCCTTTCGCTCCAGCGCTACGGCGATCATCAGCGACAATCTTGAGCGTGTGCCGGGGGCCATCGGGCTGCGCCCCTTCCACAAGACGGGCGAAGTGATGATAGGCACGGCCCTGACCGTGCGCGTGCCAGCAGGCGACAACCTTTTCATTCACAAGGCGCTGGACCAGATACGTCCGGGAGACGTCCTCGTGGTCGATGGTGAAGGGCATGAAAACCGTGCACTGGTCGGCGAGATCATGACCTCCATCGGTGCGTCGCGCGGAGCCGTGGGCTTCGTCATCAATGGATCGATCCGCGACGCTGGCGCACTCGCACAAAGCTCCTTTCCCTGCTTCGCCCGCTCGGCCATCCACCGCGGCCCCTACAAGAATGGTCCAGGTGAGATCAATGTTCCCGTTTCCATCGGAGGCTTCGTGATCGAACCGGGAGACATCGTGGTCGGCGATGAGGACGGGATCGTAGCCTTTCCGCAATCGATTGCCGGAGAACTGCTGAACCGTGTGCGCACGCAGGAAGCAAAGGAAGCCGAGATCATGAAGAGCATTGCCGAAGGTACCTACAAGGGTGCCTATGGCAAGCCCTCCGGTCCTGCTGCCTGATCGAACCATGTCAAGGCTCGCCCTTCTGCGAGCATATCCTTGGCGGGCTCTTGCCCGTGACGGGATAATTCGCAGAGTGTATGCCGGACCTGTAAGGCCGGCAGAGGGAGTGCGACCGCTTGATTACCTTCAAACAGCTTGAAGCGATCTACTGGATCACCGAGCTCGGGAGCTTTGCAGCCGCTGCCGACCGCCTCAATACGACGCAGTCGGCGATCTCGAAGCGGGTGCAGGAGCTGGAGCAGCAGTTCAGCGTCGAGATTTTCGACCGCTCCAAGCGCACGGCGCGGCTGACTGAGAAGGGGCAGGAAATCCTGCATTACGCCAAGTCCCTTCTTGAAGAGCGCGATAATTTCATCGAGCGCATCAGCTCAAGCCAAGTCCTGATCCGGCATTTCCGACTTGGGGTCACGGAGCTGACCGCCATGACCTGGCTTCCCCAGCTCGTTAAGGAGATCAAGACAGAGTATCCCCGCGTCAGCATCGAGCCGGAAGTCGAGCTCAGCGCAACGCTCTTTGATCGTCTTATGGACGACACGATCGACCTGATCGTCATTCCGGACGTATTCAACGATTCGCGTTGCGTATCGGTGCCGCTGAAGGCCGTGGAAAATGCCTGGATGGGCGTACCGGAATTGCATACGGGTGAAGAACCCCTATCGTTAAAAGAACTTTCGAACTTCACAATGCTGGTTCAAGGCACACGATCCGGAACCGGCCTTGTCTATGGCCGCTGGCTCTCCGAGCATAACATCACGCCCTCCAAGACAATCCATTGCGAAAGCATGCTGGCGCAGATCGGCTTCACGGTTTCAGGCCTCGGTGTGAGTTACCTGCCGGTGCCGGTAGCCTCGCAACTCGTGCAGGACGGCAGGTTGAAGCACATTCCCACGCAAACCAGACTGCCGCATGTGCGCTATGCGGTTCTCTATCGCCATGATCGCAGTTCGAATTTCAAGAAGCGCATTGCCGAAATGGCGCAACAATGCTGCGACTTCCGCACCTTCTTCGCAGAATCCCGGTGAGGTCTGTTTCGTTTCAGAACTCCGTCCGCGATCTGCGGGAGATTCAAGCTTCGGATGGAATAATTGCTGCCGCCCCCCAATCGCCTAGATGGCTTCGTGTTGTCTCGGTAAGCTGACGAAGCTGAAACGGGGCGGTTCAGTCTCGACCTGGTACAAGCTCAACGGAAACCGATAAGGTTTGTAGCAGGCAGAAGCGGCTTCAGTCATGCCGGTAGACTATCGTCCCGGTCTACTCAAGACAGTTAAGGCGACGCTACCATCTGACGGGCTTTCTGGAGGTCGCCGGTCGGATTGCATCCTTGAAGTGACCCGCCTGGCCACTCGATAAAACTGCATTTTCGTGTTCTCACACGTGCAAATCGAGAACCGAACTGGCCATTTGTCAGATATGCGGTGCATTGAAGCTGACTTAAGTGCAAACTTGCATAACGAAGAAACCCTCGCACACGACGGACGCGATCGGCAATCTATGACCCACCTTTCGCAGATCGAACTCCTCCTTCCCGAACTGCGTGCTTATGCACGCTCGATCTGCGGGTATGCTGAAAGCCCGGAAGATCTGGTGCAGGACGCTGTCGAACGGACCCTGCGCCACGAAACTCGCCCCGAGCGCACTGAAGAGCTGCGCCCGTGGTTGTTCCGTGTGATCCGCAACCTGCATTATGATGAACTCAGAAAAAAACGAGTGCGCCGTGAATATATCGCAGAGCAAAAACGTCTTATGGATGAAAGCGACGGAACAAGCAGCGAAGGCCGCGACATACTGATCCGCCTCGCCTTCGAGAGGCTGCCCCCCGAGACGCGGGAAGTGCTGTTTCTCATCGATATCATGGGTTTCAAATATGCCGAGGCGGCGGAGGTCATGAGTGTACCCATCGGCACCGTGATGAGTCGTGTCAGCAGAGCCCGGAGAGAGCTTTTGCGCCGCGTCAACGGCAACGATCAAGATGAAGAACAGGCAAAGCAGACCAGATGAGCAAACTGACCGACGAAGACTTCATCAGGGTCAATGCATTTCACGACAATGAAATGGCGGAAGATCACAAAGCGTTCTCACGCCGACTCGAGGCAGAGCCGGCATTGAAGGCCGCACTTGCCGAAATCCGTGAGGTGTCCACCAGCCTTAAGGCCTTAAAGCCGCAGCCGGCACGGCATCCCTCGCTTAGCAACGACAACCGGCCTGCCTGGCACGGATGGATCGGTTCGACCCTGGTGGGCTCTCTGGCGGGTGCTGTGGCAATCGCCCTTCTTGTAGGCATTCCTGCGAACCGCCAAAACATACTGGCCTCCGAAAGCGCCGTGGCCATTCACGAGAGTTTCTCCTCCCAGACCTTTGTTTCACATGACGAGGTTTTCAACACCGTTGCCTGGGAGCAGATCGAGCAATTCCCCGACCTTTCCGCCGCCAATTTGACGCTTGTGGCGCTCCGTGAACTGCCGCATGGCGTGGCCGCGCATTTCGCCGGTCGCGAAGGCTGTCGCCTGACCGTCTTTTCGAGCAAGCGGCGCGTGGCAAACGATTACTTTGCACCTGCTCTACAGAGTGCTGAATGGGAAGTACCCGGTCGTTTCTACCGGACGTTCGCCACGGACATGGATGAAGGAAAATTTGCGGCGATCACCGCCTATCTGGAGCAGGCAACGCGCAAGACGGCTCAGCCAACCACGGTGATCGCCCTCAAGAACGCAACCGCGCGGGCCACGTCTTGCGGCTAAGGTCAAATGGCAGCTTGCTTTTTACAAACCGGGAAATGAAGTGTGAACCGCCGGATCGGCTCATAGAGCGGTTCATCGTTTCACAGAGATATTGTCCTGTCCCATCTCCCTGTTTTCTGCATTTATGCGAACGTCAGATAGTTTCACCTGACTACAAAATGCTCCAGGCTCAGCCTCATTGATCCATATTCAGAAGAAGACAGTAGCGACGATCGCCATAGCTAAGAAGAAGGTGTGAGCGCAGCAATCGTAGCGCGTATGGATGTGCCACCAGCCCTTTAGCCTTCCGACCATGTTTTCAATCTTGTGTCGACGCTTGTAGAGCCCCTGTCGTAGGGGACCAGGGCCTGTGCGCCCGTCGAGCAGGCATCGTTCAACACGATGGAGACGTCGATGTTGAATTGCTTCCAATTCGCGCCCGCCGGACTTGGACTGCCATCGTGGACCAGCCCACGATGCATTCGGCTTGGGCGTATCTGTACACATAGCCTTTTCTTCCCTACATCGACATTTCCTATTTTGTAGCCTGGTCGGCGGGAAGCCGGCAAATTCCGGTGCTCGAACAGATCGTCGAGCGAATGCCCAAGCTTCTCGAAACCGAAAGCACCTTGAAGGTTGTGCTGTGCTGCGGAAGCGGCGGACTTGCAGAGTTTTTGGAAAAGTCGGAGGCTTGGCAAGCGGTCGCACAGGGCACCGCACGATGCGGGAGACCGGTCCGCTTGAAGCATACATTGAACCTTTTGCATTATGCGGCTTTCCGGGCCGTCATCCTGACAGGGACAGTAAGCGGTGCCGCCGAACTCCTGGGGCGTAGCCAACCGGCGGTGAGCCGGCTTCTCGACAAGCTGGAGTATGAGTTGGGCGTTTCGCTATTCGACCGGCGCAGGGGGCAGGTCACACCCACACCTGCGGCCAACCTTCTACTCGACGAGATCGAGCGCGCCTATCTTTCCCTCGAGTCCCTCAGCAATTTTGCCTCCCGCCTGGCAAGCTGGGAAGGAGGCGAGATCAGCATCGCCGTCATGCCTGCGCTGGGCATCAGCTATGTGCCGCAACTTCTGGCCGAGTTCCGCAAGGACTGGCCGAAAACGAAGGTCACGCTGAACGTTCGCATGTCGATGAAGATCGAGGAATGGGCGGCCGCCCAGGCAATCGATTTCGGCCTCGCGGAAACGCCTTTCAGGCGCTCGGGCTTTCGCACGGAAGTGTTCAGCAATACGCCTTACATAGCCGCTGTTCCGAAGGATCATCCCCTGGCAGATCGAACCCGGCTTGGGCCCGCTGACCTGCGGCAGGGACCGTTCATTTCCTGGACGTCCTTCGTCTCAGCACGGCATCTTCTCGATCAGGCTCTACTGTCGAGCAGCGTCAAGGTGGACGCGGCCTATGAAACCACATTCTCGATCTCGGCTTATGAGATGGTTCGGCAAGGGATCGGCATCGCGATCATCGATCCTTACACAGCCGCAGAGCAGCAGGACCCAAGCGTGAAGTTGATCCCATTCGAGCCGAAGATCCCGTTCAACGTCGCCCTGATACGACCGGAGACTAGGATCGCCAATCCCGCTGCCGACGCTTTGCTGGAATTGATGGCGGCCAAGAGAGACAAGCTTCTCGCGCGTCTACCATTCTGATTCAGTATGCAGTTTATGCATATTGATCCTCGATAATTCTATTTTGAACATTGCCAATTTCCCGCTTTACTGGCGCCGTCACTCCTCCAGGAACGGGTCTCCAATGCCGCCAGAGCCGACCGAGACGCAGGGCCGCGATTACGATGTTCTCGTGATCGGTGCTGGCATCAACGGGACGAGCGCAGCGCGTGAACTGGTGAGTTCGGGATTTCGGACGCTGCTGGCCGAGAAGGGTGATTTCGCGTCAGGCGCCTCCAGCCGCTCCTCCCGCATTCTTCATTGCGGACTACGCTACTTTGAGACGCCCAATCCGGTGCGCACTTTCACCGTCCATCCGTTTCGCTTTGCTGGTGCACTGAGCATGGCGCGTGCGGCCATGCAGGCGCGCGCCGAATTGGCAGACAGTGTTCCCGAGCGCTGCAATCCCATAACCATGTGCTTTCCTGTCTATCGCGACAGCAGCGTCAGGGCCTGGCATATCGACCTGGGATTTATCCTTCTGCGTGCCATCGGACCTTCCAAGCCGCCTTTGTCCTATCGTCGGCTGACCAGGGATTTCGAACGGCATCTGCCGTTTGCCGCGCATCTGCGCGACCGGCACCAGCTTGTCTCGGTGGCGACCTATCGGGAATACGTCATGGATTGGCCGGATCGGCTATGCGTTGATACAGGGCTTGAAGCCGAGCAAATTGGAGCCGATCTCAAATTGTTTTGCGAAGTCGTTTCACTTCGCAGGCAAGCCGGAAAATGGTGTGCCCGGCTTATCGATTTGCACGGCGGACACGAGCAGGAGATTTCCGCCAGGGTGGTTCTCAATATGGCTGGCACCTGGATCGACAGCGTCAAGGATCGCTCGGAGGGGCCGGCAACCCCTCGCCTGATCACAGGAACGAAAGGAGCCCATATCGCAGTAAGGTTGCCCAAGGCTTATGAAGGCTTCGGCATCACTACCTTGCACCGCGGCGGAATGCCCTTCTACTGCCTACCCTCCCATGACGACATTTTCTATTTCGGCCCGACTGAAACCCTCTTCGACGGGGATGCGGGCGACGTCTCGGCAACCGACGCAGACATCGATTTTCTCATCGGCGAGGCTAATCATCTCCTGCCGGGCTTACAGCTTTCGCGGCGCGACGTGGTGTTCACCTGGGCTGGTGTCAGGCCGCTAACACACGATGCCGGCCAGCCCATGGGGCGCCGCACGCGTGAAATTCACGACCTTGCGAGCGCAGGTATGCCGGGTATGTTCGCCATGACCGCGGGCCCCGTTATGTCCCATCTCAGCGCGGGACGGGAGATATGCACGGTGGTGGAGAAATATCTCGGCGCGAGCAGGCATTCCTCCGCTTGGCGGGGAAGGCCGTGCGAGATGCAGCACGTTGGGCATGGTATTGCAAGGCCCATTTCGACAGACCGGCCCGCCAGTTTCCGCAACGCGGTTGCCACTGAACATGCCAGGGATTTGAAGGGAATACTCTACACGAGGACGGGGCTTGCGTGGCGCGGCCATCTGGAACGCGAGGACGTGGAAGAAGCCGCAGGCGCCGTCTCAGAACTCGCCGGCTGGTCGCCGGAGAGAACCGTCCGGGAGGTCAACGATTTCCTCCGATACCAGAAGACGGTGTTTCGCACCGCATCGGACCCGGAACAGAACAACGCAACGACATCAAAAATGGGAGATGTTCAAGCATGAAGCGCAAATCCGCATTGAAAAGTACCGCCGTACTCGCCCTGGCGATTGCTGCAGGCTCCATTGTCTCAGCAAGCGGCTCCTACGCAGCCGATGCACACATGCAGCAGATCCTCGAACGCGGCGTAGTGCGTGTCGGCGTCCTCGGCGCCTTCAAGCCGTGGTCTTTCCCTGCACCGGACGGCACCATGCAAGGCATCGAGATCGATCTCGCACAAAGCGTGGCGGACGCACTCGGCGTCAAGCTCGAGCCGGTTATTATCACCTCCGCCAATCGCATGCAGTTTCTGGAGCAGGGCAAGATCGACGTGATTATCGGCGGCATGTACGACACCGCCGAGCGCCGCAAGGTTGTGGGCATGATTGAGCCCGCCTATTGGAGCTCTGGTCCCACGCTTCTTACGAAAGAAGGTGCGATCAAGGACTGGAAGGACGTTGCCGGCAAACCGGTCTGCGGCAAGCAGGGTGTCTATTACAACAAGATGGTGGAGATTGAATACAAGGCGAAGGTTGTCGCCTTCACCGGAAACACCGAAGGTAAGGAAGCGCTACGCTCCGGCAAATGCGTCGGCTGGCTTTATGACGATGCGAGCATCATGGCCGATCTCGCCTCCGGCGAATGGGAAGGCTACGAGATGCCGGTTTCCGTCCTTTTCAGCAATCCCTGGGCAGCAGCCGTTCCGCTCGAGGAAAAGGACAAGGCGCTTGGCGCTTTCATGACCGGCATGGCCTATCGCTGGCAGGCATCGGGCAAGTTGATCGAGCTTGAAAAGAAATGGAAGGTCAAGCCGTCGGACTGGATCGCCGCCCAGAACGAAAAGGCGAAGTGGGATACGAGCTATCTGGAAGCGAACTGATCCATGATCCGCGGAAAGTTGAACGAAAACCGCTTGCGGAGCTGAGATGTTCCAGTTGATCGCGCCCTTCTTCCAGGATCTCTACGAGCGCACGGGCCTGAACTTCATCGTGTTCTACGCCCCTTACGAGTACGATCGGTTCCTGTCCGGCATCGCCATATCGTTGCAGTTGATATTCTGGTCGATTGTCGCCTCGCTGTTGATTGGTGTGTTCGGGGCCTGGGCGCAAAGCGCCCGGTCTCCCGTCCTTCGCGGACTGGTTGGCGCCTACATCCAGGCGTTCCGCAACACACCACCCATGATCCAGCTCCTGTTCTTCTACTTCGCCCTGGGCGCGTTCACGCCGCAGGTCGACATGGGCGGCTATTACCAGCCGCTCATTTCTTCCTTCGCGTGGGCGATCATTTCGCTTGGGATATTCGGTGGGGCCTTCAATGTGGAGATATTCAGGTCCGGCCTCGAGGCCGTGCCGGATTCCACAAGGGAGGCCGCTGAAAGCCTCTGTATGAGCAAGTGGCAGATATACACGTATGTTACCCTGCCGCTGGCCTTTCGCATCAGCTTGCCCGCGCTGACCAACAACCTGATCAGCCTAGCCAAGACCACTTCGCTGGCTTACGTCATTTCCGTTCCGGAAGTGACCTATTCGCTCAATCAGGTCTGGTCCGACAACATCAATGTCCCGGAAATGATGCTGCTACTATTTCTGTTCTATATCCTGGTTGTCTCGCTGCTCGCAGCCGGGCTCCATTTCCTCGAGCGCAGGCTCGCCCTGCCGGGGTATGGCCAATGAATGACGGAGCCTTTCGCATCGACCGCCACCGCTTCGCCGTCGAGCATTTCTCGTCGCGGCTGCACTGGCGTCACGGCCTCTGGCTGGCATTGGCTTTTTTCGGCTCGTTCGTCCTCGCTCATGCCCAGTCGGATACGCAGCGGATTCCGTCCGCCATCGGGACGCTTTTCATCTGGTTGCCATTCATCCTGAAGGGTTTCGGGCTGAATCTGTTGATGAGCTTCATCGCAATGGCCTGCGCCACTGTTCTAGGCGTCGGCCTCGGGCTCCTGCAGATCAGCCACTCGCGATGGGTGAGCCTGCCTGCGTGGTTCATCACTCACCTGTTCCGCAACTCGCCCTGGCTGGTCATACTGTTCATGGTCATGTTCCTGGTGCCATTCGAGATGCAGGTGCCAGGGCTCGGTATCGTAAGGCTTCCCGACTGGGTGAAGGCCACGTTCGCCTTCTCGCTACCGGTAATGGCGAACATCAGCGAGATTTTGCGCGGCGCCGTAAATTCCATCCCTAAGGGGCAGTGGGAATCGGCCGAAAGCCTGGCCTTCACGCGTGCGCAAACGCTTCGCTGGATCATCCTGCCCCAATGCATCCGCCGCGCCATCCCGCCATGGATGAACTGGTACGCCCTATTGGCGCTCGCAACGCCGATGGCCTCGGTCCTCGGCGTGCGCGAAGCGGTGGGCAATGCGCAGGCGGCGATGGAGGCAGCCGGCGCGCGCCCGGAATTCCTGCTCCCGTTCTACCTTTTTCTGCTCTGCCTCTTCTTCGCCTACATCTATCCGATCGCACTCTGGACCCGGAAGCTTGAGCGTAAATATGTCGTTGCAAACTAAATCGAAATCTCCTGCGGGCGCCGACTGGACCGCCGATCAGCCCATCGTCTCCCTGTGCGATGTGCACAAGTCTTACGGCTCGGTGGAAGTCCTGAAAGGCATCAGCCTGGATGTCCGCAAGGGTGAGGTGATCTGCATCATCGGCCCCTCGGGTTCGGGCAAGTCCACACTGATCCGTTGCATCAATGGTCTGAACGATATCCAGAAGGGCTCCATCAAGGTGGAGGGCCAGGAGGTGAACGATCCGAAGCTCGATCTTCTGACGCTGCGCAAGAAGGTTGGTATCGTCTTCCAGCAATACAACCTGTTCCCACACAAGACCGCTCTCGATAACGTCATGATGGCGCCGGTTCTCGTGCTGAAGGAGCCGAAGAAAGAGGTGGAGGAGAGAGCACGTGCCCTGATCGCCAAGGTGCGCCTTCAGGGCAAGGAGAACGCCTATCCCGGCGAGCTCTCCGGCGGCCAGCAGCAGCGCGTCGCCATTGCCCGAAGTCTCGCCATGCGCCCGGACGTCATGCTGTTCGACGAGGTCACGGCAGCTCTCGATCCCGAGACGGTGAAGGAAGTGCTCTTAACCATCCGTGAACTCGCCTCCGAAGGCATGACCTGCATTCTGGTGACACATGAGATGGGCTTCGCCCGCGAGGTCGCCGACCACGTCTATTTCACGGATCAGGGAGTGATCGTTGAGCACGGCCCTCCCCGGCAGTTTTTCACGAAGGCGAGCGATCCCAGAACGAGGCAGTTCCTGAGCCAGATTCTTTAGAGCGATTTGTAGTCGGTCGAAAACGCCCGGCATCCGCGCAAATGCGGAATCACAAGGAGGTCGGGCAGGCAGCGTTTCCCTAAAACGATGAGCCGCCCAGAAAGTGAATACGAGCGGCCCCGAAAGTGGGGTTGTCGAGTGGAACCCAGGCAGGCCGATGCCGGCTGCGCGCGGACGGATACGCTCGCGCGAAGGCTGGTGCTTGGCCGAAATTCGGCAGGAGACCGAGATGAACACACCTCAACCCACAACCATTATCAGCAAGGATCCGTTGTTGCAGCCGTTGCGCATCAAAGGTCTGACATTGCGCAACCGCATCATGAGCACCAGCCACGCCTGCGGTCTGGAAGTGGGCGGCATGCCGGACGAGGCCTATCAGCGCTATCATGAGGAGAAGGCGCGCGGGGGCCTGGCTTTGTCGATGTTCGGCGGTTCGTCCAATGTGGACATCGATTCCCCCAACATCTTCCGTCAGCTCAATGTGGGCACCGATGCCATCATTCCGCATTTTCAGCGCTTCAGCGAGCGTATGCACGCCGAAGGCGCTGCCCTGATGTGCCAGATTTCTCATCTGGGCCGGCGCGGCGATCCCTATGCGGGCGATCGTTTGACGACGATCGGGCCCTCGCCGGTGCGCGAAACGCTCCATCGCAGCATTCCCAAGGAAATGGATGAGCACGACATCGACCGGGTGGTGAACGCCTACGCTCTTGCTGCCCGACGCTGCAAGGAAGGAGGCCTTGACGGTATTGAAACCCTCGCCGGCGGGCATCTCATCGGCCAGTTTCTGTCACCGGCGACCAACCGCAGGACAGACCGCTTCGGTGGTTCGCTCGAAAACCGGCTGCGCTTCGCACTTATGGTGCATGAGGCCATCCGCAGGGCAGTGGGTGATGATTTCCTGGTCGGGATGCGCTTCGTCGTGGACGAAGGGCCGGATGGGGCCATGTCCTTCGAGGAGTGCATCAAGGCTGCGCTGATCCTGAAGGATGCGGGAGCGGTCGATTTCTTCAACGCAATCTACGGGACGATGGACACCACCCGCGCCCTGGCGGAGGAAAACATGCCCGGCATGGGGTCACCGCTTGCCCCATGGGTGAGGCCGGTCGGGGCGTTTCGCCAGGAGGTGGGGTTGCCCGTCTTCCACGCCGCGCGCATCGCCGACGCCGCTTCGGCGCGCTATGCCGTCTCCGAAGGCATGCTCGACATGGCCGGCATGACGCGTGCCCAGATTGCCGACCCACATCTGGTCAACAAGCTGGCGAGCGGCCGCGAGGCGGAGATAAGACCCTGCGTTGGAGCGACGCATTGCCAGTCGCCCTATCGCCCCTCCTGCCTTCACAATGTCGCGACTGGTCGAGAGATGACGCTGCGTCACACGATCCGGCGCACGGACGGTCCCGCGCGCAAGGTCGTCATCGTCGGCGGCGGTCCCGCTGGGCTGGAGGCCGCGCGCGTCAGTGCCGAGCGCGGACATCAGGTATTGCTTTATGAAGCGGGTAGCGAACTCGGCGGACAGATTCGTGTCGGAGCAACGGGCTCCTGGCGCCGCGATCTGATCGGCATTGTCGAGTGGCGCGAGGCCGAGCTCGCGCGGCTTGGCGTTGCGGTCCACACCAACAGCTACATGGAAGGCGAGGACATTGTCGCGCTCGAGCCAGACGTGGTCGTCATGGCGACTGGGGGGCTGCCCCTCATGGACTTGAGCGAGGGGGGTGATCTCTGCCTTAACAGCTGGGACGTCCTGACAGGCCAGGTGCGTCTACAGGGCGATGTGCTGGTCTATGACGGAACCGGCAGGCATCCCGGTCCGCTTGCGGCCGAACTGGCCCGTGAAGCCGGTCTGGATGTCGCCTTTGTCTCCATCGACGCACAGCTTTCGGAAGAACTCACCTATGCAGAAAGGCTACGCTGGAAGAAGCGGTTCCTGCAGCTTGGCGTGCGGCCGGTCTTCGAAAGCAGGCTGCTGTCCGTGCAAAGACACGACAACCGGCTTCTGGCACGCTTCGTCAACGAAATTTCACGCGAACTGACGGAGATATCGGTCGATCATGTGATTGTCGAACAGGGCAGCATTCCCATGGACGATGTCTATTTCAGCCTGCGCGGGCGGGCCTCCAATGACGGTGTTAGCGACCTGCAGGCCATGGTGCACGCGACGCGCCAGCCGGGCCTGCGCGCCGAGGGATTTGAGCTGCACCGGATTGGCGATGCGGTTTCAAGCCGCAACATTCACGCCGCCATGCTGGATGCCATGCGCATATGTGTAGCGCTCTGAATATCTCAGCGGCCGATCCTGTCGAG
>NZ_AMSI01000012.1 GCF_000300515.1 Nitratireductor indicus C115
AACTCCCGCGCGAACAGGTCGCGGAGCATGTCGGCGACGGTGACGCCGCGCTGGAAGGCCGCGATCTTGATGCGGCCGCGCAACGCCGGCGTGATGTCCACGGTCAGCCGCGCCGAATAGACGTCGGCGGCATCCCTGCGTGGCGACGCTGCGTCGCCGATCTTGATCCAGTTATCGGGATCGGCCGGGCGCGTGGCGAAGCCGCGCTTGTCCGTGCCGGACGTCATGACGGGCCTCCGTCATGGAATGGCAAGACGGCAGCGATGCGGTCACGGGCGCGGTCGGCCATCGTCGGGTCGATCTCGCAGCCGATGTAGCGACGGCCGGAGAGCCGGCAGGCTTCGCCGGCCGCACCGGATCCCGCGAACCAATCGCCGACAAGACCACCGGGCGGGCAGCTCGTGCGGATGAGGATTTCGAGGAGGGCGGAAGGCTTCTCGGTCGGATGGATGGCGCGACCGTGGCAGTTGCGCACGTAGATGACCGAGCGCATCAGGCGTGGGCCACCGTCATGGCTGACATAGTAGCCGGGATCGATCTTGCCGGTATGGGGTGGACGCTGCTTGCGCCGCACCGTGCGGGCGGTCGCGTCGGGCGTGGTCTGCGGATCGTTGTATATCTCGCCCCAGGGCGTCTCGGCCGGATAGAACTGGACGGCCAGCTCATGCACGCGCTTGAAGCGGTCGGCATGAAAGCTGCTCCCGTCCTGCTTCTCCCAGACGATCTCCTGGGCGAGCCGCAAGCCAGCGTCTGCGAAACGGCCGGCGCTCGCCATGAAGCTGCGCAGCGAGCCGAAGACCCACATCGAGCCGGTTGGCGCAAGCGCCGCGCGTGCGAGCACTAGCCAGCCCTCGACCCGCCGGTCCCATGCGAGCGACGTGTCGCCGTAAGGGGGATCGGCGAGGATCATGTCGAACGGACCGTGCGATGGCATGCGGTCCCGGCAGTCGCCGGACAGTATGATTTCGGGGAGCACAATCATGGCGCGGTCCTCCCGACGCCGAGGCGCGCGATCTCGGTGGCCAGCGCCGCGATCTCGCGCGTTGCCGGCGAATGGCGGTCGATGTCGGATGTGAGCCGTCCGGTCTGCGCGGCGTTGGCGAAGACGACGCGCTGGCCGATGGTGGTGGCGAGCACCGGAGGATCGTGGTCAGCCAGCGTCTCGGCCGTCTCGCGTGCGATGACGGTGCGCGCGCCGCAGCGATTGAGGACGAAGCGGGCGGCGAGCTGCGGCTGGTAGATGCGCGCTTCCGCCAGAAGCGCCAGCATCTCGGCCGAAGCCCATCCGTCGAGCGGAGACGGCTGCACCGGGATCAGCACGAGGTCGGCGGCGAGCAGCGCCGAGCGCATCAGGCCGGCAACACGCGGCGGGCCGTCTATGACGACATGATCGACGCCGCCGGCGATTTCCGGCGCTTCGCGATGCAGCGTGTCGCGCGCCAGGCCGACGACGCCGAACAGGCGAGGCAGGCCCTCGCGCGCGCGTTGCTGCGACCAGTCGAGAGCCGATCCTTGCGGGTCGGCGTCGATCAGGGTGACGCGGCTTCCGCGTGACGCCATCTCGCCGGCGAGATGGAGTGCAAGCGTCGTCTTGCCGACACCACCCTTCTGATTGAGGAAGGCGACGATCATCGGCGTTCTCCCAGCCGATCGAGGGGGAGCCGTGGGGCGACGGTTTCAGCGAAGCCGGTGCCGTCGGGCGCCGTTGACGGATTCGCAGCGGATGGCCCGGCCGGCGTGCCCTTCTTTCCGGCGATGCCGAGACTTCGGGCCGTGTCGCGAATGAGGTTTTCCACATCGCGCGCGCGCTCATAAAAGTTAGTATTATTGTTAGACTCTAAGTTAAGGCCGGGAATCGTCGTGTCGGGCCAAAGCGTTAGCTGGCGCCTTTGCGTGTGATCTCCCGAAGGACTTGCGTGTGATCTCCCGAAGGGTCGTGCGTGTGATCTCCCGATTGCATCCACAGCACTATCCACAGGCCCGGCCGATGACGGCGCGGGCAGGATGCGCAATATTTCACGGCGACCGTCGCGCTCGATGCCCAGGTGATAGCCGGGCAGCGGCTGGCGCATGGCGATGCGGCGGATCTGGAGCGCAAAATCGGAGACGCGCGCGAGGCTACCGGATTTCTCATGAAGGTGGTGGAGGTCGAAAACCCAGCCATGCCGCTGGCGGCCGGCATGCTTGCGGGCGACGCGATAGAGCCAGCGTTCGATCCCGCCCTTCAGCCGGAAATAGGCCGGGTCGATTGCAAGGACGAGCGAGCGGTCGACGACGCCCCGATAGAACCAATCGGGCAGGACCAACTCCATGCCCTCGACCCGGCCGTCGAGGCGGGTGAGTTCCTCCCATTCGTTGACCCAGGAGAATTGATGCCGCCGCCAATGCTCGCCATTGCGAATCGTCGTGCGGATCGAGGTCGATTGCAGCCGCGTCAGCGCGGCCTTGAGCAGCTTGTAGTCGCTGGCGCCGGTTTCGCGGCCGATAGCCGTCAGGAGGTGGTAGGGCGTGAAGCGCAGGAAGCGGGAGGTCGCAAGGCGGAGGTTCTCGGCCTCGACGATCTGACCCGCCGCCCAGATGAGGATATCCGCGTCCCAGATCGTAGCCATGCCATGCTCGGGGACGGCAAAGACCTCGACGCGCACGGCGCCGGCTTCGTAGAGGATCGGCACGGTGCGGCGCGACTTAGACAGCGAGAAGAATGGGCGCTCCATGAGGTCGCGCTGGTCGCGCGGGCTGGCGTCGCCCGTCGCGATGACGAAAGGGTCGAGGCGCGCGCGCTCCGAGATAGGAAGGCGTCGGGACATGCCTGACAGCCCTCAACGCGCCGAGCGACTAGGCGCGGGATAGTGCTGCCTGTTGCCCGGCAGGGCGGGCAGCACGCTGCCGCGCGGATCGGAGGTCGAGGCGACGGTGCCACGCTCGGCCCAGGCTTCGAGTTCGTCGATCGCATAGACGACGCGGCCGCCAAGCTTGCGGAAAAGTGGTCCGGTGCCATAGGTCCGGTGCTTTTCCAGCGTGCGGGGCGAGAGGCCGAGAAAGTCTGCGGCTTCCCTCGTGCGCAGAAAGCGCGGCGGCAGGAGAGCGGGATTGGGGTACATGGATGCCTCCGTGGCTCTGGGGGATGCCGCTCGGGGGGAGCGGCGGTCAGGGGTCACGGTGGCGAAGAAGCGGGGCGCAGGGAGTGGGGGATTTCAGGGGGTATCGAATAACCCCACCCTGACCGGGGCGGGGTCAGAGGCGGCGGCGGAAACGCAGAAGCTTGAGATAACCGCCGGCGATCATGGCGGTGCCGTCACGGATGAGATCGCGTACGGTGTCGCGGAGTGGCGAGGATTGCCAGTGCTCCTTGGCGATGCGCTCGACGCCGAACAGGACCTGTGCGATCTCGCGCTGGCTGGCGCGATGCTGGCGGGCGTCGACAGCGCGCAGCATCGCCTTGAGCCGCCTTCGCTGTTGGGCGGTCATGCGCTGATCGGGCGGAACGCGGTAGCCGGCCAGGTGGCGCAGCAGGCGGTCGAGCGCGGCAATGCGATCGAGACCGTCGCGGTCAAGCGCGATAGCAACCGATATCGGATCGTCGGGCCGAATCGCGGGATCGGCGACCAGGTGCAGACCAGTACCGATCTCGCGCAGGAGGAGATGGAGTTCGTCTGGCGTGATCCTCTTCTCACCGGCAAGGAAGGCGCGCAGGGTGACGGCTCCCTCCCGGGCAGGCGCCAAGTTGCCCGCCAGCCGCAGAATAGCGGTGTCGGCAGTCTCACTCCAGAAGATCGGTTGGTCGCCTGCCGTCAGACGTGGCCGGGCCGCGAAATCGCAACCCCCAGCGGCTCTCCATCGTTTCGGGGAGCGGCTTGCCAAGGCGGTCTGCACGCCGCAGGTCACGATAGTCTTGCTGATAGTCGCCGTTCCGCCGTAGACACTCCCAGGCGAGATGATCGACGCCTGCCTCGTCCATGAACCGATAAGCGGACTCTATCCGCCAGCGCGACGTGTCGGGTCTCATGATATTCCTCCCAGGCTACGAACGCAGGTCAAACGGGAAGATGATCCGGCCGGGTTGCGCGCCGCGGAAGTGCCTCAGGCCGCAAACCGTCTTGCCTTGTCAGCAATGCGATGGGCTACGAAACTTCAGTTCAGGCGGCCGAGGCGCAGAATCTTGTAGCCGTGTTCAGTCATCCAGTGGGCGCGGGCGAGGTGCGTATCGTGTATCCGGCGCGCGCGCTCGGGCTCGGTGTCGGGGTCGATGCCGAACAGGATTTCGACGGCTTCCTGCCAGTCAGCACCGTCCGCCTCGGCATCGAGCAGACGACAATAGAGTTTCACATGCATGCGGTCGTAATCGGTGAGAAAATCGCCGTTGGGTGCTTCATCACGAAAGGATAGCGTCGCCATTGCGTCCTTTCCCCAATTGCGACGTCTGGTGCGATGGCGCGCACAATATCACAATGACGTGATTGGTAAACGACGATTCACCATAGCGCGCACGCATGCGGCATCGCGTCCGGTTTGGGGACATGGCGTCAGCGACGCACAGTGTTCGGGACATCCAGCATCACTCCGATATGCCGGTCGGAATTGATGAAGACAATGCCTGCCGCTTCCAACGCCCTGCGAACCCTGTCGGCAGTACTCTCGAAGACGCGCTCCCCATTGACCGACTCCATGCGCTTGAGCGCGGTCAGCGATACGGTGGCCCTGTCTGCGAGCGTCTCCTGTGTCCAACCCAGCAATGCGCGCGCGGCCCGAGTTTGATGGGCGGTGATCATACAAGATCACCTCCCACCGGCACTGAGTCTCGCGCCAGAACTACGGCTATAATAGCCGTAGTTTACAAAAGAATCGAGCCATAATCGCTCGCTGAGGCAATCATGCAAGCGTAAGAGACCCCCGAGTGATTCGGCTTGCCGAGCGCCGCGCCGATGGTGGCCCGGCATCACTCCTTACGAGGCGAAGGGGGCCAGTTCATCGACGTTGGTCCCGTGATGATTGCCGTCCACCACAACTCGCCTATCCAGCCGTCTTGTTGCCGCCTTCACGGGATAGCTTGTCGTTTGACGATCAAAACTGGACGCTGGGAATCCCCAACAATAGTGCGAGAGTATCTCAATTGCAGTTTGTCGCCGCTCTGTCCGCTATCTTCTTTATGACCATGGTTGCGGCGTCGGGAGTCGCCTTGTCCCAGGGGACAACCACGACGCCGGCTCAGCAATCTGAACCGAAGGTGATTGTGGAAGCCGATCCGTTGCCGCCTTTCACCTATTGGGCGCCGGAGAATTCGACGATCCGCAATCATCCGCGCCTTCCCGGCGTCTGGATCACCGAGACGGCGGATGGTCCGCGGATATATTATTTTGGAGACAGGTGCCGAGCTTCGGAGTTTCAGGGCTTTATCGGCAAACAGCTTGATGCGCTCCCTGAAAGGCCGGCTGACGCAACATGGCGGATGACGTGCTCGATATGCGCGGTAACGTCGAATCTCGGTCGTGAACGGATGAACGTTTTCTACGACGATGATTCACGCGAGATCATATCGATCTCCTGCGAGTAGACCTGAGTAAATATGCGGAAAAACATGAGGGAGGCCCGGCGGCTTACGCCGCCGGGTTTCCATCTCTTCCGGCTAGAACGGTATTTCGTCGTCGTAGTCGGACTGTCTACCGTCGTTGTTTTCAGTCTGCTTCGCCCGGCTCAGGAAATCAACCGTCTCGGCGATGATCTCACACCCGTAGCGGTCGTTGCCCTGCTGGTCCGTCCACTTCGTGTAGTGGATGCGCCCGCGAACCAGAACCTTCATGCCTTTCTCGCAGTATTGCTGGACCGTCTTGCCGAGACCGTTGAAGCAGGTGATCCGGTGCCATTCAGTATCCTGAACCCGGTAGCCGTTCTCGTCGCGGACAACCTTGCCGTCCGAGTAGCGGGGACGTGAAGTGGCCAGGGTGAAGTGGGTGATGCTGGTGCCTCCCTGAGTGGTACGGGTTTCAGGGTCCTGACCGATGTTGCCGGCGAGAATGACGATGTTCTGCATTGTAAGTCTCCGTTGCTTCTCGGAGGGACCATCCCTCCGACGAGACCCGGCCAAGGCCGGCGGGAGACGCCTGCAACTGCCTGCTCGCTGGCAGCTCGCCCATAAGGCCCGGAGTGGAGCGGGCAGTCGCGCTTGCGCGGCAACACGGTCCGGAGCCGCGTGGGTTGCGGCCGGAAACCGCACGGACTTAGGGGATCAGTCAGTCGGAGGGATGGCGCCGCTGAGACGGGTACGAACCGAGGCGCACAGCAGAACCATCCTTGCCGTCAACAACAAACCGTCGGGTCCGCTCATAACGCACGGATAGGCGGCGCCTGCCGTTCTCCTCTTTAAGCCACATGCATCTGTCCTACTGGAGGTTGGCGGGGAAGAAACCGGACAAGCTTATCGGGCTACCAGATATGGAACCTCACCGTATTCGCTTAATTTGCGGACGACCGGTCAGGCGGAGCTGGGAAAGGTGATGAAGGTAATCGTGGGCCGCATTCATCGCTATTTGGACCGGCAACCAGACAATGACCGTTACGGGCGCGAGAGGCATTCCGTGTCCGAGCCTCCACGGTCGGGATGAAGCAGGCCGGAAGCGACGGCATAACGGCAGAACTGACGTCACATGCCAATTTTTGGCAGGAAAGACAGAACCCGGCGGCACAGGCCACCGGCTTTCATCGTGGGAATGATGGCCCGCAGTTGCCGAATCAACGAGAGAAGACAGAGACACCAAGCGCGTTCAGATTGACCATAGCGGCGATACCGATGAACAGGCCGCCTGCTCCGCCGAGCAGATTGAGTACTACCGTCGAGTCGATTGCGTTCTTCGTGACGCCATGCATGAGGGCATATCCGGCGATGGCGGCAGGGATCGCGAACATCGCGAGCGCAATCACGCGCAAGGTCGGGCTCTTCGCGAAGCCGAGAATGCCGATCACCAGCGCAATCGACAGCAAAGCGGCTCCTGCGCCCGCAAAGCCGCTCATGAATATTCCGGCGCCGCCGGCCCACGCATACTGCGCGGCCGAGATCGCAACCATGACGGGCAGCGCGTAGATCGCGAGATTGTAGGCAATGATGCAAAGCATGATCGTCAGCGAGATAGCAAGCAGGATCAGCGTCATGGAAACCTCCAGAAACGGTTGAGGGTCACGGCAGGCTGCCTGTGGATACGCTCCGCCTGCGACTATGCTACTGTTCCGGTTCTGCAAGGATGGTCCATAAGAGCCATTGACCTCTCCAGTAGTCAAGTATCGGCGACTGGAACAGCCGCCAGGTGGCGGCGCTTACGCGCCGCCGTCGAACTTCATGACGGGGATGCCGAGCTTGCGGGCCTTGTCGCCAAGGTTTTCCTGAATACCCGACCCCGGAAAAACGAGAACGCCGACGGGCAGGACGTCGAGCAGCGCGTCGTTGCGCTTGAAGGGCGCGGACTTGCCATGCTTCGTCCAGTCAGGCTTGAAGGCGACCTGCGGCACCTTGCGATTGTCCGCCCATTTCGCGGCGATCAATTCGGCGCCCTTGGGCGAACCGCCATGCAGCAGCACCATGTCGGCGTGCTTTGCGCGAACCTGATCGAGCTTCGCCCAGATGAGGTTGTGGTCATTGTAGTCGAGACCGCCGGTCAGGGCGACCTTGGGACCGGGGGGCAGCATCACCTCGGTCTCGGCCCGGCGCTTCGCGGCCAGGAAGTCGCGGCTGTCGATCATCGCGGCGGTGAGATTGCGATAGTTGACCATTGAGCCGGTGCGAGGGCGCCAGGCGGTGCCGGTGTGGCGCTCGAACTGTTCGGCGGCGATGTCGCGGAAGAGTTCCATGCTGTTGCGCCGTTCGATGAATGTCTGCCCTTCTGCCGTCAGGCGTTCCAGCTCGACGGACTTCACCTCGCTGCCGTCCTGTTCCCGCTGAAGACGGCGCTGCGCCAGCTCGTTATCATCCAGGTTGCGCTCTACCCGGCCGGTGGCGCGATGGAAGACATTGACGGTCGACCAGAGCAATTCGTCAAGGTCGGGTTCGAGGCGGGTATCGCCGAGCGTGGCGATCAGGGCGTCGAAGATATCCGCGACGGCGCCGGCGACGGCGTTGCCTTCGGGAAGCGGCCTCGGGTCCGCTTCATCCTGAAACGGACGCCAGCCGTAAAGCTGGAGTTCGGTGAGGACATGATCGGTGGGGGAAGAGGTGTGAACCAGCCCGAAACCCGTATCGTCGTCTTCGTGCATCATCGGGAGCTTCCTTCGTCTGGAGCCGCGCCCATCGCGGCCTTCGCAGGCGTCGAAAGCCCACGGGCGGGCCGGGCTGGCATCCTCGCGCTCCCGCGAGGGCTCGATGACCGGGTGCGGGCTATTTTGTCTGTCGCGATGCAAAGGTGGCGCAGCCGCCGGCGGAAAATAGCCCGAACCCGGCCATTGCCTGCCCGGATCGTTTGTGGGCCGATCGCCCTTTGAGAAGGCCGTGGGCGTGGCCTCTCCGACAGGCAGCGCAAGGTAATCCCTGGGGACGAAAGGTGGAGGCGGAGCGCAACACGCCTCCTTTTTCGCCGATCCCCTCACGCCTCCAGAAAACGCGCTCTGTCATCAGGATGAAGCTGACCGGCGAGCGCCACCCGCAAGGCATCGGCGCCGGATTCGCGGAGATCCTCGTTGAAGTCCCCGCGCACCGGCGACAATGCCACGACCTCGATCCCGGCACTCGCGGCTCTGGCAATCAGGCTGTCTCGCGCGTTGTCCCCGGCCGGATCGCGATCTCTGAGGACATAGAGCCTGCGCAGCGCTGGCGGGAACAGGATGGCGGCGAGATGTGCGGCCGAGAGTGCCGCCATCATCGGCATATGGGGCAGAACCTGACGGGGCGACAGCACGGTCTCGATCCCTTCGCCGGCGACGAGCACCTCACCGGTCACCCCGAAGCGGACGCCGTGCCAGAGAAGGTCGCCCATCGCCCGCCGCGGGGTTTCGACATCCGCTTTCGCTGCGCCGTCGGGGGCGAGCCAGGTGCGGTGCGCTCCGGTCTGCCGCCCCGCCAGATCGGTCACGGCGGCAACAATCGCGGGCAGCATCTGCCGGGGCGCATGATCATCAGGTCTGTAATAGCACCGGGGATGAAAGCGCAGGCTGGCGGTTCCGTGCAAAGCCGTAATGCCGCGATTGCGGAAATACGCTTCTGCGAGTGTGCCGCCGATCGGCTGTGACATGGCAAAGAGCCGCCGCGCCGCTTCAGGTGATCCCGACGACGCTCTGCTTGACGTCCTGCCCGTCGGCGTTCTCGCCTTTTCAGGTTCGGGATGTGGGAGCGAAAGGAAGCGGCGCGCTTCCTCGGCGACGTCCTTGAAGTCGGTCAGGCCGAGCGTCTCGCGGATGACGTCGAGAAGATCGCCATGCTCTCCGGTCGCGGAATCGGTCCATTTGCCCGCAGCGCCCTTGCCGGATTCCGGCCCGGTCAGGCGCACGAACATCGAACGGCCGGGGCTGTTCTGAACGTCGCCGACGACCCAGTATCGTCCGGCGCGGCGGCCGGACGACAGGTAGTGGCGGCAGACCGCCTCGGCATTGCGACCGAGACGGCTTGCCAGTTCGGAAGCATCATGACGGGCCATTACGCTGCCTCCCGTTCACCGATGCGCTGCACTGGCCAGCGGTCGAGCAGTTTGCCGAGAACCACAGGGCCATTGGCATCGACCGGCACGAACATGCGCAGCTTCCACGAGATGATCTCATGAAACAGCCCGTAGGCCGTGAGGCGTTCGCGCATTGTGTCGGTGAAACCAGACAGTTCGATGCGGCTGACGCCCATGACGCGGGAGCGGCGAAGCTGCAACCCCTCGGCAAGATCGAGGACGGTGCGGCCATCCATCAGTGCGGTGAAGGCGGCATCCGGCGTCAGCGAACTGGCGCCGGTCGTTACCGCGTTGGCCGCCCAGGCCGGCGAGACCTTGCGACCGATGATGCGCTCGCCTTCGTCGGTCTGGAGGCGATAGACGCGCGAGGATTCGTGCGGAAGCCGTTTCCAGATCGGCAGCAGCAAGCCGGTGACGATATGGATCGTGCTGTCGGAGAATTCCGGCACCTCCGCGATTTCTGCATTCCAGGCTGCTGAGAAGGAGTGCTCGTCGGCTTCAACCCAATGGGTCTCACCCATCATCCTGACTGGGATGTTGTGGCTGTCCATCGGCCGGATCAGCCGTACGCGCCGCTCGATCTCGCCATCGTCCAGCATGATACTGGTGGTCGGGATCTGGACGGCGGCGCGGCCCGAACGCTCGTTGATGAGGAGCTTCGCTTGGCGGTCGTCGAGATAGCTAAGCGCATCGTCCAGCGTAACCGGACGATTGCGTTCGCGCTGCGTGATCGTCAGCAACCGGGTTTCCGCGCCGGTGCCCGGATGGGTATAGATGGTCTGGCGATCGGTGACGATGAAGCGTTCCGCCGTCAGCGTCTCCAGCCCGACATCGTAGCTGCCGCTGGCGATCGCGCCCTCGATCCTGGCGTTCAGCAACTGTTCGAAGGCGGCAAACAGGATGCCTTGAAGCTCGATGGTCAGCGCCAGCAGCCGGTTGAGAAAGGTGGTGATCGGCGGCAGATCGTCCTTGATGCCGGTCGAATCCATCAGCTTCAGGCCGGTGGCGGATTCGAAGCGGTCGAGCGAGCAGCCTTCGACCTTGCCGCGGACCAGAAGGAGATAGAGCTGGCGCAGCGCGTCGCGGGCATAATGGCTCTCCAGATTGTCCTCGGGTCGGAAGAGGCCCTGTCCGCCAGTCTGGCGCTGACCGCGCGTGATCGCGCCGAGTGTATCGAGACGTCGGGCGATGGTGGAGAGAAAACGCTTCTCGGCCTTGACGTCGGTCGCGATGGGCCGGAAGAGCGGCGGCTGCGCCTGGTTCGTGCGATGCGTGCGACCGAGGCCCTGGATGGCGGCGTCGGCCTTCCAGCCCGGCTCGAGCAGGTAATGCACGCGCAGCCGCGTATTCCGCGCCGATAGCTCCGCGTGGTAACTGCGGCCGGTTCCGCCTGCATCCGAGAAGATCAGGATGCGTTTCTGGTCGTCCATGAACGCCTGCGTCTCGGCGAGATTGGCTGCTGCTGCGCGGTTCTCGACCACGAGCCGGTCGCCGATGTCACCGGTGCCCGGCTTGCGGATGATGCGGCGCGAGCGGCCAGTCACCTCCGCGACGAGATCGCACCCGAAATACTGGACGATCTGGTCGAGCGCGCCCGGAACCGGCGGCAGGCTGGCCAGCTTTTCGATCAGTGCGGTGCGGCGTGCAACCGCCTCACGACTTTCGACGGGTTGGCCGTCGCGGAACACCGGACGCGAGGACAGATTACCCTCTGAGTCGGTGAAGGGCTCGTAGAGCTGCACCGGGAAGCTGGTTTCCAGATACGACAGGACGTACTCACGCGGAGTAATGTCCATGCGTACGTCGTTCCATTCCTCGGTCGGCAGGTCGGCCAGGCGGCGCTCCATCAGCGCCTCGCCGGTCGAGACGATCTGGATCACGGCGGCATGGCCTGCCTCCAGATCGGCGTCGATGGACCGGATCAGCGTCGGGGTCTTCATGCTGGTGAGCAGATGGCCGAAGAACCGCTGCTTGGCCGATTCGAACGCGGAACGGGCGGCGGATTTCGCCTGCTTGTTCAGAGTGCCGGCACTGCCGGTGATGTTGGCCGCCTCCATCGCTGCATCGAGATTATTATGGATGACGGCGAATGCGCCGGCATAGGCGTCGTAGATGCGGGTCTGCTCGGGCGTCAGCGAGTGCTCGACCAGCTCGTATTCCACGCCGTCGAAGGAGAGCGAGCGGGCGGTATAAAGACCGAGCGCGCGAAGGTCGCGGGCCAGAACCTCCATCGCCGCAACACCGCCGGCCTCGATCGCCTCCACGAACTCGGCCCGCGTGGAAAACGGAAAATCCTCGCCGCCCCACAGGCCGAGCCGCTGCGCATAGGCGAGGTTATGGACGGTCGTGGCGCCGGTTGCCGAGACATAGACGACTCGGGCATTCGGCAAGGCGTGCTGAAGGCGCAGGCCGGCGCGGCCCTGTTGGGACGCAGCGACGTCCCCTCGTTCACCTTTGCCGCCGGCGGCGTTCTGCATCGCGTGCGCCTCGTCGAAAATGATCACTCCATCGAAGTCGGAGCCCAACCATTGGACGATCTGCTTGACCCTGGAAACCCTTTCTCCACGGTCGTCGGAACGTAGCGTGGCATAGGTTGTAAATAGGACGCCTTCCGGCAGCGTGACCGGCTTGCCCTGCGGGAATCGCGACAGCGGCGTGACCAGCAGACGCTCCATCCCGAGCGCCGACCAGTCGCGTTGGGCGTCCTCCAGGAGCTTGTCGGACTTGGAGATCCAGATCGCCTTGCGGCGGCCCTGGAGCCAGTTGTCGAGAATGATCGCGGCCGATTGCCTGCCCTTGCCGACGCCGGTGCCATCGCCGATGAAGAAGCCACGCCGGAAACGCACGGCATTCTTCGCATCTTCGCGTGCGGCGGAGACGAGATCGAAGGTCTCGTCCACCGTCCACGAACCGGCGAGATAATCGGCATGGGCCTCGCCGGCGTAGATTACGGTCTCCAACTGCGCATCCGACAGGAGGGCATGGATCGCGCCCGGAAGATGCGGGCGATAGGCCGGCTTCGGCGGCGCTACGGAGGCCATCGCCGCCGACTGCACCAGCATGGTGGGATGCGCCTGAGAGCCGCGAATACGGATCGCCTGCAATCCGTATTCTTCATAGATAGCGTCGGAGATGCGGCCGCCCTCCGCGGGCGACCAATCGACGGTCTCGTAGTCGAGGGGCGCGCCTTCCGGTTCGGCCATCGCTGGGGCGGGAGCGGCCTTGGCGGCGCGGGTGAGATAGCCCCGCACGCTGCGGGCGGCGGCTGGCGCAGCCGGGGGCACGGCGACGGCCGGATCGACGGGGAGCCGGGTGGGCAGATGCTCGGCGAGCCATCCGAGCAGCGTGGCGACATCGGGCGCGACGCCGGGCGCGGCAGGGAATGCGGCAGGATCGTCAGCTGGGAGCTTATCGATGACGGTGAGTCGTGTCGGATAGGTCGTGCCGTGCTTGGCATAGACCGAGCCGTCAATCGCGGTGGAGAAGACGACGCGGCCGCGCTCCTGCAGACGCGTATAGGCCGAGGTCCAGGCCGGCGCGTCGGGTGCGAAGTTCGCTCCTGTAATCGCGACGAGGCGGCCGCCGGGCGCAAGACGCGCCAGCGCCGAGGCGATATGGCGGAAGGCGGCGTCGGCCACACGGCTCTCGACATTGGCCATGACCGAGAACGGCGGGTTCATCAGCACGACGGACGGCAGAAGGCTGGCTTCGAGATGATCGTCGATCTGGGCGGCATCGAAGCGGGAGATGGACAGGGCCGGGAAGAGGAGAGACAGGAGACCGGTGCGAGTCTGGGCGAGTTCATTGAGAACGAGTGAGCCGCCTGTGATCTCGGCCAGGATGGCGAGGAGCCCGGTCCCTGCCGACGGTTCCAGCACACAGTCTGCCGGCGTGATCGCCGCCGCCGTCACGGCCGCCAGGCCGAGCGGAATCGGGGTCGAGAATTGCTGGAAGGACTGCGCCTCTTCAGAGCGGCACGTATGCGTCGGCAGGAGACCGGCAATCTTGGCGAACTGTGGCAGCACCGTTGCCGGAGAGGCGGATTTACGGAAAAGCGCCTTGCCGTATTTGCGCAGGAAAAGAACGGTTGCCGCCTCACAGGCGTCATAGGCTGTCTTCCAGTTCCAGGCGCCAGTGGCATCGGATGCGCCAAAGGCAATCTCCATTGCGCCGCGCAATGTGGCTGCGTCGATGCGCTGACCACGTTCGAGATGAGGAAGAAGGATCTGTGCTGCGGCGAAGACGGAGGCAGGGATGTCAGCGTCGGAGGCAAGCGGAACCGGCACTGTCGCGGATGCCGCTGCGGATACGGAAATCATGTTCATGGGAAAAACCTCGGGAGAGCAGGACAGGATCGAGCCCGCGCAGCGCTCTCTCGATCGCACAGGCTCGAACCCGTCCCGGCCTTCCTCTCCCTCTACCCGGAAGCACGGCCGCCGTCGGTCACTGCTTGAATGATGGCGCGCAAGCGGTTATCTTACGTTTGTCTTACGCCATAAAAGGTTAGGGCCGATGGCCAACGCGGATAAGCTCACCACCACCGTCTCCACCAAGGGACAGGTCATCCTTCCCAGCGCCATCCGCCAGCGGCGGGAATGGGGGGCAGGAACGCGGCTCGTGGTCGAGGAGACGCCGGAGGGCGTGCTGCTGAAGCCAGTCCCAGCCTTCGCCGAGACGCGACCGGAAGACGTGTTCGGCGTGCTGGCCTGGAAGGGCAAGCCAAAGACGCTTGAGGAGATGGATGCCGGCGTGCTGGCCGAGGCAAAGCGCCGCCATGCTCGCGATTGATACCAATCTGGTCGTCCGCTACCTGACCGGTGACCATCCGAAACAATCGCCGCGCGCCCGCGACCTGATCGACAGGCAGCCGGTCTTTGCCGGCGTCACGGTGATCCTCGAAACCGAATGGGTGCTGCGCAGCACCTATGAATATCGCCCGGCAGAAATCGCCCACGCGCTACGGGTTTTCGCCGGCCTGCCGACCGTGACGGTCGAGGACGGTGCAATCGTCGCCGCCGCCCTCGGCCTTGCCGAGACGGGAATGGATTTCGCGGATGCGCTGCATCTCGGCCGCGCGGCGCATTGCGAGGGTTTCGCGAGCTTCGACCGCAAGCTGGTCAAGGCGGCGAAGGCCGCCGGATATGCGGGCATTCGCGAACCCTGACCGCGATCAACCGAAACGGCGGCCCGCCGCCGTGAAGGTGTATTCGTTGGCAACGATCGACTCGTCCACCGCCTCGTCCGAAGTCAGGTATTCGTATTCACGCTCCAGCTGACGATAAAGCCAGCGCGCCAGATCGCGCAGCGCCTCGATGACGACCTCCTCGGCATCGACGGTCATGTCCTGATATGTCGGACTATCGCGCTCGACCGAGATCGACATGCAGTATTCGTGATAATAATGCCCACGATGGCTGGCCTCGGCGCGAAGCTGGTAGAAATTGCAGCGCTGGATCGCCAGCAACGCATCGGCGATCTCATGCAGCTTTACGTCCTGCGGCGCATAGGATCGGATCTCGGCGGAGGCGTTTTTCCGGTAGGAGTAGAACCCCTCCCAGCAGGCTCCATCACCTTGCGACCAGAAGCCCCGAAACCAGATGCGCGGCTCCTGCCGCGATCCGCCGCCCATAAGCCGCACGGCACTGGTCTTAAAGCAGATGCCGAGAATGTCCGCGATGCGCTGGAAATCTTCATAGACCGCATCATACCAGTCGTAGTCGAAGCCGCCCTCACGATACCAGGCACGGGCTTTGTCCTTTGCGGCATCGGAAAGTTCATCGAGCCGATAGACCGTGGTTTCGATGATCTCAGGCATCGGGATCACCTCCATACAGCACCTCGGCGAGCCAGCCGTCGGTATAGGTCCAGGCGACGGTTTCCCCGGTGGCCAGATCAAGAACATGTGCACCACCGCCGAAGCCGTCGACGCGCGGCTTCGAGCAGGTGTTGGCGTATTGAAACCCCCAGCGGCCGGTCAGGCCGAATACTGCGGCGCAGCGTTTGACGAATTGGACGACGTGCTCGGGATCTCCGGTGACGTCATCGCGCATCCAGAGCTGTGTACCGCCATGTTCGGGCTGGATCGAGAGGAGGAAGCTGTCCGAAGGCGGTTCTTCGTCGGCGTTCGCGTCGGACAGGGTGTTGTAGAGATCGAGGGCATGAGCGGCATTATCCGGCGTGCCGACATCGAGCAGACAGGAGAAATGGGTGAAGTAGTCGGCCATGACAGGCTCCTGAAACGGCAAAGCCCGGCGCAAGGCCGGGCTGATTGAAGAAAGAAAAAGGGATCAGGCTGCTTGCGGCAGATGGAGCAGCTCGGCGGCGGTCTCGCGCCAAAGCGGATCGACCAGCCGGGCTTCCAGCAGTGCCGCCCGGAACCGCAGGGCGCTGGCCGACGCATGATCGCCCCGCCCGGAGGCAGCGAATGCCAGGCCGCGCTGCCGGCTGGCGTCGATGACGATGCGGCAGGCCTCGCTGTCGCTGGCAACCGGCTGCTCCCAGAGAATGATCCCGGCACGGATTTCACCGGCGAGGACCAGGCCGAGCGCGCGGTCCTGAATGACAATAAGGCGCGGCTCGAAGCACAACCCGGTGTCGTCGCCACGGCCGATATCACCGCGCGAAACGCAGAGCCCGGCAAGAGCGATGGCGCCTTCCGGCGATGCAGCCTCGCCGAGCAAGACGCTGCGGTCGCGATAATCGGCATCCGTGGCTCCGGCATAGCTGACGGCGCCAAGGCAGGAAATGCGCAATGGCAACTTCTGCGCCCGCTGACATTCGGGCAGCACCCGATCTGCAAGAATCCGCCCGATCGGGGCGAAGGTGGATTGGCTGGTATGGGTCATCTGGATCGCTCCGCGACGGGCGCCGAGAGCCTTTCTCTCAGCATCCAACCCGTCACGGCCAAAGGCCCGACCTCTTCCTCTCATCTGCCGAAGGCGTCCGCTTCCGGCGCTGTTTCTGGCGATGGGCCGACCGTCGCATGGCGGAAGACCCGGATGCATCTTGCGCGTTCCGGGCCGGCGGGAATGAGGCGCTTTCGCGCCTCAGCTCCATGGGTCGAGTTCCAGTTCCACCATCTCGTCGTCGCCGTCGAATTCGTTGGCGGGCATGGCGCCGTGGGTTCCATCTCCGGCCTGGAACACGACAATCGGGACCATCAGCGTGGTGGCGAGGCTGGCGGCGAAGGCGGTGGCATCTGCATAGGACATGGGTTCCGGCTCCTGTCTTTGGGGGGCGGGGGACCATCCCCCGCGCGACAGGCGCCCGAAGTGTCTGACCGGGTCTGCAATCACCCTCGCGCGTTCGGCTCGTCCGAATCCGCGAGGGCGGCACGCTCGCGTAAGCCGACCCCCCTCGTGGGTTGATTGACAAGGAAACGGCTCAGACCAAGGTCAGCGAATGGAAGCGGGGGTGGTGTTCTGCCTCTGACAGGATGCCGAAATCCCGTCGTAGGTGCCGCGCCCCGCCAGCCTTTCCCCCATGCCGGTCTCACCGGATCGACGTGTTCCAGGCCGGGGTCGGAATCCAGCTCCACACGGTATGGCAAGAACGGCGGATGCTGGTGAAACTGACACGCGACTGGGGATATGGTCAGCTCCAATGCCCCTCGGCGATCTCGCGGACGATCAGGGCGCGGGCCTTCAGCAACAGGTCATCGCCACAGGTATCGATATGGCCATAGAACCGGGCGCGCGCACCGTACCGGCTCCAGTCGGCATAGTAGCAATATTCGCGGGCATTGAGGCGGAAGGCCCGCAAGTCCTCAGCCCAATGCGGCTTGGGCTCGACGACAACAGTGATACCGTCGCGCGTCTCCTCCCAGGGCAGCGACCGCTCGGCCGGGGGATTTTCGCGGTCGGCCTGAAAGATGAAGTCGATGTCGATATGGTCAGCCATGACGACCTCCATAAAAAATGCCCGGCGCGATGGCCGGGCGAGTTGAAAAACGGTACGGGCGGCCTGCGCCGCCCCGTATGCGGTCATTCCGCAGCGACGAGGTGCAGCCGGTCTTCCTCTTCTTCAGCCGCTGCTTCCTCGTCGTCACCGTCGCCGGCGAGGAAGTCGGGCAAAGCCTCGACCTCGCCATCGGTGTCGGCGGCCGCATCACCATCGAGATCGACCAGGCGAAGCGGTTCGGGCAGCCAGCCGGTATCGGCCAACAGGCGCTCGGCTTCCTTGGCCATGTCGCCCTTCTTCAGATGGTCGATGAGCTGGGCCGCCCGTTCGCCTGCGCCCTCGCGCACCGCCGCGAGGATCTGGGTCTTGGTCACACGACCGAGATAGTTCTCGACCGTGGGCCGCCATCCCGCATCGAGCACCATGTCCATGCCGGTGGCGCGGGCGATCCGGTCGGCTCCGGCAAGGCGGCGATCAAGGCCATGCTGCGAGATACCGGAACCGCTATATGGGTTCGGGCGCTCGTAGAGCGCATTGACGCCGTAGCTGACGCAATGGGCAAGCAGCGCCATGCGGCTCGCCTCGTCAAGCGCGGCGATCCAGTCCCAGAGCGCCGCTTCGTCGGAAGGCAGGTCAGTCTTCCATGCGTCGAACCGCTCACCAATGGCCTTGGCTGAAGGGCTGTCGCTGAGATCCGCGCCCTGCGAAGGGAAGTAACGCTGGCGCACGGAGACCTCCAGGCACCCGGTCGGCGCGGAGAAATAATAGCGCTCCATCACCATACGGTGCAGTAGCGCCGTCATCGCGACGTGCGGATTATTGGCGAGCGCTTCCTGAAGCGCGACGGTGCGATGGGCGGTCAGCTTGATGACGAGCCGCTCGGGCAGCGGCTTCACGCCATCGTCGTCATCGTCGTCTTCGGTTTCGACCGGCTGGCCGCCGATCGTGACGACGGCGCGCTGCACCTCACCGTCATTTCCGGCGGCGGCAGCGTTTTCGTTCTCGCCGTCCCCGGCATCGGCCACCGGCTCGTCCTCGGGCCGGACATAGCCACGCTCGATGACAGGCTCGCCGTCGCGGTCGATGCTGATGAAGACACCGGCGCGGGCGATCTCGGCAGGATCATAGATGATGGGGCGCTTCTCGAAGCCTTCCAGAGCGGCCTCGATCTCGCCGAGGCGCCGATCGATCTCGTCGGGCAGTTCGTCATGCTCGGAATATTCCGATTCAAGATCGTCGTACTCGTTGCGCAATGCCTCGCGCGCGGCGCGCTCCTCGTCGGTGAGATCGGCGAAGCTGCCGGTGATCTCGCGAAGGCCGTTGTCGTAACCGTAGGGATGGTTGGTATCGACAGCGATCCACTTCCAGCCTTCGGCCGCCACGTCATCGGCAATGGCCTTCAACTTCTCCGAAACCAGGCGGTCGAGAAGCGCAACGTCTTCGAGCCAGCCGCCATCGTCCTCGGAGAAGAGGTCGCGCAGCATCGCGCCGCCGGCCTGCTCATAGGCGTCCACGCCGACGAAGCGCACGCGCTTGTCATCGGTTGGAACGGTGGTCTCGGTCAGGAGCTGGCGGACCTGCCAAGGCTGGACATTGTAGGAGCGCTGGACAGCCTCCCAGACCTGTTCCTGGCGGGCATGGTCGGGATTGACGGTGAATGCCTCCAGCATCGCCAGTGGCATGCCGTTGCGCGCATAGACTTCCAGAAGAGCCGGCGAGACCGAAGCCAGGCGCATACGCTGCGTGATGTAGCGCGGTGTGGTGCGATAGGCGTCGGCGATCTCCTCCTTCGTCATGCCGTCGTCGAACATGCGCTTGAACGCCCGGAACTGGTCGAGCGGATGCAGGCCGAGCCGGAGCATGTTTTCCGCGAGCGAGTCGTCGACGGCCGAGGTCTTGGCGTCGGCCTTCTTGACGAGGCAGGGAACGAGGCCATCGGCGGGAAAGCGTCCGGCCTCGACCAGACGCGCGATCGCCCGGAAGCGCCGACCGCCGGCCGGGGTCTCGAAATCGCCGGTCTCGTTGCCGTCGGCGTCGAGGATGGCGCGGACATTGATGCCCTGCACGATGTCCTCGCGACGGTCGATGTCGTGGGTGAGATCGTCGAGACCGGCCTCGACGTCGGTTTCGCGGACATTGCTGTCCGAGAGGCGGATGCGATTGAAGGGAATGTCACGCGAGCGCGAGAAGACGATCATCGCGGTCGCGGGCTTCTTCGACTTCCTGGCAGCTTTGGCCATGGTGGTTTCTCCGTGACGGGCGGCCGAGACCCTCTCTCGACCTTCCAACCCGTCACGAAATCCCCAACCCCTCTCTCACTCTCGACCAAGCCGCGCGCACGACGCTACCAGTCGAAGCGCTGCGGTCGCTCCGCATTCACCCGGTATTTCCGGCGCAGCGTGAGGATCGCCGCCTCCTGCCGGTCGATCTTGCGCCGGAGCCGGTCAAGATCCGGCCCCGCGACCGCCATGAGGCGATCGAGCACCCGTTGATATTCTGCTTCGTCGGCGCCTGTCCAGCGGCTCATGCGCCGGTGGTAGTGCCGGGATTTCGGGCGCAAACGAATGGTCTCGCCTTCGGCGCGATTGCTCAGTGCGCGTTCGGCAAGCGCGAGATTGCGCCGCGCAACTGCAAGCGCGTCTTCCATGCGCGCCAGCAGTGAGCACAGACGATCAGGAGGCATCATCACGCTGTCCTCCGTCGTCAGGTGGGCTGGGTCTATGCCTGCGGCGAAAGTGCATCAGGTGCCCTCCCGTCGGGCACGCGCCGCGGCATAGATGATCCGCTCGGCGCGGCGGATGCTGCCGGCTTCCCGTGCGGCCTCAGCCCAGACCGAGATCGGAAAGTCGCCGGAAAAGAGAATGTCGCGCTCGATACCAAGTCCGAAAGGCAGGCTCACCGAGGCCATCTCCTCGAGCGAGAAATAGCCAAGCTCCGGCTCGCCGAGATCGGCCAGACCAAAGAGGATGTCGCCGTCGGCATCGAGTTCGGTCGCCAGCCAGACGCCAGCGCCAAGCGGGTTGAAGAATTTGACGACCGGCACATGATCTGTGTCGCGCTGGCGGCCATTGGCGAGAAGCTGCGCGCGCAGCTCGTCCGTCAGGAGGATCATGCCGCCCTCCTATCGATGGCGGTCTCGGGCGCGGCTGGCAGCTGCTCGTCGTTCGGCAGGAAGGACAGCAGCCAGTCGGCCGCCTTGCTCGCCTGCGAGGCGGCACGCACGATGGCGCGCGAATCTTCGCGAAGCGCTTCAAGCCACGCCCCGATATAAATCGCGTGACGCACGGTCGGCACAATACCGAGGGCAGCGCAACTGTACGCCGCGATCAGTTCGGCTGTGATTTCTTCGACCGAATAGAGCCTGGTCCCGAACGAGCCGGACAAGTCACGGTTCAGCCGGCTGTGATGGCCACTGGCGTGACCTAACTCGTGCAGCGCCGTGCGGTGCCAGTTGATCGGCTCGAAATACGCCTGCGGCGGCGGGACCATCACATAGTCCTGGGACGGGACGTAGAAGGCCCGGTTGCCGCCGATGCGGAAGTCGACGCCCGTCGCCCTTATCAGCGCCTCGACCCTCGGCTCGATCAGGCCGGGCGGTGGCGGCGGTGCGACCGTCGCGATGTCGTCGGGCAGCCCGTCGCACTGCGCCACGTTGAATACCGTGTACCGCTTCAGAAACGGGATGGCATGGGCCTCGTCGCCAGTCTCGCGGGCACGACGCTTCTCGTCTTCCGGGGTGAAGCGGTCGGCATAGACGACTGTGGTGCCGCGCTCGCCTTTGCGGACATTGCCCCCAAGCGAGAGGGCCTGGCGAAATGTGAGCCAGCCCTGGCAGGGAAAGCCGTGCTCAATGACGGCGCCCCAAAGGATGAGCACGTTGATGCCGCTGTAGGTGCGGGAGGTCGTGGCGTTTTTTGGCAGGCCGAGCGGTGCCTTGGCCGCCGACGTACCCCAGGGCTGCACCCACGGCACGCGACCGGCCTCCAGTTCGGCGATGATTTTGGTGGTGATCTCGTCATAAAGGTTCGCCCGATCCGAGCCGGTGCGAACGCCGCGATCATGTCTGGACATTGCGATTCTCCGCGACGGGCGCCGGAAGCCTCTCTCCCAGCCTTCAACCCGTCACGGCAAACCCGTCCGCACTCTCAACTCTATCGGTGATTGACTTGGGTAAGGGACATAATCGCTATCGGTTGGCCGCTATGAAGGTTGTCGTGATACCCTCCCGCCCTGACTTCGCTGCAAATCGCTACGTCACGCTACGCTATCCGATTTGCCAAAACCGTTTCAAAAACCGTTTCAAGCCGGCATTTTGAAACGGTGTGATTTTGCTAAGTCTTTGAAATAATTGGCGCGCCCGAAAGGATTCGAACCTCTGACCCCCAGATTCGTAGTCTGGTGCTCTATCCAGCTGAGCTACGGGCGCGTTGATTGCCACAGGGCAATCGAAGCGGCAGTCAGTAACTGCCGACCGCGGTTACCTAACGACTGATGCGGATAAATGCAAGCGCCCAAAAGGGAATTTTCGAGATATCTTTTCCACACGCCTCCAACCCCTTGCAATGCAAGGTCGCCGTCGCGTCCCGGCGTCAGTGGCCCGCCTTTGTCTCAGGCAGGGTGATGGAAAATACCGTGTGCCCGCCATGGCTTTCGAGGAGTTCCAGCTCGCCCCCATGAGCGCGTACGAGTTCGCGTGCAATCGCCAGGCCGAGGCCTGTGCCTCCGCTCTTGGCGGAACCCCGAAAGGGCGCGAACAGATTTTCGCGCGCTTTCTGCGGCAGCCCGGGGCCGGTATCGGTTACCGTGATCCGCGTGCCGTCTCCATCGGTTGCTGCATCCACCGTCAACCGGTGGATCACCCCCGTTTCCTCATCGGCCGCCATGGCCTGGGCGGCGTTGCGGCAAAGATTGGCGAGTGCGCGGAAGAGCTGTTCGGCGTCCGCATTTACTTCCAGGTCGGCATCCACCGCGTTGATGAATTCGATACTGCCGCCATCCAGCGGCAGCACGCTGCGCACCTCCTCCACGAGTTGGTGCAGATGCAGGCGTCTCCGGTTCGGCGGCGCTTCCTGCGTGCGGCCATAGGTCAGCACGCCCTCGGAATAAGTGACGGCACGATCGAGTGTTCTGAGTAGGCGCGGCGTCAGCGTCTTCACAGCCGGGTCCTCGATCTGTGTGAGCCGATCGGACATGAGTTGCGCGGAAGCAAGCATGTTGCGCATGTCGTGATTGATCTTCGATACGGCAAGGCCGAGATCGGCCAGACGCTGTTGTTCGCCGAGCGTTTTCTGGAGAGCGGATTGCATGCGTGCGAGCTCGCGCTCGGCAACGCCGATCTCATCGCCGCGCGGTTCGGGCACGATCACCCGGCGTGGGTCGTTCGGCGCCCCGGCGAAGGCCAGCATCGACCGTGTCATGTCGCGGATCGGCCGGATCATGATGCGGTTGATCGCGTAGAAGACAAGCATCGCCGTAAACAGCGAGATGATGAGCGACAAAAGAGCGACATTGCGCGCATAGATCAGCATCGCTTCGCGCAATCCGCTATCGGGGATCAGGATTTCGAACACCTTGCCGCTGTCTCCCACCGCGCCGAAAATGCGCATGACCCTGTCGCCGCCGAAAAACAGCGTGCTGAAGGTCTGGCGGATCGCTTCCACCGGTGAAATCGTGTCGAGGTCGACATGCACGTCCACCACGGGCGGCATGTCGGTGATCACGAGGATGCGGGAAACGTCTTCATCGCGTACAGCGATAGCCTTGACCCCGGTCGCCATCAGGATCTCGTCGCGCACGGGCGGGGAAAGGGCCTGGTGGTCGCCAGCCATCAACAGAACGCTGACCGCGGCGGCATTGCCGAGGCGCTGCGTCATCCATTGCAGGCCGAAATTGGCGACCGACGGAATGAAGATCAGCACTTCCGCGATCATCACGAAAAGCACGGTGAGAAACAGAAGCTTGGTCGACAGACCGCGTGTCAGCGGCACGGAACCCGTTACGCCTTGCTCCTCCTGCGTGTCGCGCGTCTCTCTGTGTTCCATTGCCATGCGTCTTTCGCGTCCGCTTCGTCGCTGACGTCTTCGGCAAATCAGCCGAAACGGCGCAGAAAACGCACCAGCGCACGCACGAAGGGTTTGCGTGTGGTTTCCGTGAAATACGTGATCGAGGCGCGTTTGCCAATCTCGCCAAGCGTAGGGTAGGGCGCCACATAGGAGGCGATGTCGCGCACAGTGAGCTTGCGGGTGATGGCGAGCGCCCAGAAATGGATCATCTCGCCGGCACCCGCCCCAAAGATCGAGGCACCGAGGATGCGCCCTTTTCGGTCGGTCACGAGCTTGATCAGGCCGGCTGTCCTGCCTTCTGCCTGCGCCCGGTCGTTTTCCGCATAAGGCCACCGAAGGATGGAAAGACGCCGGTGCTTTTTGCGGGCTTCCTCTTCGGTAAGGCCGACATGCGAGAGTTCCGGATCCGTGAAGGTGACACGGGGGATGATGTCCCGGTTTTCCCGCGCCGGAAGACGAAAGAGCATGGCGCGGATGACAAGGCCTGCATGATAGTTGGCAACATGGGTGAATTGCAGCCCGCCTGCCACATCGCCTATGGCATAGACGCGCCTGTTGCTGCTGCGCAGCTTGTCTGAAACGACGATGCCCTTCGGCGTGTAGCGAATGCCCGCCGCTTCAAGCCCGAGATTCGCGACATTGACGGCGCGCCCCGCTGCCACGAGCAGATGCGAACCGTCGATGATCTCCATGCCGGCCTCGTTTTCCACATGCAGGCGCACGCCTGAGCGGGTGCCCCTTTCCACCCGGTTCACCTTGCTGCCTTCGAGGATGGAAATGCCTTCGGCGCGTATTTTCTCGATCGCCAGCGAGGCAAGTTCCGGGTCTTCGCGTCCGAGGGCCTTCTGAGCTTCGATCACGGTCACTTTCGAGCCGAGCCGCCGGTGCGCTTGGGCAAGCTCGATGCCGATGGGGCCTCCGCCCAGGATCAGAAGATGGTTCGGCCTGCGCCGTTGTTCGAAGATCGTTTCATTGGTGAGAAAGGGTACGCTGTCGAGCCCGGGAATCGGTGGAATGAAGGGTGAGGATCCGGTTGCGACAACGAAGCGTCGCGCCTTGATTTCGGTGTCACCCGCCATCACGGTTCGCGGATCCTTGAACCGGGCTTCGGCCTTTATCACGGTCACGCCGAGGCTGGTGAAGCGCTCGACGGAATCATTGGGCTCTATGGCCGCAATCGTGTCTCGCACATGCTGCATCACTCGCGAAAAACTGACTTCGGCTTCCACCGGAGCGATCCCGAGGGGCGCGCCCGCGCCCATCAGATGCGCCTGCTTGCCGGCGGCAATCAGGGCCTTGGAGGGCACGCAGCCATAATTCAGGCAGTCGCCGCCCATCAGGCCTTTCTCCACGAGCACCACGGGAACGCCGAAAGCGGCTGCGGCGGCGGCCACAGTCAAACCACCGGAGCCCCCTCCGATAACGCAGATGTCGGGTTTCAGCGTGGTCATGTTTCCTGTCTTTCGCTTCTGCTTGGGTTCAACTCGGGGAATTGCGACGCAACTTCCTGATCAGGAGCGGGATGGCGGCGACCACGGCCAGGGCGGCAAAGGCGAGGGTCAGCTGCGGCGTTACAAGGTCGGCAAGGCGGATTTCCCGTCCCGCTTCGGTCGCCGCGGTTAAGACGCTGTCGAGCCCGTAGCCGAGATAAGCATAGGCAAAAGTGCCCGGCAAGATGCCGAGAAAGGTCGCCATTGCATAGGTCTTGAGGCGTACGTCAAAGAAGGCGGGGGCAATGTTGACGAGCCAGAAAGGAAAAATGGGCGCAAGTCGTAAGACGAGCAGATAGCCGAAGGCATCGTCCTCGAAACCTTTTGCCATGCGCGCAACGCGTGTGCCGAGCTTTTCGGAAAGAATGCCCTTCAATGCGCCGCGCGCGACGAGAAAAAGGGCCGATGCGCCGATGGTCGCCGCCACTGCCACCAGAACTCCGCCGAGGAGCCAGCCGAAAAGAAAGCCCGCAAAAAGGGTCAGTACGGAAGCCGCTGGAAAGGAGAAGGCCACGGCCAGCGCATAAAGCGCAATGAAGCCGGCGGAGGAGAGAACCGGATGGCCGCTCACATAATCGCGTAGGAAGCCGCGGCTCTCGGCAAGGAAATCGAGCGACAAATAGCGATGCAGGCCGAGCGCATAGCCGGCACCCAAGCCTGCAGCGATAATCGCAACAGGCAGAAAACGCCGCAGGAATCTTTGTTTTGCGTATTGCCGCGTCTTTGTGTCGGTTGTCTGCGAGGCTGCCATAATCGCTGTTGCCGGTTCCTTCGTGGAAAGCGGACTACCGAGCCCGCACCTGCCTACATGCGCTCTGGAGCCGGCTTCTGCAATGGATTCGGCCTGTCATCACCGCCAATTGAGCGGCTGGCGGGCTCGCTTCACCGAAGCGTGAAGGAGCTGGAAGTCGGCGAAAAACAGAAAGGCCCGCTCGAAGGCGGGCCTGTCCGTGAGGTCGTTTTTCGTGGCGGAAGGTCAGCCCTTGCGCCGGTCGACGGAAAGGGCGCCCGGACCGAAAGCTGCGAGAACCAAAAGGCCGCCGGCCATCGCAAGGTTCTTCATGAAGTTGATGCTCTGCATCTGGTCGGCGAAATCGAAATGCGCCACCAGTGCGGAAGCCACACAGAAGAGAGCCAGAAGCAGAGCCGCGATGCGGGTCTGGAAACCGACGAGAATGGCGAGCCCGCCGAAGAATTCGAGCGCACCGATGACGATAGCTGTAACAGTCGGAACCGGCAGGCCCATGCTGCCGAAATAACCGGCTGTGCCGCCGATTGCCGTCAGCTTTCCATAGCCGGCGACGAGGAAGATGATCGCGATCAGGATGCGACCGATAAGTACAAGAGCGTTTTGTGACATTGCGCAGATCCCGTGTTGGAAGGTGGAGCCCATATACAGGCGCTCACTGTTAAGAAAAACCGCACCGGCATTTACAGTGTGTCGTCTGAATGGGTAACAATCATCCCTTGCCTTGGCTATCGCTTTACGGGGTGCTGGGCGCGGGTCACGCATTTTGTTGCAGTCATTAAGGCTTTGTCGTGTCGTGCTTGCTGCATGAAAAAACCGCCGGACAGGTCGTGCCCGGCGGTTTGGAATTTCTGCTGCCAGATGAAAGTTCCTGACGTTGGCAGGCGGGCTTGCCTTATGCCGGTGAAATCATCTTTTCCGGACGCACGAGACGGTCGTAATCCTCTTCCGAAACGAGGCCGCTCTTGAGTGCTTCCTCGCGCAGAGTGGTACCATGCTTGTGGGCGGATTTGGCGATTGCGGCTGCATTGTCATAGCCGATTGCCGGCGCCAGCGCCGTTACCAGCATCAGCGAGCGCTGCATCAGCTCAGCGATCTGCTTCTCGTTGGCCACGATCCCCGTCACGCAATTGTCGGCGAAGGAACGCATGGCGTCGGAGAGAATGCGCACCGACTGAAGAACGGCGTTGGCGATGACCGGCTTGAACACGTTGAGCTCGAAATGGCCCTGGCTTGCTGCAACGCTCACGGTGGTCTGGTTGCCCATCACCTGGGTGGCGACCATGGTCAGCGCCTCGGCCTGGGTCGGGTTCACCTTGCCCGGCATGATCGAGGAACCCGGCTCGTTTTCCGGCAGGCTGAGTTCGCCGAGGCCCGATCGCGGACCCGAACCGAGGAAACGAATATCATTGGCGATCTTGAAGAGATCGGCGGCGAGCGCATTCAGCGTTCCGTGGAAGGCGTTGAGCGCGCCGTGGCTGGCCAATGCCTCGAACTTGTTGTCGGCCGTGCGGAAGGGCAGGCCGGTGATCGCCGCAACGCGGGCAGCGAAATCCTTGTCGAAGCCGATCGGCGCGTTGAGGCCCGTGCCAACGGCGGTACCGCCCTGGGCCAGCGCATGCACATCGTGGAGGCTGTCCTCGATGCGCTTGGCGCCAAGCTGAAGAGCTGCGACATAGCCGGAAAATTCCTGCCCGAGGGTCAGCGGCGTTGCATCCTGCGTGTGGGTGCGGCCGATCTTCACGATGGTCTCGAAGGCCTTGGCCTTGTCGTCGAGTGCCTTGGTCAGATGCGCGAGCGCGGGCAGAAGCTCGGCAGCCGCCTCGCGCCCCACAGCAATGTGCATGGCGGTTGGGAACGTGTCGTTGGAGGACTGCCCCATATTGACGTGATCGTTGGGGTGAACGGGCTTCTTGGAGCCCATCTCGCCGCCGAGCGCCTCGATGGCGCGGTTCGAGATCACTTCATTGGCATTCATGTTCGACTGCGTTCCCGAGCCCGTCTGCCAGACGGCGAGTGGGAATTCGTTGTCGAACTTGCCTTCGACCACTTCCTTGGCTGCTGCGATGATGGCATCGCCCACTTTCGGGTCCAGCTTGCCGAGTTTGAGGTTCACTTCGGCGGCGGCCTGCTTGACGATGCCGAGCGCGCGCACCAGCGGCACAGGCATTTTTTCCGTACCGATCTTGAAGTTGGTGAGGGAGCGCTGCGTCTGCGCGCCCCAGTAGCGGTCGGCAGGCACCTCGATCGGGCCAAAAGTATCGGATTCGGTACGGGTCTTGGACATGCGATAACGCTCCGTTTTCAGGTCTTGCACGGGCGGGGCGGAACGTGGGTTCATTCCGGCAGACCCGCCTGAGAAATGCCGCCGTTTAATGGCGCGCGTGAGGCCGTTTGGCAATGGGTAACAAGGCGCAGCTTGGCCGCATCCGTATATGTCTCTCAATGCTCACAGCCGGAAAAACCGATCATCCTTGCCCGCCATTCGGAAAAACAGAGCAGGAGCAAAACAGTTCATTGCCAATTCTTGCACCAATAAACTATCAGGGAAGATAGCCATATGCTTCGTGGCGCAACGAAATTTATTATTGAATAGAATAGTTTGTGGGAGGCTCTTTTGTCCAAGCCGTTTCAGTTGTCACCGACCTGGGGCACGGTGGCGCCACCCGCCATTGCAATTTTTCTCATATTGGCCGCCAATTTTCATCTCGTCGGGGAGGACAGCATGCTGTTTGTCTTGCCCGCCTGCATATTGTTGATAGCAAGCGTGTTTTCCTCGGTTCATTTCGCTGAGATCATCTCTTTGCGCGTCGGTCAGCCATATGGCTCCATCGTTTTGGCCATGGCCGTGACGGTGATCGAGGCCTCGCTCATCATATCCATGATGATGTCCCCCTCAGAAGGCGATCCCACAATTGCCCGCGACACGGTCTTCGCGACGGTGATGATGGTTTTGAACGGCATAATCGGGCTTTGCCTGCTTTCGGGAGGGCTACGCCACCGTGAGCAGTCGTTCCAGAGCCAGGGTGCGGTTGCCGCCTTCAGCGTGCTGGGCACGCTGGCGACTCTGACCCTGATCCTGCCGAACTTCACACTGGCCGTTGCCGGGCCGTTTTACTCCACCGTTCAGCTTGGTTTCGTGACGGTCGTTTCGCTGGTTCTCTACGGCCTTTTCCTGTTCGTTCAGACGGTTCGGCATCGCCGTGATTTCATCGACCTCTCATTCGAGTGCGAGGCCGAGGAGCATTCGGTCCCTTCGAATGCGCAGGCGGGCGTCGCGGCCCTGTTCCTTGTTCTGGCCCTGACGATGGTCGTCTTGTTGGCGGAAGCGCTTGCTCCGGCGATCGAGCGGGGCGTGATCGGCCTTGGCCTGGCGGAGGCCTTTGTGGGGCTTATTATTGCAGCGGTTGTCCTGTTGCCTGAAGGCATGACCGCATTTCGCGCCGCCTCCGCCAACCGCTTGCAGACCAGCCTCAACATTGCGGCTGGTTCCGCGCTGGCAAGCGTCGGGCTGTCGATACCGACTGTGGCCATCGCCTCGCTGTTCCTGGACCAGTCGATCACGCTTGGGCTTGAACCCGAGCACACGGTTCTTCTCGTCCTGTCCTTTTTCGTCGGCACGCTGACATTGGCTACGGGGCGCACGACCATCATGCAGGGCGCGGTGCATCTTGTTGTGTTTGCCTGCTTTGTATTGCTGGCTGCGGCACCCTGAGGTCGCTCTTTTCTTAGAGCATGTTGCAGTCAGGTGGCATTCCCTGACGTCTGCATAAATGCGGGCACCAAAGAGTGGAGTGGTTCAGCGTTTCAATGAAATGATGAACCACTCTAAAAGGCTGCTTCCCTGAAAGAAACAGACACGAAAAAAGGGCGCCCCTTGCGGAACGCCCTTTCCTGACTGATTCTGTGCGGTGGCTTAGAAGCCCATGCCGCCCATGCCGTCCATGCCGCCTGCCGGCATTGCCGGAGCGTCCTTCTTCGGCAGTTCTGCAACCATCGCCTCGGTGGTGATGAGCAGGCCTGCAACCGAAGCGGCGTCCTGAAGGGCGGTACGCACGACCTTCATCGGGTCGACGATGCCCATGGCAATCATGTCGCCATATTCGCCGGTCTGGGCGTTGTAGCCAAAGGTCACGGCGCTGTCATCGAGGATCTTGCCGACCACGATGGAAGCTTCCGCACCGGCGTTGGTCGAGATCTGACGAGCCGGGGCCTGGACGGCGCGGCGAACGATGTTCACACCGGCGTCCTGATCGGCATTGTCGCCCTTCGCGCTGATCGCCTGCGAGGCGCGCAGCAGAGCCGTGCCGCCACCCGGAACGATGCCTTCTTCGACAGCGGCGCGGGTCGCGTTAAGCGCGTCATCGACGCGATCCTTGCGCTCCTTCACCTCGACCTCGGTCGAGCCGCCGACGCGGATCACGGCAACGCCACCGGCGAGCTTGGCAAGGCGCTCCTGCAGCTTCTCGCGATCATAATCGGAGGTGGTCTCCTCGATCTGCTGCTTGATCTGGGCAACGCGACCTTCGATCTCGGACTTCTGACCAGCACCGTCGACGATGGTTGTGGTCTCCTTGGAGATCGCAACCTTCTTCGCGCGGCCGAGCATGTCGAGCGTGACGTTCTCAAGCTTGATGCCGAGGTCTTCGGAGATGACCTGGCCGCCGGTGAGGATCGCGATGTCCTCGAGCATGGCCTTGCGGCGGTCGCCGAAGCCCGGAGCCTTGACGGCAGCGATCTTCAGGCCACCGCGCAGCTTGTTGACGACGAGCGTGGCCAGAGCCTCGCCCTCGACGTCTTCGGCGATGATGATGAGCGGCTTGGAGGACTGAACGACAGCCTCGAGCACCGGCAGCATGGCCTGGAGGTTGGAGAGCTTCTTCTCGTGGAGCAGGATGTAGGCATCCTCGAGATCGGCAACCATCTTCTCGGGGTTGGTGACGAAGTAGGGGGAGAGGTAGCCGCGGTCGAACTGCATGCCCTCGACCACTTCGAGCTCGGTCTCGGCGGTCTTGGCTTCCTCGACGGTGATGACACCCTCGTTGCCGACCTTCTGCATCGCCTCGGCGATCATCTTGCCGATTTCGGCTTCGCCATTGGCGGAGATCGTACCGACCTGAGCAACTTCCTCGGAGGTGTTGATCTTCTTGGTGGCCTTGGTGAGGTATTCCACGACGTCGGCAACAGCCTTGTCGATACCACGCTTCAGGTCCATCGGGTTCATGCCGGCGGCAACGGCCTTGGCGCCTTCCTGAACGATTGCCTGGGCGAGGACGGTCGCGGTCGTGGTGCCGTCACCAGCGATATCGTTGGTCTTGGAGGCAACTTCGCGCACCATCTGGGCGCCCATGTTCTCGAACTTGTCTTCGAGCTCGATTTCCTTGGCGACGGTCACGCCGTCCTTCGTGATGCGCGGGGCACCGAAGGACTTGTCGATGACGACGTTGCGGCCTTTCGGACCAAGGGTCACCTTTACGGCGTCGGCAAGGATGTTGACGCCCCTGAGCATGCGCTCACGCGCGTCGCGGGCGAACTTTACTTCTTTTGCAGCCATATTTCTCTAGCTCCTGAGCTTCTGGAGAAACTCTGTTACCGTTTTGATGTGGTGGCCTGGATCAGCCGATGATGCCCATGATGTCGGATTCCTTCATGATCAGGAGATCCTCGCCATTGAGCTTCACTTCGGTGCCCGACCACTTGCCGAACAGCACGCGGTCGCCAGCCTTGACGTCCAGCGGGACGAGCTTTCCAGCTTCGTCGCGAGCGCCGGAACCAACGGCGATCACTTCGCCTTCCTGCGGCTTTTCCTTTGCGGTGTCGGGGATGATGATGCCGCCTGCCGTCTTTTCTTCGGACTCGACCCGGCGTACGACCACGCGGTCATGGAGCGGGCGAAAGTTCGTGTTGGCCATTTTCTGAACCCTTGTACGGATGATGAATTAGGCTTTTCCTCCGTCCGGCGACGCCGGACGCCATTAGCACTCTCCTTTGGTGAGTGCTAATTCGGCTTTGAGATAGTGGTGGGCCCAGTTCGAGTCAAGTTTTCAGGCAAGGCTGGCAGCGCAATTTTTTCACAATGCGCGAAATACCGTCATCCGCCGGGACCGGACATGCTGGTCGCAAGCCCTGAAACCATCCTGCCGCCTTATAGGCGATCAGCCGGGCCGCTTGAAGGCCTTGCGTGCTTTTTCCACTTCCGCCCGGCAGGAACAGCCTTCGATATGGTCGTTGACGAGCCCCATCGCCTGCATGAAGGCATAGACAGTGGTCGGGCCGACGAAGGACCAGCCCCGCTTCTTCAGATCCTTGGATATCCGCGTTGAAATCTCTGTCTTCGGATTGGCCGTGAGAGCCGCATAGGTCAGCACTTCGGGGCGCTCATGCGGCTGTGGTTCCTGCCGCCAGAAATATCGGGCGAGGGAGCCTTCCTTCTCGCACATCTCTATGGCGCGCTGTGCATTGTTGATGGTCGACCGGATTTTGCCGCCGTGGCGGATGATGCCGGCATTGCCCAGAAGGCGCTCGACATCGTTTTCGGTGAAGCGTGCGACGCGCTCGAAGTCGAACCCCTCGAATGCCTCGCGGAAATTCTCCCGCTTGCGCAGGATGGTGAGCCAGGAAAGACCCGACTGGAAACCCTCGAGACACAGCTTCTCGAAAAGCCTGTGGTCACTGTCCACGGGGCGGCCCCACTCATTGTCATGATAGGCGAGATAGTCTGGCAGTTCGCCCGGCCAGAAGCACCGCGTCCGGCCGTCGGCGCCCTCGATCAATCCCGTCTTTTCCTCGCTCATTCTTCCGCAACTCCTTGGTTAATGGGCAATCAGGCCAGTTTAGCAATATTTTCACCAGGTTTTTGAACCGGGCGGTAACCACGCCAAATGGTTTTCAGGAAAGATTGCATTTTATCGATCTCGATTCACCATTCAGTTGGAGCTCTCGGGCAGCCTCCTGACAGAAGCAGGGCTAGTAGACCTGTTTTGCCCGTGCCACCCGTTTCAGGATGAGTGCTCGGATTGGAATTTGAGGTAACCTAACGAGAGAGAGCCAGATCTCATGAAGTCGATGCTGTATGCAGCCGGCCTGGCGGCCGGACTGGTATTATCCTGGGGGGCCTATGCCCAGGACCGCTACGTCGAGCCGCCGCCGGTTCTCGTCAGCCCCGACCTTTCTGCTCCCTGGGTCATGCAACTGCGTTCCGCGCCCGTTCGAGTGCAGCAGGAACGCCGCCAGCAGGCGCAGCAATACCGTGCATATCAGGACGCGCGCCGCACCACATCCTATCCCCGTGTCCAGCAGGATTATACGCCGCATGCGCGCCGCACGGTGACCGTTCAACCGGGGCAGGCTCAGGTTCAGCCGGCCGCTTACGGCGCCATGCCAAGTGATCGTTCCTGGAACATGAGCGATCCCAAATGGCTTCCGCAGGTTGTCGATTATAGCGGTAAGCACGGAGCGGGAACGGTCATTGTCGATACGCAGCAGCGTTTCCTGTTTCTCGTCATGAAGGACGGCAAGGCCCGTCGTTATGGCGTCGGCGTCGGCAAGGAAGGCTTCGGCTGGAACGGTACTGAAAAGATCACGCAGAAGCGCGAATGGCCGGATTGGCGCCCGCCGGCGGAGATGATTGCCCGCGAAAAGGCCAAGGGGCGCGTGCTGCCCGCCCACATGAAGGGCGGCCCGGCCAATCCGCTGGGCGCGCGTGCGCTCTATCTGGGATCGACGCTTTATCGCATTCACGGAACCAATGCGCCTTGGACCATCGGTCGTGCCGTTTCATCCGGCTGCATCCGCATGCGCAATGAGGATGTGATGGATCTGTACAATCGCGTCGGTGTGGGCACCAAGGTCGTGGTGATGTGATGACGCGCGTCGCCTTGCGTTGAAAGGCAGGGCGAATTGCGACTGAAAGCTGATGACGGGGGATGCCCGGCGGGGGACGCCGGGTATCAGGAGAAGAGCGGCGCTTGGGGGAGCGCCGCTCTTTTCGTTTCATCCCTTGCGACCGTTGCAGGGTTTGGTCTTGCACAGCCAGGGCAGGCCATGCCGCTCAAAAACGGCAATCCTTATTCGGCAGCCACCATGGTTGCCGGTTTAATGCTGAGCGTCTCGGGAATGCGCCGTGGACGCGGGCCGCCGAAAGCCCAGTCGAGAAGCTCCACCGTGTGTACGATCGGAACTGCGGTGGCGGAACCGATCTGCGTCATGCAGCCGATATTGCCCGTGGCGACGATGGCCGCCTCGGTCGCCTCGATGTTCTTCACCTTGCGGTCGCGCAGCTTTGCCGAAATCTCGGGCTGCAGAATATTGTAGGTGCCCGCCGAACCGCAGCACAGATGTCCCTCGCGCGGTTCGCGCACGATGAAGCCAGCCTTCCCGAGAAGCTCGCGCGGCTGGCGCGTTACCTTCTGCCCATGCTGCATGGAGCAGGCAGAATGATAGGCAACCGCGATGCCGGGTTCGATGGCCGGAACCGGCAGGTCGAGCGTGACGAGATATTCGGTCACGTCCTTGGCCAGAGCTGCAATCCTTGCGGCTTTTTCGGCATAATCGGGGTCGAGCCGCAGCATGTGGCCATAATCCTTCACCGTCGTGCCGCAGCCCGATGTGGTGATGATGATGGCGTCGAGGCCGCCTTGATCGATCTCCCGCGTCCAGGCATCCACATTACGCCGGGCAGCGTCGAGCGCCTCGTCTTCCCGTCCCATATGATGCACCAGCGCACCGCAACAGCCTTCGCCTGCGGGGTTGCGCACGACTTCGATCCCGAGCCTTGAGAGAAGCCTTGCGGTGGCGGCATTGATTCCAGGGTCGAGCACCGATTGAGCACAACCCGTCAGAAGTGCCACGCGTCCACGCCGTTCTCCCGAAGGCGCGACCGGGCCAGAGGTGTTGTCGGCCGGCGGAACCGTGCGCGGGGCAAGTTCCAGCATCGCCGACACGGGCTTAAGTCCGGGTACGCGGCGCATCAGCGGCGCGAAGGGGCGCCCGATCGCGGCAAGCCTCAAGGCTGCGCGGAACCGTGCGGGATAGGGCAGGATCTTTGCCAGCATGGCGCGCAGCGCGCGGTCGAGAACGGGCCGGCGATAGGTCTTTTCAATATGCGCGCGCGCGTGGTCGACAAGGTGCATGTAGTGCACGCCCGAGGGGCATGTGGTCATGCAGGCAAGGCAGGAGAGGCAGCGGTCGACATGGGTCACGATCTCCTTGTCGGCAGGCCGTCCGTTCTCCAGCATGTCCTTGATGAGATAGATGCGCCCGCGCGGACTGTCGAGTTCATTGCCAAGCGTGACGTAGGTCGGGCAGGTGGCCGTGCAGAAACCGCAGTGGACGCATTTGCGCAGGATTGCCTCGGATGCCGCAATATGCGGATCGGAAAGCTGCTGTGGTGTGAAACTGGTCTGCACGGTCGTTCCTCCTGCGGGCAGGGCATTCCCTATTCCCTGGCCTGCGATGTGGTGCGCCGGCCTTTTTCGGCCGGCGCGGAATGCTTCAGATGAGCCAGCTCTGCGGATTCTTGATGGGCTCGCCGCGGCCAGCCGTTTGCAGGCCGATAACACAACGGATCACCATCCACACCGCCACTGCAAACAGCATCGGGATGCCGATGATTGCGAAAACGAGCACGGCTGAGACGAAGCCGTAGAGAAGGCCGATCCAGAAGGTGCGGATGGCCCAGGTGTAGTGGGTTTCCAGCCAGCCGCCGACCTTGCCGCGATTCATATAGGCAAGCACGATGCCGACCAGCGCCGTGATACCGATCACGAAGCCGACGAGATAGAGAATGTAGATGACCTGCACATTGGTCTGGCCGGGATCCAGCCATCCGTCTGTCTTGCGGGGTTCGCCCGGTTGCGGTTCCATACTGCTCATGATTTCCCTCTCCTGGTTTGACCGTGCGGCAATCTAGCACGGCATCAGGTGAAAGCCATGCGGCCGGGATTGAGGAGGTTCTTGGGGTCGAACTGCTCTTTCAGCCGGGCTGAAAGGGCTGCGAGGGCAGGGGGCTGCGGCTCGAAAACTGGAGTTCCCGCCTTCACCGTTTCCGGTGCGCGCACCAGCGTCGCGTGACCGCCGCCGAAATGGGCAATGAGCTTGCGCAGAACCTCGGCTTCGGGATCGGCCTCCATGCGCATCCAGACCAGTCCGCCTTGCCAATCGTAAAAGGTATTCGCGCCCGCAGCCCTTCTGAAGGCGTCCACCAGCAGATGCCCTTGCGAGGGTGCAACGGAAACGCGCCATACGGGCGCAGTCGTTCCATCGGCGAAAGGCTTGCAATCGCGGATTTCCCGCCAGAGCAAGCGCGACTGATCGACGTCGATTGTGGAGACGGCGCCGTAGGATTTGAGAAGGTGAAACAGGAGGTCGATGCGATAATCGACGGAGGGGCCGAAGCCCTCCACCCGCAACACCGTCTGCGCGCCGTTTTGCAATCCACCCTCGAGGAAACGCCCCACCACGCCCTCGGGCAGATGGGCCGCTGCCGACACCTCCGCGCTGGACCCCATCGCCATTGCCATGGCTGCGGCCGCTTCGGCATCGTCGAGGCCTGAAATGCAAAGCGTCGTTTCCGTTTCGGCCGCCGGCAGGACCTTGAAAGTCACGTCAGTCGTGACGGCCAGTGTGCCCCAGGCCCCCGCAAGGCCTTTCGAAAGATCGTAACCCGTGACGTTCTTCACCACGCGTCCGCCGGACTTGAAGCCTTCGCCACGCCCTGAAACCGCATGCACGCCAAGCACGTGGTCGCGCGCCGCACCCGACTTGATACGGCGCGGGCCTGCGAGATTGGCCGAAAGCAGCCCGCCGATCGTGCCGCGGCCTGCCTCCCGTCCCAGAAGCGGCGCGTAATCCATGGGTTCGAAGGCGAATTCCTGCCGGTTGCGGGCAAGTTCCGCCTCGATTTCGGCAAGCGGCGTGCCGGCTCGGGCCGAAAGCACCAGTTCCTCGGGCTCATAGAGCGTTATGCCGGCAAGCCTGGAAAGATCGAGCGTGTGCGCGGCTTGTACGGCGTGGCCGATGCTGCGCTTGGAGCCATGCCCGACAATCTCGATCGGTTCTTCCTCGCCGACCGTCCACTGGACGATTTCGAGCACTTCTTCAGCGTTGGACGGAGTGAAATCTGTCATGCGTCTGGCCTCAAAACCGCTCCAGATCGGGGAATGGCACCTGTCCGCGATGGATGTGCATGCGGCCGAGTTCGGCGCAGCGGTGCAATTGCGGAAAAACCTTGCCCGGATTGAGAAGATGGTTCGGGTCGAAGGCGCATTTGACGCGAATCTGCTGGTTCAGATCAGCCTCGGTGAACATTTCCGGCATCAGGTCGCGCTTTTCGACGCCGACCCCATGCTCTCCGGTCAAAACGCCGCCCACTTCGACGCAAAGCCGCAATATGTCTGCGCCGAAGGCCTCGGCATTCTCCAGTTCGCCGGGCTTGTTCGCATCGTAAAGAATGAGCGGATGCAGATTGCCATCGCCTGCATGGAAGACATTGGCGACGCGCAGTCCGTATTTTTCCGAGAGCGCCCGCATGCCCGCAAGTACGCGGGGCAGGGCCTTTCGCGGAATGGTGCCGTCCATGCAGTAATAGTCGGGCGAAATACGCCCGGCCGCCGGAAAGGCCGCCTTGCGCCCGGCCCAGAACACGGCGCGTTCCTCGTCCGATGTCGAAGCCCGGCTCGTCGTGGCGCCGTTGCGCTTGGCGATTGTCTCGACCCGCTCAATCAGATGGTCGACTTCTGCCTGCGGGCCGTCGAGTTCGACGATCAGCAGCGCTTCCACATCCAGTGGATAGCCTGCATGGACAAAATCTTCTGCCGCGCGGATTGCCGGCCCGTCCATCATTTCCATGCCGCCGGGAATAATCCCTGCGCCGATGATTTCGGCCACGCACAGGCCGGCCTCTTCGCTCGAGGGGAAGCCGATCAAAAGCGCCCGCGCGGTCTCCGGTTTCTGCAGGATGCGCACCGTCACTTCGGTCACGACGCCAAGCAGCCCTTCCGAACCCGTCATAAGGCCAAGCAGGTCGTAGCCCTCCGCATCCAGATGCTTGCCGCCCAGCCGAACGACGTCGCCATTTATCAGCACCATTTCGATGCCAAGCACATTGTTTGCGGTCAGCCCGTATTTGAGGCAGTGCACGCCGCCTGAATTCTCCGCCACATTGCCACCAATGGAGCACGCGATCTGCGAGGAGGGGTCGGGCGCATAATAAAAGCCCTCATGCTCCACCGCATGCGTGATGCCGAGATTGGTGACACCTGGTTGCGCCACCACGGCTCGGTTGGCGAAGTCGATGTCGAGAATGCGGTTGAAGCGGCTCATCACAAGAAGCACCGCGTCTTCAAGCGGCAAGGCCCCGCCCGAAAGCGAGGTGCCCGAGCCGCGCGGCACGACGCGGATATTACGCTCGTGGCAATATTTGAGGATGCGCGAAACCTGCGCCGTGGTTTCCGGCAAAACCACCACCAGCGGCATCTGGCGATAGGCCGTCAGCCCGTCGCTTTCAAAGGCGCGCATTTCGTTTGCCGTGTCCACCACGCCCTCGCCCGGCACGATGATGCGCATATCCGCGACGATGTCGGCACGATTGCGCAGGGTCTCGGCATTCGCTTTCGGCATTGCTGGACCGGACATGCAGTTCTCCTCCACTGGTCCAAACTTCTTACCAGTATGATCTGGCTGCTGTAAATGCTGCGCGCAAACTGCCCCTGCGTCAATCCGCCTCGGGAGGTGCGTCCGGATTCAAGCGCTCGTTGCGTCGGGGTTCTGGCGGTGCCCGTCCGCGCGGGGCAAAGTAAGCAGATTGAATCGCACGAAGGAGGCACGTGCCCCCTCACGTTCTGCAATCATGCAGCCGCCATGTGGCCCCCGGCTTCTGGTCTAGTCGTCCTCGCGGGCATGATGTTGCCTGATGCGACGCACCAGCAGCCATATGCCGAGCACGGCCACGGGCACCGCAGCAGCCGTGACGGTCTCTGCCGAGATGCCCGGCAACAGCGGCTTTGCTCCTTTGGCGAGATAGCCGATGAGGCCCACGACGTAATAGGAAATGGCGGCGACCGACAGGCCCTCGACCGTTTGCTGGAGGCGCAATTGCAGCTTGGCGCGGCGGTTCATCGAGGCGAGCAGGTCGCGGTTCTGGCGCTCCACCTCCACGTCGACCCAGCTGCGCAGCAGATTAGCGGCCCGCGTGAGCTTGCGTGAAAGATTGGCCTGCCGTTCTTCCACCGAGCGGCAGGTGCGCATGGCGGGTGCCACGCGCCTTTGCAGGAACGCCGCCCAGGTTTCATAGCCCGGCACGGGTGTTTCGTTCAGCGTGTCGAGCCGCTCCTCGACGATGCCGTGATAGGCACGGCTCGCCCCGAAGCGATAAAGGCTGGCGGCGGCATCGGCTTCCAGATCGGCGGCGAGTTCCGTCAGCTGCGACAGGAGTTCATGGCTGTCATGCTTGTCGCGCTGGCGCATCTGCGCGGTGAGAAGCGCCAGCCCGTCCTCCATGCGTCGCAGGCGCGGCGAAAGCGATTGCGCCAGCGGCAGGCCGAGCATGGCGAGCGTTCGATAGGCCTCGATGTCGATCAGGCGTTGGGAGAGTGCCCCGATGCGTGCGGGCGAAAGGTCTTTTTCAAGAATCAGGATGCGGGTCAGCCCGTCTCCGTCCTGGCGAAAGTCCGTGGCGACGGCGGCGCGCCCGCCTTCGACGAGCGAGTAGCCGAGGCTCGCCGGGTCGAAGCTCTCGATCAGTTTCTCCGTGGCCGGCGACCAGCGGCGGATTTCCACTCGCGTTCCCGAGATTGCCGTTCCCGGCGGGTTGAAGCCGTTGCCGAAGGGCGATTCCTCCATCGGCTTTCCGGTGCGCGGCGAAAGGGGACAGTCCCATTGGTAGCTGGAAAACTCCGTATGGCGTTCCCAGCGCAGCGTGCCCTTGCCCCATTTCATCGCGTGATGGCGGGCATGGGCGTCGGGCGGTGCAACGCCGAGGCGGCGCGAAAGATCCGCCAGCACGGCATTGTCGACGGCCGATCCGCCTTCGGTCATGAAGGAGAGTTGGATGATGAGGCGCGGTGCCTCCAGAAGAGGATGCGGCCTGGCATGAACTTCACCAAGAGCGCCCGCCCGCCCCTCATGCGAGGGGAAGCCCAGCACGCTTCCGGTCACCAGCCTTTCCTCCCCTTCATCATCTGCCTGCCGTATTCTTGAAGTGCCGGAAATCTGTCTGGCGATATTTTGGCCCATCGTGCCTTGCCGTCTGCATCAGGAAAGCCTGCTTGCAAGTATGCTATCTGGAAGTACGTCTGCGCAATGCGTGGATTCCATCCGGCAAAGCAATTCCTTTTTGGACAAAGAAATTGACCAGTTTTGCCTGGCGGCGTTATCCTGGCTCCGTGCCGAATTGATGCGCATGGACGAAAGCGGGCGGCCCTTGGTGGAAACTGTCTTTTCGAGAATTGAGCATGCCCGTACTGCCGACGGTGTCGTCCGGCAGATCGAGACGCTTATTCTGGAAGGCGTGTTGCGGGCCGGTGACCGACTTCCCGGCGAGCGCGATCTTGCGCGCCAGCTCGACGTCTCGCGGCCCATTTTGCGTGATGCGCTGAAGACGCTGGAGGCCGGCGGGCTGATCGTTACCCGCCACGGCGGAGGCACCTGCATTGCCGATGTGATCGGCCAGGTCTTTTCGCCGCCCGTTGCGGAACTGATCTCTTCCCACCGCAAGGCGACTGCCGATTATCTGGAATACCGTCGTGAGATAGAGGCCATAGCTGCCGATTATGCGGCGCGGCGCGCGACGTCTGAAGACCTGGTTCTCCTCAAGGCGATCATGGAGCGCATGGACGCTGCCCATGCGCAGGAGGATTTCGAGACCGAGGCGGCTTGCGATGTGGAGTTCCACAACGCCATTGTGGAGTGCGCGCACAACATTGTTCTCTTGCACACGCTGCGTGCCTGCTACCGTCTCCTGTCGGACGGGGTCTTTCTGAACCGCACCCGCATCTATGAAATGCCTGATGCGCGTAACACCCTTTTGACCCAGCACCGCGCCATATACGACGCCATCGTGGCGCGCGATCCCGATGCGGCGCGCAAGGCTGCGACGGCACATATGGATTTCGTCGAGAAAGCCACCTTCCATGCCGAACGTTCCGGCGACTGGCAGCGCGTTTCGCGGTTGCGGTTGAACCAGCGCGGCGGCGCGGAGATGGCGGAGCCATGAGGACGCGTCGAAACCGCGTGACCACACTAGCCAAGTGAAAGAAGAAACCTTGAACGAAGATACGATCAAGAAACCGCGCATCGGCCTGTTTGTAACCTGTCTGGTAGACCTGTTTCGCCCGAGCGTCGGCTTTGCTTCCGTCAGGCTTCTGGAAGAGGCGGGCTGTACGGTCGAGGTGCCGATGGCACAGACCTGTTGCGGACAGCCGGCTTATAATTCGGGCGACCGGGAGGATGCCGCCGCCATCGCACGCCAGACGATCGAGGCTTTCGAGGAGTTCGACTACGTCGTGGCGCCGTCGGGTTCCTGCGCGGGTATGCTGAAGAAGCATTATCCCTCGCTTTTGAAGGGCACTTCTTACGAAAAGCGCGCCGAGGCCTTTTCGGCAAAGGTCCATGAACTCGTCAGCTTTCTCGTCGATGTTCTTGGGGCAACGTCGGTTGCGGCTGCCGGCAAGGGCGGCAGCGTGACCTATCACGATTCCTGCTCGGGCCTGCGTGAACTCGGTATTCGCGAGCAGCCCAGGAAACTCCTGAATTCCATCGAAGGCGTGGAAATCCGCGAGATGGAGAATGCGGATGTGTGTTGCGGTTTCGGCGGCACCTTCTGCGTCAAATACCCCGACATCTCCAACAAGATTGTTGAGGAGAAGACCGCCTGTATCGAGGCGACCGGGGCGCAGACCCTTCTGGCGGGAGATCTCGGCTGCCTGATGAATATGGCGGGAAAGCTGCACCGGCAGGGAAGTCCCATCAAGGTCCGTCACGTGGCGGAGGTTCTTGCCGGCATGGAGGATGACACGCCGGCAATCGGAGGAGGAGGACGCTGATGGAGATTCAGTCTCCGCAGTTCAAGGAGAAGGCGCGCAACGCACTCGCCAACGAGCAGTTGCAGCGCGCCATGGGCAAGGCGAAGACCGGCTTTATCAGCAAGCGTAAAAAATCGGTCGAGGCTCTTCCCGAGTTCGAGGACCTGCGCTCCTCGGCCCGCGCCATCAAGGATCACACGCTCGCCCATCTGGACCTTTACCTCGAGGCTTACGAGGAGAAGGTGAAGGCGTCGGGCGGTCACGTGCATTGGGCTGAAACGGCTGAGGATGCCCGTCAGGCGGTTCTGGCCATCTGCCGGGCCGCCGGCGCGCGTACCGTCACCAAGGGAAAATCCATGATCACCGAGGAAATCGCGCTGAACGATTTCCTCGAAAAGGAAGGCATACGCCCCGTCGAGACCGATCTCGGCGAATACATAATCCAGTTGCGTGGCGAACACCCCAGCCACATCATCGGTCCGGCCCTCCACCTCAACAAGGAGCAGGTGGAAGAGGATTTTCGCCGTGTGCACACGCAACTGCCGGAAGAGCGCGACCTGTCGCAGCCCGAATCCCTTCTGGGCGAGGCGCGTGAGATCCTGCGGCCGCAATATTTCACGGCCGATGTCGGCATCACCGGCGCCAACATGCTCATTGCGGAGACGGGCAGCTCCATCATCGTCACCAATGAAGGCAATGGCGACCTGACCCAGACGCTGCCGCGCATTCACGTCGTTGTGGCATCCATCGAGAAGATCGTGCCAACGCTGGAAGACGCAAGCCAGATCCTGCGCGTTCTGGCACGTTCAGCCACGGGGCAGGATATGAGCGTCTACACGACGCTTTCCACCGGTCCGCGCCGGCCGGGCGATCCCGACGGGCCCGAGGAATATCACGTCATCCTGCTCGACAATGGCCGCTCCTCCATGCTCGGAACGGAGTTCCACGAGATGTTGCGCTGCATTCGCTGCGGCGCCTGCATGAACCATTGCCCCGTCTATCATGCCGTTGGCGGCCATGCTTATGGCTGGGTCTACCCCGGCCCGATGGGGGCTGTTCTGACGCCCTCTCTCGTCGGCGTCGACAAATCGGGGCACCTGCCCAACGCGTCGACCTTCTGCGGTCGTTGCGAATCCGTCTGTCCTATGCAGATTCCCCTGCCGCGCATGATGCGCCATTGGCGAGAGCGCGAATTCGAGAGGGGCCTCAATCCCGCAACGCAGCGCTACGGGCTGGGTTTCTGGGCCTTCTTCGCTCGCAGGCCGCGCCTTTACCGCCTCGCCACATCCCTCGCCATTCCCACATTGTCTGGCCTCGCGGGCCGGCGCGGCTGGTTCCGGTCGCTGCCCCTGGCAGGCGGGTGGACGCGTTACCGTGATTTGCCAGCACCTCAATCGCGCACCTTCATGCAGCAATGGCAGGCGCGCAGTGGAGCGCCTCATGGCCGGGAAGGGGGTGACCGATGAGCGGTCGCAACGCGATACTGGGAAAGCTGCGCGGGGCGCTGGGTGCGGCAGGAGAGAGCGACAGTGCTCGCCGCGCCGCGGTGGAACAGCGCCTTGCCGGTGCTCCGCGCGGTCTGGTGCCCGCCCGCGGTCAACTCGGGGCGAAGGAGCGTGCGGCACTGTTCTGCTCCATGGCGGAAGCGGTGACGGCCACTGTGGAGAGAGTGGGTGCCTCTGGCGATGTGCCGCTTGCCGTCACCCGTTACCTGCGTTCGCGAAATCTCGCCCCTTCCGTTCGCATGGGCGAGGACGAGCGCCTTGCCGGCATGAACTGGGCATCGCAAAGATCGCTTGAGGTGAAGCACGGGCCGGCCGACCGCGAGGACGAGGTTGGCGTCAGCCATGCCTTCGCGGGTGTTGCCGAAACGGGCACCATCGCCATGCTGTCGGGGAAGGAAAATCCGACGACGGTCAATTTCGTGCCGGAGAACCATATCATCGTCGTGGAGGCTGCCGACATTGCCGGCGATCTCGAAACGGTGATTGCGCGCATGCGCGAGAAATTCGGCAAGGGGGCGATGCCGCGCATCCTCAACCTCATCACCGGCCCGTCGCGCTCCGGCGATATCGAACAGACGATGCTGCTTGGTGCGCATGGGCCGCGATCCCTCCATATCATTGTCGTCGGCGAGTGATGGATGGGCCTCGGGGTCTCATATGAGGAGGCCGCGACGCCCGAGGGCATGCGTCTTTATGCGGTGGGCGACGTTCACGGTCGCCATGATCTCATGTCCGCCCTCCATGCCCGCATCATGGAAGAGATCCTACATGACTGCCCGCCGGATTGGCGGATCGTCTATCTTGGCGACTATGTGGACCGTGGGCCGGCGTCGAGTGGCGTGATCGAGCAGTTGACGAGCATGAGCGCGCAGGACCCGCGAGTGATCGCGCTTGCTGGCAACCACGATATCGGGTTCCTCGATTTCCTCTCGGAACCCGATCCTTATGGCCTCTTCGCCATGAATGGCGGCTATGAGACAGCTTTGTCCTATGGCGTGGAGATCGATTTCTCAGATCGCAGCCGCATGATGCCGGGCCACCATGCGCTCGTTGATGCGGTGCCTCAGCGCCATAAGGCCTTTCTGGCAACGCTACCTTTCTCCGCTTCGTTCGGGGACTTCTTCTTTTGCCATGCGGGCATTCGCCCGGGTGTGGCTCTGGAAAATCAGAGCGCGACCGATTTGACGTGGATACGTCGTGAATTTCACGGCTTTTCAGGCCTCCACCCGAAACTGGTGGTGCATGGTCACACGCCCGTGCGCGAACCCGACATCAAGTCAAACCGCATCAATCTGGACACGGGTGCATGGCATACGGGGCGGCTGACGGCGCTCCGTATGGATGGCAGGCAAAAAACGCTTATCGAAGCGCCGATGTGAGGAACTTACTCGGCGGTGGCGGTTATGCCGTAGCCGTCGACGGGATGATGTTCCCCGACCGCTCCTGCGGACAGAAGACGCGCGCCCACCAGTGTGAAAGCAGACACCATAAAGAACAACAGAAACGTTGCACGCGCGACGGTCATGAAGAGAAAGTCCCCTTGGCTGGAATTCGATTTGCCGGTCCCCACCAGCGACGCAGGGCTATAGGCTTAAACAACCTACAGTTAAAGAGACTTATCATCGAATACCCTGATAATTTATGACTGTTGCATTTTTACGAGGCAGTTCCGTGTCGCTTCAAAACCGTGTCGATCCGTTCGGGGCCATCGAGGCCGTTTCCGCCCGTGGGCTGTTCACGGGGAATCGTGGTGTAATCCACAACCCCGACACGAAAACGCTTTTGAAGAGGCGTTGGACGACCAAAACGTGGATCGTCTGCAATTGTTCCTTCCGGGATCGCAGGCGCGACGTCATGGGGCGCAATGCGCGTTCGGGAAACGCGGGATGGACCGAGCTCTTCTTTCTTGATGAGGTCACGGCGCTGGCTGCGGGCCATCGCCCCTGTTTTTACTGCCGGCGCCCGGCTGCGCTGGCGTTCCTGAAGTGCTTTTCCGATGCTTTCCGCATCGACGCTCCGAAAGTGACGGAACTGGACAAACGCCTGCATGAGGAACGGAGAGCTTCCGGCGGAGCGGTCCCCACAATTTCGAACGCGCAACTGGCGGGTTTGCCGGACGGTGCCATGGTCGCTGTGGGCAAGAATGCGTTCGCTCTCCAGGGCGGTCGTGCCTTGCCCTGGAGTTTCGAGACTTACGGCAAGCCGTTGATGCTGACTCAGTTGCCGGCGGAACTGGACCTGCTCACGCCGCCAACCACTGTTGTCGTTCTGCGATCCGGCTACCAGCCGGTCTGGCATCCAAGCGCGACAGGCGCCTGATCGGTAAAAATCAGGCGAATTTTCGCCGCGCATCAAGGGCAAGCCCCGTTCCGACGCTGCCTAGAAGGTCACCCGCCACCATCCGCGCATTCGGCAGGCGCGCGGCCACTGTTCTTTGCAGATAGGGAATGGAGCTGGAGCCGCCCGTCAGGAAGACGGTGTCGATTTCCCCGCCCCCGACGCCTGCCGCCGCAAGCAGGTTTTCGATGGCGTGGGTCAGGCGTTGCATCGGTTCATCCACCACCGCCTCGAAGCCCGAGCGGGTCACAGACACATCGCCGCTGTCGATGAAGCGGGCAAGCCTGATCAACGCCGCGTCCGCGTCCGTGAGATCGATCTTCGCCTGTTCAACTGCGAGCGCCAGCGAATGTCCGCGACGTTCCTCAATGATCTGGATCAACCGGTCGACGAGATCGCGCTGTGCCGCTTCATAGCGGATCTGGCGCAATTCGTTCATCACCTCTCTCGTGTAGAGGGAGTTGATGCGGTGCCAGGTGGCGAGATCGTTGAAGTGTCGCTTCGGCAATTGCCGTTTTCCGTCGGCGGTGAACGATCCCAGTCCCAGATGCGGCATCACCTCTGCAATGCTCAAGAGCCGGTCGAAATCCGTACCGCCGATGTGAACACCGCCATAGGCGAGGATATCGTCGTGCCGATCGGCCTTGCGGGCGCGTTCGGGCGAAACCCGCACGATGGAGAAGTCCGAGGTGCCGCCGCCGATATCGACGATCAGCACTAACTCCTCCCGATCGATACCCTGTTCGTAATCGAGCGCGGCCGCGATGGGTTCGAACTGGAAGGCGATTTCACTGAAGCCCTGCGCCCGCGCGATCTGCTCCAGCATCGCCTGTGCTGCCGCGTCGGCTTCGTCGTCCTCATCGACAAAGCGCACCGGCCTGCCGAAAACGGCGCGTTCTGCGGCTGCCCCTGTCTGCACCTCCAGCTTTTCGCGCAGATGCCCGATGAAATGGCCGAGAATATCCGCAAAGGTCATGAAACGAGCGCGGATCCGCGTCTTCTCATGCATCAGCGACGAGCCCAGAATGCTTTTCAGGGAGCGCATCAGGCGACCTTCCTCACCCTCGACATAGCTGTCGATGGCGCCGCGCCCGAAGCGGACGCCGTCATTCTCGAAGCTGAAGAACAGCGCGCTCGGCAGCGTCACCCGCTCGCCCTCCAGCGGCAGAAGGCGCGCCTGAGCCATATCGCTCACACCAACGGTCGAATTCGACGTGCCAAAGTCGATGCCGCAATAAAGGCTGCTCATGGTTTCTGTCCGATCGGTTGGTCCGGGGCCCTGCGATAGCGCGAAAAAGGAGACGGGCTCCCTTAAACAGGACCCCTGACGCGTCTGGCCGGAAGATTGAAACGAGCGCTGCGTATAAGCGCTGCACGTGACGGGGGCAAGACGAAACCTGACCGTATCGGAAGCTCTTGACGGGCGTGCGTCGATCCCGCATCAGTCCGCCATGCGTGCCAACTACAAACTGCAACGTCTGTTCATAGACGCTCCGCTTGCCGCCGGCTCTCTGGTGGAGACTAGCCGCGAGCAGGCGCATTATCTCGCCAATGTCCTGCGCATGCGCGAGGGCGGTGAGGTGCTGGTGTTCAACGGTCGCGAAGGCGAATGGCATGCCCGTATCGAGGAAGCCGGTCGCAAATCCGTGAAGCTGCGTGTAGCGGACCAGGCGCGGGCGCAGTCGCCTCTGCCCGATCTCGTCTATTGTTTCGCCCCGCTCAAGAAGGGCCGTCTCGATTATCTCGTCCAGAAGGCCGTGGAGATGGGAGCCGGCGTGCTGCAGCCGGTGATTACCCAGCACACCCAGGTCGCCAAACCTGGCATGGATCGGCTGCAAACGAATGCTATGGAGGCGGCTGAGCAATGCGGTATTCTTGCGCTGCCGGAATTGCGTGAACCGGTGAAGCTCGACCGGCTTCTGGCCGGGTGGGAGCCGGAGCGCCGGCTGATCTTCTGCGACGAGGGGGCGGAGAGCGACAATCCATTGCCTGCATTGTCGAAGATTGCCGAAAAGAGGCTGGCCTTGCTGGTCGGCCCTGAAGGTGGATTTTCCGAGGCCGAGCGGGCCACGCTGCATGGCTTGCCCTTCGTGACGGCGATACCCCTTGGGCCTCGAATCCTGCGCGCCGATACGGCTGCCGTTGCCGCTCTCGCCGTCATTCAGGCCGCCATCGGCGACTGGAAATGAAGGCGCGTCAAATTATCTTGAGGCTGGCTTAAAACTTTTCGCTTGAACCTGTTTGGTGGGTTAGGCCATCTGTCGGCCTGAAAATTTGTCAGGAGAACCATCATGGCCCGCGATACCACTGACGAAAGGCCGATCGAAGGGGTCGAAGACCTCATTGCCGATATCGCCAAGGGCTGCAAACCCCGTGAGAAGTGGCGCATTGGCACGGAGCATGAGAAGTTTCCTTTCTATATCGATGGCCATGGTCCGGTTCCCTATGAGGGCGAAAATGGAATCAAGGCAATCCTTGAAGGCATGCAGCGCGTTCTGGGTTGGGACCCGATTGACGATGCAGGCAACATCATCGGTTTAGTGGAGCCGACAGGACAGGGCGCAATTTCGCTGGAGCCGGGCGGGCAGTTCGAGCTTTCCGGCGCGCCGCTCGAAACGCTGCATCAGACCTGCCGCGAGGGGAATGCCCATCTTGCGCAGCTGCGCGAGATCGCAGAGCCGCTCGGCATCCGTTTTCTGGGGCTCGGCGGTAGCCCCAAATGGACACTGGCCGAAACGCCGCGCATGCCCAAGTCGCGTTACCAGATCATGACCGCCTACATGCCCAAGGTGGGCAGCCGCGGCCTGGACATGATGTACCGCACCTGTACGATCCAGGTGAACCTGGATTTCTCCTCCGAGAGCGACATGCGCCGCAAGATGCAGGTGGCGCAGCGGTTGCAGCCGCTTTCTACGGCCCTGTTTGCCAATTCGCCTTTCACCGAAGGCCGCCTCAATGGCTTGCAATCATGGCGGGGTGAAATCTGGCACGATACCGACAATCAGCGCTCGGGGCTCCTGCCGTTCGCATTTTCTCCGGATTTCGGTTTCGCCGACTATGTGGAGTGGGCCCTCGATGTGCCCATGTATTTCATAATCCGCGAGGGGCGCTATCGCGATTGCACAGACATCACCTTCCGCCAGTTCATGGCCGGCGCATTAAAGGACAAGGTGCCTGACGGACTGCCGACCATAGGCGACTGGTCGAACCATCTCTCGACCCTGTTTCCCGATGTGCGCCTGAAGCGGTTCCTGGAAATGCGTGGCGCCGATGGCGGTCCATGGCGCCGCATCTGTGCACTGCCGGCCTTCTGGGTGGGGCTTCTCTATGACGATGAGGCTTTGGACGCCGCCGAGGACCTGACGCGCGACTGGTCCTTCGAGGAGGTGCAGGCCATGCGTGATGCCGTTCCGCGCGAGGGGCTGTCGGCGCGTTTGCGCAATCACGATCTGCGCGAAGTGGCGCGCGAAACCCTGCGCATTTCGCGGATCGGCCTGAAGAACCGTCATCGCATGAACCGCGAAGGCTACGATGAGACGAGCTTCCTCAACCCGCTCGATGAGATCGTGGCCCGCGGAACGACGAGTGCCGAAGAACTGGCCAGTGCATTCAACACACGCTGGGGTGGTTCCATCGAGCCGGTTTTCCTCGAACAGGCCTATTGAGCGCAGGCAGAAGTCCGTCATTTTCGCTACTGCATTCTGGAACGGTCTGCTATCGTCCCGGCCCTGACATTCCGTTGTCCTTGCCCTTACCCTCGAAGGAGAGACCGCATGCTTCCCTTGTTTGAAATGCTCAACAATGCCGGACAGGGGCAGGGCGTCGACAGGCTCGCGAACCAGTTCGGACTTTCCCAGACGCAGGTGCAGGAAGCCATGGAAGCTCTGCTTCCCGCCTTCAGCCAGGGGTTGAAGCGCAATGCAGCCGATCCTTATGACGCCGGCAATTTTCTCTCTGCGCTCGCCTCGGGCCAGCACGCCCGCTACTTCGAGGATGCCACCCGCGCAATGACTCCGGAGGGCATGGCGGAAGGCAATGGCATTTTGGGCCATCTTTTCGGTTCCAAGGATGTGAGCCGTGCCGTTGCAAGCCATGCCGCACAGGCGACGGGCATCAGCGAAAGCGTGTTGAAGCAGATGTTGCCCGCGCTCGCCTCCATGATCATGGGCGGCCTCTTCCAGCAGTCCACAGGGCAGATGCAGGCAGCAAGCCGCCAGCAGGCGCAGGCCGGTGGCGGTGGCATTCTGGGCGACCTGATGGAACAGATGATGCGCCAGATGAACCAGGGTGGCGGACAGACGGCGCAGCCGCGCGGGCGCACGCCCTCGGGCATGAGCCCTTCCGACAATCCACTCGGTCAGATTCTCGAAGGCATGTTCGGTGGGGGTATGGGAGACGCGGCGGGCCGGCAGGCGCCATCCGGCGGTCAGGGCGACAACCCGCTGGGCCAGATTTTCGACGAGTTTCTGAAGAACGCGCAGCCTTCGGGCCGTACTCAGCAGCAACCTCAGCGCCGCGCGCAACCAGAGCCTGAAGTGAACCCGAGCGGCCGCGCCCGCAACCCCTATGACGATCTCTTCGGCCAGATGTTCGAAACGGGCCGCAAGACACGTGACGATTACGAACGCGGTGTGGAGAATATTTTCGAACAGTTCCGCCAGGGCATGGAGCGTCGGCGCTAAAGCATTTTGCAGTCGGGCCAATTTGCCTGGCGTCCGCAAAATGCGGAAAACAAAAGTTAGAGCATTTTGCAGTCAGGCGAATTTGCCTGGCGTCCGCAAAAATGCGGGGAAGACAAGAATCTGAAGCGGTTCAGCGTTTTCTTGAAATGCTGAACCGCTTCAGTTCATTTTGGCCTGAGCAGCGCGTCCATCTCGTGCCGTCTTGCTCGCTTACTGGGTATCCCAAGCGGAAGCGCGCGGTTCGGCGGTTCGTTCGGCAAACAGCTCGCGGGCGGCGTTGATGCCGTTTATCGCTGCCGGCCAACCGCCATAGGCGGCCATCTGGAGAATGACCTCGAGTACCTCACGTTCGCTGGCGCCTGCCGCGAGCGTGTGCTCGATATTCACCTTGAGCTGCGGTCCGGTCTGGCCTCCAATCGCGGTGAGGGCTGCCACGGTGGCCAGCTGACGCGTCTTCAGGTCGAGGCCCTCACGGGCATAGAGCCTTCCATAAGCGGATTCGATCAGCGTTTCGGCAAAGCCCGGCAGATCGGCGTCGTAGCGTTCGGCCAGAACTTCCTCCAGGTCCGGGTTGAGGTTCCGGGCGATAGCGCGGCCCTTTTCCAGCGCGTTCCGTTCGATACTCATTGTCAGTTTCCTTAAGAGTTTCTGGCGCGATCGGCGGCCTGATGGCGCGCTTCGATCTCGACGTAATTGGCAATCTTGTAGTCGAGCAGCTGCATGCAATCGGTCAGCTCCTCGATCCTTTCGCGAACGATCTCGCGCTGGCGTTCCAGCATCTCACGGCGTTCGGCCGACGTGATCTCGCCCTCACGGCGAAGCCGCGCGTATGTTTCCACATCGGCCAGCGGCATGCCCGTGGCCTTCAGCGCCTTGAGAAAATTCAGCCAGCCGAGAATGTCACGGTCGTAGGCGCGGCGACCGCTTTCGCGCCATGGCGGATCGATCAGTCCCATCTTTTCGTAATAGCGCAGCGTGTCGATGCTGAAGCCGCTCAGCCTGGACACTTCACCTATCTTCATGACGTCTTCTCCGATGCGTCCGGCGTGGCGCGAACGCAGGCGAAAGCCGCATCCTCTGCAACAAGGCAAGCCGCAGCTTCAGGCGCGCCGGCCTTCAGGGGCGCTGGGAATGTTTCGATGATGTCGTGCTCTTGCATGTGTGCATCTCCATGATCTGCACACATGCATCTACCGGCTGGAGCGAACTCCAGGTCAAGAGCAAAAATTCATTTTTCGATCAGGGAACGATCAACGTGCCTGCGCCATGCTCGGTGAACAGTTCGAGCAGGACGGAATGCGGCGTCTTTCCGTTCAGGATAACCACGCCTTCCACGCCACGTTCGATGGCCTGGATGCAGGTTTCCACCTTGGGGATCATGCCGCCCGAGATGGTTCCATCCTTGATCAGCGCGCGCGCCTGGGAAACAGTCAGTTCGTCAATGAGGTTCTTGTCTTTGTCGAGCACGCCCGGCACGTCGGTCAGGAAGAGGAGGCGCGTGGCGCGCACCGCACCGGCAATTGCACCGGCAAAGGTGTCTGCATTGATGTTGTAGGTGTGGCCGTCGCGGCCGGGTGCCACGGGCGCCAGAACCGGGATCATCTCGGAATGTGCGAGAAGGTCGAGCAGCGTGCGGTCGACCTCGACCGGCTCTCCCACGAAACCGAGATCGAGCACGCGCTCTATATTGGAATCGGGATCGACCATGGTTTTGTGCGCCTTTTCGGCAAACACCATGTTGCCGTCCTTGCCGCAAAGGCCGATGGCCCATTCGCCCTCGGCATTGATGAGCGCCACGATTTCCTTGTTGATGGAGCCGGCGAGCACCATTTCCACGATCTCGACAGTCTTCTGGTCGGTGACGCGAAGGCCGCCCTCGAACTTGGATTCTATGCCCATCTTCTTCAGCATGGCCGCAATCTGCGGCCCGCCGCCGTGAACGACGATGGGGCTGACGCCGGATTGCTTCAGAAGGGCGATGTCGCGGGCAAAGGCACGGCCGAGCTCGATGTCGCCCATGGCGTGTCCGCCATACTTCACCACAACGGTCTTGTTCTCGTAGCGCTGCATGAAGGGCAGGGCTGCCGAAAGAATCTGTGCCTGAGCCGCCGCCGTTTCCAAAATATCCGTCATCGCCGATCTTCCCCGGGAAAAAGGTCGCGGTTTCATAGAGCATTTTCAAAGCGAGTGAAACGTCCAGAGCCGAACAGGAGACAAAAAAGCAGGCCCCCGGTTGCCGCCGGCAGGCAGCGCCCTATTCTTGCGTCAATCTTCACGGCCGGCGGAACGGCCCTCCTTGAACGCCAGAAGGCAGCGCACGGGCTCAATGACGCCGGACGAGATAACCAAGCTGATTTTCCGGACAGCGCTCAAGGAGCGCGCGGCCTTCGATCTCCTGTATCGCTACACCAGCGCGAAACTTTTTGGCGTCTGTCTTCGTGTCTTGCAGGACAGGGCGGAAGCCGAAGAGGCGTTGCAGGAAATCTATGTGAAGATATGGACCAAGGCCGATCGTTTTGCGGCATCGGACCTCAGCCCGATTTCCTGGCTGGTGGCTGTCGCGCGAAACCATGCGATAGACCGCCTGCGAACCCGTAAGGCCCCTGCAGGCGAGATCGACGAGGCCACCGACATTGCCGACCCGGCACCCGGACCGGAGGCGAGTGCCGTTGCGGCGGGCGAGAAGCGGCGCATCGACATGTGCCTCGATGAGCTGGAAACCGAGCGTGCGAAAGCCGTACGCGGCGCCTATCTTGATGGCGACAGCTATGCCGAACTCGCCGAACGCTTCGGTGTGCCGTTGAACACAATGCGAACCTGGCTGCGCCGCAGCCTTCTTAAACTCAGGGAATGCCTGGAACAATGACGGTAGAGGAACAGAACGGACGGGACGACGATCTCGTCGCTGCCGAATATGTTCTCGGCGTTCTGCCGGCCGAGGAGCGCGCGCAGGTTTCGCGGCGCATCGACGATGATCGGGCCTTCGCCCGGCTGGTGGAGGAATGGGAGGCCCGCCTTGCGCCGATGGCTGAAGGCTTTGCCCCGGTGCCACCACCAGAGACTGTGAAGGCCGCGCTGGATGAACGCCTGTTCGAGACGGCCCATGCGGCGCGGAAACCGGGCCTCTGGGAGAGCCTGGCCTTCTGGCGCGGTGCGGCTGTGGCTGCGCTCCTGGGGCTTGTGATCGTCGGCGGCCTTGCGCTGAACGGATCGGGCTGGCGGCCAGGCGAACAGGATAGCAGGCTGCGTTTCGTCGCCTCGCTCACCCATGACGATAGCGATGTGCGCTATCTCGCCGTTTATGACGACGCGACACGCGACGTCGCGCTCTCGCATGTTTCGGGGGAGCGGCCGCAAGGGCGCGATTTCGAACTCTGGGCAATCGAGGGCGACGAGCCCCCCATATCACTCGGCGTTATTCCCTCAGGCGCCAGCGTTCATATCTCGCTCAGTGGCGCGCTGGGCGAGGCGTTGCGGCGCGGCGCGGTCTTCGCCATCACCGCGGAACCCCTTGGCGGTTCGCCTTCGGGCGCTCCCACGGGGCCGGTCGTTGCTGCAGGTGATCTCAGGGATATCTGATTGTCTTTCATTCCCGCGAAAAAAAGTTCGCGGGCCCTGAAACTCTGCTGCGCACAGGCTCGTAACTCCCCGTGTTCCCTCAAGGGCCGGCCATTCAAGGCGGCTCGTAACGAACCAAGGAGTTTAAACATGCGTAAGATCACCGCTTCGCTTCTCGCCGGCTCGCTCGCTCTCGCCTTCACCGGCGCTGCCCTTGCCGAAAACCCGATGGTCGGCGGCGCCGCGATGTATGCCAACAAGAACATCGTGGAGAACGCGGTCAACTCCAAGGACCACACCACTCTTGTCGCTGCCGTGAAGGCTGCAGGCCTCGTGGACACGCTGTCCGGCAAGGGGCCTTTCACGGTTTTCGCTCCCACCAATGAAGCCTTCGAGAAGCTGCCGGCGGGCACGGTCGACACCTTGCTCAAGCCGGAAAACAAGGATCAGCTCACCAAGGTGCTGACCTGTCATGTGGTGGCGGCGGATGCCATGTCATCCGCAATCGCCAAGATGATTGCCGACGACAATGGCGACCATCCGGTCAAGACCGTTGGCGGTTGCACGCTGCAGGCAAAGATGGATGGCGACAAGATCACGCTGACCGATGAGAACGGCAATGTCGCCACGGTGACCATCGCCGATGTGGAGCAATCCAACGGCGTGATCCACGTTATCGACACGGTTCTCCTGCCCAAGGCCTGATCGCGGCTTGTAGAGAACCGAGCGATCGCAGACCTTCTGCACTCCGGGGGCGGCTGGTCCGCCCCCGGACACGCGAGCCTCACGGCACCTTGACTTGGTGGTGATGAGCGACGGGCTTAAATTCCCTCACAAGATCCGCCAAGGCATTTTGCGGTTCCAGAGCATTTTGCAGTCAGGTGAAATCACCTGACGTCTGCATAAATGAGGAAAAACAAAGAGATAGGTCGGTTCAGGGTTTTCGTGAAACGGTGAACCGATCTGGGAGAAGATGATGAAACGCCGGAATTTTCTTTATGGAACGGCTGGCGCCGCGGTGGCGCTGATGGGCGGGGCTTTCACCATGCGAAACCGGCCAGGCGGCAAGGCCATGGCCGAAACCTTCGAGATCACCAGATCCGAGGATGAATGGCGCAAGGTGCTGACCCCTGAGCAATTCGCCGTATTGCGCAAGGAAGACACCGAACGCGCCTTCACAAGCCCGCTCAACACTGAAAAGCGCGCAGGCATGTTCCATTGCGCGGGTTGCGACCTGCCGGTCTATTCCTCGGAAACGAAATTCGATTCCGGCACGGGCTGGCCGAGTTTCTGGCAATCCATTCCAGACGCCATCGGCACGAAGGAGGACAACTCCTTCTTCATGACCCGGACGGAGTGCCATTGTCGCCGTTGCGGCGGGCATCTGGGGCACATTTTCGATGACGGCCCCGCTCCCACGGGCAAGCGCCATTGCATCAATGGCGTTGCCATGACCTTCAAGCCTGGGGCCACCATGCCGAGCTGAGGCTGCTGGCCTTCAATATCCGCCTTCCACCGCACGGTGGATGGCGGCGCGCAGATCTTCGATGCCCAAGCCTTTTTCTGAAGAGGTCGCGACCAGTTCGGGGAAGGCGGCGGGGCGCTTTTTCAACCGGCCATGTGTCTCTTCCACCAGCCGTGCCACCGCCGGCGGCTTGATCTTGTCCGCCTTGGTGAGCACGACCTGATAGGAGACGGCAGCCTTGTCGAGCAGGTCCATCACCTCCTCGTCGTTTTTCTTGATGCCGTGGCGCGCATCGATCAGCAGAAACACGCGTTTCAACGTCACCCGGCCCCGCAGATAGGAAAAAACAAGCTCGGTCCAGGCGTCCACCTGCGCCTTCGGCGCCTTGGCGAAGCCATAGCCCGGCATGTCGATCAATGCGATCGGCGGCATGTCGCCTTCAGCGCCGGAATAGCCATCGGGCACGAAGAAATTCAGCTCCTGGGTGCGGCCCGGCGTATTGGAGGTGCGGGCAAGTCCTTTTTGCGCAAGAAGCGCATTGATGAGAGAGGACTTTCCCACATTGGAACGCCCCGCAAAGGCCACCTCCGGTGGCCCTTCCGGCGGCAGGAATTTCATGGACGGCGCGCCGCGCAGGAATATCCAAGGCCTCAGGAAGTAGCTGCGGTCCACTTCCGTTCCATTCGTTGCAGCAGGTTCTTGCGGTACGCTCACGCTGGTTCTCCAGTCTCTATGCAAGGGCATCACGACTGCCGGGCAATTTGTCAACAGGCAGGCGCATCATTTGCCATCGGCAGGCGTTGTCGGGACCGCAACAAGAAGCCGGCTGGCTGGGCCTTCCTTCCGTGAAAGACAGGTGGAGTGAGCGATTTATCTGGAGTGTGAGGGCACGCCCGAGCGGCATGCCCCGCTTGCGCTCAGGCGGAGAGTGCGGGTTGCGGCGTATTCCAGACGCCGGTGGCCACGGTTACGCCCAGATAGGAGGAGAAATCGCGGGGTGGGCGCCCCAACACGTCCTCCACCCCATTCGACAGATATTCGTTCCGGCCATCGAAGACCTGCGTGAACAGCTCCTCCAAAAGCACGATGAAGGGTTGCGGAACTTCCTCGGCTTCAAGTCCGGAAATGAAATCCTCGACGGAGATTTCCTGGAAGGGAATGTCCCGGCCCGTCGCACGTGCGATGGCCTCAACGGCTTCCGCGAAGGTGAAAAGACGCGGGCCTGTGAGTTCGTAGCGCTTCCCGGCATGGCCCTCCTGTGTCAAAACGCGGACGGCGACTTCGGCAATGTCTTCGGCATCGATAAAGGGTTCGCGCATGGCGCCAACCGGAAGCGCCACATGTCCTGCCTGCACCGCCTCGGCCAGAAAGCTTTCTGAGAAGTTCTGAAAGAACCAGCTCGCCCGCAGCACGGTGCATGCGGTCCCGGTTTCCTCCCCAAGCGCCATGAACAGTTCCTCGGCATGGCGTGCTCCCTCCTCGCCGCGGCCGGACAAAAGCACAAGGCGCCGCACCCCGCGTTCCGCGGCGAAACGGGCGAAAGCTTCGACCGTTTCAGCCGCGCCAGGCAGCGCGAGGTCGGGAGAATAGCTCAGATAGACCGCTGAAACGCCATCCACCGCCCGCGCCCAGCTCTCGGGGTCGTTCCAATCGAAGCCAGGTCCGGCATTGCGTGCGCCGATCCGCACGGGAATGCATTGGGCTTGCAGCCGCTGCACGACGCGTCTGCCTGTCTTTCCGGTTCCGCCAGTGACCAGGACTGTGCGTTTCTGCACATCCGCAATAGCTGTCATTTCGGCCTCCATTGAAAAAGATGAGGAATACTCATATTTGCAAAAGTGATAAACTCTCATATTATTGGTGTCAAGCGAAGATGGGGAGAGCTTATGGAAACGGTGCGACTGGATGAGGCGATGCCTGCGGCACGGCGCAACCCGAGCCAGAAACGCAGCCGCGAGCGTGTGGAGCGGATTCTGGCCGTTGCGACTGAGATCATCGCGGCATCAGGCAGCGAACAGATGAAGATGAGCGAGGTGGCGCAGAAGGCCGGCATCTCGATCGGGTCGCTCTATCAGTATTTTCCGGACAAGGCGGCGATCATCCGCACGCTGGCCGAGCATTACAACGCGCAGGGACGTGAATGCATCTGCGAGGCCCTGGATGCGGTCTCGACGCCGGAGGAGCTGGCGCAGGCTTTCACGGGCCTGGTGGAGACCTATTACGCCATGTTTCTGGCGGAACCGGTCATGCGCGACATCTGGTCGGGAACACAGGCCGACAAGGCGCTCAATGCACTCGATTTCGAAGATGTGTGCGCCAATGGCGCAACGCTCGCAGCAGCGATATCGCGCGTCACATCCGGGCGAGATGCACAGGAGATTGCAGATAGTTCCCTTCTCATCATGCATCTTGGCGAAGCCACGATGCGGCTTGCCATTCAGACGGACGAGGAGGGCGGGCGCAGGCTCGTCAACCGCTTTACCGCAATGGCGCTGCGCGAGATGCTGGATCGCTGACAAAGAAGCCGCAAGGCAGTCCGGGATGCTCGGACCGATCGGGCGGACGATCATAGACGCCCACAAAGAAAAAGGCCCGCCGAAGCGGGCCTTTCGAAACATTCATTCCGCCGGTTTAGGCTTCTTCTTGAACAACCCTATCAGATTGTCCCAGAGCTCGATCTTGGCGCCCTGGCGCTTCATGATCACACCCTGCTGGACGATGGAAAGGAAGTTGTTCCAGGCCCAGTAGATCACCAGACCAGCCGGGAAGGTGGCCAGCATGAAGGTGAAGATCACGGGCATCCAGGTGAAGATCATGGCCTGCGTCGGATCGGGCGGGGTCGGGTTCATGCGCATCTGCAGGAACATCGTGATGCCCATGATGAGCGGCCAGACACCAATCATCAGGAAGCTCGGCACGTCATAGGGCAACAGGCCGAACAGGTTGAAGAGCGACGTCGGATCGGGGGCCGAAAGATCCTGAATCCAGCCGAAGAAAGGCGCATGGCGCATTTCGATCGTGACGTAGAGCACCTTGTACAGCGAGAAGAAGACGGGGATCTGGATCAGCACCGGCCAGCAGCCGGCCAGCGGATTGATCTTCTCCTTCTTGTAGAGCTCCATCATCATCTGCTGCTGCTTCATTTTGTCATCCGCATATTTTTCGCGGATTTCCATCATGGCAGGCTGAACTTTCTTCATGTTCGCCATGGACTTGTAGGATTTGTTGGCGAGCGGGAAGAAGATGAGCTTGACGATAACCGTGGTGCCGAGGATTGCCAGGCCGAAATTGCCGAGCAGCTTGAACAACGTATCGATCAGCCAGAACATCGGCTTGGTGATGAAGTAGAACCAGCCCCAGTCGATCAGGAGATCGAACTGGCGAATGCCGTTCTGCTCTTCATAGTCATTGATGCGTGCGACTTCCTTGGCGCCGGCGAAGATCAGCGTTTCGCTAGTGGCCGAAGCGCCGGCATCGACCGGGATCGGATCGGACAGGAAGTCTGACTGGTAGCGCGGCGTGCCGTCGCCCGAGTAGCTGAAGCGCGGCTGGAATTCGCGACCCGATCGCGGAACCATGGCTACGGCCCAGTATTTGTCGGTCATGCCGAGCCAGCCGTCCGAGGATTTGCCGGGGGTGATGCGCTTTTCTTCCTCCAGCTTGGAATATTTGATTTCCTGCAGTCCTTCCTCACCGGTCACGCCGATGAGGCCTTCATGAAGGATGTAGATGCCGGCAGTCTTGGGCGTGCCGATGCGCGTGGTGCGGCCGTAGCTGCGCACCTCGATCGCTGCACCCGTCGCATTCTCGATCGTGTCGGCGACCGTGAACATATAGTTCTCGTCGACGCTGATCTTGCGCTTGAAGGTCAGGCCCTTCTCATTGGTGAAGCTCAGCGTCACGGGGGTAGATGGCGTGAGGACGTCGCCTTCGGAGACCGCCCACTCGGTCGATGGGCCGGGCATCGTTCCAAGCGCGGTATCGCCCACATAGCCGGTTTCCACATAGTAGCCGTCCGGCAGAGTGGACGGGTTGAGAAGCTGGATGTTCGGCGAATCCTTTTTCACCGTCACCCGGTAGTCCTTGAGGAGCAGATCGTCGAGGCGCGCGCCGGTCAGGTTGAGCGAGCCGGACAGGCGCGGCGTCTCGATCTTCACGCGGTTGGAGCCGGCAACCGCTTCCTCGCGGGTGGCCGGGGCCTGGGCAACCGCGGAGCCGCCGGGAACGGCGGCGTTGCCGCTCGTTCCTGCCGCCGAGGGAATGTCTGCATGCTCACCACTGGCCGACGGGGTCTGCGTCGCAGCCTGCTGTTCGGCCTCGATGCGTGTCGCTTCGCGCTGGCTCTCAATGCGCGGATTCATGTAGAAGATCTGCCATACGGTCAGGATCAGCACAGAAAGCGCGATCGTGATGAGAAAATTGCGGTTGTTGTCCATCAGGTCCTCAGCCTTTTCCACGCCCCTCGGCAGGGTCTGCGATACGGCGGGAAAGCTCGTCTTTCAGGGAGGCGAACGGCGCGTCTAGCACCGCGCGCCGCGCCACGATCACATAGTCCCTGCCGGCCGCCATGTCATGGATTGCATGAATGCGGCAGGCTTCCTTGATGCGCCGGCGCACACGGTTTCTGACGACCGCATTGCCGACCTTCTTGGTTACCGTGATGCCGAGCCGGGGCGCATCCTCGTCGCCGCGATCCAGCACCTCCAGCAGAAAAAGCCGTCCACGCCGTTTTTCACCGCGGCGGACAGCCAGAAACTCGGCGCGCTTCCTGAGGCGCGCCGGATGCTGCGGGGCTGGCCGGTCCGCCATTCTTCCGGCCTCGCCTCCAGCGCTTAGGCGGAAAGCCGCTTGCGGCCACGGGCACGGCGTGCTGCGATCACGCGGCGGCCGCCGACGGTAGCCATGCGGGCACGGAAGCCGTGCCGACGCTTGCGGACGATTTTCGAGGGCTGATAAGTACGCTTCATTTGTTTTAATACCGCGGAGTGCGGCCCTTCTTTATTCTGTTTCTTGAACAGGAGCTTTCGCTTTTGGAGCCAGACCGAGGGCACGACAACGCGCCGCCGGATACAAGACCCAAGCGTGGCCGGGCTTATAGGGAGAGGCGGGCCAAAAGTCAATCAAACCGCATGAAACACACCGCATAGGCGCGGTTTGTCGCGGCTGAGATGTAAGCCGTGATTGCACGGAAGCGATCGTGCGCCGGCCATCCTTATGTTCGGGCTGCACTTTTTGCAAATGCAGCGCCTCAGTGCGTGGCTTACTCCACTACGGTCAGCTTGATCATGTCACCGGAAATGTGAAGCGTTTCCGTGCCGGGCGCGGTAGCGGTAAAGCGAATGCCGCGTGCTGGTGTTATTCCCTTGCAGTATTTCGAGTTCCTGCGCACCAGCCCGCCATCCGAATAGATGCCGAGCCTGGAGGGCGCCAACCCGTTCCAGATTTCGCCCCATTCGCGGGGCAGTTTTCCGCAATCGCCCCGCTCTCCGTGAATGATGCGGCTTTCGCCGACGGTCATCTGCAACTCGGGCTCGTAGAAGACGAGTGGAGCGTCATCGGCGGGGCCGCCGCCCCAAGGGCGCCAGTCCGATGTGATCATCGCACCGGTCGCCATTCCAAGAAAGAAGATGAGGGCGCCCACAGCCATTGCCGGCAGGAGAAACCACCCCGAAAGCGTCTGCTTCCGGCCAGGCGATGGAGCGGCTTTCGCCGGCATGTCGTCTTCCATCACCTCCTCCGGCTCCGCCTGCCTGGCACTGCGGTAAAGCCTGTTCCACTGGGCGAGCAGGTTCGGGTCTTCATCGACGCCCAGAATTTCCGCCAGAATGCGCATGCTGCGCTGCCGGGGAATATGGCGGCCGGTGCGCCAGTTGTTCAGGTTGCGCACCGCGGTCTCGAACTGATGCTGGCCGTTGCCGCGCGTCAGCTGGCAATAGCTGGCGGCAAGCGAGGCCGTGTCGGAGAAACCGGCGCGTTCGCACAACGCATCGAAAAGTTCGTGCCAGCGATCGATGTCTTCAAGTGCGCGCATTATTGCCGTCCTTTCTCATCCGTGAAGTCCAGCGGGAGAATTTCGTAGGTCTGGAGAACCTCGAAGCGCATCGGGTCCTGGAGCAGGGTAACATCCTCCATGCCGGCCGATGTGGCTGTGAAGCGTATCGCCCGCACCGTCATTTCCCTACCGCAGACATTGACCATCTTCGCAGCGAGGCCGCCATCGCTGAATGTTCCAAGGGTGCTCTCGGGCAAATCGGGCACAAGCGCCTCCCATGCGGGCGGAGAACCGTCGCAACTTCCATGTTCGCCATGCACGAGCCGCGTATCGCCCAGGGGCATGCGGACATGTGCTGCATATCCCACCTCCTGCATTGCCGATCGCTCGAAGGCTGCTGCGACAACGCTGGCGCTGATGCCCAGAACGGAGACGGCCGCCAGCATGTCCCAACGATTGATCTTCCGGCTTCCGCTATCCGGCGCCGATGCGGCTGAAAGCGGATCATGCTGATGATCGACAGGGCGCTGGCGAAACTGCGCTACGGAATAGAGGCGTTCCCAGTTGTGTTTGAGTTCGGGGTCGTCCTGCACCGCCAGGGCTTGCGAGACCGCTGCCAGATTTCGGCGCAGCGGCAGGCGTTTGCCCGCGCGCCACTGACGCAGCTTCTTCTTGGCGGCATCGAAATCTTCCTTGCTGCTGCGGCCCGAAAGGCGGCACATCTCTGCTGCGAGAGCCTGATTGTCAAAATGCCCCCGCCGGTTGCAGACTTCATCGAACAATCGGTGCCAGCAGCTATAGCCGCCCCAGTCTCCCGCAGTCACGATAGTCTCCCGCAGTCGCGATTCTTCCCCATGGCCAGTGCTTTGAAGCTATCGGCCTTCGCCCGGAATCGGAATGGAAAGAAGCCCGAATTTTCCGGTTTTTCCGAGAATGGCCCGATTTTTCAGTAGGCGCGCGCGCAGGTTGAGCGGTCTATTCGCGGCGTGGGGAGGCTCAGCTTCGTTTCGCGAGGAAAGAGCGGGTCAGACCCTTCACCCAAAGATGAGGGAAGCGCTTATGAAAACTGTACAAATCCTGCTGGCCGGCCTTGCCGCTCTCTCCGTGTCGGGCTGCGTCAGCGCCGGCAATGTGGACAAGACCGTCGAGCTTTCGGTGGGGCAGACGCGGCATCTGACGGCCTATCGCGCCGAAGGCTGCGGGGGAACGCCGCCGAGCTTCGCGGCCCTTGCGCCGCGACTGCCGAAATCGAAGGTGGTGCGCTATTCTGATGGCGGTCCGTCCAGTCGCAACAGCCGCCAGTGCGGCAAGCGGGTGCCCACACGCGCCATCAACGCGACGGGCATCGCCAAGGGTGAGGAGGTCAACCGTTATCAGGACACGATCCGCATCGTGGTTCGCTGAAGCGTTTCCGGTCGAACGGAAGCATTTAAGCCGCATCTCTCGGAGGCAGAAGGTGGTCGCGAGGGACGCGGTGAAATCGAAGACCTGACGTGCGCAGAGCTAGTCCAAAAGATTGCGCGCTTTGGGGGAAGGCGAACGAGTTTCGCCGAGGGGCCGCCGGGTGGGGTGGGCGGCCCTTTCCTATCCGACGATAACCAAAAGCAAAATGCCCGCCACAATCAACGCGCAGCCGGCAACTTCGGTTCTGTTGATGTGTTCCTTGAAGATGAAAACCGAGGACGCGAATGTGAAGATCATCTCGATCTGCGCCAGCGCCTTCACGATCGCGGCTTGCTGCAATGTCATGGCCGAGAACCAGCCGAGTGATGCAGATGCCCCGACGAAGCCGACGAAGAGCGAAGGCTTCCAGGCCTTGGCGATGCGGACCACCTCGGAACTGTCCTTCCAAAGCATGTAGGCCAGCATGATCAGCGTCTGAAACGAGATGGTGACGGCCAGCGTCATGGCTGCCTGCATAAGATAGTTCGGTCCGCCGAGCGAGAGGGACGCGCCGCGATAGGCGACCGCCGCAACGCCGAACAGCGTGCCGGAGGCAAGTCCGATGAGCGCGTTGCGGCTGACGAGCGAGGCGAACAGATTGCGCCAGCTCATCGTCACGCGAGCCACCGAGATCAGCATTACCCCCACCACGGTGACGGCGATGGCAAGCAAAGCGCCCGGCCGTACGACTTCTCCCAAAAGAACGAGGCCGAAAATCGCGGCCTGCGCGGGCTCCGTGCGCGAATAGGCGGTACCCACCGCGAAATTCCGGAAAGAAAAAAGATAGATCAGCAGGAATTGCGCCGCAATCTGGCCAAGTCCGCCGATCACGATCCAGGTGAGAAAGGTGCCGTTGAGCGCAGGAATCGGAAAACCGGCGAAGCGATGCAGGCAGGCCACGAGCAGAATGGCGAAGGGCATGCCGAAACCGAAACGAACGAAGGTCGCGCCGGTTGTACCCAGCACGCCTTTGAGATGTTTTTGCCCCACGGAACGCAGGTTCTGCAGGAAGGCGGCGGCAATTGTTATCGGGATCCATAATTCCATGGAATGCCTGTTCTGCCGCTATGCGTAAGGCGGCAAGGGGCAGGGGGCGGGGAAGCTGTGGTCCAGAACCGGGGAGGCCCTGATGCCAGAAGCATTCGGGCAACCCTGCGGAGATTGCACGCAGCCATGGGGCTTGCCATAAGGATGTCATGACAAATCAACCCTCCCGCGAGCGCTTCGCCCATATCACCGACTGGGTGTTCGACCTCGACAACACGCTCTATCCCCATCACACCAATCTGTTCTCGCAGATCGATGTGCGCATGACGGCCTATGTCTCGGATCTTCTGCAGATGAACCGGGAGGAGGCGCGCAGCCTGCAGAAGGAGCTTTATCGCGAATATGGCACCACGTTGAACGGGCTGATGACGCGTTATGAGATAGACCCCGACGATTTCCTGCAGAAGGTGCACGACATCGATTATTCCTGGGTCGCGCCCGATCCGAGCCTTGGCGAGGCGATCAAGGCTCTGCCCGGCCGCAAGTTCATCTTCACCAATGGCGACCGGGGCCATGCCGAGCGCACCGCGCGCCAATTGGGCGTGCTCGACCAGTTCGACGATATTTTCGACATCGTTGCCGCAGGCCTTGTGCCAAAACCTGCGGCTGCCACCTATGACCGCTTCATGGCTCTGCACCGGGTGGCCGGTCCGAATGCGGCGATGTTCGAGGATCTGGCGCGCAATCTTGCCGTGCCCAAGAAGAGCGGCATGACAACGGTCCTTGTGGTGCCGAACAACTTTGAACCCACTTTTTCCGAAATATGGGAACAGGATGCGGACGAGGAGGACGATGTCGATTTCGTCACCGACGACCTCGCCTCTTTCCTGCGCTCGGTGATCGGGACCTGACCGCATGCGTCGCTTTACGTCGCTTGAGGCGCGCATCGATGCGGCCGCGCACCGGGTGCTCGACGCGCTGCCGCGCCACGGCCTTTCGGGCGCTCTGGTCGAGTTCCTCGTCTTCGGCCTGAAACAGGCGTGGGCCTGCCTCTTCGGCGGTCTGCTCCTCGCGTTGATCATCGCGACCCACTATGTATGGCCCAGGGATGCGCTGCTCGCGCGCTACGATTTTCTCTTTCTGGCCGCGCTCGGCATTCAGGTCGCCATGCTGGCTGGCCGGCTTGAAACCTTTTCCGAAGCGAAGGTCATCCTGATTTTCCATGTGGTCGGCACGGCGATGGAGGTTTTCAAGACCTCGGTCGGCTCATGGATTTATCCCGAGGACAGCTTCTTCCACATCGGCCCCGTGCCGCTGTTTTCCGGTTTCATGTACGCGGCGGTGGGTTCCTATCTGGCGCGTGTCAGCCGCATTTTCGACATGCGCTACACGAATTACCCGCCATTATGGACGACGGTCCTGCTGGCGGTCGGAATTTATGTGAACTTCTTCGCCCACCACTACACGGTGGATATCCGCTATGGCCTGTTTGCGCTGACGGCAGTGCTTTATCTGCGCACGGTGGTGCACTACCGGGTGTTCCGCTTTCGTCACCGGATGCCACTGCTGCTGGGGTTTCTCCTGGTTGCACTCTTCATCTGGTTCGCTGAGAATATCGGCACATGGTCGCGCGCCTGGATCTACCCTTCCCAGTCCCATAGCTGGACCCCGGTTTCGCTCGGCAAACTGGGGGCCTGGTATCTTCTGATGATCATCTCTTTCGTACTGGTCTCGTTGGTGCACCGCCCGACCGAACCGGACATTGAGGAACGAGACCCGAAATGAAACGGCGAGGCCCAAAACCGGCCTCGCCGCTTGAAGGAGTTGTCAGGTAAAATCATCCAGGTCCGCATGGATGCGGGAAAACAGGAAGATTGAACCGAAGAGACAGGGAACCGGGCTTATTTGCCGTGGCTGTGGCCGGAGTGATCCATGGCCGGTCCGTCGCCGCGGGCCGAGCCTACAGCCAGTTCCAGTTCCACTTTTCCGGCTTTCTCGAACTCCAGCGTCACCGGAACCGAAGCGCCTTCCTGAAACGGCTTCGCCACCTGCATGAACATGATGTGCAGCCCGCCGGGCTTCAGCGTCACGGTTTCGCCTGCTGGAATTTCGAGCCCTCCCTCGACGGGACGCATGACCATCACATCGTTCTTCATCTCCATCGTATGCACTTCCACCTTGCCGGCGGCGGAAGACGAGATGCCGACGAGCCGGTCAGACGCGTCGCCGGTGTTTTCGATGGTAAGATAGCCGCCGCCAGACGGTTGTCCGGGCAGCATGGCGCGTGCGCGCGCCTCCGTGATCCTGAGATCGCCGGCCGCAACCTGTGCTAGGGCCATATGATCATGGGCCTGTGCCGCACCCATATGCTCGTGCGCCTGTGCAGCACCATGGCCGTGGTGCCCCGCGGCCGGTTCCGCAGCCAGGATCGTCAGGCCGGGTGCGGGGTTCTCAAGCGCGTGCGCATCCTGCCCTTCGGCCGGAATGTCGGTCCAGGTCACTTCGCCGTCGGCGCATTTCTGAACGGTCTTGAAGAAGAGCTTTTCGCCTGCTTCCACCCCGGACAAGGTGCCGCGCAAGGAGAATTCGTCGAATTGATCATCCGGCAGGTCGCCGCCGCTCCAACTGACGGCTTTCACGCCGCTCATAACCGGCTTCCCGTGGGAAGAGTAGGATTTTGCATAGTCGCCGGTCTCGACATTGATGGTCCAACCGGGCTTCGGCATCGGCTTCACCGATATGAACCCTTCCGGAACCTCGACATGCACCGAATTGGTGGCTTGTCCGGCGCACCCGTGAGGAATGACGAGCACGGCCTTGTAGCTGCCGGGTTTGGCGGCAGGGGTCTCCAGCACGGCATGGGCACCGGCACTGGAAATGGAAAACAGGGGCAGCAGGGTTGCCGCCGAAGCGAAAAGAAACTGGCGCATGATTGGCCTTTCAGGTCTGAATATGGGGTCTGTCCCGGCGGTGCCGGGTGCAAGCGTTCAGACTGGAAGGGGCGGTGCGCGGATCGAGGGGGGTGGATCGTTCGTCCGCGCGGCAGGCACATGAAGCGCCCAATGCGGTTCGGCGGGAACGGCGACGGGTGAGGGAAGGCCGATCGCGGCGGGCGAGGCCGGGGCGCTGGCGACGATCTGGAAGCTGCAGGAATGGCCCGTCAGGCAGAGTGGACACTCGATATTGCGCGGGTGCTCGCGATTGTTGTCGCCTGTGGTGCCCACCCCATAGGTGGTGCAGATGACGAAGCCGCCGGGTGTCGCCGTTGCGGCAGCCGCCAGAAGCGGCTGCAGGGCGTTGAGAAAAAGCGCAAGAAACCCGACCGCCGCGAACAGGCCTGCATCGCGGCGCAGGCTTTCGAACCAGCTTGTGCGGACCTCTCCCTTGCGCATGGCTCAGGCACTAGCCCAATGCGCGGCGCTACGCCAGCCCGCAAGATGCGGGAAAGCTTGCGACATGGACGCGCGGTCCGCCGTTTCCGGCAATCCGAGCGGCGCCGTTCTAAAGCTCGTAAAACTCCGCGACCTTTGCCCAGGCTTCCTCGGCTGTATCGACGAACGTAATGAGCTGGTCGTCTCCGGGCGAGATGGTGCCCTGTTCGGCAAGGAAGGCGAGGTTGATCGCGTTCTGCCAGAATTCTTTGCCGAAAAGCAGGACCGGGACGCGTTCCATACGCCCGGTCTGGATCAGCGTCAGGGATTCGAACAGTTCGTCCATCGTGCCGAAGCCGCCGGGAAACACGGCCACCGCCTTCGCCCGCATCATGAAATGCATCTTGCGGACCGCGAAATAGTGGAAATTGAAGCACAGGTCCGGCGTGACATATTTGTTCGGAGCCTGCTCATGGGGCAGCACGATGTTGAGGCCGATGGTCGGCGCGCCGCAATCGGCAGCACCGCGGTTTCCGGCTTCCATCACGCCGGGCCCGCCGCCCGTCACCACCACATATTCCCGATAATAGGACTTGGCCGATTCTTCCGAGCAGAGCCGGGCAAAGCGCCGGGCTTCCTCGTAGTAGCGGCTGTTCTTCTCGAGGTTCTTGCGCTGGGTTTCGTTCTTGGCTGCCCATGCATCGCCGCCCGGTTCTGGCAGACGCGCGCCCCCGAACAGGATGACCGTCGAACGGATGCCGCGTTCGGCGAGTGCCATCTCGGGCTTGAGCAGTTCAAGCTGCAACCGGACGGCGCGCAATTCGCGGCGCGTCATGAACTCCTCGTCGTCCCAGGCGAGCCTGTAGGTCTGGGCGCGGGTCTGCGGTGTGTCGGGAACCTGGCGTGCGCGTTTCAGGTCTTCGTCCGAATGCGGAAGCGGCGTCCAGCCATTCTTGTCGGTCGTATCCATGAATCCTGTCTTTTCGTCTTCTTGGCGCGGTCCCTCGCGCCATCGCGAGATTGACCCCTTGGGGCGGTTCGAATAGGTTCCGCGCGGCCTTGGGTCCAATCCCAAATTATGGCTGAGCCCTTAACAGCTTGTTCAATGGAGCCGCAAGCATGACGAAGACGGATGTCGCCGCGCTGGAAAAGACAATCGAGAAGGCTTTTGACGAGCGTGACGGCGTCTCGACCTCGACCCGCGGGGAAATCCGTGATGCGGTCGAGACAGCTCTTCTGTTGCTTGACGGTGGCAAGGCGCGCGTTGCCGAGCGCCAGGATGACGGCTCCTGGAAAGTGAACCAGTGGCTCAAGAAGGCGGTGCTTCTCTCCTTCCGCCTGAACCCGATGGAAGTCATCAAGGGCGGCCCTGGCGATTCGGTCTGGTGGGATAAGGTTCCCTCCAAGTTCGATGGGTGGAGCGCCAACGAGTTCGAGAAGGCGGGCCTGCGCGCCGTTCCCAATGCGGTGGTGCGTCGCTCGGCCTATGTGGCGCCGGGCGTGGTTCTGATGCCGTCCTTCGTCAATCTCGGCGCCTATGTGGGCGAGGGCACCATGGTCGATACCTGGGCGACGGTCGGCTCCTGTGCGCAGATCGGCCGGAATGTCCATTTGTCCGGCGGTGTCGGCATTGGCGGTGTTCTGGAGCCGATGCAGGCCGGCCCCACCATCATTGAGGACAATTGCTTCATCGGTGCCCGCTCTGAAGTGGTCGAGGGCTGCATCATTCGCGAGGGTTCGGTCCTTGGCATGGGTGTCTTCATCGGCAAGTCGACCAAGATCGTCGATCGCGCCACGGGCGATGTCTTCTATGGGGAAGTGCCTCCCTATTCGGTGGTTGTCGCCGGAACCATGCCAGGCAAGCCCATGGGCAATGGCGAACCGGGGCCGGGCCTTTATTGCGCCGTCATCGTGAAGCGCGTCGATGAAAAGACACGCTCCAAGACGTCCATCAACGAGCTCCTGCGCGACTGATCGGAACCGCTTCGATGATGCAGAAGGGACAGATCAGCTGGCTGTTCTTCGGCTTTTCCGGCAGGGTGAGCCGCGCCGCCTTCTTCCTGGCGGGGCTCCTGCTGGCAATTATGCAGGCTTTCACCCTTTACCGGTTCACGCTCGAGCCGGAAGGCAGCGGTGCAAGCGGCCTCTGGGCGATTTCCTTCTGGGCGCTGTTCTTCGTTTCGGTCTATTCCTCCGTCGCTCTCGGCGTGAAACGACTGCATGATTTCGGCAAGCCCGGCATTTTCGCGGTTGCCCTGTTCATCCCGATGGTGTCGATCCTCGCTTTCATCATCCTGTGCGTCTATCCCGGCGACACTGGCGCAAACATTTATGGCCGGCGGACCAACGCACCGAAGGATTGAGGCGCAACTGGCCCGTGACAGCCGCATACGGTTCTATTATCCCTTTTCATCATGACACTTCCGACCGATCCCGCCGCCAATCTTGCCGAACTCATCCGCTGCCCGTCCGTTACCCCGGCCGAGGGCAATGCGCTTTCCGTGCTTTCGGGCATGCTGAAGGCGTTTGACTGCACGGTTGAGCGCCCCGTTTTTTCCGATGAGGATACGCCCGACGTAGAAAATCTATACGCGCGCCTGTCCGGCAACGGCCCGCATCTGATGTTTGCCGGCCATACGGATGTCGTCCCCCCCGGCGACGAAGCGGCCTGGACCCATCCGCCCTTTGAAGCCGTGGTGGCGAATGGCGAGATGTATGGGCGCGGCGCGGTCGACATGAAGGGCGGCATCGCCTGTTTCGTTGCCGCGCTCGCGCGCTACGTGGAACGGCATGGCAGGCCGCGCGGCTCGGTTTCTTTCCTGATCACGGGGGATGAGGAAGGACCGGCAATCAACGGAACGGTAAAACTGCTCGAATGGGCGGCTGCCCGCGGTGAGAGTTGGGACGCGGCCATTGTTGGCGAGCCGACCAATCCCGAAAAGCTCGGCGACATGATCAAGATCGGCCGCCGTGGCTCGCTCTCCGGCCGCATCACCGTTACCGGCACACAGGGCCATGTGGCTTATCCGCATCTGGCCGACAATCCGGTGCGCGGCATGGTCGCGTTGCTCGATGCGCTGCTTTCGCCACCCCTCGATGAGGGAACGGAGGATTTCCAGGCGACGAACCTGGAGATCACCACCGTCGACGTGGGCAATAAGGCGACCAACGTCATTCCGGCGAAGGCGTCCGCCACCTTCAATATCCGTTTCAATGACAGCTGGAGCGCTGAAAGCCTTCAGGCGGAAATCCACAATCGTCTCGATCGGGCCGCCGAGGAAAACCGGCTGCGGCCGGGCCGCGAGGAACCTGCCGCCTTCGATCTCGAATGGTTGGGGCGTGCAAGCCCGGTGTTCCTGACTCGGGATGAAAAACTAATCGACACACTTTCGGCTTCCGTGGAGGTCGTGACCGGGTCCCGCCCCGGGCTTTCCACGTCCGGCGGCACCTCGGATGCCCGCTTCATCAAGGATTATTGTCCGGTGGTGGAATTCGGTCTCGTCGGCCAGACCATGCATATGGTGGACGAGCGCGTCGCGGTCGCCGATCTGGAGACATTGACGCAGATTTATCTGCGTTTCCTCGAAGACTGGTTTGCCTGAACATGCCGCCAGCCGCCGAAATCCAGCAGCAGCTTGCCGGCGTATGGCACATGATGATGGGACGAAAAGACGGGCTGAAAATGCTCGATCTTTCCGCGGATGGTTTCTGGAATTCCTTTTTCGCGATTGCGGTCGCCTTGCCGGCCCTTGCCATTGGCTGGGTCATGGCTGCCAACGATATGGTTCTTGAAGGCGCCTTTGCCTCGCGCCCGGTTTTGCTCGTCCAGTTCATCCTGACCGATCTCGGTGCCTGGGTTTTGCCCTATGGGCTGTTGGCGCTTGCCATGCGTCCTGCCGGGATCGCCGACCGTTTCGTGCACTATGTGGTCGCAAGCAATTGGGCGCAGGCCCTGTTCTCCTGGCTGATGCTGCCAGCGCTGTTGATACGCCTTCTCCTGCCTGATGCGGAAGAACTGGCGAACGGCATCACATTCTTCCTCTTTCTGCTGACGCTCGTGCTCGCATGGCGCCTCACCAACATCGCGATAGGCAAGGGCGCTGCCGTTGCGACCGCCGTTTTCGTGTCGATGTTCATCGCGTCCATTGGCGTGTTGGTCGCCTTCGAGGCGATCTGGAGCTCGTCACGTTTTTAGTGCATTTTGCAGTCAGCTGGAATCACCTGACGTCTGCATAAATGCAGAAAAACAAAGAGATAGATCGGTTCAGAGCTCCCGTGAAACGGTGAACCGATCTAGGAGTGCTTACGGTCGGAAGAATTGATGAAGTGATCCAGCGCAGGGATCAGTAATCGACCTTGATGAGATAGAGGCCGTAGGGAGGGGCCACCGGGCCGCAGGCTTTACGATCGCGAGCTTCAAGTGCCCTCGTGACGTCATCGGCATCCCATCCGCCTTCGCCCACCCGCTTCAGCGTACCCACAAGGGAACGCACCTGGTTGTGCAGGAAGGAGCGGGCGGATGCACGCACCTCCACAAATTCGCCGTCGCGGCTCACGTCGAGCCTGTCCAGTGTCTTGATCGGGCTTTTGGCCTGGCACTGGGCGGCGCGGAACGTGGTGAAGTCATGAGTGCCGAGAAGTCTTTTGGCCGCCTCGTGCATTGCCGCGTGGTCGAGTGGCGCACTGACATGCCAGGCCTGGCCAAATCCGACGGTCAGCGGCGGGCGCCGGTTATGAATGCGGTAGAGATAGTGCCTTGCCTTGGCGGAAAACCGCGAATTGAAGTCGTCCGGCACTTCCTGTGCGGCAAGGATCGCGATGCGTTCGTCTTCCTTGACGAGCAGCGCGTTGATCGCGTTCTGGACGGTGTGGTCAGGCCATTCGCGGGAGAGATCGAAATGCGCGACCTGTCCCGTGGCGTGAACGCCCGTGTCGGTGCGGCCCGCGCCAAACAACGTCACCGTCTCACCGGAAAATCCGGCAATGGCCGTCTCGATGGCTTCCTGCACGCTGTGCTGGCCGGCCTGCCGCTGCCAGCCGAAATAGGGCCTGCCGTCATATTCAATGTCGATGCGAAAGCGTGGCATGGCTACCGCCCGCCAGAACGTTTTGAGGCTGGATGCTTTCCCTGCACTGCGCGTGAAGGCGCAAAATCGAGAGAAGGTGCCATCGTCTGAGCCTTCACGGGGGTGCTCAAGGTTCCGGAGGAGGGCGTTTTCATGAGAGCCTGGTCCCGCGTTCAAGCTTGGCGCCGCGCAGGAAATCGCGCGCTTCCATCGGTTTGCCGCCCGCCCGCTGCAACTGGGTGAGCCGCACCGCTCCGCTATCGCACGCGATTGCCAGCGCGTCATCGAGCACCGTGCCGGCTTCCCCTGACATGTCTTTCTGCAAGGTCGAGCGCAGCAGCTTCACCCGTTCGTCCTTGTCGCCAAAGGGCATCTCGCACCATGCGCCGGGAAATGGGGCGAGCCCGCGGATATGGTTGTGAACGGTTTCGGCCGTCTGCGCCCAGTCAACCCGCGTCTCGTCCTTCAGGATTTTCTTCGCATAGGTCGCGCCGTCTTCGCCCTGCGCAGTCAGGGAAAGCGCACCGGCTTCAAGCGCGGCCATGGCGCGAACCATGAGGCCCGCACCCATTTCCTTCATCGCGTCATGCAGTTCGCCTGCCGTCATGTCAGGGCCGATGGCGCATTTTTCCGTCATGGCGACAGGTCCGGTGTCGAGCCCCTCGTCCATCTTCATCACCATCATGCCGGTTTCCCGGTCGCCTGCCATGATGGCGCGCTGAATGGGCGCCGCACCGCGCCACCGCGGGAGGAGGGAGGCGTGGGCGTTGAAAGCACCGCGCCGCGTTCCTTCCAGAATGGCTTTGGGCAGGAGAAGGCCGTAGGCCACGACGATGGCTGCATCGGCGTGAAGATCGGCAAAGGCTTTCTGTTCGTCTTCGCCTTTGAGCGATTTTGGCGTGCGCACCTCGATCCCCAGCGCTTCGGCAGCCTGATGCACGGGGGATTTCGTGAGCTCCAGCCCGCGCCGTCCGGCAGGGCGTGGCGGCTGCGAATAGACGGCAGCGATCTCATGGCCGGCTGCCGACAGCGCCTGAAGCGTCGGAACCGAAAAATCGGGCGTTCCCATGAAGATGAGGCGAAGGGACATAGGCTTTCCCGCCGGATATAGGGGGCTGCTCGGCGGCAGGTCCCTGTTGGGCTCAGCCGACCATGCGCGCGGGCGGACGGTTGTTGGCCAGTTTCCTGAACTTGCGCACCACCATGTCACGCTTCAGCTTCGACAGATAGTCGATGAACAACACGCCGTTGAGATGGTCGATTTCATGCTGCAGGCAGGTCGCCAGAAGTCCGTCGGCCTCCACCGTCTGCATTTTTCCCTCGATGTCCATGTAATTGACCGTCACACGTGCAGGGCGTTCGACATCGGCATAATAATCGGGAATCGACAGGCAGCCTTCCTCGTGGACGTTGCGCGCATCCGAGCGCGCCACAATCTCGGGATTGAGCACCACCAGCGGTGCCGGTTCCTCGTCCTTGTCCGAAACGTCGACAACGAGCATGCGCAACGGCTCGCCCACCTGAATGGCGGCGAGGCCGATCCCCGGCGCGTCATACATCGTGTCGAGCATGTCGTCGGCGAATTTGCGCAAAGCCTCATCCACGCGTTCCACCGGCTTTGAGGTTTCACGCAGGATCGGGTCGGGAAGAAGAACAAGCGGTTTGATCGTCATGCCCGTCAGGTAATCCCTGGGCCGGGGAACGTCAATACGCAAGGCGTGTTCACGTTTTGGTCTTATGCCGGTATAGCGAATCGCCTAAAGTGCGCGCATGAACCAGATTTCCGACATCCTTTCTGCCCCCGTGGCGCAACTTGGCGCGAGCACCTTCACTCTTGGTCAGTTTCTGCTGGCGGGCGGTTTTTTATTCGCCGTGCTTTTTTGTGTTTTGGTGGTGGCGCTGTGGCGTTCGGCGCGCGCCCGTGCGGTGGCCGCAGCCGAGGCTGCCGATCATGCGCGTGACGCTGAGGCGCGGATGGTCGAGCTCACTCGCGCCCAGGCGGAGCTGCAGGGCCGTATGGGCTCGATTGCCGAAGTTTTCGGCGCACGCCAGGCGGAGTTGACGAAGGCCATCTCCGACCGGCTCGACGGCATGACCAACCGCCTTGGCCAGTCGATCACCGAGCAGACCAAGTCCACGCACGAAAACCTCGCCCGGCTCCAGGAGAGGCTGGCGGTGATCGATACGGCTCAGAACAACATCCAGTCGCTTGCGGGGCAGGTTGTCCAGCTGCAGCAGATCCTGTCCAACAAGCAGACGCGCGGGGCCTTCGGCCAGTCCCGCATGGAGGCGATCATTGCCGATGGCCTGCCGCACAACGCCTATGAGTTCCAGGCAACGCTTTCCAATGGAAGCCGGCCTGACTGCCTCGTGAAGATGCCCAACGACGCGCCTTCGCTGGTCATCGACGCCAAGTTTCCCCTTGAGGCCTGGAATGCGATCCGCGCTGCCTCCGAGGGAGAAGGTGCTGCGCCCGAGGCGCGCAAGGCTGCCGAAAGCGCCTTTCGCCGCGACGTGGAAGTGCATATTCGCGCCATTGCCGACAAATATCTGCTGACCGGCGAGACCCAGGACACGGCGTTCATGTTCGTGCCCTCGGAATCGATCTTCGCCGAAATCCACGAGAATTTCGAAACGCTCGTCCAGCGCGCGCATCGTTCGCGCGTCGTCATCGTTTCGCCATCGCTTCTGATGCTGTCGATCCAGGTCATCCAGGCGGTGCTCAAGGATGCGCGCATGCGCGAGCAGGCCCATCTGATCCAGGCGGAGGTGGTGCGGCTGATGGAAGACGTGACCCGCCTCGACGATCGTGTGCGCAAATTGCAGACTCACTTCATGCAGGCCAACAAGGATATCGACCTTATCCTGACCTCCACCGACAAGGTGACGAAGCGGGGCGCCAGGATCGAGGCATTGGAACTGGGAGCGGAGGCGGCAGGAAAAGCGGCGGATGGCGAGCGCCGTTCGCTCTCCGGCAAGGAGCCGTCTGAAACTGGTTCGGACGGCGGGCCGGGCAGCGGCCAGCTTCGCCTGCGCGTCGTTGACGAATAGCGGCTTCCGGTTTTCGCCTGCACAAGGCTGGATGGGCAGGCTGCAACGCGAAATTCGCCCGTTTCTTCTCTCGCCGGTGGAATTATTCCCGCAAGGCGCGAATTTCGCCGAAGCTTAACTTGGCGAACCGTTCCTGTGCCTGCTATTCGGAAAGCGGCAACACAGGGAGGTCTTCCAGAAATGTTTGGTTCAGCCACAAAATTCGGGCTCGCGCTCGTCCTCGCGGCCGGCACGGCCATGACTGTCGCGCAGGCGGAAACTCGCGTCACCTATAAATCCGCCAAGGCCGGTTCATCCTACTACCAGATGGGCGTTGAGATCGCCGAAGCCCTCAAGAAGGGCACGAATGGCGAGATCATCGCCACCATCGAGGAGAGCCAGGGCTCGGTCCAGAACGTCATGGAAGTGCGCGCCCGCGGCGGCGATTATGTTTTTACCACGCCGCCGGCGCTGGCCGAAGCCGCACGCAATGGCAAGGGTGCTTTCGAAGGGAAGGGCGATCCGAAATTCGCCGAGATCCGGGCATTGTTCCCGATCCCCTCGCTGACCATGCACTTTGTCATGGCGAAATCCTCCGGCGTTGAGGATTTCGCCGACATGGAAGGCAAGACGGTGCTGCTTGGCAAGGGCACTTTCGGCGCCACCGAAGGCGAAAAATATCTGACCCTGTTCGGCCTTGAAGGCAAGGTCAAGCTGGCTGACGCGGAGCTCTCCAACGCGGTTGCCGCGCTCAAGAATGGCCAGATCGACGGCTTCGTGACGTCGGGCTCCTGGCCGGCACCCAATGTGGTCGAGGCTGCGGCAAGCCTGCCGGTCAACATCCTTTCGCTGACGCCCGATCAGGTCGCCGAGACCAAGCGCGCTTCCATCAATATTCCCGCCGGCACCTATGCGGGGCAGGAGAGCGACATCCTCACCACCTCGCTGCCGGTCGTGGCCTACACCACGACTGCGATGGACGAGGAGACCGCCTATCAGCTTACCAAGACCTTCTGGGAGCAGAAGGCCGCGATGAGCGATAGCGCGCCCTGGTGGAAGGGTGTCGACAAGGCGTTGATGGTCAATATCACCGGCAAGCTGCACCCCGGTGCGGTCCGCTATTACAAGGAAGCGGGCTTCGAGCTGACCGAAGGCCAGATGTGAGGGCGCCGGGGCGCGGCGTGAGCTGCGCCCCGTCCCGTTTGCCCGTCCTCTTCCATCGTCGTTGATCCTGTCATGTCCAAACGCATCTTCCTTGCAGCCCTCGCCGGGGTGCTGGTGGCTTTCCATCTGTCGCTGATCTTTTCCGGTCTCGTGCCGAACCTCGTCAGCAGGCCCTTGCATATGGCGTTGATCCTGCCATGGCTTCTGGTGTTCGTGCCGGCCAGCGGCTTTTTGCGGTGGTCCGGGTTGCTTTTGGCGGGAGCCGGCATTGCGGCGAGCCTGTGGGTCGCGGTGAACCAGCAGAGCCTGGGCGATCAGTACGGTTTCCTCGAAGGCCCCTGGCAGATTGCGATCGCTGCCACGCTGCTGATCGTGGTTCTGGAAACGGCCCGGCGGGCTATCGGCTGGGCCTTGCCGACGGTGGCGGCTCTTTCTCTGCTCTATGGGCTCTTCGGTCAGTATATTCCCGGCGAGTTCGGCCACGCAGGAACGCCGCTGGCGAGCTTCCTCGGCACGCTCACCATTGCCGAAGGCGGTATATGGGGCAGCCTGACGGGTGTCTCCGTCGGCACGGTGGCCATCTTTGTCATCTTCGGCGCTGTGTTGAACGCAGGCGAGGCCGGTCAGGGCTTCATGAATGTCGCGGCCGCTGCGGCTGGTCGCCTGAAAGGCGGTGCGGGCAAGGTTTCGGTCATTTCCTCGGCGTTGTTCGGCTCCATTTCCGGGTCCGCTTCCGCCAATGTCGCCTCCACCGGCGCGATCACTATCCCGGCCATGGTGGGCCTTGGATATCCTAAGCGGCTTGCAGGCGCCATCGAGGCGGTGGCGTCCTCGGGTGGGCAGATCATGCCGCCTCTCATGGGGGCTGGCGCATTCGTGATGGTCGAACTCACCAGTACGCCCTACACGAGCATCATGGCAGCGGCCATCCAGCCCGCCATCCTCTATTTTCTGGCCGTCTGGGTCGGCATCAACGCCTTCACCACGCGCTATGCGCTGAAGGGCCTGCCTGAAGAGCAGAAGCCGGCGCTGCGCGATGTGGCGGTCACCTCCGCATTCTTCCTTGTGCCCTTTTCCATTCTGCTGTGGGGCATGTTCATGGTGGGATATACGCCGCAATACGCAGCCGTGTTCGCCATCCTCGCCGGCGCGCTTCTGCTGCTGGTCGACGGGCGGTTGCGCTTTCGCCCCGGTGAGGTGATCCTGCGCCTGGAAAGCGCGCTTCTTACGGCAGCTCGCCAGGTCTCCATGATCGCCGCGATCATCCTGTGTGCCTCCATCATCATCGGCATCCTGTCGATCACCGGCCTTGGCGTGAAGATCACTTCGCTCATTCTGTCGGGTGCGGGCGGGATGCTGTGGCCCTCGCTGTTCCTGACGGCGCTCGCCTGCCTGATTCTCGGCATGGAGGTGCCGACCACGGCGGCCTATGTCATCTGTGTGTCGGTGGCAGGCCCCGCGCTCACGCAGCTGGGCCTTGCGCCATTGCAGGCGCATCTCTTCGTGTTCTGGTTCGCGCTTCTGTCCACCATCACGCCGCCTGTCTGCGGCGCGGTGTTCATCGCCGCCGGAATGGTGCGCGAGGATTGGCTCAAGGTTGCCTTCACCGCCATGGCGCTCGGTGTCGGCCTCTATCTGATCCCGCTCGCCATGATCGCCAACCCGGCGCTGCTCATGACGGCGGAAGAGCCGGTAGCGGCGATCCTTGCCGCCGCCAAGGTTGCGGTAGGGCTTTCCTGCGTTTCCTACGGGCTCATTGCCGCCTACAGGGCACCGCTGCGCGTTCTGTTGGTCGCAGCCGGTCTCGCTGTCCTCTTCGTGCCGCTCAGCCTGCTGTAGCGTCGAGCCGCGCCGCCAGTTCGGCAACGAGAGCGCTATCCTCGGTCGAACGCTCCTTGAGGGCGGTCACGAGGCAGGCCTGGGAACGCAGGATGACCCCGTCCTCGAGCACCTTCAAGTGATTGGCGTGCAGCGTCGAGCCGGTCGAGGTGATGTCGACGATGATGTCCGCCGATCCCGCTGCCGGCGCGCCTTCGGTGGCTCCCAGGCTCTCGACGATGCGATAGACCTGGATACCGTGCTTCTGCGAGAAGAACTGCTGGGTCAGCCGCCAGTATTTGGTGGCGATCCTCAGGCGGCGCCCGTGGCGGTGGCGGAAATCAGCCGCCACATCGTCGAGATCGGCCATCGTGGCGACGTCGAACCAGACTTCCGGAACGGCGACGACCACATCGGCGCGGCCGAAACCGAGGCGGGCGGAAATCTCCACCTTGCTGTCCCAGTCGGGAATGGTCTCGCGCACCAGATCCTCGCCGGTGACGCCCATATCCACGGTGCCGCGTTCGAGCTCGCGGGCAATTTCCGAAGCGGACAGGAAGGCGATCTCGATACCCGAAAGCCCTTCCAGCGTGGCGCGGTAACGCCGGTCGTTCTCGGGCAGGCGAACGGGAAACCCGGCTTTGGAAAGCTTTCCGAGCGCGTCTTCCTTGAGGCGGCCCTTGGAGGGCAGGGCAAGGGTAATGCTCATCGGCCGGCCTCCCGGAGTTTGGCGACGCGGTCGAGCCAGATCGAAAAGCCGACGCCGGGAATGGGTTTTCCCGCCCCAAGCAGGGTGAGCAGCCGGTCATACCGCCCGCCGCCGGCAAGCGCCTGTTTGCCCGCTTCGCCGGTGATCTCGAAGATGAAGCCCGTATAGTAATCGAGCGGCCGGCCGAAGCCCGCATCATAGGTGAGTGTGTCGAGGGGCAGGCCCTGTTCGACGATGCGCTGCGCGCGCGCGTCGAAGGCTTCAAGCGCTTCATCGAGGATGAGGCTGTTTTCGGCGGCAAAGCCGGCAAGCACGGCGCTTGCCTGCGCGAACGGAACCTTGAGGCCCACAAAGCGCTTCAGTGCGGCCATGGCTTCGGCGCTCAGCCGCACGCTGCGCAATTCGGCCTTTTCAATGAGCCTGCGCGCAATCTCCTGAGGGTTGCGACCCGCGGAAGGCGAAAGGCCGGTTTCCTCCATGAAGGCTGCCACATGTTCGGAAAGCGCGGTTTCGTCGCCGCGCGTCACCAGACCGGCCACCTCGCGCGGCAAGCCGGGCGATGCATGTGGATTGGCCAGATCGTCGATCGCGGCCTGAAGGAGCTTTTGTGAGCCGAAGGCCCGTGTCAGGCGCTTCTGCCAGCCGCGCGGCAGGCCAAGCGCGGCGAGCACGGCTTCGAACATTCCCTGATCGCCGAGCGTGGCGATCAACGGACGATCAGGCAGAACACGCGAAAGGAGCGCGTGCGCATCGGCGAGCGAACGGGCATCCGCGCTTGCGCTGTCCGTCTCGCCCAGGTCCTCGATGCCCGCCTGGAAGAACTCGGCTCCGCCTGCGCGTTGCTGGCGGAAGACCTCGCCCAGATAGGCATAGCGCTGTGGCGTCGCGGCGCGCTTCTCGATGTGATCGAGGCAGACGGGAATGGTGAATTCCGGGCGCAGGCAAAGTGCTGCGCCCGTCTCGCTCTCGGTCAGGAAGATGCGCCGGCGCAGGTCCTCGCCGGCCATGTCCAGAAACGGGTCCGCCGGCTGGATGATGGCGATATCCGTCAGCGCGGCGTTTCGTTCGGCAAAAAGCGCGACGATCTCGTCGGCGAAATCGGGAATGCGCGAGGTCATCGCGGTTCCCCCGATGCTGAAATGGCGGGTATCATTGCGCGGCGCCCTCGCGCTCCGCTTTTTGCTCGGCAAGCACCTTGCGCACGGCGTCCACAAGGGCATCTTCCTTGACGGTGAACTGCGCAACGCGCGCCTCGCGCCATTCCTCGTTGCTCTCGATCTCCTCGGAGAGCCTCTTGCCTTCGATGAGGTCCTTGATCTGCACCTCGCCATTGGCGCGTTCGTCGGCGCCCTGGATGATGGCGACGGGACTGCCGCGCCGGTCGGCATATTTGAGCTGATTGCCGAATTTCTTCCAGTTGCCCTGATACATCTCGGCGCGGATACCGGCCTGCCGCAGTGCCTGCGTGAACTGCTGGTATTTGGCCATCGCTTCCGTGTCGCCGTCCATCACGGTCACGAGCACCGGCGGCAGCACCGTGTCGCGACCGAGCTTGCCGAGGTTCTTGAGCGCCGTCGCCAGCCGCGACACGCCGATGGAAAAGCCCGTCGCCGGCACCGGCTGACCGCGAAAGCGAGAGACGAGCCCGTCATAGCGCCCGCCGCCGCCGACGGAGCCGAAGCGCACGATCTCGCCCTTTTCGTTGGGAATCTCGGCCAGAAGCTCCGCCTCGAAGACGGGACCGGTATAGTATTCGAGGCCGCGGACCACGGAGGGGTCGATCTTGATGCGCGCCGTGTCATATCCGGCAGCGCGGCAGAGATTGTCGATTTCCGAAAGCTCCGAAGCGCCCGCCTTGAAGGTTTCGTTGTCGAGCGATCCGGCATCACCGGCAATGTAGTCGAGCACGATCTGCGCGTTCGCCTCGCTAAGCCCAGCGCCCTTCGTGAAGTCGCCTTCGCCTTCCTTGCCGCCGTCCCAGCGTCCTGCACCGAGCAGCAGCTTCACGCCCTCGGGGCCGAACTTGTCCAGCTTGTCGATGGCGCGCAGCACGGTGAGCTTCTGCGCATCGTCGGAAACGCCGATGGCCTCCATCACGCCGTCGAGCACCTTTCGGTTGTTGACGCGGATCACATAGTCGCCGCGCGCAATGCCGAGCGCTTCCATCACATCGGCCATCATCATGCACATCTCTGCGTCGGCGGCCACGCCCGGCGCGCCCACCGTGTCGGCGTCGAACTGCATGAACTGGCGGAAGCGGCCCGGTCCCGGCTTCTCGTTGCGGAAAACATAACCTGCCCGGTAGGTCCGGTAGGGAAGCTGGATCTCGTTGAAATTCTCCGCCACGTGGCGGGCGAGCGGTGCCGTAAGATCGTAGCGCAGCGAAAGCCACTGCTCGTCGTCGTCCTGCAGCGAGAACACGCCTTCATTGGGCCGGTCCTGGTCCGGCAGGAATTTGCCGAGCGCATCCGTATACTCGAAGATCGGCGTCTCAACCGGGTCGAAACCGTAGCGTTCATAGACTTCGCGGATACGCGCACACATCTCGTCCACGGCCCGGATATCGTCCGCATGGCGGTCGACAAAGCCGCGCGGGAGCCTCGCTCTGGTCTTGCCAGCCTTGTTCGCCATATCGAAAATCCGTCTGTAGACAAAAGAAAACCGCGCCCGGGAAGGGGCGCGGCTGTCCTAGCCGATCATGGCCGAAGCGGCAAGTGCGGGTCAGCCCACGATGCGCAGGTTGGAAAGCTCGTCGCCGATCTCCTTGAATTTCTGATCGAGATCGCCGCCCGTGGCGTTCCAGAAAAGCTTTACCGGCTTGCCGTCGCCGTCGCGGCGGCTGCGCGAGTCCGAAGCGCATTCCTTCAGCGCGTCGATCTGCTTTTTCTCCGTCTGGTCGCTCGACTTCAGATCGAGGGCGACCGTCATAACGATGATGTTTTTCGCCTTCGCGTTCTCGCATATCGCGCTCATATGCTGGGTCATGGCGGTGGAGAAATTGTCGTTGGAGAAATCGGTCTTGTTGATGCTGCTTGTGCCGTCGAAGATGCGGCTGTCGCCGCTCCGGTTCTTGGCATAGCCATAATTGGAATAGATCGATTTCGCGCCGGCGAGATCGTTGCCGCCATAGCGATAGTTCGAGCCGGAATAGTCCTGGGCCACGACGCTTGTCGGCGTGTAATAGGTGTTGGCGCCGTCCGTCAGGACGATGACCACCTTGTCATTGCCCTTTTCCGTGTCGGCGCGGGCTTCCGTGAACGGTGCGCTGCCCGAGACGACGCGCCACCCCCAGGCGATGCCTTCCGTCACATTGGTGGCGCCGCTTGCCTCCATCGCATCGATGGCGTCGTAGACCGAATTGAGGCCGGTTGTGGTGCCCACATCCTTGAGCGTGGTGATCGCCTTGGTCGTGCAGCCCGCATTGGGACCCTCAAGATTGCCGGTCGCGCTGGTTTCCGATGGCGTGAAATATTTCGGCATGAAGGCCTGCCGCGTCGCCGAGCTGGTGCTGCTCGTCAGGTCCGCCCACCAGTTGTTGTTCGCCGGCCGGCCGGAAGAATCCGTGCGATCCGTCTCGTCGGGCGCGAACATCGGCACGAAATAGGTTTCCGGCTTCGCTGACGATGGCGCCTCGTTGTTCAGATTGTACGGGTAGGGGCGCATTTCGACGCAACCCGCCCAGTCGGGCATCTTGGTGTAGCTCCAGCTTTTGCAGTTGCCATACCAGTCCCGCTTCGTGCACTCCTTGCGTTGCAGGCCGGCATAAAGCGTGAAGCGGGTAACCTTCTGGTTTTCCTCCGAACCCCAGCCGCTGCCACGCTTGTAGTAGACGCCGCCGCTCTGTTCCACACGCTTGTTGGAATCCGTCGAACCCATCGAACTCCAGTCGAAATTCTCGTGGTGAATGGGCGAACGGCCATCCGTATCCATCCAGCTTGCGGTGGCGTTCTGCGTTCCCACATTCACCGCCCCGGCAAACGGCACAACGCCGAACTGCACCGGCTTTGAAACCTGCTTCATTTGCGCGCCTTCGGCGGCGATGGTCTTCACCAGTTCCTTTGCGGCTTTCTTCAGGATGGAGAGGCGTTTTTCCGTGGAGCCTGTGCCGACATAGTCCATCGAGCCGGAATTATCGAGAACGAGCGCCACTTCCAGCGTGTTCTGCATGCGGATTTCCGATTGGGCGCGGAAATCGATGTTGATGTCCTCCGCAGGTCCGTCACGCATCAGCGCCTTGAAGGCTGGAAAGAAGATCGGCTGATAGGTGAGGTCCGCCGTAAGCAGCAGCGTTCCCCCGCCCGAACTGTTGTTATTGGGCAGGACCACATGGAGTATCGCGTTTTCCGGCTTCACGCTCTTCAGATTCGTGCGGAAGAAGCTCTCGGCATATTGCAGCGTGTCGGAATCCGTAGCCCCGGATGAAAGAAAACGCGCCGTGGCGAGCCCCGCCGCATCGAGCGCATTCTGTGTCTGCTGCTTTTGCCGCGACATCTGCGTGTAGTCGACCGCCAGCGCCACAGCGCCCAACATCGGCGCCATGAGCAGGCCCGTCATCATTGCGAAATTGCCGCGGCGATCGCGTAGGAAAGACATCAACATGTGTGCCACCTGAAATCCAAGACACTCAGCCCCAAACTGAATGTTCGAGGCCCAATCTCGGAGAAACTGCTTAATCGGGTGTAACCGCCGGCTGGTCATTGTTGGGCTTGGTTCCCGCAAGGTTAAGCCGGTTCTTAGAATGCGCGGCAAAGTGGCGAAGGGCACAAAAGCGGGTGACAGTTCGCCCCCCTTCCGATAATCCCCCGCCATGCTATTACTCCGCCCGAGCCTTCACGCCCGAAACGATGCACTCTCCCAAGTCTGAATCCTGATGTCCGAAGCTCCGAAGATGATCGATACGCTGGATGACCTTGCCGGCGATTACGCAGTGCTCCTGTGCGATGTGTGGGGCGTGATCCACAATGGCGTGGCCGCCTTCGAGCCTGCCTGTGCTGCGCTCGCGCGTGCCCGCGCGGCGGGAAAGGCCGTGGTTCTGATCACCAATTCGCCGCGCCCGCGTCAGGGTGTGGAAGAACAGCTCGATCTTCTGAGTGTGCCGCGCGAAGCCTGGGACAGGGTGGTGACCTCGGGCGATGTGACGCGCGACCTGATCCGCTCGGGCCCACGCCGTATCTTCCATATCGGACCCGAGCGCGACGAAGCCCTTTACGACGGGCTTGACGTGGAACTGGTGGAGGATTTCGAGGCATCGGGTGTCGTCTGTACCGGTCTGTTCGACGACGAGACCGAGACGCCTGAAGATTATGCCGAGCTTCTTCAGCGTTTGCGTATGCGCGATCTTCCGTTCATCTGCGCCAATCCGGATATCATGGTCGAGCGTGGCGACAAGCATATATGGTGTGCGGGCGCGCTGGCGCGCGATTATGGACTATTGGGCGGCCGGACCCTGATCGCCGGCAAGCCGCATCGCCCCATCTACGATGCGGCCTTTCGTGTTGCAGGTGCCTTTCTTGGCCGCGATGTCGCGCATGGGGAAGCGCTCGCCATCGGTGATGGCATCCTGACCGACGTCAAGGGTGCGGACAATTATGGCCTCGACGTTCTCTATGTGTCGGGCGGTATCCATGCGCGCGAATACGGTCCGCTCGAACGGCCCGATGCCGCGCTTCTCGCCGCTTTCCTGGAAAAGCACGGGCATATGCCCGTCGCCGCCATCACGCGTCTGAAATAGGGTGAGGCCCGTGCCGTCTGCGATCCAGCGCATCGAAGGTTCCGCAAACCTGCCCGCCCCGCTCCGTGGGGGCGTGGTTGCGATTGGAAATTTCGACGGCGTCCATCGCGGACATCAGGCTGTTCTGGAACCCGCCCTCAATATCGCCCGGCAACAAGGCGTTCCCGCACTCGTTCTTACCTTCGAGCCGCATCCCAGAAGCGTTTTCCGCCCTGAACAGGCGATGTTCCGCCTGACGCCTGCGCCCATGAAGGCGCGCCTGCTTGGCGCGCTCGGCTTCGATGCCGTGGTGGAGCAGGAATTCACCCGAGAATTTTCCGGCCTGTCGCCCGACGACTTCATTCGCTCCGTCCTGATGGAGGGGCTCGGCATTTCCCATGTGGTCACCGGCTTTGATTTCCACTACGGCAAGAACCGGGGCGGCACGCCGCAGACACTGGCCGAGGCGGGGCGGAACATGGGCTTCGGTGTCACCACGGTCGAAGCCTTCTCGGACGAAGGCGGGGCCGTCATTTCCTCAAGTCGTATCCGTGAGCTTCTGTCGGGCGGTGAGGTTGCGGAGGCGGCCGGCCTGCTTGGCTATCGCTACACGGTCGAGGCCGAGGTGACGGGAGGCAAGAAGCTTGGCCGCACGCTGGGCTTTCCCACCGCCAATATGGCGCTAGTCCCCGAGGCGGCGCTGCGGCATGGCATTTATGCCGTCCGCTTCCGCCGCGCCGATGGCACGCTTCACGACGGCGTGGCGAGTTTCGGTCGCAGGCCCACAGTGGACGAGGACGGTGCGCCGCTTCTGGAAACCTTCCTGTTCGATTTTTCGGGTGACCTTTATGGCGAGACCTGTGCGGTCTCACTGTTCGGTTTCCTGCGCGGAGAGATCAAGTTCGATGGTCTGGACGCTCTGGTCGCGCAGATGAAGCGCGACGAGGAAGAGGCCCGCGCGCTCCTTTCGGGCGTGCGTCCGCTGTCCGCGCTCGATCTGGAAACCGCCTTCGACGGGCTGGTCGCTTGACGGGCTTTTGATGCCGCGCGGTCAGGCCGCGCCAATCGCCTCTTTATTCTTGGGCAAGCCTCGGCTAAAAGCGCTTCCCATGATGATGAGCGCCGGTTTCTACCCGATAGCCATACGAATTATTGGCCCGGCCTTCCTTGCTGCCTGAGCGCGGCGGAAGGTCCGGGTATTTCAGCGCGTTCCTTGCGCGCCCTCCGCTTCAAGATACTGGCATCGGCGAAGCCCGTTTGCGCTTCGCTTCTTCCACGGCGAGACAATGACCGATACGTCCGAAAAGATCGACTATTCCAAGACCCTTTATCTGCCGCAGACCGACTTCCCCATGCGCGCAGGCCTGCCCCAGAAGGAGCCCGAGATGGTGGCCCGCTGGCAGGAAATGGATATTTACCGCCTGATGCGCGAGGACGCAGCCGGCCGGCCGAAATTCGTCCTGCATGACGGCCCGCCCTATGCCAATGGCAACATTCATATCGGCCATGCGCTGAACAAGGTTCTGAAGGACGTCATCACCCGTTCCTTCCAGATGCGCGGCTATGATTCAAACTATGTGCCGGGCTGGGACTGCCACGGCCTGCCCATCGAATGGAAGATCGAGGAGCAGTATCGCGCCAAGGGCAAGAACAAGGACGAGGTTCCCGTCAACGAGTTCAGGCAGGAATGCCGCGAGTTTGCCGCGCACTGGATCAAGGTGCAGACAGGCGAGTTCCAGCGTCTTGGCATCGAGGGCGATTTCAAGAATCCCTACACGACGATGAATTTCCACGCCGAGGCACGGATCGCCGGCGAACTTTTGAAATTCGCCATGTCCGGCCAGCTCTACCGGGGTTCCAAGCCGGTCATGTGGTCGGTCGTCGAGCGCACGGCGCTGGCCGAGGCCGAGGTCGAATACCACGACCATGAGAGCGACACCGTCTGGGTGAAATTCCCGGTGGCAAGTAACGCCCCGCAGCTCGATGGTGCCTTCGTTGTCATCTGGACGACCACGCCCTGGACACTGCCTGGCAACCGCGCCATCTCGTTCTCGCCGCGCATTTCCTACGGCCTCTACGAGGTGACGGCAGCAGAGAATGATTTTGGCCCGCAGGCGGGCGAGAAACTGATCTTCGCCGACGCGCTCGCCGAGGAGTCTTTCGCCAAGGCGAAGCTGCAATACAAGCGTCTGCGCGATGTCTCTGGCGATGAGCTCGGTGCGGCGGTCTGCGCCCATCCTCTGAAGGGTGTCGGCGGCGGTTATCAGTTCGCTGTTCCGCTCATCGCGGGCGATCACGTCACCGATGATGCCGGCACCGGTTTCGTGCACACCGCGCCCGGTCATGGGCGCGAGGATTTCGAGGCCTGGATGGACGCGCGTGCCGAGCTCGAGGCGCGCGGCATCGACAGTGCCATCCCCTTCACGGTCGACGATGCGGGCTACTACACCAAGGACGCGCCGGGCTTCGGTCCCGACCGCGAGGGCGGTCCCGCGCGTGTCATCGATGACAAGGGCAAGAAGGGCGATGCGAACGATGCCGTCATCAAGGCGCTGATCGCTGCGGACACGCTTTTTGCACGCGGCCGGCTCAAGCACTCCTATCCGCATTCCTGGCGCTCCAAGAAGCCGATCATCTTCCGCAACACGCCGCAGTGGTTCGTTTACATGGACAAGGAGCTGGGCGACGGTTCCACGCTGCGCACCCGCGCGCTGAAGGCCATCGACGAGACGCGTTTCGTGCCGACCGCCGGTCAGACGCGCCTGCGCGCCATGATCGAGGACCGGCCCGACTGGGTGCTTTCGCGCCAGCGCGCCTGGGGCGTGCCGATCTGCGTTTTTGCCGATGAGGATGGCAATGTCCTCAAGGACGATGCGGTGAACCAGCGCATCATCGATGCTTTCGAGGCCGAGGGCGCCGATGCCTGGTTTGCCGAGGGCGCGCGCGAGCGCTTCCTGGGTAACCGCGCCGGCGAAGGCTGGAAGCAGGTGATGGACATTCTGGACGTGTGGTTCGATTCCGGCTCCACACATACCTTCACGCTGGAGGACCGCCCCGACCTCAAATGGCCGGCGGATGTCTATCTCGAAGGCTCCGACCAGCATCGAGGCTGGTTCCACTCCTCGCTGCTGGAATCCTGCGGTACCCGTGGGCGCGCGCCCTACAATGCCGTCATCACCCATGGCTTCACCATGGATGAGGAAGGCCGCAAGATGTCGAAATCGCTCGGCAACACGGTTGTTCCGCAGGATGTGATGGCCAAGTCCGGCGCCGATATCCTGCGCCTGTGGGTCATGACCACCGATTACTGGGAAGACCAGCGCCTCGGCCAGAACATCATCCAGACCAACATCGATGCCTATCGCAAGCTGCGCAACACCACGCGCTGGATGCTCGGCACCCTGGCCCATGACGAGGGAGACACTGTCCCGCTTGCCGATATGCCGGAGCTGGAAAGGCTGATGCTGCATCGCCTTGCCGAGCTTGATGAGGTGGTGCGCCGCGGCTACGACAATTTCGACTTCAAGCGCATTACGCGCTCGCTGCTGGATTTCATGGTGGTCGAGCTTTCGGCCTTCTATTTCGACGTGCGCAAGGATGCGCTCTATTGCGACGCGCCTTCCAGCCTTCGCCGCAAGGCATCGCTGCAGGTGGTCCGCCAGCTGTTCGATTGCCTCGTGACGTGGCTCGCGCCGATGCTTCCCTTCACCACGGAAGAAGCCTGGCTTGAGCGTTATCCGCAGCAGAAATCGGTGCATCTTGCCCAGTTTCCGGAAATTCCGGCCGAGTGGCGCGATCAGGCGCTGGCGGAGAAGTGGCGCAAGATCCGTCTGGTTCGCCGCGTGGTCACTGGCGCGCTGGAAATCGAGCGCAAGGAAAAGACCATCGGCTCCTCGCTTGAGGCCGCCCCTGTCGTTTATGTGAGCGATGAAGCGCTGAAGGCGGCGATTGCCGATGCGGACATGGCCGAAATCTGCATCACGAGCGGTATCGACATTCGCGGAGATGCCGCGCCGGAAGGCGCCTTCGCACTCGATGACGTGCCGGGCGTGGGAGTGGTGTTTGCACGCGCTTCCGGTACGAAGTGCGCGCGCTCCTGGCGCTACACCGGCGATGTCGGCAGCGACACGGAATTTCCGGACGTGTCGGCGCGTGATGCGGCGGCCTTGCACGAATTGCAGGCGCTCGGACGTCTTTAGACGGCATAAGCGGGGCGCGGTGATTGCGTCCCGCTTTTGGCTTCGCTACAACTTCCGCCGGTCGGGGAGATGCCACGTTGTCGCCGGATTTTTGGGCGACACGGCAGGCAAGGCTCTGCCGGCAACATAAAACGGGACGTCAGACAGGGTGGCGAGCGTAGGCGTTTACCCCCTGGGAGAGAGGTAGCAGTGAAGAGAATGGAATCCAGTGCACCGCGGCGTGCCGCCCGCCTTGTTGCGGCGTCGGGCGTGCTTTCCGTGTCCGCTGCCTTGCTTTCCGGCTGCCTGGGCGCTCCCACTTACGGTACGGGCAAGGCGGCTGACCAGCAGCTTCTTGAAGACGTCACCGGCGTGCTGTCGATCGGTCCCAAGAACAAGGAACGCATCGAATACAAGCCGCGCGCCGGCCTCGTCATGCCCGCTTCCACCGAGGTTCTGCCGCCTCCGCAGCAGGAAGTTGCCGCTTCGGGCAACCCCGCCTGGCCCGAGTCGCCCGAACAGCGCCTTGCGCGCATTCGCGCCGAAGCGACCGAGAACCAGGACAATCCGCTTTATCGCTCCTCCGTGGTGCGTGACATCGGCGTCAACGCCCGCAAGGACGACGGCACGATCGATCCCGCCATGGCCAAGGCGCAGCGTGAGGAAGTCATGAAGCGCCGTGCCGAGGCAACGCAGCTCAATCCGACCTCCCGTCGTTATCTGAGCGAGCCCCCGGTCGATTATCGCCGTCCCGCCGACAGCGCCCCCGTTGGCGAGCTCGGTGTGGATGAGGTGAAGAAGCAGCGCGAGGCAAAACGCGCCGCCCAGAAGGGTGGTGGCGGTTTCGATCTCGGCCGTCTCTGGCCCTGGGGCAAATAAACCCTTTTTGTTTCGAGCGGGGGCTCAATCCCCCCGCTGTGCGCGAAAGAAGCTTTTCAGGAGATCTCCGGCTTCGCTTTCGCCGATGCCGGCATAAACATCCGGCGCATGGTGGCAGGTGGGCAGCGAATAGAAGCGCGCGCCGTTCACCACGGCCCCGCCTTTTTCGTCCTCCGCTCCGAAGTAAAGCCGCCTGATGCGGGCGAACGAGATCGCGCCGGCGCACATGGCGCAGGGCTCCAGCGTTACATAGAGATCGGCATCGACAAGCCGCTCGCTGGAAAGTCGTTCGCACGCTTGCCGGATTGCCACGATTTCCGCATGGGCGGTCGGATCGTTGAGTTCGCGCGTGCGATTGCCGGCGCGCGCAAGTATCTCGCCATCACGCACGATAACCGCGCCGACAGGCACTTCCCCACGGGAGGCGGCGAGGCGGGCTTCTTCCATCGCGGCGTCCATGAAGGCGCTGTATCTGGCTTTCGTGCTCTTGCTCAATCTTTTTGCTCGCAACGGGCGGTCCGAATTGATACCTAGCCGCCTCTATAGCATTTTGCAGTCGGACGGAATCGTCCGGTAAGGCAGAAACGCCGCCCGAACGCCCATCATGTATGATAATGCGGGACGGCGATCCGAGGTTTTATCGAACCGGGGCAGATTTCGCATGCCGAAAGACGGCGCGTCCCCGCAGCAAGGCCATCATGAGCAGCGACCGACCCAAGAAGACATTCAGCCCGAAAAAGGCATCTCGCGAAGACAAGCAAGAACGACGCGGGCAAGAGGGCCGCGGACCTGAAGCTGCGCAGGCAGACAATGGCAAGGTCGAGCGCATTGCCAAGCGCCTGGCTCGTGCCGGTGTCGCCTCGCGGCGAGATGCCGAAGCCTTGATCGAGGCCGGCCGCGTCACGCTGAATGGCAAGGTTCTCGACACGCCCGCAGTCAATGTTGGGCCTTCCGACAACATTTTGCTGGACGGCAAGCCTCTGCCTGCGGTCGAGCGCACGCGCCTGTTCCTGTTCCACAAGCCTGCGGGCCTCGTTACCACCAACCGCGACCCGGAAGGACGCAAGACGGTGTTCGACGTGTTGCCTGAGGGCTTGCCGCGCCTGATCACGGTTGGCCGGCTCGATATCAACACCGAAGGGCTTCTGGTGCTGACGAACGATGGCGGTCTTGCGCGAACCCTTGAACTGCCCTCCACCGGCTGGCTGCGCCGCTATCGCGTGCGTGTTCATGGCAAGGTCGATGCGGCTGCGCTCGAAGGCCTGAAGGACGGCATCGCCGTTGATGGTGTGTTCTACGGCGCCATCGAAGCTTCGCTGGATCGGGAGCAGGGGTCCAATGCCTGGCTGACCATCGGTCTGCGTGAGGGCAAGAACCGGGAAGTCAAGAATGTGCTCGGCGCGCTGGGCCTCGATGTTACCCGACTGATCCGCATTTCCTACGGTCCGTTCCAGCTCGGCATGCTGGAGGAAGGGGCGGTTCAGGAGATCAAGGGCCGCACCCTGCGCGAGCAGCTGGGCGAAAGGTTGATTTCCGAGGCGGGAGCCGATTTCGAAGCGCCGATCGCCACGCCGTTCTCCAACAAACCGGTGCGCGCCGGACGCCGCGAAGAAGCGGTGGAGAAGGAGGATCGGAGGGGGCAGCGCTCTGAGCGACCTGAACGGTCTGGGGGGCAAGGCGGGTTCCGCAATCGCAAGAGCGAGCGCGAGGACCATCGCGAGGAAATGCGTGGCCGCCTGCAGACAAAGCCGGGTCCACGCGGCGAGGATCGCGAGCGCCGTGAAAGTCCGGCCCGCCATAACCGTGGCACCCATGTGTGGATGGCGCCGGGCGCCCGCCCGCTGGGCAAGCGAAAGGCTGCTGAAGCTGCCGAGGCCGCCGAAAGCGCGCAGAAGGAAGCGAAACCCTTCAAGGGGAGGCCGGGCAAGGGGGCAGGACAGAAGCGCTTCGGAGGCGATGCTGCCCGTATTGGCGGGAAACCTGGATTTGCCAAGCGTCCACGCCCCGAGGGCGAGCGCGCCGAAGGCGGTTTCGAAGGACGCAAGAAGCCCTTCCGCAAGCGCGAGGAAGGTGAGGGCCGCCGCGATGGCGACCGGCCCTTCGCCAAGGAGGGCGGACGTTTCTCCCGAGGTGACAAGCCCCGGTTTGAACGCGGCGAGACGCGCGAGGGTGGCCGCCCGCCGCGTCGCGATGGCGACCAGCCTCGCGCCGCGCGCACGGAAGGAGACCGCAAGCCCTTCGCGAAATCCTCGGGCAAACCCGGAGGCAAGCCTTTCGGCAAAGGGAGCGGTCAAGGAGCAGGCCGGGGATCGGATAAGCCGGGTGCCCGTCCGGGCAATCGCCCCGGCGGCAGGCCTCCGCGTTCCGGCAAGCCACGCGGAGAACGGTGATCCATGCGCATTGTCGGGGGGGAGTTTCGCGGACGCACGCTGGCAACGCCGCGCAGTGATGCGATCCGTCCGACGACGGACCGCACGCGTGAAGCCCTCTTCAACGTCCTCGAGCATCGCTATCCGGAAAAACTGGAGGGCGCGCGCGTGCTCGATCTTTTTGCCGGCACCGGCGCATTGGGGCTGGAAGCATTGTCGCGAGGTGCGAGTTTTGCGCTCTTCATTGAAGAGGCCGCTGCCGCCCGCGCTCTGATCCGCACCAATGTCGAGGCGATGGGGCTTCAGGGGCGCAGCAAGATTTTCCGCCGCGATGCGACGAGGCTTGGCGAGGTGGGCACCATGCTGCCTTTCGACCTCGTGCTCGCCGATCCGCCCTATGGAAAGGGATTGGGCGAGAAGGCCCTCTCCGCGGCCATTTCCGGGGGGTGGCTCGTTCCGGGCGCCCTTGTCGTGGTTGAGGAGGCTGCGGCTTCTCCGTTCGAGCCGCCGCGGGGGCTCGAACTGATGGACCGGCGCGAATACGGAACCTCCTGCGCCACCTTTGCATCCATCGCCTGAGTTTGGTCACTTTTGCGCCGATAGCTTTCACATGCCGTGTGGACATGCGATGTTCCGCGGGCGCCGAACCGAACGAAACGGGATTTGTTCATGAGATACTCAATTGCGGATGCCGCGCGCCGGGCGGCACTCGCCCTGGTCGTGTCGGCAGCCCTGCCGCTCGCCGCCCTTGCCGAAGAGGCCGGGGAAAAGACGGATGTTTCAAGTTTCACCCTGGATAATGGCATGCAGGTGGTGGTGATCCCCGATCACCGAGCCCCGGTCGTTACCCATATGGTGTGGTACAAGGTCGGAAGTGCCGATGAGGCGCCGGGCAAGTCCGGCATCGCGCATTTCTTCGAGCATCTCATGTTCAAGGGCACGAGCACCTATACGAACGGCGAGTTCTCCAAGGCTGTCGCCGATGTCGGTGGCAATGAGAACGCCTTCACCTCTTATGACTACACGGCCTATTATCAGCAGGTCGCGCCCAGCGAGCTTGGCGAGATGATGGGCTTCGAGGCTGACCGGATGCGTCATCTGGTCCTGTCGGAAGAAAACATCGAAACCGAACGCCAGGTCGTGCTTGAAGAGCGCCGCCAGCGCACCGACAATGTGCCAAGCGCGATCCTGTCGGAAGAGCTTAACGCGACCCTTTACCAGAACCATCCCTACGGTATCCCCGTGATCGGATGGGAGCGGGAGGTCGAGGGGTTAACCCATGACGATCTGAAGGCGTTCTACGACCGTTTTTACACGCCGAATAACGCCATTCTCGTTGTCGCCGGCGATGTGGAGCCCGATGAGGTGCGCCAACTTGCCGAGAAGAGCTATGGCGCCATCCCGCGCGGCCCCGATCTGCCGCAGCGCACGCGCCCGATGGAACCCGACCAGAAGACGGCGCGCAGCGTGACCTTCAGCGACCCCCGCGTGACCGTGCCCAATCTGTCGATCAACTGGTTCGTTCCCTCCCAGAGACGTGCCGAAAAGGGCGAGTTCGAAGCGCTCGCCATCCTGTCGGAAGTGCTGGGCGAAGGCCTGCGGAGCCGCCTTTACCAGGAGCTCGTGGTCAAGCAGGGCATTGCCGCGAGCGCAGGCAGTTATCTCCAGGCGAGCGCCTATGATTATTCCGGACTGGTTGTCTATGGAGAGCCGCGTGGCGACGCCGATCTGGCGGCAGTCGAAAAGGCTCTGGCCGCCGAGATCGAGCGGATCAAGAAGGACGGCATCACCGCAGAAGAGCTTGAGACAGCGCGCAAGAAGATCGAGCGGGACATGATTTTCGCGCGGGACAGTCAGGTCCGTACGGCCAACATATTCGGAGCGACGCTCGCGACCGGCGGTTCCGTTGAGGATATCACCGGGCTTTCCGAGCGGCTTGCCGCGGTTACGCCCGACAGCGTGAAGGCGGTCGCCCAGCGCTATCTCGATCTGTCGCATGCCGTGAAGGGCTATCTCCTTCCCAAGGAAGAGGAGAAGCGGTCATGATGCGTTCCCATTTTCACGGAAGAGTTTCTCCCATGCGCGGATTTTCCATGGCTGGCGTCCTGTTCGCCTTCATTCTGCTTCTCGTCGCGCCGGTTCAGGCGGCGGTGAAGATACAGGAAGTGAAGTCCGAAAAGGGCGTGACCGCCTGGCTGGTAGAGGATCATTCGATCCCCATCGTGACATTCCAGTTCGCGTTCGAAGGCGGGTCTGTTCAAGATCCCGTCGGCAAGGAAGGCCTCGCCAATCTTATGTCGGGCTTGTTTGACGAAGGGGCTGGCGACCTTGATTCGGAAGCATTCCAGAAAAAGCTGCAGGATCTGGGTGCGGAGATGTCCTTCCGTGCCGGTTCGGATGCGATCACCGGTCAGGTGCGCATGCTTTCGGAAAACAGCGATGAAGTGTTGAAGCTTCTCCGCCTCGCCATCACCAGCCCGCGCTTCGACACCGACCCCGTCGAGCGTATCCGTGGCCAGATCGCGGTGCAGATTCGCTCTGACGAGAAGGACCCCAACAAGCAGGGCTATCGCGCGCTTGAAAAGGCGATCTACGGGGATCACCCCTATGCCCGCCCCGATGAGGGCACGCTGGAGAGCATCGGCAGCATCACCACTGCCGATCTGAAGGCTTTTCACCGGAAGCTTTTTGCCCGCTCCAACATCACCATCGGCGTCGTCGGCGACATCGACGCTGCAACACTCGGCAAGGCGCTGGATGAAGTCTTCGGAAATCTGCCGGAGACGGCGGATCTGACGCCGGTCGCAACTGTGGAGCCGACGCTTGATCAGGAAGTGAATGTCGACTATCCGCTGCCGCAATCCACCATCCAGCTCGTTTATCCCGGCATTGAGCGCGACGATCCCGAGTTCTTCGCCGCCTATCTCATGAACCACATATTGGGTGGCGGAACCTTCTCCTCGCATCTTTTCACCGAAGTGCGCGAGAAGCGGGGCCTCGCCTATGGCGCGACCTCATATCTGATGAGCCGCAACCACGCCCAGACACTGGCGATCCAGACGGCCACCCGCGCCGAGCAGGCAAGCCAGGCTCTCGCGGTAATCGAGGACGTGGTTGCCAAAATGCGCGACAAGGGGCCGAGCGAGGCGGAGCTCGCGGCTGCGAAGACCTATGTCATCGGCGCCTATGCGATCAACAACCTCGATTCCTCAGCCTCCATCGCGCGAACGCTCGTGGGGCTTCAGCAGGACGATCTGGGTATCGATTACATCGAAAAGCGTGCCGATCTCATCAATGCGGTAACGCTCGACGATGTGAAACAGGCAGCCCGCCGTCTCTTGACGGCCAAGCCTGCGGTGCTCATCGTCGGACCAGCTCAAAACGGAGGCTAGAGCGAAGTGGGGCAGGCGGCCGAAACCGGGCGGCATTCATCGCAGATCGCTGCGTCGGGCGGCCCGTCCTTTGCGCTGGCGCTTGGCGGCGGCGGCGCGCGCGGGCTGGCGCATCTCCATGTCATCGAAGTGCTCGACGAACTTGGCATTCGACCGCGGGTCATCGCCGGTTCGTCGATAGGCGCCTTGATGGGAGCAGGCCTTGCCGCCGGCATTACCGGTAAGGAAATCCACGCGCATGCGCGCGCGATCCTCGAAAGCCGCGCCGAGGTGGCGAGCCGTCTTTGGCGCGCGCGCCCCGGCAATCTGTCGGAAATGGTTGAAGGGGGCTTCCGTTTCGGCCAGTTCAATGCAGAGCGCATCATCAAGGCCTTCCTGCCTGCGGCCGTGCCGGCCACATTCGAGGAATTGAAGATACCGCTCAGGGTTACCGCGACGGACTATTTCGGCCACGAGCTGGCTGTTCTGGATCGGGGGCCGCTTGGTCAGGCGCTGGCGGCCTCAGCGGCAATCCCTGCTGTCTTCCGGCCCGTGGTTCGCAATGGTCGCACCCTCATCGATGGCGGCATCTACAATCCGGTGCCGTTCGATCTGGTGGAGGGCGAGGCGGACATTCTGATCGCGATAGACGTGGTCGGCGCCCCGACCGATACGGGTGGCAAGGCACCGACCTCCATCGAACTGATGTTCGGGGCGAGCCAGCTGATGATGCAGTCCATCATTGCGATGAAATTGTCGCAGCGGCATCCCGATATCTTGATCCGCCCCCCGGTCTCCCGCTTCCGGGTGCTCGATTTCCTGAAGATCGACGCCATACTGGCGGAAACGGCCAGCATTCGCGATGAGTTGAAATATGCCATCGACAAGGCGGTCGCAGCCCATGGTCGGCAGGAGAAGGCAGGCGCGTGAGTTTCCGATTTCATGCGATCTCAGGCGGAAAGCCGGATTTTAATTTTCGTCCGCCTGCTGCAACGTCTCTTCGCCGGCTTCCTTGTCGAGACGGCGGGATTCGCGTGTCGGCTTGATCAAGGGTTCCGGCGTGACCGGCCTGACGCGCATCTTGTCGTTGCCGGCATAAATTCCCTCGACCGCCTGGATTTCCAGCCGCTCTTCGTCGCGCCGACGCACATCCTCCACAATCGACCGGGAAAGCTGCTCTTCCGTACCGAGCGCTTCGAGCGTTTTACGACCGAATGTCAGCGCTGATTCCGCTGTTTCACGAATTTCGTACTCGACATCGCGGGCCCGCAGCGAAAGCGTGTGGGCGCGATCATAGGAGCGGACGAAAAGGCGCACATGCGGAAACTCGTCGCGGATGAGGTTGACGATCCTGTCGGTGGTGGCAACGCCATTGGTGCAGACCGCGACAAGCTTGGCACGCCGGATGCCGGCCGCTTCCAGAACTTCCTTGCGGCGGCCGTCCCCGAAATAGATGCGGAAACCGAACAATCCGGCTGCGCGCACCCGGTCTGCGGAATGGTCGATGATGGTCACCTCGGTTCCGCCTGAAAGCAGCACTTGCGAGGCGACCTGCCCGAAGCGCGAGAAGCCGATCAGCATCACGTCGGCGCCCGCGCCTTCGAAGTCCTCGTCCATTTCCTCTTCTTCCACCGTCCGCATCAGCATGGAGCCGATCTTCACCGAAAGCGGTGTAAGCGCCATCGAGACGGTGACGATGGCAATCAGCAGCGAGGCCATGGAGGAGGGGAAGATGAAAGCGGAGGCGGCAGCCGTGAAAAGCACGAAGCCGAACTCGCCGCCCTGCGGAAGCAACGCGGCGACGCGCACCGCGTCGTTGTGATCGGATCCGAATATGCGGCAGAGCCCGTAAAGCACGATGGCTTTGACAATCATGAGAACGGGTACGGCGATCAGGATCTGCAGCCAGCTCGACAGGATCATGCCGAGATCGAGCGAAAGACCGATGGCCATGAAGAACAGGCCGAGCAGAATGCCGCGAAATGGCTCGATATCGGCTTCGAGTTCATGCCGGAACGACGATTCGGCAAGAAGCACACCCGCTATGAAGGCGCCGAGCGCCATGGAAAGCCCCGCCATCTGCATCAGTGTTGCCGAGCCGAGTACCACGAGCAGGGCGGCCGCGATCATCACTTCCTTGGCCCCCGCATTGGCGATGACGCGGAAAATGGGATTGAGCAGGTAGCGACCCGCCGCAATGAGCGCCACGACGGCTCCGAGCGCCAGGAGGAAGCGCTCGCCGCTGATCGCTTCGGCGCCTTCGCCGCCGGGTGAAAGCAGCGGGATCAGGGCCAGCAGCGGTGCGATGGCCAGATCCTGAAAAAGCAGGATCGAAAAGGAGGTCTGGCCGTAATGCCGGTTGAGCGAACCCTGCTCCTCGAGCATCTGGACCGAGAAGGCCGTCGAGGAGAGCGCGAGGCCAAACCCGATGATAAGTGCCGCGCCATAGCTGAAGCCGAGGACGAACGAGCCGATTGCGGCCAGCGCGAGCCCGGTGATCAGCACCTGTGCCAGACCAAGCCCGAAAATGCTGCGCCGCATGGCCCAGAGTCGTGCGGGTTTGAGTTCCAGGCCGATGATGAACAGAAGAAGCACCACGCCGAGCTCGGCCACATGCAAAAGTTCCTCGCCATCGGAGATGAGGCGAGCGAGCGGTCCGATGACGATGCCGGCAGCCAGATAGCCAAGGATGGTGCCAAGTCCAATGCGCTTGAACAACGGCGCGGCAATGACCGCGCCACCGAGCAGCAGCAGAGGTTCATAGTAGAGAGGCGCGGCTTCGACGGCCATCAGCGTGCATTCTGTCCGGTCATGAAAATCAACGATGCCATTGCACATATGTCGACCGAATCATAAATGGAAGCAAGGCGAAGCCCGTTGCTCCGCCTCACGCGCAAAGTTTTTCTCCATCCAGGAACATCGATGACGGCGAATTCTGACAAGCAGCATCTGGTCGACCGTGTGGCCGCCCTCGTGGAAGCGGCGCGCCGCGCCGGCGCCAATGAAGCGGATGCGGTGGTGGTGCGCGCGCGCTCCCGCAGCGTGTCGGTCCGTCTTGGCAAGGTGGAGGGCACGGAAGCTTCCGAAAGCGATGACATGTCCTTGCGCGTTTTCGTTGGCAAGCGTGTCGCCAGCGTTTCGGCCCCCTCCAACGCCGATCCGGCACCCCTTGCCGAACGCGCGGTCGCCATGGCGCGGGTCTCGCCGGAAGATCCCTATCAGGGGCTTGCCGATCCGGACCGCCTGGCCGCTGAGGTGCGCGATCTCGACCTGTTCGATGCCACCGAGGTTTCCACCGAGGCGCTCAAGGAGGCCGCTCTCGCTTCTGAGGCGGCGGCCCTTGCCGTGGAAGGCGTCACCAATTCCTCGGGGGCAGGCGCAAGCGCTGGTTCCGGCGGGCTTGTGCTCGCAACTTCGGGCGGCTTTCTCGGCCAGTATGAAGCGACGCGGTTTTCCCGGTCCGTCAGCGTGATCGCCGGCGAGGGAACGGGTATGGAGCGCGACTACGATTTTTCTTCGCGTCTTCATTATGCCGATCTCGACCGCCCGGAAGATATCGGCCGGCGCGCGGGAGAGCGGGCGGCCGGTCGTCTCAACGCGCGCAAGGTCGCCACCGGGCGGTTCCCGGTCGTGTTCGATCCTCGTGTCGCTCGTGGCATTGCTGGCCATCTGGCCTCTGCGATCAATGGCGCGTCCGTTGCCCGCAAGTCCAGTTTCCTTCGGGACATGATGGGCAAAAAGGTCGCCGCTTCCGGCATCACCGTCACGGATGATCCCATGCGCCTGCGCGGCCAGTCCTCGCGTCCCTTCGATGGCGAGGGCGTTGCCGGCGAAAGGCTCGTGATGATCGATGATGGTGTGCTGAACCAGTGGTTTCTCGCCACCGCCGCCGCGCGTCAGCTCGGTCTTCCCGGCACCAATGGGCGTGGCGTGCGCGCATCGTCCTCCGTGACACCCGCTTCCACCAACCTGGCTCTGGAAGCGGGCATGGCGGCACCCGAAACCCTGATTGGCGCAATCCCCTCGGGCTTCTACGTCACCGAGGTTTTCGGCCAGGGCGTCAATCTCGTAACCGGCGATTACAGCCGGGGTGCCGCTGGCTTCTGGATCGAGAATGGGGCACTTTCCTATCCGGTTTCGGAGGTTACCATCGCTTCGAACCTGAAGGACATGTTCCTGAACATGACGGCCGCGAACGATCTCGACCGGAATTTCGGAACGGCTGCACCCACACTTCTGATCGAGGGCATGACGCTTGCCGGAAAATGAAAAACGGGCACCGGAGCTCTCCGATGACCTCGTCCTGATAGCCGACGCCGCCCGCAAGGCGGGCGAAATCGCGCTCGGCTATTTCCGGCAGGACCCGGAAGTGTGGTGGAAGGGCGGGAAATCCCCCGTCAGCGAAGCCGATCTCGAGGTGGACCGCTTTCTGAAAGAGGTGCTGCTTTCGGCAAGGCCTGATTATGGCTGGCTGTCGGAGGAGACCGCACCGTCGCAGGACCGTTTCGCCGCCGAGCGCCTCTTCGTGGTCGATCCCATCGACGGTACACGCGCCTTCATCGACGGCCGCCCCACATGGTGCGTCAGCATTGCCGTGGTCGAGAAGGGGCGCACTTTTGCAGGCGTCCTCGATTGCCCGGTTCTCGAAGAGCGTTACACGGCTCTGGAAGGTGGTGGCGCTTTTATGAATGGCTTGCCCATATTGGCGCGAACCCAAGGGGATGAGCCGGGGGATGAGATAATCATTGCCGGCCCGAAGGCCATGCTGGCGTTGCTTCCGGCCGATCTTTCCGCGCGCACGCGCCCGCATGGCCATGTGCCATCGCTGGCCTACCGAATTGCGATGGTCGCAAGCGGCGCGCTCGATGCGACCTTCGTGAAACCCAACGCCCATGATTGGGATATTGCGGCGGCCGACCTAATTCTGCGCGAGGCGGGCGGAGCCATAGTGAATTCCGCAGGTGAAAGCCTGCTCTACGGCGGGAAGATACTTCAGCACGGTGCGCTGCTTGCAGCAAGCCGCGCCTTGCTCGAACCGCTCAAGCTCGTGCTGTCGCAACAGCCGGGATCAGAAGCCGGGGGAAGCGGCCTCTAGATGGTTTCAAAATCGCGGGAATTCCTCTACACGAGCGGGTAGCGATTTGCATCCCTCCGTATTCCCTTGCAAACGGGTTTCGTCATGACCGAAGAAAACGGAAAGCAGCAACTTCTTCATTTGGTGTTTGGCGGCGAGCTTTCCTCGTTGGCCGGCATGAATTTCCGCGACCTCGATGCGCTCGACATCGTTGGCATTTTCCCGGATTTCAAATCCGCCGAAAAGGCTTGGCGGGCCAAGGCTCAGGAAACCGTGGACAATGCGCATATGCGCTATTTCATCGTTCATCTGCACCGCCTGCTCGATCCCAGTGCTGGCTCCAGTTCTGGCCCCGGCGCTGGAACTGAGCAGGGATAAGAAGGGCAGTCGATGGACAACAAGGCGACAGCGCCTTCGCATGCAATGAGCGTCGAACGCAAGAAAACAGGCAAGCGTCCTTTAAAGGAATTGTGGCGACGCATTCGCAAGCCGCTTGCCCGCTCGCGCGTCGTCAAGCAGCTCCTGGCAACCGTCATGGCATGGGCGGTGCGCTTCATCGACCTCACGAATCCGCGTGTCGCCGGCTCGCACGATCTCGAAGCCGCCATTTCCGAATATTCGCCGGCAATCGCTGCCCTGTGGCATGGGCAGCATTTGATGGGGCCTGCCATCAATCCGCGCAAGCACCGGCTCGTGGCGCTGTTCTCGCGCAGCGCCGATGCCGAGCTGAATGCACTGGTTGCCGAGAAGCTTGGCTTCGGCATCGTGCGCGGTTCGGGTGGACGCAAGGGTGTCCACGATCATCGCAAGGGCGGGGCCCAGGCGCTCATTGCCTTGAAAAAGACCATCGAGCGTGGTTGCAACGTGGCCATGATCGCAGACATACCCCATGGCACCCCGCGCGAGGCGGGGCTTGGCATAGTCACGCTTGCCCGCATTTCTGGCCGCCCCATCGTGCCGGTGGCCATCGCCACGAGCCGCCGCAAGGTGCTTGAGCGCACATGGGACAAGACAACCATCAACCTTCCCTTCGGCAAAAGCGCCGTGGTGCTTGGTGAACCCGTTCTCGTTCCGGGCGATGCCGATCAGGAGGAGCTGGAACGCAAGCGCGTTGAGCTGACCGTCTCTCTCAACGAGGCAACGCGGCAGGCCTACGTTCTCGTAGACGGCAAGTGACCGATGAGCGAGCGGTGGGCGCGGACTATACTGACCACGTATCGCTGGCTTGGCGCCGCGGCCTTCCCGCTGGTCGGCGGCTACATCGTGTGGCGTGCAGGCAAGGGCAAGGAAGATCGTACCCGCAGGCATGAGCGGTATGGACGTGCGGGCCGGGCGCGTCCCGAAGGGCCGCTGATCTGGATGCATGCCGCCAGCGTGGGCGAGACCGTGGCGGTGCTGGGGCTCATCGATCATCTTCTTGGATACGGTATCAACATCGTGCTCACTACCGGCACCGTGACCTCTGCGAAGGTCGCGGAGGAGCGGCTGGGTGACCGTGTCATTCACCAATATGTGCCGCTCGATCTGAAGCCTGCTGTCAGCCGCTTCCTCGATCACTGGAAGCCCGACCTCGCCATCATGGCGGAATCGGAAATCTGGCCGATGACCATTCTCGAGCTTGGTGCGCGCCGCGTGCCGCAGGTACTGGTCAATGGCCGCCTGTCCGACCGTTCCTTCGCAAGCTGGCAGAAACGCTCCTATCTCGCCGAAGCCCTGTTTGAAAACCTGGCCCATGTGATTGCCCAGTCCGAGCTGGACGGTGAGCGTTTCCGCGCTCTCGGCGCGCGTCCGGTCACCGTCTCGGGAAATCTGAAGGGCGATACCGGGGTGCCTCCCGTGGACAAGGCGGCGCTTGAGTTTCTTGAGGATGGCATCGGCGACCGGGAAACCTGGGCGGCGGTATCGACCCATGAGGGCGAGGAGACGATCGCCGCCGATGTCCACGTCAAGCTGAAGCCGCGCCATCCCGATCTTCTCACCATTGTCGTACCGCGCCATCCCGAGCGCGGTGATGAGCTGGAACAGCAGTTCAAGGCCCGCGGCCTCAAGGTGGGGCGGCGCAGCCGCAATGATTTCATTACGCCCGATACGGACATTCTGCTGGGTGATTCCATCGGTGAGATGGGGCTGTATCTGCGCTTGACCGAAGTGGCCTTTGTCGGCCGTTCTCTGGTTCAGGAGGGCGGTCAGAACCCGCTTGAGCCGGCGCGTCTGGGGACCGCGGTGCTGTCAGGCACGAATGTCCAGAACTTCCGGGATGCCTATCGCCGCCTCATCGATCGTGGCGGGGCTCGTCTCGTTCGCGACGGTGAAATGCTGGCGGGCGGCGTGAACTACCTTCTGAACAACTACAAGGCGCGCCGCGCCATGATGCAGGCGGGCCTCGCTGCGGTGGAGGATATGTCCGGCGCGTTGAAGCGGACCTTGCAGGCGCTCGATCCCTACATTCATCCGCTCATCGTCAAGAGCCGCCTCAATGGCGGGGACGATTATGGCTAGGACCACCGAGGCGCCCCCCTTCTGGTGGGAAAAGGCGGATTGGCGCGCCTGGTGTCTGTGGCCGTTCTCTACGCTATACGGCACGGCGGCGGGCTACCGTATGGCATCTGCGCGCCGCATGCCCGTCAATGCCCCGGTTCTGTGCGTGGGTAATTTCACGGTGGGCGGTGAAGGCAAGACGCCGGTCTCCATAGCGCTTGCAGCCGAGGCAAAGGCCGCCGGACGCAACCCCGGTTTCCTGTCGCGCGGGCATGGCGGCACCTTGTCCCGGCCCCATGTGGTCGAGCCGAAGGCCGATGCGGCGCGGCATGTGGGCGATGAGCCCTTGCTGCTTGCCCGTCATGCGCCGACGGTCGTGACGCCGGACCGGCTGGCTGGCGCCCAGCGTCTTCTTGAGGAAGGCTGCGATTTCATCATCATGGACGATGGCTTCCAGAGCGCGCGCATCCATATGGATTATGCGCTGATGGTGGTGGATGCACGGCGCGGGCTTGGCAACGGTCATGTCATTCCCGGAGGGCCGCTGCGCGCCAGGCTGATCGATCAACTGCGTCGGGCCGACGCTGTCGTTACCATGGGCGAAGGCGACGCGGCCGAATATGTGGTGCGTCAGACATCGCGCGCCGGCAAGCCGGTTTTCGATGCGCGGTTGAAGCCGTATGGTGTGCGCTCGATAAAGGGTGCGAGATTTCTCGCATTTGCCGGCATCGGCAATCCGGCCAAATTCTATGACAGCCTGCGCGAAGCGGGCGGCGAGGTGGTGCTGGAGAAAAGCTTTCCCGATCACCACCCCTATCTTGAGGAAGAGCTGCAGGAGCTCGTCGCCACAGCCGATGCTGAAGGTCTGAATCTGATCACCACGGAAAAGGATCTGGTGCGTCTTGCCCATGGGGGCGAGGCGCTGGAGGCTTTTGCGGCCCGGTGCCGGGTGTTGAAGGTGCAGGCTGTGTTTTCCGCGCCGGATATGGCGCCGACGATTATCAACAACACCGTCGAGGCGTGGCGCGAGCGCAGTCTGAAAAGCGCTTGAACCCGTGCACTCCCGTCAAAGGGGCTTGGCTATTTGCGTACCCTGAGGGCGGGATTCTCTTCGATCTCGCGGGCAAGAGAGACATCCGCGTTGATATAGGGTTCCTGCCGCGCGACGCTCCAGTATTTCAACTCGTCGAGCGGAATTTCCTGCCCCGTTACCGCGCAGCGCACGAAGGCGCCGGGCGCCATCACCTGGAAATCGCCATCCAGATAGCGAATACGCGCCTCGCGCGCGCCGGAGCCTTCGAAACGGTTCATGATCTGAGCCTCATTTGATGACCCGTTGCGCCACAAAATCGCGCCTGCGTCAAGTCAGCGGAAGTCCGTCGGATGCGAAGAGTGTCACGAACCGCTGTACGGCGCGGCGCGAACGCGCCTGACACTCCAGCGCATCGGGCAGCGGTGAAAGCGCGCTATGCAATGCGCGAATCTGCAGATCGCCCACAAGCAGCCCGTAGAAGCCTTGATAGGCGTCCTGCATATCGTTCACCATGATTGTTCCGTTCGCACGCAACTTCTCGATGATCGAGACGATTTTGGGAGCGGAACGGTCACGTCCCTGGGCAATCAGGATAGCGGACAGGGTGCCGCTGGAATCGGCGAGAGCCGCCCGGTTGATCGAAAGCGATTCCGGCGATGTAAGAAGGGACAGAAGCTGTGCGCCGGCCTGCACGAGCGCCTGGGTTGGGTCTCCCGCCCCTGGTTGCAGGCTGGCATTGAGCGCGTCGGCCTGCCTTTGGACCAGGGCCGCAAGTATCGCCTCCCGGTTTTCGAACAGCGTGTAAAGCGTGTCCTTCGAACAGCTCGCCCGCCTTGCAAGTGCTGTCGTGGTGACAGCGGCGAGGCCGCCTTCGCCCAGAAGCGCCAGCGCTGCATCGAGAATGTCGTCGCGCCTCTCCGGCGTTATTCGCTTGGGCAAAATATCTCTCCCATCACTTGTTGAGATGAGTACTGTATGGTACTAAAAAAATCAAGTACCAAGCGGTACTCAGAGAGTGATACCTATAGCGACGGAGACCCCCAATGACTGGACAGCTTCATGAAACGGCCCCTTGGGCTCGGGCCATTGCATTCCTTCTTTCTCTGGCCGCGCTTTTGCTGATGGGCGCTATCGCTGGTTTTTTCTATGCTTATTTCTGCTCAGTGATGTGGGGCCTCGACGCAAGTCCGCCACAAGCGGCCATGGCGGCTATGCAGGGTATCAACGCAACGGTGCGCAATGCCGCCTTTGCACCGGCCTTCTTCGGTACGCCCGTGGTTTCGCTGGCGGCGGCGGCAGCACTTTTTGTTTGCCGTTTCCGGTTGTCCGCAGTGCTCATGCTGGCCGGCGCATGCATTTACGGTTTTGGCGCATTCTGGCCGACCTTTGCCGTGAATGTAGCGATGAACGAGGCGCTGGCAGGCGTCCCGGTCCCAGAAGGTCCGGCCGAGGCTGCTCGTCTCTGGGCAGAATACGCCGAACCCTGGAAATGGTGGAACGGATTGCGCACGGCGTTCAGCTTCGTGAGCCTGGCATGTGTCGGCGCGGCTTTGTGGTTCGCCCGCCCGAATGGACAAATGACTGCATGAAGGCAGACGCGGGGTCAACGCCGTCCGAACAGCTTCTCGATGTCGCTGAGTTTCAGCTCGATATAGGTCGGGCGGCCATGATTGCAGGTGCCGGAGCCGGGAGTGGCTTCCATCTGCCGCAGGAGCGCATTCATCTCCTCGGGCCGCAGGCGGCGGCCTGAGCGCACCGAACCGTGGCAGGCCATGGTGGCTGCGATATGATCGATGCGTTCCTTCAGTGTGTCGGCAGTGTCATGCTCGGCGATTTCGTCAGCCAGATCGCGCACGAGCTGCGGCACATCCACCTTGCCGAGCATCGATGGCGTTTCGCGCACAGCGATGGCGCCCGGGCCGAAGCGCTCAAGCCCGAGCCCGAACCGGGCAAGGAATTCCGCATGCGAGGCAACGCGTTCGGCATCCTCTTCAGGCAGATCCACGATCTCGGGCATCAGCAGCATCTGTGAAGGCAGGGGGCGTGAATGCAGCGCCTCCTTCAGCGCTTCATAGACGAGCCTCTCATGGGCGGCGTGCTGGTCGACGATGACAAGGGAATCCTCGGTTTGCGCGACGATATAGTTTTCATGCACCTGCGCGCGCGCCGCACCGAGCGGATTGCGTGTCAGCTCCGGTGGCGCCTCCTCGATGCCGGCACGGGCATCGGCGCTCAATCCCGGACCGACGTCGAAAGTTTCCTGCCGTGGCGCTGAAAAACCGCCTTCCGTGCGGTGCGCCGTGCCGAAGCCGTCCAGTGGGCGGGTGGGAGAGCGTTCAAGGCTCCAGTCGCGGGCTGGTCGGTCTGCGGGAACATAGTTGCCGCGAGGCCATGCTGCCGCAGGTGCGCTGCCGGCTTCCGTTTCGGGACGGCGGAACGCGGAAAGCATCGCTTCTGCGCCGGATGTCGAGGCGCGCATGCCACTCGTTTCCAGGGCGTGCCGGATGGCGCCGACGATCAGGCCGCGCACGAGGCCGGGGTCGCGGAAGCGGACATCAGCCTTGGCCGGATGCACGTTCACGTCCACAAGGGCTGGGTCGAGCGAGAGGAACAGGGCCACCACCGCATGGCGGTCCCGCGGCAGGACGTCCATATAGGCGCCGCGAATGGCGCCCGCGAGCTGCTTGTCGCGCACCGGCCTCCCGTTCACGTAGAAATATTGCTGCATGGCGTTGCCGCGGGTGAAGGATGGAATGGAGGCATAGCCCGAAAGAGCCACGCCTTCGCGCTCTGCCTCGATGGCGAGAGCGTTTTCCGAAAATTCCTTTCCCATCACCTGCGCGATGCGGCGCAGCAGGCCGTCGCCGTCGGCGGACACGGAAGGCAGCTCCAGCGAATTGCGGTCGGTGCCTGAAAGCGAGAAACGCACCTCCGGAAAAGCCAGCGCCATGCGCTTCACCACCTCGGTGATGGCAGCGGTCTCCGCGCGTTCCGTCTTCATGAACTTGAGGCGGGCCGGCGTCGCGAAAAAGAGGTCGCGGACCTCCACCGTGGTGCCGGGATTGGCGGCAACGGGGCGCACGGATGAAACACGCCCGCCCTCCACGCCAATTTCGGCGGCGCTGTCGGCTCCCTGCGTGCGCGAACGCATCGAAAGGCGGGCCACCGATCCGATGGAAGGAAGCGCTTCACCACGGAAACCGAGGGAGCGGATATCGTGAATATCCTCCGAGAGCTTCGAAGTGCAGTGGCGCGAAACCGCGAGCGGCAATTCGTCGGGCGTGATCCCCGAGCCGTTGTCGATGATGCGGATCAGGCTGAGGCCGCCCCCGGCGGTCGCCACCTCGATGCGGCTTGCCCCCGCGTCGAGCGCGTTTTCAACGAGTTCCTTCACCACGCTTGCCGGCCGCTCGATCACTTCGCCGGCGGCAATCTGGTTGATGACGGTGTCGGAGAGCTGGCGAATGGTCATGCGGCGATTTTACGGGGATTCGGACAGGTTGCGAAGGGTGACATGGCGCGCTGCTGCCATTTGTGCGCAGCCTTTATTCATCATTAAACGCTGTGCGCCGGCATCCTTTGCAGCCGCGCGAAGTTCCGGTGCTCGGGGACAGGGGAGGGTGACGTCCGCACAATGGCCACCACCATGGCGACCACCATGGCCACCACCATGGGATGACTGCCGCCTAAACCGAATTTCGCGAGGTTCGAGAGCCATCGAAAAAATAAATGAGATTTTTTTGAACCTTCTTCTGGCCCCAGGCGACTGACGCTTGAAGGGATCATTCAACAGGAGAAAATCATGAAACCTTTCTACAAGCACCTCGTCGCCACTTTCGCTCTCGCCGTCATCGGAGGCGTTGCGCTTCCGGGAGCCGCCAATGCCAACGGTACCCATTCGGATGGTCACGGCGGAGCCGTCTGTAAGGGCGCAGGCCCGTGTCTCGTGCTGGAACTCGACTGTAAGGGCACCTATACGGACGCAACCGACAGCAACGGCACGGTCTACGGCAAGTGTTCCCAGGTCTCCAAGACCAAGGCCACGCGGGGCATGAAGGCGCTCAAGCAGCGCTAGACCAAAGGCAGTCAGGCAAGTTCGCCTGCTGCACGCCGGAAGGGGATGGATCGGAACAGGGTTTCTGAGAAACGCTGAACCGGTCTGACACCCTGGAAAAATCCCTGCCAAACCCTCCCTTTTGCCTATGAGCCTGTCGCCCTGTTGGGTGGCGGGCTCATTCCATTTTTGTCGGAAAGAGCCTCGATCCATCTGCTACCGGAACAATTCCCTTCCAAAAAATCATTCTAGATGCGGGTCAACTTCGCCTCGGATACTGTATTGTGCGCCGCGAGCCGAGGGCAGCTCTTCTGCCTGGTCGATGTCGTATTGTTGCGTTGCCGTCTCAAAGGGGAACGCAGACCGCTTCAGGGAAGGCATAGCGAATATGGAAGCATCCAAGTCCAAATCCTCTCAGGCCAGCTTCGTCTGGGACGATCCGTTCCTGCTTGAGGATCAGCTCACCGATGAAGAGCGCATGATCCGCGACGCGGCGGCCGCCTTTGCGGCCGACAAGCTCGCGCCTCGCGTCGAGCACGCTTACATGAACGAGGAAACGGATCCGGCGATCTTCCGCGAAATGGGTGAGGCCGGTCTGCTCGGCGTTACCATTCCCGAGGAATATGGCGGCGTCGGTGCCGGCTATGTGTCCTACGGGCTCGTCGCCCGTGAGGTGGAGCGCGTCGATTCCGGCTACCGTTCCATGATGAGCGTGCAGTCCTCTCTGGTCATGCACCCGATCTATGCCTATGGCTCCGAGGAGCAGCGCAAGAAGTACCTGCCCAGGCTTGCTTCCGGCGAGTTCATCGGCTGCTTCGGCCTGACGGAGCCGGATGCCGGTTCCGATCCCGGTTCCATGAAGACGCGTGCCGAAAAAATCGATGGCGGCTACCGCCTGAGCGGCTCCAAGATGTGGATTTCCAACGCGCCCATCGCCGATGTGTTCGTCGTCTGGGCAAAATCCGCAGCCCATGACAACAAGATCCGTGGTTTCGTGCTCGAAAAGGGCATGAAGGGCCTTTCCGCTCCCAAGATCGGCGGCAAGCTCTCGCTCCGCGCTTCCATTACCGGCGAAATCGTCATGGACGGTGTCGAAGTCGGGGAAGACGCGCTTCTGCCTAACGTTTCCGGCCTCAGCGGCCCCTTCGGCTGTCTGAACCGCGCCCGCTACGGCATTTCCTGGGGTGCGATGGGCGCTGCCGAGGATTGCTGGCATCGTGCCCGTCGGTACGGCCTCGACCGCAAGCAGTTCAACCGCCCGCTTGCCCAGACGCAGCTCTTCCAGAAGAAGCTTGCCGACATGCAGACGGAAATCGCGCTCGGCCTTCAGGGGTCGCTGCGCGTCGGCCGCCTGTTCGATGAAGGCAAGATGGCTCCGGAGATGATTTCGCTCGTCAAGCGCAACAATTGCGGCAAGGCGCTCGACATTGCGCGCCAGGCCCGCGACATGCATGGCGGTAACGGCATCCAGATCGAATATCACGTCATGCGCCATGCGCAGAACCTGGAAACGGTCAATACCTACGAGGGCACGCATGACGTTCATGCGTTGATCCTTGGCCGTGCGCAGACGGGCTTGCAGGCGTTTTTCTGATCGGCGGCAAACGGCGCTCGCCCCTCATCTGCCCGCCGGCGCCAGTATCAAAGCCACCTTCTAGATCGGTTCACCGTTTCACGGAAACCGCTATCTCTTTGTTTTTCTGCATTAGACGTCAAGTGATTCTACCTGACTGCAAAATGCTCTAGCCGCTCGCGGGAGAAGGTGAGGATGAGGGGCGGATACCGATGCCCGCCCTGCTTTGCGCCACCTGCTTTGCACTGACGCCGGGAGGCAATGCAAGATTGTCAATGGTCGAAAGCGACTGCGCTCTGTAGTAGAAGAGGGGAGGCCGTTTCTCCCTTCTTCAGAGCGAGGCATTCATGTCCGACGCCTTCCTTTCCCATCTTCGCAATGAACTTGAGGGGTTGAGGCAAGCGGGACTGTACAAGTCCGAGCGCGTCATCACCTCCACGCAGTCCGCCGAGATCGAAAGCGGCGGGCGCAGGGTTCTGAATTTCTGCGCCAACAACTATCTCGGTCTTGCCGACAATGCCGAACTGCGCGAAGCGGCCAAGGCCGCGCTCGACCGCTACGGTTACGGCATGGCCTCGGTGCGTTTCATCTGCGGCACCCAGGAAGAGCACAAGGCGCTCGAGGCGCGGATATCCGGCTTTCTGGGGTTCGAGGATACGATCCTCTATTCATCCTGTTTCGATGCGAATGCGGGTCTTTTCGAAACGCTGCTGGGGCCCGATGATGCAATCATCTCCGATGCGCTGAATCATGCCTCGATCATCGACGGCGTGCGTCTTTGCAAGGCCGAGCGCCACCGCTACGCCAACAACGATATGGCCGGTCTGGAAGAATGCCTGAAGCGGGCGGAGGGCGCGCGTTTTCGCCTGATCGCGACCGACGGTGTCTTTTCGATGGATGGCATCATCGCCAATCTTCAGGGCGTGTGCGATCTGGCGGAGAAATACGACGCCATGGTCATGGTGGATGACAGCCATGCCGTCGGCTTCGTCGGCGCCCACGGGCGGGGCACACCCGAATATTGCGGCGTTGAGGGACGGGTCGATATCGTCACCGGCACACTCGGCAAGGCGCTGGGTGGAGCATCGGGCGGCTATACGAGCGCCCGCCGCGAAATGGTGGACTGGTTGCGCCAGCGTTCGAGACCTTATCTTTTCTCCAACACACTGGCGCCGGTCATTGCGGCTGCGTCGCTCAAGGTGTTCGATCTCGTGGAAAACGGCAACGAGCTGCGCACACGGCTCTATGACAACGCAGGCCGTTTCCGCTCCGGAATGGAGAAGCTCGGCTTCGAGCTCGCGGGTGCCGATCATCCGATCATTCCCGTGATGCTGGGCGACGCTGCATTGGCGGAGCAGATGGCGACACGGCTTCTCGAAGAGGGGATTTACGTGATCGGCTTTTCCTTTCCGGTCGTCCCGAAGGGAAAAGCCCGCATTCGCACGCAAATGTCGGCTGCCCATTCGCCCGACGATATCGACCGCGCGGTGGAGGCATTCAGCAGGGTGGGGCGGGAGCTTGGTGTGATCCCATGAGCGCGTGCGGCTTCAAACTCCACTTCTTCAGAACCATCGAGGAACGTTGACCATGTCCAACATGATGAAGGCGCTCGTGAAATCCAGGCCCAAGGAAGGCCTCTGGATGGAGGAAGTCCCGGTTCCCGAGATCGGCCCCAACGATGTGCTCATCAAGGTCAGGAAGACGGCCATCTGCGGCACGGACGTCCATATCTGGAATTGGGATGAATGGGCAAGCAAGACCGTTCCGGTGCCCCTGGTGACCGGGCATGAATTCGTTGGCACGGTTGCCGATATCGGATCCGCCGTGACCGAATACCATGTCGGCCAGCGCGTGTCGGGCGAGGGGCACATCGTCTGCGGCCATTGCCGCAATTGCCGGGCCGGGCGGGGCCATCTGTGTCACAACACGCTGGGGGTTGGCGTTCACCGCCCCGGCGCCTTTGCCGAATATATTGCCCTGCCGCAGCACAATGTGGTGGCCATCCCCGACAACATTCCCGATGAGATCGCGGCGATTTTCGACCCGCTGGGCAATGCCGTGCATACGGCGCTGTCTTTCGACCTGGTGGGCGAGGATGTGCTGGTGACCGGCGCCGGTCCCATCGGCATCATGGGGGCTCTGGTGGCTCAGGCCGTGGGCGCGCGCAAGGTGGTGATCACCGACATCAATCCCGACAGGCTGGAGCTGGCGCGCAAGCTGGGCGTGCAACACATCGTCAATGCCGGGGAGGAAACGCTCCCCGATGTGATGCGCCAGCTCGGCATGACGGAAGGCTTCGATGTCGGCCTTGAAATGTCGGGTGCGGCACCTGCATTCCGCGACATGATCGATGCCATGAACAATGGCGGCAAGATCGCCATTCTGGGCATTGCCCCCACCGCCTTCGAGATCGACTGGAACAAGGTCATCTTCAAGATGCTGCATCTGAAGGGCATTTATGGGCGGGAGATGTTCGAGACCTGGTACAAGATGATCGCCCTCGTCCAGACGCGGCTCGACCTGCGCGACATCATCACCCATCGCATCAAGGCAGATGATTTCCGTGAAGGGTTTGCGGCCATGCGTTCCGGCGGGTCCGGCAAGGTGGTGATGAGCTGGTAGGGCGGCTCAACTGCGGTTGAGGGCTGCCCGCTCCAGCGCTGCCAGCCCTTCCATGAGCGCCTTGCGTTCCGCAGGCTTCATGCGCTCCAGAAGGTCGTCCTCGAAGCCCCGCGCCACCGGCACCATGTCGCGATAGGCTTTTTCACCGGCCTTGCTGAGGGCGAGTTGCTCTACCCTCCGGTCGCCCGGATCTGGCTTCCGCGTCAGCCAGCGGCGCTGTTCCAGCGCTGCCACGGCGCGGCTTACCTTGGTCTTGTGCATCGAGGAATGCGTACCGATCTCCGTTGCCGTCATGGTGCCGTATTGCCCGAGTGTGGCGAGCGTACGCCATTCGGGCCGCGTGAGGCCGAGGCGGGCCCGATAGGCCTGCGAAAAATCACGGCTGACAGCATCCGTAAGTCGCGTCAGCCGGTAAGGCAGAAAGGCTTCAAGAGCCAGAATGCTGTCGTCGCTCATGGTAGCTTGGCCACTCCCTGATGAAATCCCCACTCCCGCCTCGATTGATAGTTACATTCGCCATGGTTACGGTTGCAACCAATTTGTCGTGAGTTGAAATTGGGAGGAAGGCCATGGGTGTCCAGTACATGCCGGGCTTCGGCAACGACTTCGAGACCGAAAGCCTGCCCGGCGCTCTGCCACAGGGGCAGAATTCGCCGCAACGCCCTGCCTATGGGCTTTACGCCGAACAGCTTTCGGGCTCGCCATTCACTGCGCCGCGAGGCACCAACGAGCGCTCCTGGCTCTATCGGATCCGCCCGAGCGTGAAGCATACGGGCCGTTTTAGCGCCGTGCGTTTCGATTCCTGGAAGTCCGCGCCCAATCTCGGCGATCACGAGCTGGCGCTTGGCCAGTTGCGCTGGAACCCGATGCCTCTGCCCAATGCGGAAACGGATTTTCTTGCAGGCGTCCACACGATGACGACGGCGGGCGACGCGCAGGGCCAGGCGGGAATGGCCACTCATGTCTATGCGTTCAACTCATCCATGGTTGACGATTATTTCTTCAACGCTGATGGCGAGCTTCTATTGGTGCCGCAGGAAGGCGGCCTGCGGCTGAAAACCGAGATGGGCATCATCGAAATTCAGCCGGGTGAGATCGCAATCCTGCCGCGCGGCATGATCTTCCAGGTGGAACTGATGAGCGGGCCGGCGCGCGGTTATATGTGCGAGAATTACGGGGCCAAGTTCACGCTGCCCGATCGCGGCCCAATCGGAGCGAACTGCCTTGCCAATCCCCGCGATTTCAAGACACCGGTCGCCTGGTACGAGGACAAGGAACGGCCCTGTCGGCTGTTCGTGAAATGGTGCGGCCAGTTTCATGTGACGGAAATCGGCCATTCGCCGCTCGATGTGGTGGCCTGGCACGGCAATTACGCACCCTACAAATATGACCTGTCGACCTATTCGCCCGTCGGCGCGATTCTGTTCGATCATCCTGATCCGTCGATCTTCACCGTCCTGACGGCACCTTCCGGTGAGGAGGGCACGGCCAATATCGATTTCGTCATCTTCCCGCCACGCTGGATGGTGGCCGAGCACACCTTTCGCCCGCCCTGGTATCACCGCAACATCATGAGCGAATTTATGGGCCTCATCAAAGGCCAGTACGATGCGAAGGAGGAGGGTTTCGTGCCCGGCGGCGCATCCCTGCACAACATGATGCTGCCGCACGGCCCCGATGCCTTCGGCTTCGACAAGGCCACGAAAGCGGAACTGAAGCCGGTGAAGCTGGAAGACACGATGGCCTTCATGTTCGAGACCCGCTTTCCCCAGCATTTGACGCGTTACGCCGCCGAGACGGATACGCTTCAGGACAACTATATCGACTGCTGGAACGACCTGAAGAAGCGCTTCAACGGGACGCCGGAGGGCGACTGGTCGTGATCGAAAGACTGGTGCTTCTGGGCACGAAGGGCGGCCCGGCGCTGAGACCGGGCGGCCCCATGCCCACCTCCTGCCTTATCGAGATCGGTGGCCGCTCGGCGGTCATCGATTGCGGCCTTGGCGTTACGAAAGGGCTGGTGGATGCCGGCCTGTCCCTGAAGGGACTGGACCTCGTTTTCATCACGCATCTTCATTCCGACCATGTTCTCGAACTCGGCGCGCTCATTCACACAGCCTGGACAGCCGGGCTGGCAACCCCCGTTCGCGTGTTCGGGCCGGAAGGAACACGTGACGTCTGGGCTCATTTCTGCCGCTCGCTTTCCTACGATATCGAAACCCGCATCGTGGACGAAGGCCGCCCGGATATCCGTGCGCTGGTCACGGTGACGGAGTTTTCCCAAGGGCGGGTTTTCGAAGAGGCAGACCTCTCGGTGGAGGCCCTGCGCGTCGATCATCCGCCGGTCACGGAGTGCTATGCGCTGCGCTTCAACGAGAATGGCAGGTCGGTGGTCTTTTCCGCTGACACCTGCCATTTTCAGCCGCTGGCGGCGTTTGCGGAGGGTGCCGACTATCTCGTTCACGAGGCGATGTTGCTTGAGGGCGTCGACCGCCTCGTGGCCCGCACGGGCAATGGCGCGCGGCTGAAGGAACACCTCATGGCGAGCCACACGCTTGCCGAAGATGCCGGACGCATTGCATCCGATGCCGGCTGCGCGCATCTTGTTCTCAACCACCTGATCCCCGCCGACGATCCGCAGGTCGGACCGGAAGACTGGGAACGGGCGGTGAGAACGACCTGGGAGGGTTCCCTTACCATCGGAAGGGACGGGTTCGAACTGCCGCTGAAGCGAGCGTCCGCGCCCAGAGCATGAAGGAAACAGCATGAAACTTGCCACGCTCAAGAACGGCAGGCGCGATGGCCGGCTGGTCGTCGTTTCGCGCGATCTGACGCGCTTCGCCGACGCCTCGTTTCTTGTCCCCACGCTGCAGGCAGCACTCGATGACTGGGCGCGCATCGCTCCGCATCTGGCGGCGCTTGCCGAAAGTCTGGAGCACGGCGCGGTTCCCTCGGACCGCTTCCACGAGCATGACGCCATGTCGCCCTTGCCGCGCGCCTACCAGTGGGCCGATGGCTCTGCCTACGTGAATCATGTGGAACTGGTGCGCAAGGCGCGCGGAGCGGAGATGCCGGAGAGCTTCTGGACCGATCCCCTGATGTACCAGGGCGGCTCCGACAGTTTTCTCGGGCCCCGCGATCCCATCGTCATGGCCGATGAAACCTGGGGCATCGACATGGAGGGCGAAGTCGCCGTCATCGTCGACGATGTGCCGATGGGCGCTTCGCCGGATGAAGCGCGCAATGCGATCCGCCTCGTCATGCTGGTGAACGACGTCTCGCTGCGCGGTCTCATTCCGGCGGAACTGGCCAAGGGGTTCGGCTTCTTCCAGTCGAAGCCTTCCTCGGCCTTCTCGCCGACCGCCGTGACGCCCGACGAACTCGGCGATGCGTGGGATGGCGGCAAGCTGCATCTGCCGCTTTCGGTGGATTACAATGCCAGGCCTTTCGGCAGGGCCAACGCCGGCATCGACATGACCTTCGATTTCCCGGCGCTGATTGCCCATGCGGCAAAGACGCGGCCCCTCTCGGCGGGCACGATCATCGGTTCAGGCACCGTGTCCAACAAGCTCGATGGCGGCCCCGGCAAGCCGGTGGAGGAGGGCGGTGTCGGCTATTCCTGCATCGCCGAAATCCGCACCATCGAGACCATCGAGGACGGCAAGCCGAAGACACCCTTCATGCGCTTCGGTGACACGGTCCGCATCGAGATGCGCGACGAGCAGGGGCACTCGATCTTCGGCGCCATCGAGCAGCGCGTCGAGCAGGGATAGGGGGCGACGGGATGAGCCTCTCGCCGCTTCAGCGCCTCGTGCTTCTCTTCGCGCTTTTCAATCTTGCGGGAATACCGTTTCTGCGCTGGGTGCTGCGGCCGGCCTTCGTCTACCTTAACGATGCACCGCCCTATTGGCCGAGCGTTGTGCTGGGGATCGGCTTCATCCTTTTCGTCATTGCTGTGAACATCTCTTTCACGGTTCGTGCTTCCCGCGTCGAGGGAAACGCGGCGCCCGCCCGCATTATGGCAGGCTGGACTGTCTTTTCGGCAATCTGCGGTCTCCTTCTTGGGGCCGTCAGCCCCTGGTCGATCATGCGCAGTCTCGCGCTGATGGTCAGGCTTCAACTGGGTTCATGAGGATAATCGTATAATGGCCAAGACATTCGCTTCCGCCGGCGATCTCACGGAAAAGAAGATCTCTTTCGATGAGATCGGCAACGACCTGTGGGCCTTCACCGCTGAAGGCGATCCCAATTCGGGCATCATTATCGGCGACGAATCGGTGATGGTGATCGAAGCGCAGGCGACGCCGCGTCTTGCCGAAAAGGTTATTGAGAAGGTGCGTTCGGTCACGGACAAGCCGATCAGCCATCTGGTGCTCACCCATTACCATGCGGTGCGGGTTCTCGGTGCGTCCGCCTATGGCGCCCCCAACATCATCATGAGCGACAAGGCGCGCTCCATGGTGGTGGAACGCGGACAGGAAGACTGGGATTCCGAGTTCGTGCGTTTCCCGCGCCTCTTCCAGGGGCATGAATCGATCCCGGGCCTCACCTGGCCGACCACCACCTTCTCCAATTCCATGACGGTCTATCTCGGCAAGCGGCGCGTCGATCTGATGTTCCTGGGGCGTGCTCACACGGCTGGCGATATCGTCGCCTTTGTGCCGGACGCAAATGTCATGTTTACAGGCGATATCGTGGAATATCATTCCGCCTGCTATTGCGGTGATGGCCATTTCCATGACTGGCCTTCCACGCTCGAGGAAATCCGCGCGTTCGATCTGGATGCCATCGCGCCGGGCCGGGGCGATGCCCTCGTCGGAGACGCAATGGTCAATGACGCGCTCGATCTGACTGGCGATTTCGTCATGTCCACCTATCAGCCGGTGGCACGCGTGGCGCAGGGCGGTGGCACTCTGAAGGAGGCGTGGGATGCCTGCCGCGCATCCTGCGACCCAAAATTCGCCGATTACGCCATCTACGAACATTGCCTGCCCTTCAATGTCGCGCGCGCCTATGACGAGGCGCTGGGTATCGATACGCCGCGCATCTGGACCGCCGAACGCGACAAGGCCATGTGGGAGGCGTTGCAGGGCTGAGCCGAATTCAAGGCAAGGCAAGGCAGGGCAAGACGAGGCACAGAAATCCGCCCCGGAACGCTGGCGAGGAGGCCGCACGGGGATATGGAACAGGTCAAGAGGGAGGAGTGCATGTCGGCACAGGCTGCCTTGATGCGCCGGATGGCGCGCAACAATCGCTGGTCGAGCGACCGGCTTTATCGCGCCGTGCTTTTCGATAGCGCCGTGAAGCCGCCGCCCCGCGATGAATTTCATACCGGCTTCGGTGTACCTTTGCGGGGTGAGGAAATGATCGGGTTCCAACTGGACGGCGAACGCTGATGCCGCGCTATTCCTACGAACCCTTTGCCTACACCACACCGCCCGAGATTGCCGGTGGCCCGTCGGGCCAATATCCCGTCGCCATCGTGGGCGCCGGGCCTGTCGGTCTTGCCGCAGCGATAGACCTCGCCCAACGCGGTGTACGGGTGGTCGTTCTCGATGACAATGACGTGGTTTCCGTCGGCAGCCGTGCCATTTGCTGGTCGAAACGCACGCTTGAGATTTTCGACCGGCTGGGCGTCGGCGAACGCATGGTGGAAAAGGGGGTGACCTGGAAAGTCGGCCGTCTCTTCCACCGCGAGCGCGAGGTGTGGAGCTTCGATCTCCTGCCCGAGGATGGGCACAAGATGCCGGCTTTCATCAACCTCCAGCAATATTACGTCGAGCAATATCTGGTGGAGCGCGCTGCGGCCCTTCCGGAGTTTATCGATTTGCGCTGGAAGAACCGCGTCGTTTCCGTTGAGCAGAGTGCCGGAGATGTGCGCCTCGGCATCGAGACACCCGATGGGCCCTACCATCTCGACGCTGCCTATGTGCTTGCCTGCGACGGTGCGCGCTCGCCGCTGCGGGCGATGCTTGGCCTCGATTTCGAAGGGCAGGTTTTCGAGGAACGCTTTCTCATTGCCGATGTCGAAATGAAGGCGGATTTCCCGTCGGAGCGCTGGTTCTGGTTCGAACCGCCTTTCCATAAAGGGCAGTCGGCGCTGCTTCATAAACAGCCGGACGAAATTTACCGCATCGATCTCCAGCTCGGCCCGGATGCGGACCCGGAGGAAGAGAAGAAGCCTGAAAACGTCATTCCGCGCATAGCCAGGGTGATCGGTCACGACCGTTTCGAACTCGATTGGGTCTCCGTGTATACATTCCAGTGCCGCAGGCTTGCCCGGTTCGTGCATGGGCGGATCATCTTCGCCGGAGACAGCGCCCATATCGTTTCGCCGTTCGGTGCGCGCGGCGGCAATGGCGGTATCCAGGACATCGACAATCTTTGCTGGAAGCTCGCTCTGGTCATACACGGCGAAGCGCCCCCCAGCCTGATCGCCACCTATGACGAGGAGCGCATTCACGGGGCGGATGAGAATATCCTGAACTCCGCGCGCTCCACCGGCTTCATGACACCCAAGAGCGAGATGGTGCGCATTTTTCGCGACAGCGTGCTTGAACTGGCGGCGGATCACGCGTTCGCTCGCCGGCTGGTCAATTCCGGCCGACTGTCGAAACCCTGTTCGCTGGCGGGTTTTTCGCTTCAGACGCAGCCGTCGCAGGCCGAGGGGCTGGAGCCGGGAACGGTCATGCCCGATGCGCCTGTTCTGGATGGATCAGAACACGGTTGGCTTCTCAACCGCATCGGAAACGGGTTCGCGCTTCTGGCGGTCGATTGTGCGCCGCCCCCGGGTCTGCCAGCCGGGCTGCATGTGGTTCAGACGGTACGCGACGGGCAAGGTGCGGCTGCGGATGGGGTGACGCGCCTTGTCGATGCGCAAGGCCGTGTTGCCGAACGATATGGCGCTGGATTGCTCTATCTCGTGCGTCCGGACCAGCATATTGCCGCGCGTTTTCGCCATGCCGATGGGCAGGAGATTGCCGTGGCCATGATGCGCGCCATGGGGAGGGAATGACGATGCCTGACATTGAAATCGGTCGGGACCGGCTCGGTCCAGCGGGCGACGATTGCTACGCCGCACTGATGAAAGCCCATGAAGGGCTTTCATTCGAGCAAAGCGCAAGGCTCAACGCCCGTCTCATCCTTCTGCTCGCGAACGAGGTTGGCGATGCGGATCGCTTCAATGCGCTGCTTGCGGCTGCGAGAGCCTCGGGCATTTCGCGTTAAGATGCAGAGCCTTTTGTGGTCGGATGGAGACATCCGATCCACCCATCGGTACGGAAAAACGAAGATAGGGAGCGGCGACAGACGCCGCCGCTCCATTCACGTTCGGTGCATCAGCCGGCTGCGTCGACCTTGATGGCGCCCCGGCGGATCTGATCTTCCTCGATGCTCTCGAAAAGCGCGCGGAAATTGCCTTCGCCGAAACCCTCGTCGCCCTTCCTTTGGATGAACTCGAAAAAGATCGGCCCAATGACGGTCTTGGAGAAGATTTGCAGGAGGATCTTCGTCATGCCGCCATTCACGACACCTTCGCCATCGATGAGAATGCCGTGTTTCTTCATGCGCTCGATGGGCTCTTCATGGCCGCTCACGCGCTCATGGCTTTTCTCGTAATAGGTGTCCGGCGGGCCGGGCATGAATTTCAACCCGTTCTCGGCGAGCCGGTCCGTGGCGTCATAGATCGCGTCGGTTCCCACGGCGATGTGCTGAATGCCTTCGCCCTTGTATTTCTTCAGATATTCGACGATCTGGCTCGTCTCGTCCTTGGATTCGTTGAGCGGTATGCGAATCTTCCCGCAAGGCGAGGTGATGGCCCGGCTGACCAGCCCGGTGATGCGCCCGTCGATGTCGAAATAGTGGATCTGCCGGAAACCGAACAGCGTGCGGTAGAAGTCCCACCACTTGTCCATGTTGCCGCGATAGACATTGTGGGTGAGGTGATCGAGATAATAGAAACCGACGCCCTCGGGACTGGGGTTGCGCTTGTCCACCCAGTCGAATTCGGCATCGTAGGCAGAACCCTTGTCGCCATAGGCCTCGATGAAATAGAGCAGCGACCCGCCAATGCCCACGATGGCCGGCACATCCAACGCCTTGTCCTTGCCCGTATACGGCTCGGCGCCGCGCGAGATCGCATGCTCATAGGCGTGCTTCGCATCCACCACGCGCCAGCCCATGGATGGCGCGCAGGGGCCATGCAGGTCGACAAAGCGCATGGCATGGCTGCCGGGCTCTGCGTTCAGAATGTAGTTGATGTCGCCCTGCCGCCACACGGAAATCTTCTTGCTCCTGTGTCGGGCGACTTCCGTATAGCCCATCCGGGTGAAGAGTTCGGCGAGCTTTTCAGGTTCCGGGTGGGCGAATTCGACGAATTCGAACCCGTCCGTGCCGGCGGGGTTTTCGTCGGTAATGCGCGCCGGTGGCGCGTCGTGCGGGAAGGGACCCATGATCTTTCTCCTCCGGTCGTGGGACGAAAGGCGCTTATGCGCCTTATGACCAAAGTTTAACCCTCCCGTCTCGCAAGCGGCTTGCATTGTGAGGCGCATTTGATGCTATTAGCGCTTGTATTGTGCACAAATAACGGAGAAATCGTGGCTCAGGCGCGTATGGACGGATATGACCGCAAGATATTGTCTCTTTTGCAGGCGGATGCGCGGCATACGAACAATGATCTTGCCGAACGGGTGAACCTGTCGCCCTCGCAATGCTCTCGCCGCCGCCAGCGTCTTGAGGAAGAGGGGTATATCAAGGGATACGCCGCACTTCTGGACCGTGATCGCCTGGGCTTCGGTCTTGTCAACATTATCACCGTCACGCTGGCGACCCACAATCCCGACAATGCCCGCCGCTTCGGTGAACTGGTTTCCCGTCTGCCGGAGGTGCAGGAGGCACACGCCCTGACGGGTGAGATGGACTATATCCTGAAGGTTGTTACATCGGATCTGAAGGCCCTGTCCGAATTCGTCAACAGCGTGCTTCTGCCGCATGAATCGGTCCAGCACGTCAAGAGCGCCATCGTCCTCCAGACGTTGAAGGAGACCGGATCCCTGCCGCTCTGACAGGGCTTAATGTTACGAATATTTTGAATCTTTCCTCTTTATTGTTACACGAATTGCGCTAAAGTCGCCTCCGGATATGCACTCCTTTCGGGAGAGGTTAGGGTGCATGGGACGGCTGGCCTGAGTTTGGGAGCTTCTGGGTCGTGCCGCTGACAGGAGGATGGCGCCAAGGGCGCTGCACGTCATGCAATCGGGAGGAGACGCATGAAACCATTCCACGTGAAGAAACTGGCTTTAGCTGCCGCCGTCGCGGCAACCGGCCTGATAGCGGCCACCGCATCCTCGTTTGCGCAAGAGGTTACGCTGAGGCTGCACCAATTCCTGCCGGCCCAGGCGAATGTGCCCAAGCTGGTGCTCGACCCCTGGGCGGATAAGATCGAGAAGGAATCGGGCGGTCGCATCAAGATCGAGCGCTATCCGGCCATGCAGCTCGGCGGCACGCCGCCCCAGCTTTACGATCAGGCGCGTGACGGCATTGTCGATATCGTCTGGACGCTGCCCGGCTCCAATCCTGGCCGCTTTCCCTCCACGGAGGTGTTCGAGCTTCCCTTCATGATGACCAGCGCGGAAGCTACCTCGCGGGCCTATTGGGACCTCTTTGAAAAACACATGAAGGACACGGAGTTCAAGGAAACCCATGTGCTTGGTGTCTGGGTTCATGGTCCCGGCATGTTGCATTCCAAGGATCCGATCAACACGATCGAAGACATGAAGGGCATGAAGATTCGCGCGCCCACGCGCATCATCAACCAGTTGCTCGGTCAGCTTGGTGCGACGCCGGTCGGTATGCCGATCCCGCAGATCACCGAAGCGCTTTCCAAAGGCGTGATCGACGGTTGTGTCATTCCGTGGGAAGTTACGCTCGCGCTCAAGGTGCCGGAGCTGGTCTCCAACCACACCGAGTTCGGCGGTGATCATGCGCTTTACACGACGACCTTCGTGCTGGCCATGAACAAGGCCAAGTATGACAGCCTTCCCGATGACCTGAAGAAGGTGATCAACGACAATTCGGGCCAGGAATTCGCGGCCTTTGCCGGGCGCACCCAGGCGGGTGCTGATGGTCCGAGCCGCCAGGTTGCCGTCGATCGCGGCAACAACATCATCACGATCAGCGCCGAAGATACCGAGACCTGGAAGAAGGCCGCCCAGCCGGTCTACGACAACTGGGTCGAGGAGATGAAGGGCAAGGGGCTGGATGGGCAGATGCTCATCGATGAGGCCCGCTCGCTGATCGACAAATACTCCAAGAACTGAGGCCGCTTGCGGTCTTTTCACGGGGCGGGCCGGTGTCCGCCCCTTTTTTCGCCGCTTGCGCCACGCCACGGCGCTGTCTAACGTTTTGTTGCCCGGCCGCGAGGAAACAACAATGAGCGGAACGCGAATGGCACGGGGAGGGGCATGATACTATCTCGCATCGTCGTCTGGCTGGCGCGTATGCTGGCGCTTCTGGGCGGCATCGTACTGATTGCCGTCATCATCATGACCGTGGCCAGCATCACGGGGCGCGCCTTCGTGCGTTTCGGCCTTGGTCCGGTTCCGGGGGATTTCGAGCTGGTGCAGGCGGGCGTCGGCTTTGCCGTGTTCGCCTTTCTGCCCTGGTGCCAGCTCAACCGGGGCCATGCCACGGTCGATATCCTCACGGTGTTCTTTTCCCGCAGGGTCAATCACATCATCGATCTCGTGACGGAGCTTTTGATGACGCTCGCTATCGGGCTTATCGCCTGGCAACTCTATTACGGAATGCGCGATAAGCTCGCCTATGGCGAAACGAGCTTCATTCTCCAGTTTCCGCAATGGTGGCCCTATGCGGCTTGCTTCATGGCTTCGGTCATCGCCGCCATCGTATCGGTCTACATGGTCGCGGTGCGCTTCAATGAATTGCGCACCGGTGCGCCGATCGCCGTTTCGGGTCAGGGGAGCATGCATTGACCAATCTTGAAATCGGCCTCTGGTCCTTTCCCTTCCTTCTCGTCCTCATCTTCCTGCGCCTGCCCATCGGCCTTGCCATGCTCCTGTGCGGACTTGGCGGAAGCTGGCTCGTTTTCGGCAATGTCACGCCTGTCCTCGCCAAGCTCAAGAACGAGACCTATTCGACCTTTTCCGGATATTCGCTGACCATCGTGCCGCTGTTTCTGCTCATGGGGCAGTTCGCCACGCTGGGGGGCATGTCGCGCGCGCTCTTCAAGGCGGCTGAAACCTGGATGGGGCATCGTCGCGGCGGCGTCGCCATGGCGGCTGTCGGCGCCTGTGCGGGTTTTGGGGCCATCTGCGGCTCCTCGCTTGCCACTGCCGCCACCATGAGCCAGGTCGCACTGCCCGAGTTGCGCCGCTATGGCTATTCGGGCGCCCTTGCGACGGGTACGCTGGCTGCCGGCGGCACGCTCGGCATTCTCATTCCGCCATCGGTCATTCTGGTCATCTATGCCATCCTGACCGAGCAGAACATCGCCAAGCTCTTCGTTGCCGCTTTCATTCCCGGCCTGCTTGCAGCCATAGGCTATATGATCGCGATTTCGGTCTATGTGCGCCTGTGGCCGGAATCGGCCGGACGCCGTGAGCGCGCGCCCTATTCGGAGCGCTTCCGTGCGTTGCTCGATGTCTGGCCGGTCCTGCTCGTCTTTCTGGCGGTGGTGGGCGGCATTTATCTCGGCGTCTTCACCCCCACCGAAGGCGCGGCTGTTGGAGCGGCGGGCACGGGGCTGATCGCATTGATCAATGGCGGTCTCACCCGCGAGGCCTTCGTGCAGTCGATCCTTGCCACGGCGACGGCTACGGCGATGATCTTCTTCATCGTTCTGGGCGCGGGCTTCTACAATTCCTTCCTGGCGCTTGCCCAGGTGCCGCAGCAGATGGCGGCCTTCGTCACCGAGCAGGGCTTCAATCCCTGGATGGTGCTGACGTTGATCCTGGTGCTTTATCTGGTCTTCGGCTGCGTCATGGATTCGCTTTCCATGATCCTTCTGACCATCCCGATCTTCTTTCCGATCGTGACCGCGCTGGATTTCGGCCTCGGGGCGGAAGAATTCGCCATCTGGTTCGGAATTCTGGTTCTGATCGTCGTGGAAGTGGGGCTCATCACGCCGCCGGTGGGCATGAACCTGTTCGTTCTGAACTCGATGGCCAGGGATACGCCCATTGCCGCGACCTATCGCGGCGTCACGCCCTTCATCCTGAGCGACATTCTCCGGGTGGCGCTTCTGACGGCCTTCCCGGCCATCTCGCTGGTGCTGCTGCGCTGGCTCTATTGAAGCAGAAGCCGGCATGGCGTCTGTGACGCCATGCCGTGACGGTATCGGGTGGATGCTTCAGAGACCGCGGTCGCGAATGGCGCCGTAAAGATTGGTGCAGCGTCCGCCGGAGCGGCAATAGGCGAACACAGGACCGGGAAGTTCCTTCAGGGCGGCAGCCATGTCGGTCAGGTCGTTCATCGTGATGTTTCCGCTCACCACCGGAATATGGCGGAAGGGTAAGCCGGCTGCCTCGGCGGCCCTGGCGATGATCTCCGCTTCCGGCTGGCCCATGTCCTCCCCGTCGGGACGGTTGCAGATAATGCTCTTGTAACCGGCCGCCTTCACGGCTGCGACGTCTTCAGGGCTGATCTGGGGGGAAACGGCAAAATCGTCTGCGATCCTGTTGATGTTCATAATGTTCGTTCCGCTGGTGAATGATGCTGCCAATGTAGGGGGAACCGGCCCGTTATGCGAGACTGGCAAAGCCACCGCCTGTCAGGGCAAGCTGTCGCAGCAGCGGCGCAGGTTCGAAGAGCGCGTTACCCGTCCGTCCATGCCAATGTTCCAGCCGTTCGACAATCCTTGCGGGGCCGAACCGTTCCGCCCAGAACATAGGCCCGCCCTTGGCCAGTGGAAAGCCATATCCATTGACCCAGACGACATCGATATCGGAAGCACGGGTCGCAATGCCCTCTTCGAGAATGCGTGCGCCTTCGTTGATCATCGGATAAAGCGTGCGCTCGATGATTTCTTCAGCGTCGATGCTCCGCCGTTCGACACCCAGTTCTGCGGCCTTCCGCTCGATCAACGCCTGCACGTCGGGATCGGGTATCGGAATGCGCGCGCCGTCTTCGTAAAGATAAAAGCCGCGTCCGCTCTTCTGGCCGAAATGGCCGGCCTCGCAAAGTGCATCGGCAATGGGAGCGGTCTGTCCGAGCGATTTGCGGTTGTTCCAGGCGATATCGAGGCCTGAGAGATCCGCCATCTGGAAAGGCCCCATTGGCCAGCCGAATTGCGTGAACACCTTGTCCACCTGCGCCGGCGTGGCTCCTTCCAGAAGCAGCGCCTCGTTCTGTTCGCGGCGGGCGGCCAGCATGCGGTTGCCCACGAAGCCGTTGCACACGCCTACGACCACCGGAACCTTGCCGATGCGGCGGGCGAGCGCAAGCGCCGTGGCAAGCACATCTGGCGCGGTGCGGTCGCCGCGCACGATCTCCAGAAGTTTCATGATGTGCGCCGGCGAGAAGAAGTGCAGCCCCACCACGTCCTGCGGGCGCGAGGTGACGGCGGCGATCTCGTTCACATCGAGATAGGAGGTGTTCGTGGCAAGAATGGCGCCCGGTTTCAGGACCTTGTCCAGAGCGCCGAAGACCTGCCGCTTGACGTCCATCTTCTCGAACACGGCTTCGATCACCAGGTCGCATCCGGCCAGTGCATCATAGCTCGTGGTGCCCTGGATGCGGGCAAGGCGAGCTGTCTTTTCATCCTCGCTGATCGAGCCGCGTTTCACGGAACCCGCATAGTTTCGGTCGATCTGATGCAGGCCGCGCGCCAGCGCTTCATCGTTCATTTCAAGGAGTGTCACGGGGAGACCGCCATTGGCAAACGCCATGGCGATGCCGCCGCCCATCGTGCCGGCGCCGATGACGCCGATGCGCGCGACGGGCCGTGCCTCGATATCGCGGCCTACACCTCTGACCTTTGCTGCCTCGCGCGTGGCGAAGAAGAGGTGCCGCTGGGCGGCGGATTCCTCGCTGGCCACCCGTTCGAGGAAGATTTCGCGTTCCCGCGCAAGCGCTGCGCCGAATTCCATGGTGACGGCGTTGCGCACGGATTCTGCCGCCTTGACCGGGGCAGTCAGGCCACGCGCTTTCCTTGCCACCTGTTCGATGGCGGTCTCGAAGGCTGCATCGTCAATCTGGAGTTTATCGGAGCGCTCGCGGATGTGGTGATGGGGGGCCTCTTCGGCAAGCTTTTCCCGCGCAAAGGAGATGGCCTCGCTCTTCAGGTCGCCTTCCGCGATACGGTCGACCGCTCCAAGAGAAAAGGCCTCGTCCATGCCGATTGGCTTGCCCGAAACGATGATGCCGAGCGCTGCTTCAGGACCGACCAGGCGCGGCAGGCGCACCGTGCCGCCTGCACCCGGAATAAGGCCCAGCGTTACCTCCGGAAGGCCGATCTTCGCGGAGCGCTCGGCGATGCGGTAATGGCAGCCCAGCGCCAGTTCCAGCCCGCCGCCGAGCGCCGTTCCGTGGATGGCGGCGACGGTGGGTTTGTCGATGCTTTCCAGAAGGCCGATCAGGTCGGGCAGGCTGGGCGCCTTGGGAGGCTTTCCGAACTCGGAAATATCGGCTCCGGCAATGAAGGTGCGTCCGGCGCAGGCGATGACGATAGCCTTGACCTCGTCATTCGCCTTGGCGGCCTCCAAAGCACGGAAAAGTGGTTCGCGCAGATTGTGGCCGAGCGCATTGACCGGCGGATTGTCGAGCAGAATGACGGCAATGCCGTCTTCAAGTGTGGTCGAGACGGTATCGGACAATGCTCACTCCCTTGAACGCTGCGGCTTGGGGGATGCTTGAGTCAGGTCCGTCTGGACGCGCATCCCACCCTGCTTTTGCATATTTGTCGACGCTGTTTAAGTGCTCATCATGAACAGCTCTTTCCATAGTCCTGAAAGGCCTCACGCATGGCATTTTCCTCCTGCCGTATGCGCAGGATGAGCGATACGAGATAGATGGGAAGGCCGAAGACAAGGGTGCGCAAGGCGCCGAGCGCCAGCGCGAATCCGATCAGTTCGGGAAGGATGTTGAGAAAGTAGTTTGGGTGGCGCACCCATTTGAAGAGGCCTCGCGTGACGAGCTGGTGATCGGGAGCGATGATGATCTTGACCGTCCAGAAACGTTCGAGATTGCGTATGACGAGAATCAGCATCAGTGCGCCGAAGAGGTAAAGCGCGAGCCCCGCATATTGCAGGCTCGAAAATGCGCCTTTGGGGCCGAAGCTCCATTCCACGATGGCCGAGATATAAAACAGCACATGCAAAAGCGCGAGGATGAGGGTGTTGACAGCACCATATTCCTTCGCTCCCGAGGCTTTCATACGCCGTTCGTTGCGGATCGAGACGGCAAGCGTTGCAAAGCGCAACACGAGAGCAGCGCAGATAAATGCGATCATGGCGTAAGGCATAAAAAATCCTTTTATTAAAATGGGTTGAGGTAATTTAAATGGGAAAAAACATGGTGCAGAGGCACACTCCGGCAGCGAACCACGCACAACGCCCTTGTTACATGGCCCGAAGCGTCATGCGGTGCCTGCCGCGGAGCGCAGGTTCAAAGGCAAGGCTGCTCTAAAGAGTCCGGCCAAGAAAATCCGAAATGACGCTTGCCGTCCGGGCTGGCTGATCGATGCAGGGCAGGTGGCCGGCATTTTCGATGACCGTGTATTCCGATCCCTCAATGAGGCTTGCCAGTTCACGCATCAGGGAAGGCGGCGTCGAGCCGTCATGATCGCCGCCCAGACAAAGGGTGGGCACTTTCAGCTTGCGGGTCAATTCCGTGTAATCGGTATCGCGCAGGGCAGCGCTTGTGCCGGCATAACCGTCTGTTGTGGTGCGGGTCAGCATGGCGGTGTAACCCACGAAGTCGGGATTGTCCGGGGTGCGGTATTCGGGCATGAACCAGCGCTGCATGATGCTGTCGGTGAGCGCGCTGATGCCCTTGGTGTTCACCGTTTCGATGCGCATGTTCCAAAGCGCGTCATCGCCGATCTTGTGGGCGGTGTCGCACAGGACGAGCGCCGTCACACGTTCGGGATAGCGGATAGCCAGTCCCTGGGCGATCATGCCGCCGACCGACAGGCCGATCACCGCAGCGCGATCCACACCCACATGATCGAGCAGCGCCACCAGATCGTCGATATGATCGTCCATGGAATAGGGTTGCGGCGGGGCTTCGGAAAGCCCATGGCCGCGTTTGTCGTAGAGAACGAGACGGTAATCGTCGGCAAGCTCGGCCGCCACCTTGTTCCAGATGCGGAAATCGCAGCCGAGCGAGTTGGAGAAGACCACTGCGGGCTTGCTGGGATCGCCGCGCACTTCGTGGTGAATCACAACCCCGTTCAGCCGTGCGAATGCCATGTTCTCTTCCTCCCTGGACCGTCGCTTGCGCGCGATCCTGTATGGGAGAAGCAGCCTGTTCCGTCAATCCGCGATGCGCATCTCCACCGGCCCGTTGAGCGAGTTGGAGACCGTGCAGCGCGCCTTTGCGCGCTTGATGAGTTCGGCGCAATCCTCGGCGCCCGGCACATGGTCAAGAGCAACCGCTGCGCTGTAGCTGCCAACGCGGTCGGGCAGGTCTTCCGCCTTGCGGGCGCTGACTTCGACGGAGACCGTTCCCACGTCGATCTTCATTTCCTGGGCCGCATGATGAAACGACGGCGCAAGGCAGGCGCCCAGTGCAGAGACGAGGAAGTCCACCGGCGTTCCGGCCTCTTCCGTCGAGGGGGAGGTGATGGCAACCGTTTGCTTCGCGGCTGTCGCCACGTGGATGATCTTGTTGGGGCCGATAGCGGTCGTATAAGGACCGTAGGTCTTGGGCTTGATGCGGATGGCCATGGAAGACTCCTGTGGGTGGTTGCGCACATCTAGAGCATTTTGCAGTCAGGTGGAATCACCTGACGTCCGCATAAATGCGGACAAACAAAGAGTTTGCGCGGCCCTGCGTTTCAATGAAATGACGAACCGCTCCAGTGATGTCTGGACCGCACATCCACTTGCGCCACGCAATCAGCAATTGGTTCCTGCGCCCGGGTTTATCGACCTCGAGCGGGCGAGCCCAGTCCCCAGTCTGCCCGCAGGCCATCGGCGTCCTGCGGTTTCAGCCCGAGCGTTGCGAGCGCCTGGGCGGCGCCTGCAACGATCGCCGTGTTGTCCGGGGCCAGGGACCCGTCCGTCAGGTGCAAATTGTTCTCGAACCCCACCCGTGCATGGCCTCCCAGAAGGGCGGATGCCGTCACGCAGGCTGTCTCGCGCTGTCCGAAGGCGCAGACCATGAAATGCCCGAATTTCGGCATCGTGCTGTCGAGAAACGGCAAAAGATCGGCAGGGTTCGAACGCTGGCCCTCCGTATAGCGGCCCAGCACGTAGAGAACGGGGATTTCGGGAAAGGGGATCAGCCCGCGTGCCATCATCCCCTTGAGCTGCTCAGCCTCTTCGGGATGATAAAGAATGATCTGGGGTGCGATGTTCTCCGACCGCATGAAGGAAAGAAAACGGGAGAATTCTTCCTCATGGGTGGCATCCGGCACCAGCTCGCGCAGGGCAAGCGAGGCCGCCTCGGGCCGCACGGCGCGAACCGCCTCCATTTGCTCGGCAGGTGCATAGCGTCCCACCGCCTCGGTGGTGATCTGTATGACCATGCGCTCTCCCACCGCCCGCCGGATTGCGGAGATGGCGTCGCGATAGGCATCCGCATCGAGAATGTGCCGGCCTTCGGCGTCACGAACATGGCAGTGGATCATGGCGGCCCCCGCCTCGAGGCAGGCCGCAGCGGTCGCTGCCAGCTCTTTTGTCGTCAGCGGAATAGCCGGATGGTCGACCTTGATCCGGCGTCCTCCATTGGGAGCCACGGCAATTGCCACGCGCTGCACGATCTCGCCCACGAAATCCTCCGTTCGTTGCATTCAAGGCAATTAATGCAACGTTTGTTGCATAATCACCGATCTGCGTCTAGGATGCATTTCATGGACCGTGCCGCTGTTGCAGATCGCATTGCATCCTCCTTCGACCAGTTGCCTGGGCAGCTTGGTGTGGCGGCGCGTTATATTCTCGACAATCCGGGCGATGTCGCCCTCCTTTCGATGCGCGAACAGGCACGCCGCGCCGGCGTGCAACCCTGGACGATGACGCGGCTGGCAAAACGCCTGGGGCTCGAGGGCTATGAGGCGTTGCGGCAACTCCACGGCGAAGCCCTGAAGGAAAAGGCGCTCGGCTTTTCCGGCAAGGCCGGTGCGCAGGTTGCGCGGCAGAAGCAGGGCGGCAGCCACGCGCTGGCGCGCGATATTGCTGCCGCAAGCGCGGCACAGGTGGCGCGCCTTGGCGAGCCGGCATCGCTCGATGCTCTGGCGGAGGCGGCGGAGACGATGGCCGCTGCACGACGTATTTATTGTTTCGGATTGCGTTCCAGCCATGCCATTGCTGCCCAGTTCGCCTATGCCATGTCCTTTCTTGGCGAAAAGGCTGTCCTGCTTGGAGCAGGAGATGGCACCGGTCTCGATGCCTTGCGGCATGGGCGGGGCGGGGATGTCTTTTTCGTCACCACCGTCGCCCCTTATACGACGGCGAGCGTCGAGGCCGCCCGGTATGCCCGCTCCCTTGGGCTCGCAGTCATTGCACTGACGGACAGTCCAGTCTCCCCCGTTGCGGCTCTGGCCGATCATGCCATCTGCATCGGCACGGAAAGCCCTTCATTCCTCCACACCATGTCCGCGGCCTTCACCGCAGCAGAAATTCTCGCGGCCCTTGTGGCGGGGCTCGGCGGGGAAACGGCGCTTGACGCCATCGAGCGGGCCGAGCGTCAGCTGTCGGACCTCAGGATTCACCTTTCTCAATCCGCGCCGCGTGCGCATCGCTTCGGAAAATCGAGATGACCCACATTCTGCATCGCCAGATACACGCAAAGCTCCCCCTTGCCGTGGGAGGGAGCGGCGTGGAACTTTTCGACGCGGAAGGCCGCGCCTATATCGACGCTTCCGGCGGCGCTGCCGTTTCCTGTCTCGGTCACGGTCATGTGGATGTCATCGAGGCGATCAAGGCGCAAACCGAAAAACTCGCATACGCCCATACGAGTTTCTTCACCAACGAGCCGGCCGAACGCTTGGCCGACCGCCTGATTGCTGGCGCGCCGGAAGGTATCAGTCATGTCTATTTCGTTTCCGGCGGTTCGGAGGCCAATGAAGCGGCGCTGAAAATGGCGCGCCAGTACTTTGTCGAAAAGGGCGAGCTGCAGCGGCGCAACATAATCGCTCGCCGCCAGAGCTATCACGGCAACACGTTGGGCACGCTGGCGACCGGCGGCAATGAATGGCGGCGCGACCCCTTCCGCCCCCTCCTGATCGACACTCACCACATCGATCCATGCTATGCCTACCGGTATCGAAAACCGGGGGAGAGCGAAGAGGATTACGCTGCGCGCGCCGCCGGTGCGCTGGAAGAGAAAATCCTCGAACTCGGCCCTGAGACGGTCATGGCTTTCGTCGCAGAACCGGTGGTGGGCGCTACGGCAGGCGCGGTGCCGCCCGTGGCCGGTTACTTCGGGCGTATCCGCGAGATTTGCGACCGCTATGGCGTTCTTCTTCTCCTGGATGAAGTCATGTGCGGCATGGGGCGCACCGGCACAATGCATGCCTGCGAGCAGGATGGTGTCGCACCCGATCTCATGACCATCGCCAAGGGGCTTGGCGGGGGCTATCAGCCCATCGGCGCCGTGCTCCTGTCGCGGGAGATTTTCGATGCGTTTGCCAACGGATCGGGCTTTTTCCAGCATGGCCATACCTACATCTGCCACCCGGTTGCCTGTGCTGCCGCTTTGGCGGTGCAGGAGGTCATTGAACGTGACGATCTTCTCGCCAATGTGAGGAGCATGGGGACGTATCTGCGAGAGCGCCTGGAAGCGCGTTTTGGAAACCATCCGCATGTCGGCGACATTCGCGGGCGCGGTCTTTTCCTCGGCCTGGAACTCGTTGCGGATCGTTCGACGAAGGAGCCTTTCGACCCCGCGCTGAAGCTCAACGCGCGAATAAAAAAGGAGGCGATGGCACGTGGATTGATGATCTACCCGTCGGGTGGAACGATTGACGGTTCTCGTGGCGATCACGTTCTACTGGCGCCGCCATTTATTCTGGATGAGGTTTCCGCGGACGCGATTGTCGAGCGTCTGGGGGATGCAGTTGACGCTGCGGTAGCTTGAAGGTGTTTATAGAAAAGAGAAACAAAAACCTTGTTATCCAAAGACTTGTGCTCATCGATTGCTGGTTGCGCGCGTCTTCGGGTTGCAAGTTTCAGGAAATTGCGCAGTCTATCCATTGACTTGGGGCGAGGTGGGCTTCACGCTTCGTCACCTGTGCCTTTCGAGATTGCGCATGGCCGGGCATCTTGCACGCAATGTCCGGTCGCGGTTGTCGGTCTTGAAGGGCTGCACAACAATTCGACGTGCACGCAACATGAACGCGTAAATGCAGTTGGGAGACGTTTTATGAAACCAAATCGTATTCTGGGTTTCGGCCTTGCGGCCGCCATGCTGGGTTCGCTCGCTTCCGGCGCCGCCAGCGCACAGGAACAGCGTTTCGTTTCCGTCGGTACGGGCGGTGTGACGGGCGTCTACTACCCGGTCGGTGGTGCGATCTGCCGTCTGATGAACCAGAATCGTCGCGAGACCGGCATTCGCTGCTCGGTCGAATCGACGGGTGGCTCGGTGTTCAACGTGAACGCCATCAAGGGCGGAGATCTGGAGTTCGGCGTTGCTCAGTCGGACGTTCAGTACAACGCCTTCAAGGGCGAAGGCCCGTTCAAGGAAGGCGGCGCGCATGAAAAGCTGCGTTCGGTCTTCTCGCTTCATGCCGAGCCGCTGACGGTTGTTGCCCGAAAGGATGCCGGCATCGCTTCCTTCGATGATCTGAAGGGCAAGCGCGTCAACATCGGCAATCCGGGTTCGGGCCAGCGCGCCCTGATGGACCTGCTGATTGCGTCGAAAGGCTGGACCAACGCTGACTTCGCAGTTGCTTCCGAGCTTGCTCCTGCCGAGCAGAGTGCTCAGCTTTGCGACAACAACATCGATGCGTTCGCCTACACGGTCGGCCACCCGGCCGGCGCCATCCAGGAAGCCACGACCACCTGCGATAGCGTGATCGTTCCGGTCGAGGGCGAGGTCGTCGATAAGCTGATCGCCGATCATCCCTACTACTTCAAGGCCACGATCCCGGGCGGCATGTACCGCGGCACTGACAGCGACGTGAACACATTCGGTGTGGGCGCCACTGTCGTCACCTCCGCCGACGTTCCGGACGATGTCGTGCGCGCTTTCGTCGATGCCGTCTTCAAGGATTTCGATGCTTTCAAGGCCTTGCATCCCGCGCTCGCCAACCTGACGCCGGAAAGCATGGTCAATCAGGGTAACTCCGCCCCCATGCATCCGGGCGCCGAGGCCTACTACAAGGAAAAAGGCTGGCTGAAGTAAGCCTTCAAGATCAAGGGGCGCCCGTAAAACGGGCGCCCTTCTTTTCCCTGGAAATTAAAACGATTCATAAGGGGATACGGGGACAATGGCGACGAAACCTGAAGATGCGGGCAGGGCCTCCACGGCGCTGAATGAGGAAGAACTCCAGGATCTGGTTGCATCCAGCGATACGGGTGCGCGCGATCCTGCCGGGACGGCGGGACTGGTCATAGCCGGCATCGCGCTGCTTTGGTCCCTCTTCCAGCTCTATATTGCATCGCCTCTGCCTTACACATTGTCGAGCCTGACGGGGCTGCCTATGGTGCTGAACGATGCCCAGTCGCGCGCCATTCATCTGTCCTTCGGCTTGTTCCTTGCCTTCATGGCTTTCCCTGCGCTTTCCTCCAGTCCGCGCGATCGAATACCGCTGCTCGACTGGGTGTTGGCCATCGTTGCTGCCTGCTGCGCGCTCTACATCTTCGTGTTCTACCGTGCCCTTGCGGGGCGACCCGGCCTGCCCATCACGCAGGACCTGATCGTTGCCGGCATCGGCATGGTGCTTCTGCTTGAGGCGACACGCCGCGCGCTGGGGCCGCCGCTTGCGATCGTGGCCATGGTTTTCCTGGCCTATGTCTTCTTCGGCTCGTCCTCCTATGTTCCCGACATCATTCGCTGGGGCGGTGCGTCCTTCAGCCGTGCGATGGACCAGATGTGGCTGTCGCCGAACGGCGTGTTCGGCGTTGCGCTCGGCGTGTCCTCGGCGTTCGTGTTTCTGTTCGTTCTGTTCGGCTCGATGCTCGACCGCGCCGGCGCCGGCAATTTCTTCATCAAGCTCGCTTTTGCCCTGCTCGGCCACCTGCGCGGCGGTCCTGCCAAGGCCGCGGTGCTGTCATCCATGATGACGGGGCTTATCTCCGGCTCTTCCATCGCCAATGTCGTCACCACGGGCACCTTTACCATTCCTTTGATGAAGCGTGTCGGCTTCACGCCTGAAAAGGCGGGCTCGGTCGAGGTCGCGAGTTCCGTCAACGGCCAGATCATGCCGCCCGTCATGGGCGCCGCCGCATTCCTGATGGTCGAGTATGTCGGCATTTCCTATCTGGAAGTAATCAAGCACGCATTCCTGCCTGCCGTCGTTTCCTACATCGCGCTGCTCTATCTCGTGCATCTCGAAGCGGTGAAGAACGACATGCCGGTGCTGCCGAAGCGTGTCACCCATCCCGCGCTCGTGTCGCTCATGCGCTCGGGCATCGTGATTGCCTCCATCGTCATTCTTGTCGGCGTGCTCTATTTCGCCATCAACTTCGTCAAGGCGGCGTTGCCGAATGTTTCGGGCACGGTTCTGGTTGCAGCGCTGCTGCTCGCCTACCTGGCGCTCATCTGGTACGCGGCAAAGGCGCCCGACCTGGAAATGGACGATCCCAACGCCCCGGTGGTGGAGCTTCCGGTCGCTTCCGAAGTCATCAAGACCGGCCTTCACTATCTTCTGCCGCTCTTCGTCCTTGTGTGGACGCTGATGGTGGAGCGTAAGTCGCCCGGCCTTTCGGCATTCTATGCGGTGCTTTTGCTGATCGTCATCATCCTCACACAGAAGCCGCTCAAGGCGCTCTTCCGTGGCCTGCAAAGCGACGAACAGCGCGCTGCCATTGGCGAAGGCATCACCGATCTTCGCGTCGGCCTGATCCTCGGCGCGCGCAACATGATCGGCATCGCCTGTGCGACGGCCGCCGCCGGCATCATCGTCGGTACGGTGACGCTCACCGGCATCGGCCAGGTCATGGCCGAGTTTGTCGAGTTCCTCTCGGGCGGCAACATCTTCCTGATCCTCGTCTTCACAGCTCTGATCAGTCTGGTGCTTGGCATGGGCCTTCCGACCACGGCCAACTATATCGTGGTTTCCTCGCTCATGGCGCCGGTGATCGTCGAGCTCGGTGCGGCCAACGGGGTGCTGATCCCGCTCATCGCGGCACACATGTTCGTGTTCTACTTCGGCATCATGGCCGATGTGACGCCACCGGTGGGCCTTGCCTCCTTCGCCGCCGCTGCGGTTTCCGGGGGCGATCCGATGAAGACCGGCTTCACGGCTTTCTTCTACTCGTTGCGCACGGTGCTTCTGCCTTTCATCTTCGTGTTCAACACGGATCTTCTCCTGATCGATGTGGGTTGGGCAGGTGCTGTTCTGATCACCTTCAAGGCGATCATCGCGATGCTGATATTCGCGGCCGCGACGCAAGGGTTCTTCATGGCGCGCAACCGCATCTGGGAGACCGTTTCCCTGCTGCTTGTCACTTTCATGCTGTTGCGTCCGGGCTTTTTCCTCGATCTGGTGCAGCCGCCCTATGTGGAGACTGCGCCCGCACAGATATTCGAGGCGGTTAAGGAAGAACCGGAGAACGCCAATATCCGCCTCTCGATCCGCGGCCCGAATTTCGACAATCCGGACCAGATCGATGAGCGCACCATGGCTTTCAATCTCGGCGCAACTGCCGACACGGGCGAGGCCCGTTTCGAGGAAGCGACCGGCCTGGTGGCCCGGGTGGAGGACGGCAAGGTCATTCTTGAGGAGCCGTTCGATATGAACAGCCTTGCGGGCAAAACCCTGTCGAGCCTTGATTTCTATGCCGACACCCCTGTTGAGGTCACGGCGGTTCAGGTCAGCAATGAAGGGCGCCTGCCGCGTGAGGTGTTCTATATTCCGGCAATCATCCTGCTGGGGCTGGTGATGTTCAGCCAGCGCCGCCGCGGCGGCACGCTGGGCGGCAACCCGCATGCCGGCAAGCCGCAATCGGCTCAGGCCTGAGGAGGAAACAACGATGTACAAGGACATCCTCGTATCCATCGATCTGGGAAATGCCGAAAACGAGCTGCGTACGCTCGAAACGGCGGTCGACTACGCCAGAACCTTCAAGAGCCGCTTGCATATCATGACGGTCGTGCCCGATTACGGCATGTCGATCGTGGGTGGCTTCTTCCCCAAGGAGCATGAGCGCCAGGCGATAGAACATGCCAATACCGCCTTGCACGAATACACCTCCAAACACGTGCCCGATAATGTGAAACATCGGCACATCGTGGGGCACGGTTCGATCTATCGCGAGATTTTGCGTTATGCGAATGAGATCAAGGCGGATCTGATCGTGCTGTCCGCCAAGCGCCCCGGGCCTGAGGATTATCTCATCGGGCCCAATGCCGCGCGCGTCGTGCGCCATGCCGAGATTTCGGTTCTGGTGGTGCGCTGATCCGATTGTAAGCCTGGGCCGTCAGGAGAAATCCGACCGGATAACCGGTAGCATCAGGAGCGGGGCCGTGTGCCCCGCTCTTTGTCATTGAGCGGCTTTTCGTCTGCCTCATCCATAAGAATGCGTTCGGCCGCCCCGTCGAGGTCGTCATACTGGCCGCTTTTGAGCGACCACAGGAAGGCGAGCAGCCCGATGGCGCCAAGAAACAGCGCAACCGGAATGAGGATGAAAAGATTGGTCATGCCGCTTCCACCATCGTCGAAATTTCTGCCTGCCGGTGGTCCGCTTCCGTGTCGCCGTGGTTGCCGACAAGCCTTGCATCGGTGCGCAGCCGTAGCGCGTTGCCGATGACGATCAACGAGGAAAGCGACATGGCGATTGCGGCGATGAGGGGCGTCACATAGCCGAGCACGGCAATGGGCACGGCCAGAAGATTATAGATGATGGCGAGCGCAAAGTTCTGGCGGATCAGCCGCCCGGCCCGTTTTGCGATGTCGCGGGCGAGAGGCACGGCAAGGAAGCTCTCGCGCAGGAACACGAAGTCGGCGGCATTCCGGCCTATATCCGCAGCCGTTGCAGGCGCCATGGAGACATGGGCAGCGGCAAGGGCTGGCGCGTCGTTGAGCCCGTCTCCCACCATCAGCGTCTTGTGTCCTTCACTGGAAAGAGCGGACAGACGGGAAAGCTTTTCACCGGGCAGGACGCCGGCTTCCCAGGTCTGAATGCCGAGCCGTCCGGCCACACGCGCCACCTGTTCGCGGCTGTCGCCGGACATGATTTCGAGCCCGATGCCTTGCAGCCGCAGATGGTCGACGGCTGCCTTGGTGTCGGGACGCAGCGTGTCGTCGAAGCGGAAGGCTGCAAGCCGTCTTCCGTTGTGCGCGAGCACAGTTCCGCTTTCATGAGAGGCGTCCGAGGCAAGGTCCAGAGCCCAGCCCGCACGGCCCAGCCGCCAGACGTCGGCACCGCTCAGGGCCTCGATGCCAAGGCCCGGCAATTCGCGCACCGTGTCGAACTGAACCGCCGCAGAGCCGGCTCCGGCTCCGGCGGCTGCGCGCACGATGGCGCGCGAAAAGGGATGGCGTGAATGGACCGCAAGCGAAGCTGCCAGTGCCATCGTGGTGTCCCCCAATTCCCGCTCATTGGCGAGGTGCGGAACCCCCAGCGTCAGCGTTCCGGTCTTGTCGAAGACGGCGCTGTCGATCTCGGCGAGCTTTTCCATTGCCGCGCCGTCCTTGACCATGATGCCGTTTTCGAAGAGCCGGCGGGCCGCGACGACCTGCACGATTGGCACAGCAAGGCCGAGCGCGCAGGGACAGGTGATGATGAGCACCGCAATGGCAACCGTGATCGCGCGATGCCAGTCTCCTCCGGTGGCGATCATCCACCCGAGGAAGGTCAGGAAGGCAGTGACATGCACGACCGGTGAATAGAGCGCGGAGGCGCGGTCGGCAAGCCGGCGATAGAGCGCCCGCCCGCCTTCGGCTGCCTCCATCAGGCGCATCATTTCGGCGAGAAACGAGTTGTCGGCCGTGGCAGTGGCGCGCATCACAAATGGCTGCGTGAGGTTCAGCATGCCGGCGCGGATATCTGCGCCGGGTCCTGCTGCCTGTGGCGCGCTTTCTCCAGTCGCCATGGAGCAATCGATCTCCGAGGCGCCGCTTTCCACCACTCCGTCGACAGGGATGCGTTCGCCCGCAGCAATGGCAATCCGCATGCCCGGCCTTATCTCCTCCAGCGGAAAATAGTCGCGTCCGCCATCGTCCGAAAGCACCATCGCGCCGCGCGGTGCAAGCCGCGCCAGCCCCGAGACGGCGGTGCGTGCCCGCTCACGCATCACATGGTCCAGCGTGCGACCGATCAGAAGGAAGAACAGCAGCGAAACGGACGCATCGAAATAGGCGTGCGCACCGTGGTTAATGGTTTCATATAGGCTGAGCCCATAGGCGAGCGACACGCCGAGCGCGATGGGCACGTCCATGTTCATGCGCCCGTGTCTGAGCGCGTTCCAGGCTGACCGGAAGAAGATACTCCCTGCAAAGAAAAGAGCCGGTAGTGCGATCAGCGCCGAAAGCCAGTGAAACATGTCGCGCGTTGCATCGTCGGCGCCCGACCAGACGGAAACCGAAAGAAGCATGATGTTGCCCGCCGCGAAGCCGGCCACGGCCACTGCGCGTATCAGCTCCGAAAGGACCGGATCCTTGCCGGTCTCTCCGGCTTCGAAGAGATGGGCCGCATATCCGAGCCTGTTCAGCGTTTCTATGATCGGCGGCAGCTTGTCCTCACGCCACTTCACGCTGACGCGGCGGGTGGAAAGGTTGACGCGCGCGGCCGCGACGCCGTCCAGCTTGTTAAGCGCCTTTTCAATGACCTGGATACAGGCACCGCAATGCACGCCGGGCACGGAAAGATCGGTCTGTCGCAATCCGTCGCCGATGGCGCGGCTTGTCAGCAATATCTCTTCGGCGGAAGGGCCTGCGCGCTCGGCCTCGGCGGCTTCGAGCGCCATTTCCGTGCCGGGCGCGCAGCAGCTCATCTTGTCGCTCCGTCGCGGATCACCACCCGCCGGACGTCGCGGAAGGGATGTTCGAGACCTGCATCGGCCTCGATCTTTACGACCCAGGTTCCGTCGCCGGGACCATGCTGGGCCATATAGCTTCCGTCATCCTGTGCCACCATGTCGAGCGTGACGTCCTCATCGGCAGTGACGGGGCGGTGCATCGTGATCCGAACCGCGTCGAGACGGATCGGGCTGCCGCTCTTGTCCGAAAGCCTGTAGGTGACGGCGCCGTCGGCGGCCGCGAAAGCACCTGTCCAGCCGAGTGCGTCCTGGGCGCGGCCTTCAGCCGCCCGTTCGTTGAAGGTTTGGCTCGCCACATAGGAATTGTTGACGATCAGGCCCGTCCAGCTCGAATTGGCCAGCACCGCCATCGTGACGTTGACCGATATGATGACCCCAAAGAAGGCAATCATCAGAAGGAGCATGTGCCGCCCGGTAAACTCCTTCGGCCTATCAGCCCGTCCGCTCATCGTGCGTTCTCCGGTGTGTTGAACTTGGCATGATACACATCGCGTTCGAAGCTTGCCTTGTCCTCGACGACGAAGTTGAACCGCTCATTGCCATCCTTCGTGTATTCGGCGGGTTGCCGGACGAAAATGCGAATTTCGCGCAGCTTGTCCGGTTCCACGGGAACGGCCAGTGAGCGGCCTTCCGGCTGGTCGATGCCCACCGCCTGCATGGTTCCGCCGGGCAGGCCTTCGAGCGAGACGAAGATGACGCGCGGCTCGGGGATCATGTTCAGGAGCTTGACCGTATAGCCGTTGCGGACCGCACCATCCGACAATAGCACATATTGCGGATTGCGGTCATGCAGCACGTTCACTTCCAGCCTGTCGCGGGTGAGCAGGGCATAAAGCATTGCAACACCGATAAGAGACCAGGCACCGAAATAGACGAAGGTGCGTGGGCGGAAGATCTTCTGCCAGTGGAAGTGCACCACATTGTCGGTCAGCTTGCCGTCCGTGCCGTGCACGAGTTTCGGGTCGATGGACGTGCTGCCGCCCGCCGTCGCCAGCGCCATGTTGTTGTTGTAGTCCGAAAGCGTGGCGTAGGAGATCAGGCCGCGCTCGCGCCCGAGCTTGTCCATCACGCCGTCGCAGGCATCGATGCAAAGCGCGCAGGTGATGCATTCGAGCTGTTGCCCGTCGCGAATGTCGATGCCCATGGGGCAGACGGCGACACAGGCATTGCAATCCACGCAATCGCCAACGGATTCGCCTGCGGCGATTGCTTTCTTCGCATGACGCGAACGCGGTTCGCCCCGCCAGTCATTGTAGGTGACGGTCAGCGAGTTCTCGTCCAGCATCGCCGCCTGGATGCGCGGCCAGGGGCACATATAGGTGCAGACCTGTTCGCGCATGAGTCCGCCGAACACATAGGTCGTCGCGGTCAGTATGGCGATTGTCATATAGGCGACGGGTGCCGCGCTCCCGGTTACCAGATTGACGAGCAGCGTCGGCGCATCAGCAAAATAGAACACCCACGCACCACCAGTCGCCACGGCGATCAGGAGCCAGATGACATGCTTCGAAAAGCGCTTGGCAAGCTTGCCGCCTGACCAGGAGGCGCTGTCGAGCTTGATACGGGCGTTCCGGTCGCCCTCGATGGCGCGTTCGACCACGAGAAACAGATCGACCCAGACGGTTTGCGGGCAGGTGTAGCCGCACCAGGCGCGTCCCACGGTCGATGTGATCAGGAAGAGGCCGATGCCGGCCATCACCAGAAGCCCCGCCACGTAGAAGAATTCCTGCGGCCAGATTTCGATGAAGAAGAAATAGAAGCGCCGATTGGCGAGGTCGATGAGCACGGCCTGATCGGGGGCGTAGGGCCCGCGGTCCCAGCGCAACCAGGGCGTCAGGTAGTAGATGCCCAGCGTAATGGCCATGATGATCCATTTGAAGCGCCGGAACTGGCCGGAAGCGCGCTTTGGAAAGATCTTCTTGCGCGCGGCATAGAGCGGCTGGCGCGTCTTGGCCGAATTCACGGCCTCCGCATCGATTCGCTCCACGTCCGGGCTTGCTACAGTGTCTGTGGCTAAGGTCATTGGCTTGGCTCGTGAACTGTGTGGTCACTGTCTCATGTCATTCCGGCGCACCTGACGCCTTGATGCGGATCAAAGCCGTCCGGCCCGGGAAGGAAAGCGCGCCTTCGGTCGCTGCGACAAAAAAACCCGGTCGCAAGGACCGGGCTTCAAGTTTGGGGGCCGCGCGTCAATTGGGGCAAACCCGCGACCCCGCTCACTCCGGGTTGGACTACTGGCCACCCCCCAGCGAGTAGATGTAGACGGACAACTGCTTGACCGCCGGATCGCCGAGGCGAGCCTGCCATGCAGGCATCACCCCTTGTTTCGGCAGGCGCACCTGCGCCGCTATATCGGCTTCGCTCGAACCGTAAAGCCAGATGGCATCCGCGAGGTTAGGCGCGCCGACCGAGATATCGCCCTTGCCCTGCTCGCCGTGGCAGGCAGCGCAATTGTCAGCATAGACCTGGGCACCCGCTTCGGCGAGCGCAGCGTCGGAGGGCGTGCCGGTGAAGGAGACCACATGGGCCGCCACCTGCTTGATCTCCTCGGGGCTCAGAATGTCGCCGAATGCCGGCATGTCCGAGATACGCGTGTCGTCGTCGCCTTCTGCGCGGATACCATGGGCGATGGTCTGATGGATGCTCTCGATATCGCCGCCCCACAACCAGTCGTCATCGTTGAGGTTCGGATATCCGGCAGCGCCCTGCGCGCCCGAGCCGTGGCACTGCGAGCAATTCACCTTGAAGGCGGCAGAACCCGCCGAAGTGGCGAAGCGGCGCAGCGTCTCGTCGCCCAGAATTTCCTCGAGCGGCTTCTCGGCAATAGCCGTGCGCAGGCTCGCCTGTTCCGCAGAGACTGCCTCCAGCGTGGTGGAAAGCTCCTGTCGGCTCGAATAGCCGAGCACGCCCTTGGTGGCCGAGCTGATCATCGGCCAGGCCGGATAGGCGATCGTATAGGCAAGTGCCCATACGATGGTGCCGTAGAAGGTCCAGACCCACCAGCGGGGCATGGGGTTGTCGAGTTCCTTGATCCCGTCCCATTCATGGCCGGTTGTCGAGACGCCGGAAATCTCGTCGATGTGTTTTTCGCTCATCTCAGTCGTCCTTAAGCGGAATACGGGCGGCTTCGTCTGCACTCTTCTTGCTTCCGGGGCGGAAGGCGAAGAGCACCACGCCGACAAAGACGATCACCATGAAAAGGAGACCCCAGCTGTCGGCGAATTGGCGCATTGCGGTGTAGTCCATCGCAACTCTCCTACCGGTATCCGGCTGTTTCGTCATAGGTCGAGAAATCGACCAGCGTGCCGAGCATTTGCAGATAGGCAACCAGCGCATCCATTTCGGTCACTGCTGCGGGATTGCCGTCGAAATCCGCCACCACTGCCTTGGGGTAGCGCTCCAGAAGGCCGGATGTATCGGCATCCGGATTGGCCTGTGCGTGAATGTCCGCATTGGCGTTGGCGACCATCTCTTCCGTGTAGGGAACGCCCACGCGTTGATTGGCCACGAGCTGCGTGGAGAAGTCTCCGATCTCGAGCGGCGTGTCCTTCAGGAAGCCATAGCGGGGCATCACCGATTCCGGCACCACGGAGCGCGGATCGGTCAGGTGATCGACGTGCCAGGTGTTGGAATAGCGGCCGCCGACGCGGGCGAGGTCGGGCCCCGTCCGCTTCGACCCCCACTGGAAGGGGTGATCGTACATCGATTCCGCCGCAAGGCTGTAATTGCCGTAGCGTTCGACCTCGTCCCTGAAGGGACGGATCATCTGGCTGTGGCAAAGATAGCAGCCCTCGCGGATGTAGATGTTGCGCCCCGCCAGTTCGAGCGGGCTGTAGGGGCGCATGCCCTCAACCTTTTCGATGGTGTTCTGAAGGTAGAACAGCGGGGCGATCTCCACGATGCCGCCGATGGTCACCACAGCAAAGGAGCACACCAGAAGCAGGGTCGCGTTCTTCTCAATGATCGCGTGTTTGTCGAGCAATGCCATTGGTAGCGCTCCTTAACCGGCATTTTGAATGGTGGGCGCGGGCTGCGTGACGCGGCCGCCGATGGGCTCTTCCTCACGCTCGTATCCCAGGATGGTCATGATGAGGTTGTAGGCCATCACCACGCCGCCGAGCAGGAACAGGGCGCCGCCGAGTGCGCGCAGCACGTAGTAGGGGTGCATTGCTGCAACCGTTTCGGCGAAGGAGTAGACCAGGAAGCCCTGATCGTCATACTCGCGCCACATCAGGCCCTGCTGGATGCCCGACACCCACATCACGGCCGCGTAAACCACGATGCCGAGCGTCGCCAGCCAGAAGTGCCAGGTCACCAGACGCAGCGAGTACAGGCGGTCGCGGTTCCACAGCTTCGGAACCAGATAGTAGACGGCGCCAAAGGTGATCATGCCAACCCAGCCCAGAGCACCCGAATGGACGTGACCGATGGTCCAGTCCGTGTAGTGCGAGAGCGAGTTGACGGCCTTCACCGACATCATCGGACCCTCGAAGGTCGACATTCCGTAGAAGGCGACGGCCAGAACCATCATGCGGATGATCGGATCCGTGCGCAGCTTGTCCCAGGCGCCCGAAAGCGTCATCAGGCCGTTGATCATGCCACCCCACGAAGGCATCCACAGCATGATCGAGAACACCATTCCGAGCGTCTGCGCCCAGTCGGGCAGGGCGGTGTAATGCAGATGGTGCGGACCGGCCCAGATATAGAGGAAGATCAGCGCCCAGAAGTGGATGATCGACAGGCGGTAGGAATAGACCGGGCGGTTGGCCTGCTTGGGGATGAAGTAATACATCATGCCGAGGAAGCCGGCGGTCAGGAAGAAGCCCACCGCATTATGGCCGTACCACCACTGGGTCAGCGCATCCTGGACGCCCGAGAACAGGGAATAGCTCTTGGAGCCGAGCGGCGAGACGGGAACCGCGAGGTTGTTCACCACATGCAGCATCGCGATGGTTACGATGAAGGAGAGGTAGAACCAGTTCGCCACATAGATATGCGGCTCCTTGCGCTTCAGGATCGTTCCGAGGAAGACGATGAGATAGGCAACCCAAACGATGGTCAGGAACAGGTCCACATACCATTCGGGTTCGGCATATTCGCGGCTCTGGGTGATGCCCAGGAGATAGCCGGTGGCCGCCATCACGATGAAGAGCTGGTAGCCCCAGAAGACGAACCACGAGAGATTGCCGCCGAACAGTCGCGCGCGCGACGTGCGCTGCACCACATAGAAGGAGGTGGCGATCAGTGCGTTGCCGCCGAAGGCGAAGATCACCGCGGAGGTGTGCAGCGGGCGCATGCGGCCGAAATTGAACCAAGGCTCAAGATTGAGATCGGGGTAGGCAAGCTGCAGCGCCACGGTGACGCCCACGAGAAAGCCGACAATTCCCCAGAACATGGTGGCGATGACGCCGTAGCGCACCGGACCGTCCATGTAACTCTCGGTATCGGTTTGAAGCGGTATGGATGCCGCCGTCGCCGGAGCGAAGCTCGTGTTGCGCATCAACACGATCGTTCCGACAAAAAGAACAAAGAACAGAACCCACATATGTGCCTGGAAGGCCGAGTCCTGCGCGAGGCCGGCTGCGGCTAGCGCAGCAAAGGCCGCAACGCCGACCAGTACGATCTCGGTGCCAAATCTCATTGCTATTTCCCCAATCCAGAAAAGCGAGCGGGAATCCGGTTCCCCCCGATTCTCGCATCCTTCCTTTCTCTTAGCCGATCGTCACGCGCCTTGATCTGCGTCAAAGCTTCCCGGTCCCGGATCGGAAAGAGAATGGTTTCAACAACCATATCGGGATGACAGCCATGCAGCGTGCAGGCGAACAGATGAACGGAACACGGCCCGCAGAACGGTTTTCGGAAGCGGTTCCGCGCTACACGAGCTATCCCACCGCTCCGCATTTTCATGCCGGAGTGACCGGCGAGGTGTTTTCACGCTGGCTGGGCGAAATGCGTCGCGGCGAGGAGATATCGCTTTATGTGCATATCCCCTTCTGCGACCGCCTTTGCTGGTTCTGCGCCTGCCATACGAAGATGACGCGCCGCTACGAGCCGGTAGCCGAATTCATCGAGGCGCTCCTGTGTGAGATCGCGACGGTCGGCCGCATGGTGGCAAGCAGGGGGCACGTGCGGGCGCTGCATTTCGGGGGCGGTTCGCCGACCATGCTCAAGCCCGAGGATGTGGTGCGGCTCGGTGTCGCGCTACGCACATCGTTCGAATTTATGGACGATGCGGAAATCAGTGTCGAACTCGACCCCAGCGACATGGACGAAGCGCGCTTCGACGCTTTCGCCGCGATCGGTATGACGCGGGCGAGCCTCGGTGTGCAGGATTTCGAACCTCGCGTTCAGCAGGCGATCAATCGCGAGCAGACCTTCGAGCAGACCAAGGCGGTGATCGACGGCGTTCGTTCCAGGGGTGTTCGTTCGGTCAATCTCGATCTCCTTTATGGGTTGCCGCACCAGACAGTCGATAGCGTGGCCCGCACGATCCGCGAGGCGCTTACCCTGTCTCCGGACCGTATTGCGCTTTTCGGTTATGCCCATGTGCCCTGGTTCAAGAAGCACCAGACGATGATCGATGAAGCGGCATTGCCAGGCCCGCGCGAACGTTATGCCCAGCAGCAGGAGGCCGCGCGCATAATATGTGAGGCGGGTTACGAACCCATCGGCCTCGATCATTTCGCCAAGCCTGGCGACGCCCTTGCACTTGCTGCCGATGAGGGCCGCCTCTACCGCAATTTCCAGGGCTACACGGAAGATGCCTGCAAGACCCTGATCGGTCTCGGACCGTCCTCGGTCTCGCGTCTGCCGCAAGGCTATGCACAGAACACCCCGGCAACCGCCAATTATGAACGCACGGTCAGGGACGGCGGAGTTGCGGTCGCGCGCGGAATTGCCTTCAGCGAGGAAGACCGTGCGCGGGGCTGGCTGATCGAGAGGCTGATGTGCGACTTCGCCTTCTCGCAGGAAGAGGTGGTTCGTCTGTTCGGCGATTATGGCCGGCTCCTGGTGGAAGAAGCGCGTGATTGTGCGCGAAACGATGCCGGGGCGGGTCTTGTCGAGACGGATGCAGGTTTCGTCGTGCGAGACGAGGCGCGACCGCTTGTCCGCTCCACGGCGGCGCGTTTCGATCAATATTTCAAGCGCGGCAGCGCACGGCATTCGGCGGCGGTGTGAACCGTTGCCGGGGCTTGTGCAATATCGGAGTTGATAAAAGCGGGCCAGAACAGTCAAAGCGTTGCGGCCTTCCCGGCGCGCAGCCGCAAGTCTTCAGGCGGCGGCCACCTGCCGGGCCGCTTTCTCGAAACGCCGTGCATTCGGGCAAAATGCTGGTGGGTGCAGGTGATGTTCGCCGGCGGTGGCCTGCAACCAGCTGCGGCACGATTGCGCATTGGCGCAAAGCGCACAGATGCGCATCGTCTCCGCCATCGCCTGTCCAAGGCAATCATCAGTGAGCTGCTGGATATCGACGTCGCAGCGATCGAGCATACGAACCAGCAAATGCGTATGGCTTTTGCCCGCATAGCTGTTGCCCATATGGCTATCGACCGTATCGCTGAGGTTGTTCACCGCAGACACTCCTGTTGAACCATGTCCCTTTAGCGATTTAAGGCAAGGTCTGCATTGCGCTGGATCAAATTACGGCAAGCTTCGCCGTTGGGAACAGTGACTTTCCTTGACATGTTTCGGAGGGACGGATTTCGCAGCCCCTTGCGATGGCCGGCGTGATGGAAATAATGCGTCACGATAAGCATTTCATCTGGAAGGGGCGATCTTGGGGCCAGGGCTTGATATTGCCGGATCGACTCGGAACAACTGTATCGCCGGCTACGCTGTCGCGCTGATTGGTTGCGCAGCGCTTTTGTCCGCGGGTTTCGGAACTGGATGGGCCTTCGGCGAAGCCTGGACGATGCTTGTCGGCGGTCTCACCACGCTCGGCGCCGCGGTGATTGGCGGGCGCTATCCGGGATTTCTGGCTGCCGCGCTTTCTGCAGGAGGTGTGGGCGTTGCGGCCTATCTCGGCTCCCTGTCGGTGGCTGCGCCGCTATTGGGTGGCTTCGCGGTATTCCTCCTCCTGCTTGCCCATGCAGGCGCCGTGTGCCGGGATACGGGAGAGGCGAGCCGTTTGATGCGCCAGCGCTACGAGGCGCGCGACGCCCATCTTCGCTCGATACTGGACACCGTGCCGGACGCCACCGTGGTGATCAACGACCATGGGGCTATGGTCTCCTTCAATCGGGCGGCGGTGCGGCAGTTCGGCTATGAGGAAGAGGAGGTTCTGGGCAAGAACGTCAATCTCCTGATGCCCGAACCTTATCGCGCCCAGCATGACGGCTATATGCAGCGCTATTTCCGCACGGGCGAAAAGCGCATTATCGGCATAGACCGCGTGGTCGTGGGACGCCGCAAGGACGGGTCGACCTTTCCGATGAAGCTCGCCGTCGGCGAAATGCAGAGCAACGGCCAGGCGTTTTTCACCGGATTCATTCGTGATCTGACCGAGCGCGCGGAAACGGAAGCGAAGCTGGAGGAGATTCAGTCCGAGCTGGCCCAGCTTGCCCGTGTGAACGAGCTTGGCGAGATGGCGTCAACGCTGGCCCATGAGCTGAACCAGCCGCTTTCGGCCATTTCCAATTATGTGCAGGGCTGCAACCGGCTGCTCAAGGATATGCCCGACAGCGTATCGGAGCGCATGCGCGATGCGCTTGAGGAAACCGCGCGCCAGTCGCTGCATGCCGGGCAGATCATCCGTCATCTGCGCGAATTCGTAACCCATGGTGAAACGGAAAAGCAGCCAGAGGATGTGCAGAAGCTGATCGAGGAGGCCGCAGCCCTCGCGCTGGTCGGTTCCCGCGAACTGGGGGTCCGCACCGTCTTCGAGTTCGCCCCGGCGCTTGGGCGCGTCATGGTGGACCGGGTGCAGATACAGCAGATCATGGTCAATCTGATGCGCAATGCGATGGAAGCGATGCGCAACAGCGGAAAACGCGAACTCAGGATATCGGTTCAGGCGGGCGAGGCCCGAACCATCGTGATCGAGGTATGCGATACGGGCATCGGCATCCCGGAGGAGATCGCCGAAAATCTCTTCAAGCCCTTCGTGACCTCGAAACGCGGCGGTATGGGCGTCGGCCTCTCCATTTCCAAGCGCATAGCAGAAGCCCATGGCGGTGCGCTGGAGATGGTGACCACGGGGAACACTGGCACCCGTTTCCGCTTCATCCTGCCTGCACTGGAAGAACAGGAACTGCAGAATGTCTGAAGACGTGGTGATCCACATCGTTGACGATGAGGAGCCGGTTCGAAAATCGCTGGCTTTTCTGTTGACCATGGCAGGGCATGTTGCCCGCATCCATGAATCCGCGACGGCCTTCCTGAAGGTCGCGCCCGGCCTGCACGATGCGTGTCTGATCACCGATCTGCGCATGCCCGACATGAGTGGAGTGGAGCTGCTGCTCAAGCTGCGCGATTCGGGCCATATGCTGCCCTCCATCGTCATCACTGGCCATGGCGATGTGCCGATGGCGGTCGAGGCAATGAAAGCCGGAGCCATCGATTTTATCGAGAAGCCTTTCGATGACGAGGTGTTGCTGGCCGCGGTGGACCGAGCCATAGCCGAGGCTGACAAGCGCCCGCGCGAAGGTGCGGATTCTGCTGATGTGCGCCAGCGCATCGAGCATCTTTCAGACCGTGAACGTCAGGTCATGAAGCGCATCGTGGCGGGTCTGCCCAACAAGGCGATTGCATTCGAACTGGATATTTCGCCGCGTACGGTCGAGGTGCACAGGGCAAATGTCATGATGAAGATGCAGGCAAGAAATCTGCCTGAGCTCGTGCGCATGGTTCTGGCCTGCGAAGCCGCACACGATTGATTTTCCGCTCTCCTTTGATCCAAAGCAAAGCATTGTGCGACGACATGTCCCAGAGTTTCCCTGCCGGGATGGCGATGTGCGCTTCCGGGGACTGGGAGAAGCCTTGCCGTGCCTTACATGATTGCGGTCGTTGCACCTGAATCGGCTTTCCGGCTTTCGCTTCGTTTCATGCTCGAATCGGAAGGCTACAGGGTGAGATTGCTGGACGGCCTGGATGAGCTGTCGCGTCTTGCCGGCGGTAACCAGGGTGTTATGGTGGATTGCATCGTGGTGGATCATGAGATCCTTGAAGAACGGCATATCCCGGTCGCCGAAATCCTGGAAAAGGGCTGCCCGGTCATTCTTTTGGCAAACGCGCCGGATGTGGTGCCGCAGCATGCCTGGTTGCGGATTGTCGAAAAGCCGCTTCTGGGCGGAGCGGTGGTGAGGGCGGTCCAAGAACTGCTTCATGATGAGCGCCGCGCCCACGCTACGTAGTTTCCCGTAGGGACAAAACCGAATTTCGCAAGCGCGCCGAAAGAGGCAATCTTCCTGCATAGGCAAGAGTCATTCAGCCAGTGCAATCGGGAGACAACAGATGCTTGCTCAGGCCGCAACAGCTTCGCATTTCCCCGGCAACACCCTGACCGGACATTCCTTTGCCGGTCGCGACAGACTTGGCGATCTCGGTCGCATGCCTGCCTCCTTCGCACCGGAACAGCCGCATCAGGTGGCCTTTTACGAGGCCAACCAGGAAATCTATGCGCAGGGCGAGGAAGCCAAGGCCCTTTATCAGGTGGAATATGGCGTCGTGCGCCTTTATCGCCTCCTGGCCGATGGCCGCCGCCAGATCAGCGCCTTCCATGTTGCGGGCGAGGTTTTCGGGTTCGAGGCCGATGGGCGGCATCATTTCTTTGCCGAGGCCGTTTGCGGTGCCGGCATTCGCGTTTTCCGTCAGCCGGCGGGCGAGGGCACCTGGCGGCAGACCCTGAGTGCTGCGCTTGAGGCGCTGGTGCGTGCGCAGGAACACCTTCTGGTGATTGGCCGTCAGAATGCTGCCGAGCGCGTTGCAGCCTTCCTGCTCGATATGCGCAAACGCCAGGGCGGCGAACGCCAGATCGAATTGCCCATGTCGCGCACCGATATCGGCGATTATCTGGGCCTGACCATCGAAACCGTTTCGCGCATGCTGTCCAAGCTGAAGTCGAGCGGGATCATCCGCCTGACCAATGCGCGCGTGGTCGAGGTGCTGGACGAAGCGGCGCTGGAGGCTCTCTGCGAATAAACGGAATCCGCCTGGCGGGCCTGCCCCGGAAACCGGGGCAGGTTGGGGCAATGGCGGATCAAGGCTCCGGCCTCGGGCCGGAGCCTTGTTGCTTGTTATGCTTTCGGAAAACCGATTCCGGTTTTCAGGCTGATGCGCTAGGTTCCCAGCGTGCTGACCGTGGATGGAGCCTCCGATGACCCTGCCGCCCCTTGCCGACATGATCGATCAGGCCCACGGACGGATACCGGCAGATGTGGTCCTGCGGGGTGGCCGTGTTCTCGATCTTGTCACCGGCGAGTTCCTCGAAGGCGATGTGGCGATCTGCGGAAGCATGATCGTGGGCACCTGCGAAGCCTATGAAGGGCGTGAGGTAATCGACGTATCGGGACGAATTCTCGTTCCGGGGTTCATCGACACCCACCTTCATATCGAGAGTTCTCTTGTGACGCCGTTCGAGTTCGAGCGCTGTGTCGCACCACGCGGCATCACCACGGCGATTTGCGATCCTCACGAAATTGCCAATGTCGCGGGCATCGAGGGCATTCGCTATTTTCTCGAAGCCAGCGCGCGCATGCTGATGGATTTGCGCGTGCAATTGTCTTCCTGCGTGCCGTCGACCGAGATGGAAACTGCAGGTGCGCGGCTTGAGGCCGAAGATCTTCTTCCCTTCCGCGATCATCCGGCCGTCATAGGTCTTGCGGAATTCATGAACTACCCCGGTGTGATCCACAAGGATGCGGGCGCGATGGCGAAGCTTGAGGCGTGGCGCAGCCGGCATATAGACGGTCATGCACCGCTGGTGTCAGGGCTCGACCTGAATGCTTATCTTTCCGCCGGCATCCGCACGGAGCACGAGGCGACGAGCGCGCGCGAGGCCTTGGAAAAACTGCGCAAGGGCATGCGCATTCTGATCCGCGAGGGGTCTGTTTCCAAGGACCTGGAAGCGCTGCATTCGCTGATCACCGAGCGTAACTCGCCCTATATCGCCTTCTGCACGGACGATCGCAATCCTCTTGATATCGCTGAACATGGACATTTGGATCATATGATCCGGACAGCGATTGGCCGCGGGGCCGAGCCCCTGGCGGTTTATCGCGCGGCGAGCCTTTCGGCGGCGGAAGCATTCGGTTTGAAGGATCGCGGACAGATCGCTCCGGGCAGGCGGGCCGACATCGTCGTTTTGGACGATCTGGCGGATTGCAGGGCGCAGATGGTTTTCTGTGGCGGGATGCGCCTGACGGAGGAGGCATTCGCACGGCGCGAGACAGTGCCACCGGTTGCGCGTGGCTCCGTAAAGCCGCCGAAAATAGACGCCGGGTCGTTTCGCACCGGTGGCAACCGGGTTGAGACGCCCGTCATCGGCATTCTCCCCGGCAAGATCATCACGCAACATCTGAGCGCGGACATTCCGCCCGTGGACGGAGACAAGCGGCCGGACGCAAGCCGTGATCTCGTAAAGATCGCCGTCATCGAAAGACACGGCAAGAATGGCAATGTCGCGACTGGCTTCGTCAAGGGTTTCGGTCTGAAGGACGGGGCTATTGCCTCGACGGTCTGTCACGATCACCATAATATCGCGGTGGTCGGCATGGATTATGGCGATATGGCGCTGGCGGCAAACCGCCTCAAGGAACTGGAAGGCGGCTTTGTGGTGGTGCGCGGCGGTGAGGTTCTGGCCGAACTGGCCTTGCCCGTAGCCGGTTTGATGAGCCTGGAACCCTTTGAAGCGGTCAAAACGTCGCTGGAGAAGCTTCGGGCCGCCGCGAGAACGCTCGGTGTGACGCTGGAAGAGCCTTTCCTGCAACTCGCTTTTCTGGCGCTGCCCGTGATCCCGCATCTCAAGATCACCGACCGCGGCATGGTGGATGTGGACCGTTTCGAACTGATCTCCTGAAAAGGATCAGGTCGTCACGCCGAGTTCGGCAAGGCGTTCCACGCAGGATTCTTCCGCGCGGGCGAGTTCTTCGAGGGTATCTTCCAGATCTCGGCGCTTTTGCCGCAAATCCTGTTGCTTCTCTGCGATGCGCGCCAGCATCAGCTTGAGCTGTCCCACCTCGCCGGGCGGCGCCTTGTAGACCTGAATGATTTCGCGGATCTCTGCGACCGAAAATCCCAGTCTGCGTCCGCGCAGAATCTGGCGTACCAGATGCCGGTCGGATGGCCGGTAGAGGCGGGTCCGCCCACGCCGTACGGGGTTGACCAGCCCTTCATCTTCATAAAAGCGCAGGGTTCTGGTCGAAACGCCGAATTCGCGGGTGAGCTCGGTTATGGAGTAGTAGTCTCGCATGCCTTTGCGCCCCTGATCTCCGCCAAGGCGGTTAGCCCTGCGGCCGCTGTTTCCCCGTTCGCCCGCCAGCAGGCAACATATGTCTTTAAAGACAGGTTCATGTCGGGAAAACGTTGGTTATCTGCATCTATTTGTTTTTCCACACGATGAAAGCCGGAAATGGGGCAACATTCCGCAATGGACCGACGATTGCGACCGAACCGGAACCTCCCGCTCATTTTCCACCGGTATGCAATGTGGGCATAAACCCCATGCAGGGTGGATCGAAGCAGCATGTCCCGGAACAGACTAACGCCTGCCCATGGGATGAACTTGCATTCAGGTTACGTAAAAGTCAATTTTCGATAGCCTGCTATGCAGTTTCACTGGCGATCTTTGCACTGCCTGCTGTGTTTCACGGCAAGGTCGAGAGTGCCTGTGAAGCAGTGCTTGCCACTTAAAAGATGTTTAAGCTGTCGAAGAATGCAGCCTCAACAAGCTATCGGGATTACTGCACAGGAGGCAGGCGCAGAAGCTCCTGCGCGGTCGCCTCGTCGGTGATCAGCACCTTGGCGTTGGTCGCAAGGATGCCGGCGCGGATGGCCGAAGCCTTGCGTACCCCGCCGGATGAAATGATCACCTTGGGCACCTTGCGAATGTCGGTGGGGTCTATGGACATGGCGCGGCGGTTGATCGGATGCTTGATGACATTGCCATCATTATCGACGAAATGCGCCAGAACGTCGCCGACCGCACCTGCTTCCCTGAGGCTTTGAGCATCTTCCGCGGTCAGAAGGTTCCTGCGGAAAATCGAGGCATGCTTGCTGATGTCGCTGACGCTGATGAGCGCCAGATCGACGTTGCGGGCGCGCTCATAAAGGTCTTTCAGGTCGTCGAGTTTCCACAATTCCGAAGCGAGCTTCTCGCTCGGCAGGAAAATCGGCGCGGTGATCTGATAGAGTTCCGTCTTGTAGAATTCGGCAAGACGCCAGGCGACGGCCGAAGGATTGTGCGCCGCTGCGTGTGTCAGCCCGCCGAGCAGCGAAACCACGGTCATGTTGTCGATTTCGCGCCAGGTAAGTGAGTTCATGCATGCCTGAAGCGTGGCGCCCCATCCGATGCCGATGGACAGGCCTTCCTCCAGCCGTTCGGAAAGATACCGTCCTGTGGCGTGGCCGATCACGGAGCTGACGCTGGCCTCTGTCTGCTCGGATGCGGGCACCACCACGCATTCGAACAGCCCCAGATGCTTCTCAAGCGAGCGCTGCAGCTTCAGGAGGGGCTCGGCCTGCGAATTGATCGTGATCTGAACCGTGCCATCCTCGCGCGTCGCCGCCAGCAGACGGTAGGTCTTGATTCTGCTGATGCCGAGATGCTGGGCGACCTGCTCCTGCGTCAACCCTTCGACGAAATAGTGCCAGGCCGCGCGTAGCTTCAGTTCCTCCTGGTCGGACTGGAACTTGGTCTTCTTGTTCCTCGTGGCCGCCCTTGCCATGCAAAAATCCTTCGCTTTCGAGCCATCCCGGCAGTCGCCGGTTCATCTATAACCAGCGCCTCCTTATATTCCTAGCGTGATTGAGCTTTCCAATCCCGTAAGGATACAGGGTAACAATCAAAAATGAACATTTGCTCTAGAAATATACAAACCATACAAATATGATCGCCCCCGACGATGCGGTCAACCTTTCAGGGGAAAGGCCGCTCGAAAATTCTGTGAACGCGATCACAAAGGTAGATTGAATGCGCATACTGCTCTCCAACGACGATGGGGTGGAGGCATCCGGCCTTGCGCTTCTCGAAGCGGCCGCACGCAAGCTCAGCGATGATGTCTGGGTCATCGCTCCGGATGGAAACAGAAGCGGCTTCGGCCACGGGATAAGCCTGCGCAAGGGCTTCACGGTCTCGCGGATCGGGCCGTCCCGCTACGTCTGCTCCGGCACGCCTGCCGATTGCGTCATCGCGGGGATGAACTGGGTCTTTCGGGACGATCGTAGGCCTGACCTGGTGCTTTCAGGCATCAATGAGGGACGCAACGTGGCCGAGGATGTCTCCTATTCCGGCACAATGGCCGTCGCGCGGGAAGCCTCGCTCAATGGAATTCCCGCGGTCTCCTTCTCGATGCCGCGCGATGCGCAGCCCATGTCCGCGTCGGGCATCGGCTGGCTTGCCGAGCGCATAGCCGGTTTCTGGGAGGCTCGGTCTGATTGGGCTTCCGATGGTCATTGGCTGAACGTGAATCTTCCGCACGCATTGCCCGCGCCGCTGCAGGCTGCCCGGATCGGCCGTGACAAGGTGGCGACGCGTGTTCGCATTCATGAGGAAGATGCAGTTCGCGCCCATATCGAGCCGCTCGCAGACCGCAATTATCATGCGCTGCCTGGCGACGAAAATCACTTGATTGCGGCGGGAATTGCCTCGGTTACGCGGCTCAACTGGCATGGAAATGCGGTGGTGCCGGTGGGCGTCCTTCATGAAGAAGGCGCTGGAGCCAAAGGCGTCGCGTAAGCCGCGCCTTTGGCAAAGAAAGTATAGGGGGAGGCGGCCAAATGGCCGCCTTTTTCAGATCAGGGGGTAAACTTCCTTGATCACGTCTTCCAGATGGGTGTTGGCAAAACCATCGACATGATGGACCCTGGAGGACACCGTGCCGTCGTCGTTCAGCATATGCTCCATATAGCCGACCCGTCGCGATCCTCCCATTTCGGGCACCAGTTCCTCGGTCGTGGTGAAGGCGATGGAGGAGCACCATTCGAGAGCGACGCCGTTGCGCTTGCGTGAGCGTTGCTGGTGCAGGTGTCCGCTCGCAATAAGGCGTAGCTGGGGATGGTCCATCAGCGCGGCGAGGCGCGGCCAGCCCGTCGGATCCACAGTCCAGTAAGTGAGTTCCGTATCGTCGGGCGCGTCGATGTAAAGAGGCTGGTGCGAGAATACGGCGAGATGGCGTTCGCCAAGCGTGGCAAGTTGGCTGTCGATCCAGTCATATTGCTCCTGCTCTTCCGGGAGGCCGGATCCGATCAGCATGGAATTGATGCCGATGATCCGCCATCCATCGCGATCGAAGGCGAAGCGGTCGCTTTCGTAGAAGGTTTTGAATCGATTGAGCCGTTCGGCATTGATGCCGCTGCCGCCTGCCTCCGCCGGCTTGGAGAGCCGGGGGTTGTCGCCGATATCGTGATTGCCGGGAATGTAGCGGATTTCCTTGCCTATCCCTTCAAGAAGCGCGCGGCACAGAATGTAGTCCTCCTCATAACGGATGCCGTCGAGGGTAATGTCGCCCGTATGAATGACGCAGTCATGCGGGGCTGCTCGCAGCATCTGCGAGAGCATGTCGTTGTTCGCGCGGAAATGCTGCGTGCGCGGCGACAAATGCGTGTCGGAGATGTGGAGGATGCTGAAACTCATGAATGTCTCCCGATGGGTATATGTCGTTTGAACGCATATTAGCGCATTTCAATTTTTGTACAAATGCATTGACGAAGATAAAATAGTTCAATAATGAATATGCAGAGGCATACGGCTGGCGTGCGTTGCGAAGGAATGTGCGCCGGTTTCGAGGGAGGACGCGAATGACAGGTATCGAGATCGTCAATCTCAACAAGCGGTGGGCGACGTTCGATGCCGTGAAGGACGTGAACTTCACCGTGGAGCCGGGCACGCTGACCGTGCTTCTTGGACCTTCCGGCTGCGGCAAATCCACGACGCTGCGCCTGATTGCCGGGCTCGATACCGTTACATCCGGCACAATCCGTATCGGCGGTCGTGATGTGACCGATGCGCCGCCTGCCCGCCGCGACCTTGCAATGGTCTTTCAGTCCTATGCGCTGTTCCCGCATCTGAGCGTCGAGGAAAACATCGTCTTCGGTCTAAAGGTGCGCCGCGTGCCTGCCGATGAGCGCCGTCGCCGTCTCAACCGGGCCGTCGAGATTCTTGGGCTTGGTCCCTATCTTGGACGCAAGCCGTCACAATTGTCGGGTGGCCAGCAGCAGCGTGTTGCGCTTGGCAGGGCAATCGTCGCCGAAGCGCCGATCTGCCTGATGGATGAGCCCCTTTCCAATCTCGATGCGCAATTGCGCCACGATATGCGCCGCGAAATCCGCAACATCCAGCGCGCGCTCGGCATGACCATGGTCTATGTGACGCACGACCAGATCGAGGCGATGAGCCTTGCCGATCAGGTCATTCTCATGAAGGCCGGGCATATTGAGCAGAAGGCAACTCCGGAAGAGCTTTATCTGAAGCCTGCCACCACCTTTGCCGCACGCTTCATCGGGACACCACCCATGAACCTCGTGGGCCTGGCGGATGGCGCCGGTGGCGCGGTTGTAAAGGGAACGGCGGCGCGCATGTTCGAGGGGCGCGGCGAGGGGCTTCTGATGGGCCTGCGGCCCGAGCAGATCCGCGTTGGCGAGGAAGGCATGCTGCCCGTCATCGTGCGCAATGTGGAGTATCACGGCGCCGACAGCATTCTGGAATGCGAGGCGGGCGAGGAGAATATCACGGTGCGCGTGGACGGTGTCCGCCCTATCGCGGTCGGAAGCCGGCTGAGCCTAAGCTGGGAGCCTGAGGCCATGCACGTTTTCGATAGGGAGAGCGGCTTCGTTCAACCGGTGCGCTGACACCGCGCGAATACGCACCCGTGTAAGCAGAACCATATTGGTGAGGAGGAGAACATGAAAAAAACGAAACGCTTCTTCAAGGCATCGCTGCCGGCCTTTGCGCTTCTGGCGATGGTGGCTGGCGCCGAGGCAGAGCCGGTCGAGATCAACTTCTATTATCCCGTGGCCATCGGCGGCCCGGTGAGCAAGATTTTCGAAGGGCTGATCGAGCGCTTCGAAGAGGGACACCCGGACATCAAGGTCAATCCGATCTACTCCGGCACATATTCGGAAACCTTCAGCAAGGCGCTGACGGCTTATCGCGCCGGCCAGCCGCCGGAAGTCGCCGTGATCCTTTCCACCGACATGTTTTCGCTGATCGATGAAGACGCCATCGTGCCGATGGAGGATTTCGTCAAGACGGACGAGGACAAGGCGTGGCTTGCCGGTTTCAATCCGGTGTTCATGGCCAACAGCCGCTCCCAGGACAAGACCTGGGGCGTGCCCTTCCAGCGCGGCACCACCTTGTTCTTCTGGAACAAGGAAGCCTTCAAGGAAGTGGGCCTCGATCCCGATAAGGGGCCGCAGAACTGGGAAGAGGTTGTCGATTTCGCGACAAAGCTGACGAAGCGCGACGCCGGCGGCAATGTGGAGCGTTGGGGCATGCAGGTGCCGTCCTCGCTGACTTCCTACTGGCTTTTGCAGGGGTACGTCGCCCAGAATGACGGCAAAATCTATGAAGAGACCGGCGACAAGACCTATTTCGACAGTCCCGAAGTGGTCGAGGCTCTGCAATATTGGGTCGATCTTGCCGCCAAGCACAAGGTGATGAAGCCCGGCGTGATCGAGTGGGCGACCAATCCGAAGGACTTCTTTGAGGGCCGCGCCGCAATGATCACGACCACCAGCGGCAATCTGACAAACATCAAGACCAACGCCCCCTTCGATTTCGGCGTGCAGATTCTTCCCGAACACAAGAAGCGCGGCGCTCCGACCAGCGGTGGCAATGCCTACATCTTCAACGATGTGGAGCCGCAGAAGCAGGAAGCAGCTTTCCAGTTCGTGAAATGGCTTTCCATGCCTGAACAATCGGCCGAATGGAGCATCAAGACGGGCTACATCGCCGCGCGCGACGATGCCTGGGAAACCGATGCAATGAAGGCTTATGTTGCCGAGTTTCCGGGTGCTGCGGTAACACGCGAGCAGATCCCCTACATGGTGCCGGAGCTCTCCACCCACGAGAACCAGCGCGTGGCTCGCGTCATCGACGATGCGATCGAGGCTGCGCTGACGGGCGGCAAGCCAGTCGACAAGGCTCTTTCGGATGCTCAGCAGGAAGCCGAGCGCATCCTGAAGCCCTATCGCGACTAGCAGGTTCGATCCCGCGGGGCCGTACGAACGTTGCGGCCCTGCGGTTTTCCAAGACAGCCAGAATTTGAAAGAGGGGCTCCGTGTACAGGATAAGAACTGCGGTCACTCCATGGCTGTTGCTTCTGCCAGCGGCTGTGCTGCTGGCAGCCTTTACGCATTTTCCTGCTGTGATGACCTTCATCAGCAGCACTTTCCAGACCCCGCGTGGCAAGCGGCCTGCCAAGTTCGTCGGCATGGATCACTATGCGTCGATGCTCAGCGATCCGGTCTTCGTCGCCGCACTCAAGAACAACGCGATTTATGCGCTGGGCACGGTGCCTGCCTCCATCGCGCTGGCGATGCTGATGGCGGTTATCGTGAACTCGGCCATCAAGGGTAAGGCGCTTTTGCGCATGTCCTTCTTCCTGCCGACGGTGCTGCCGATGATCGCCGTCGCCAATATGTGGCTGTTCTTCTACACGCCGGGCTACGGCCTCATCGACCAGTTCCTGGGCCTTTTCGGTTTTCATGGACGTAACTGGCTGGGCGATCCTGAAACGGCGCTTGGCAGCCTGATGGTGCTCGCGGTGTGGAAGGAAGCCGGATTCTTCATGATCTTCTACCTGGCTGCCCTGCAGCAGATCAGCCCGAGCCTTGGCGAGGCAGCGGCGCTGGAAGGGGCGGGCCGGTGGTATTTCTTCCGGCGTGTCACATTCCCGCTGCTCATGCCGACGACACTGTTCGTGATGATCAACGCATTCATCAACTCGTTCAGACTGATCGATCATGTGATCGTCATGACGCGCGGCGGCCCCGATAACGCCAGCACGCTGCTGCTCTACTATGTCTACAACGTCGCTTTCCGTTACTGGGATACGGCCTACGCCTCGGCAATCACGGTCGTGATCCTGATCGTGCTCGCACTGCTTGCCTTCATCCAGTTCGGCATCCTCGACCGCAAGGTGCACTACAAATGACCATCGCAGCTTCCCTGCCGCAGTCGCGCGGCGAAAAACTCTGGGACCTGCTCGAAAAGGCGGGATGCTATCTGCTTGGCATCCTGTGGGTCCTGCCCCTTCTCTATTCGGTGTGGATGGCCTTTCATGCCCCCGAATATGAGGTTCGTTTTGAACTTTTCGCACCGCTGACGCTGGAGAATTTCTTCAACGCGTGGAATGCGGCCCCCTTCGGACGCTACTTCCTCAACACCTTCATGCTGATTTCGACGATCCTCGTCTGCCAGTTCGTGATCTGCACCCTCGCGGCCTATGCGTTCGCGCGTTATGAATTCCGCGGCAAGACGCTGATCTTCATGCTGGTTCTGGTCCAGCTGATGATTATGCCCGAGGTGTTGCTGGTGGAGAATTACCGGACGATCTCGCAACTCGGCCTTGTCGACACGATCCTTGCCATGGGGCTTCCCTACATGGCGTCAGCTTTCGGCATCTTCCTGTTGCGCCAGACCTTTCTGACCATCCCCCGGGAACTGGACGATGCCGCACGGGTGGAAGGCGCTGGCCCGCTGATGACGCTCTGGAAGGTCTATGTGCCGCTCGCCCGCCCGATCTATGTCGCCTACGGCCTGGTGTCGGTGAGCTACCACTGGAACAACCTCCTGTGGCCGCTCGTCATCACCAACTCGGTGACGACCCGGCCGCTCACCGTGGGGCTGCAGGTCTTCGCATCGCCGGATCAGGGCGTGCAATGGAGCGTAATTTCGGCGGCAAGCCTGATGACGTCCGCTCCGCTTCTGGTCGGTTTCCTGCTCTTCCAGCGGCAGTTCGTGCAAAGCTTCATGCGCGCCGGCATCAAATAGCCGGGCGCTTCCCGATCAGGTCCGGGGACGGCCGGCGGAGGAGCTCACGGAAATCGCCGCGGTTTCCGATCGAATCCCTCTCCCTTCGCCAGTCGTCTCCGGGCTTGACCTGGGGCATTTTACAGTCAGGTGGAATTACCTGACATCCGTATAAATGCAGAAAAACAGGAAGATAGGGCGGGACAGCGTTTCTGCGAAACGATGAACCGCGCTAGGGCATTCAGCCAAGGATGTGGATCGAACCGGCCGAAGGCTCCAGAAACACTTGCGATCCCGCCTGAAACAGTCCGGCCTCCGCGGGGTTTGAAATATCCACCAGCCAGTTTCCGAGGCCATCCACCTCGACCAGATATTCCGCGATATTGCCGAGGAACATCACGCGGCGCACGATGCCCCGGAACTGTCCGCCCTCGGCTGAAAGGTGGATCGCTTCCGGGCGCAGGATCGCTGATACCTCCGCTCCCGCCGGCAGTTCGGGGACGAGCGGAACGCCGATGCTGACGCCGTTGATCTCGATTGTGTTTTTGCCCGCGATCCGCGCCTCGACGATGTTCGCCTTGCCGATGAAGTCTGCAACGAAACGGTTCGCCGGGCGCGCATAGATTTCCTGCGGTGTGCCGAGTTGCTCGACCACGCCGGATTTCATGATGACGATCTCATCCGAGATGCTCATCGCCTCCACCTGGTCATGGGTCACATAGATGCTGGTGATGCCGAGGCGCTGCTGCAATTCGCGGATCTCGACGCGCATCTGCTCGCGCAGCTTGGCGTCGAGATTGGACAAGGGTTCATCGAACAAAAGCACCTTCGGCTCCATGACGATGCATCGTGCGAGCGCTACGCGCTGCTGCTGGCCGCCGGAGAGCTGGTTGGGCGAGCGCTTCGCATAACCTTCGAGCCCCGTTTGCTCGAGTACACGCGTCACCTTCGCCTCGATCTCCGCCTTGGGCAGATGTCTGAGCCGCAGCCCGAAGGCAACGTTCTCGAACACGTTCAGATGCGGAAACACCGCATAGGACTGAAACACCATGGCCGTGTCGCGGGTGTTGGGCGGTTCCTCGTTCATGCGCCGTTCGCCGAAGAACAGGTCGCCCGAGGAAGGCTCCTCGAAGCCCGCGATCATGCGCAGCAGCGTGGTCTTGCCGCAGCCTGACGGGCCGAGCAGGGTCACGAGCTTTCCCGCACCGATATCAAGATTGATATCCTTGACCGCATGCACGGACCCACCGCCAGGGCTGGGAAAAACCTTGTTGAGGCCGACGATACGAATGCTGTCTGTCATTGAAATCTCACCATGGAGGTGTGGCGGGTCCACCGATTGATCAGAAAGCTGATGATGCCGATGGCAATCAGCACGATGACGATCACCACCACGCTGAAGGCGGCCGAGACGCCGAGACGGCCCGACCCCACCTGGTTGAGGATCTGCACGGTCATGAGGTTCCAGTTTGCCGAGACCAGGAAGATTGCGGCGCTAATGGCCGTCATGGCGCGCACGAAGGCATAGACAAGCCCGGAGAAGAAGGCGGGCGCGATCAATGGCAGCGTCACCTTGCGGAATGTGGTCAGGCCGTTTGCGCCGAGATTTTGCGCGGCTTCTTCGATCGAAGGATCGATCTGCCGCAATACGGCGATGCCCGACTGGATACCGACTGGCACATAGCGGAAGACGAAGCACAGGACGAGGATCGCCAGCGTGCCCGTCAAGATGATGGGCGGTGCGTTGAAGGCAAGGATATAGCCGATGCCGACAACGGTTCCGGGCACGGCGAACGAAAGGATCGAGCCGAATTCGAGCGCGGTACGGCCTGGAAAGACCCGCCTCACCACCAGGAAGGCGACAAGCATGCCCAATATGCCGCTGATCGGGGTCGAGACGATGGCGACGATCAGCGTATCCTTCACCGAATCCAGCCCGACATCGAAGACGTATCGGAAATGCGCGAGCGTCGGCGTGTAGTTGAAGCCCCAGACCTGGGTGAAGGCGCCGACGATGATGACGGCATAGAACGCCGTGACGAGCACGGCGAAGAAGCTCACGATACCGTAGAGCAGCCATTTCATCGGATTGCTGACGATCTTGCTGGTCGATGCCGTCGGCTTTCCGGTGACGGTGATGTATTGCCGCTTGGCCAGATAATAGCGCTGGATGGCGAAGGCCGTCATCGAGGGGATGAGCAGCACGATGGCGAGCGTCGCCCCGCGCGACAGGTTGAAGGAGCCGGTAATCTCCAGATAGGCCTGCGGCGCAAGCATGGGAAAGGCGGCTCCGGCCAGAACCAGCGGATTGCCGAAATCGGCCATGGATTCGATGAAGACGACGAGGAACGCACTCGCGATTCCCGGCAGGGAAAGCGGGAAAGTGACTTTCCAGAAGGTCTGCCAGCGGGTTGCGCCAATGTTTAGCGCTGCGTCTTCGAGCGTCGGGCTGAGCGAGGCAAGAACGCCGCGCAGGGAAAGATAGGCGATCGGCGCGAAGGTGAAGACCTGCGAGATCACCACCCCGTGGAAGCCGTAGATGGAAAAGTCGTTGAGCCCGAGGAGCTGGCGTGTCACCAGTCCGTTGAAGCCGAACAGGAAGAGGATCGACACCGCGCTGACGAAGGGCGGGGAGACGATCGGCAGGATCGTGATGTAATGCAGGAGCGTCTTGCCCGGCACTTCCAGCCGCGTCAGGACGAATGCCGCCACATAGCCAATGGCCACGCTGATGATGCCCACGAGCGCTGCGACGCTGAGGCTGTTGACCAGCGCGTTGCGGTAGAGGCGGCGTTCGGCGAGTTCCCGGTAGCCGTCGAGCGTCCAGACGTCGTTGACATGCAAGCTGGCCATGAAGACCTTGACGAGCGGATAGACGACGAAGACGGCGATCGACAGCGCGATCACCGTCAACAGGACGAGCAGAACCGGGTCCCGCGCCAGGAGGCGCAGTTGCGAGCGTGCGGTGCCGGACAAGATACTGTCTGCCTTACTGACCGAGCACGTCCTTGGTCCAGCGCTCGACAAGGCGCTGCTTGTTCTCGGCGGCAAAGGAAGGCTTCACCGAAACGAGCTTGATCTTGTCGAGGGAGGGAACCCCCGCGCCGCCGCTGACATCGGTGCGCACCGGCAGGAAGTAGGTCTTGGTCTGGCTGAGCGCCGTCTGGCCTTCGGCGGAGGTCATCCAGTCGACAAGCTTCTTGGCCTCGTCGGGTTTCTGCGCGCCCTTGAGGATCGACATGGAGGCGACCTCATAGCCGACACCCTCGCTCGGGAAGACGACCTCGACCGGATACCCTTCATCGGCGAGCTTCAGGAAGCCCGGCGTGAACTGGATCGCAAGCGGCGTTTCGCCGACGCCAAGCGCACCACTCGGGGCCGTGCCACTCTGGGTATAGGTCTGAATGTTCGGATTGAGCGCCTTCAGATATTCGAACGCGCCATCTTCGCCACGCTCCTCAAGGAGTGTCAGGATCACGGAATAGGCGGTGCCGGAAGATTGCGGCGAGGGCATCTGGATCAACCCCTTGTAGGCGGGGTTCTTCAGGTCTTCCCAGGAGGTTGGAACCGGCGCGTTGCGGCTTTTGAGAATGTCGGTGCGCACGCCGAAGCCGAGCGGGTTCGTGTAGATCGCATGCCAGAAGCCGTCTGCGTCCTTGAATTCGTCGCGCAATGCCGAAGCGTTGGGCGAAGGATAGGCTTCCGTCAGTCCGCGTTCCTTGGCGAGGATATGGTTCTCGCTTGGTGCGCCGAACCAGATATCGGCTTGCGGCCGGGCCTTCTCGGCCTCGATGCGCGAAAGTGCGGGGCCGGAAGAGAGGAACACCATCTGCACGTCGACACCGGTTGCCTCGGAGAAGGCATCGAGCAGTTTCTTCGCGTTTTCCTCGTCAACGCTGGAATAAACGGTCAGCGCATGAGCAGAACCGACCGTGAGCATGGATGCAAGCACGGCGGCAGCGGCAGTTCGCAGCGAAAACTTCATGATTTTCCTCCCCAGAAACCTTGTCGCGAGTGATCTTGTTGGACGGATCACCGTATCGGCAGCCGGCATATATGGCAACGTTTCCATATCGGCTTTTCACCGCCGAGCTGGCGCGTGCCGAACATGGTTATTCAAGAGGGGGCTTGTGCTCGGGCATTCTGGCCAGGGCTTCTATCGAGGCGATGACCATGTCTGTCGCGCAATAGTCGGGCTTGTGCCCGAGCCCGGGGATGACGATCAGCTCAGCATTCGGTACTGCCTGCGCCATCTGCCGCGAATGGATGTCCGGTGAGACGACGTCGTCCGTGTCGCCGGTGACGATAATCGTGTTGGCTGCAATCTTCGCATATCTGCGGGCGTTTTCCTTCGTCCAGTCGAGCAGCGATGCGATCTCGCGGGCATTGTGCCGGAAGGCGGCGGGTTGAATGGCCTCGATGGCACGGCTCTTCTCGATATAGCCCGCAGGAAGAGGGTCCGGCGAGAAAACCGAGCGCGCAGCGCTTTCCATTGCCAGCCGCCCGGCGAGGGGCACGACAAGGCGGGTGAACAACCAGCCGAATACCGGCATTGCCGAAGCGGTGTAATACCATGCAATTCCGCCGGGCCATGGATAGAGAACCGGGGAAAGAAGCAGCAGCCCGCGCAGCTTCTCGGGGTGTTCAAGCGCCAGCGCGGCGGCTACGGCGCCGCCATAGGAGTGTCCCACCACGATTGCCCTGCCGATGCCGCGCTCATCCATCAACCTGGCAATCGCATGAGCCTGCCCGTCCGGCCTGCGGTTCTCCGCAGGTCCTGCCTGCGAGCCGCCATGCCCCGGCCGGTCCACGAAAAAAAGCGAGGCCCGCCCCTCGAGCGGTTCGCGAAACGCATTGAGCGGGTCCAGAAGGCTCGTGCTGGCCCCGTGAATGAAAAGGACAGGAGGCAGGTCCGCATTTTCCCGGGCTTCGATCAGAAGGCTCCTCATGCGGTAACCGCCCACATCTGTCAGGCGATCTTCCACGCGCATCCCGTCGGTTGAGGAGCTTTCGAGCGGTGAGGAAGCAGTGGCGATATCCATGGTCTGCCTTGGAGAGCTTGAAATTATTCTCACAGATAGGGCGTCTGAGCGCCGGAAAAAACCGTCGCGGATATCAAGTCTAACGCGCGAGTGCGTCTGGCGGTTCACCGCGGTGGTCGATGTGAACCGTCGCTGAAGGGAAAGCGTATTGAAAACAGAACAGGCAAAGGGAGTTGCCATATGCTGCTGGGCAGGAGTGATGAGAACAAGGGCAGGCTGGCTTGGATAACAGGCGGCAGCTCAGGCATCGGTCGTGCGCTTGCCCTGCATCTTGCCAGGAAGGGCTGGCGGGTAGCCGTGAGCGCGCGCAGTGCTGAAGCCCTGGAGGCGCTGGCTGTCGACGGGAAAGGCCGCATCTTTGCCTGTCCGCTCGATGTGACGGATGCGCAGGCCGTGCGCGATAGTTTCGTGCTCCTGGAGCAGGAGCATGGGCCCGTCGAACTTGCGGTTCTGGCTGCGGGCACCTATCGGCGCGACGGAGCGTTCAACTTCACGATCGAGCGTGCGCGTACCATGATCGAAGTGAATCTGTTCGGCACAATGAACGCGCTCGAACCCGTTCTTGCCGCCATGATGGAGCGCCGGCGCGGCCATGTGGCCGTGATGGCATCGGTTGCTGGCTATAATGGATTGCCGGGCGGCGCGACCTATGGCGCCACGAAGGCCGCGCTCAACAATCTGTGCGAGGCAATGCGACCGGAAGCAGAGCGCCGGAACGTTGCCGTCACGGTAATCAATCCCGGTTTTGTCGATACGCCCCTGACGGAAAAGAACGATTTTCCGATGCCGTTTCTCATCTCGGCGCAGGAGGCCGCCGAAGCGATTGAGCGTGGACTTGCCGATGGGCGTTATGAGATCGTCTTCCCATGGAAGATGCGCATCGTCATTCGTCTGTTGCACGCGCTTCCAGCCGGGTTTCGCTTTTTCCTCATGCGGCGACTGGTCCGCGACCCTCAGGACCTCTGAAGTTCGAATTGCGCCACATCGATCCGCCCCGTTCGGAAACCGACCCTGCAATAGGCAAGATAATAGAGCCACATGCGATGGAAGCGCTCATCGAAGCCGAGCTTGGCCACAGCAGGCCAGGCGGGTCTGAATTTCTTTTCCCACTCATCGAGCGTGGCTGCGTAATCTCCGCCAAACCGAAAACAGTCGGTGACCTTCAGAGCGCCGCAAGATGCAACGTTTTCGAATGCGGTGACAGATGGCAGAAACCCGCCGGGAAAAATGTATGTCTGGATGAAATCGGCCCTGCGGCGATAGGTTTCGAACCGTCCCTCATCGATCGTGATGACCTGAACCATCGCCTTGCCTTGCGGCTTGAGAAGGCGCCGCAACTGGTCGAAATAGAGCGCCCAGTTCTCTTCTCCGACGGCCTCGAACATCTCGATGGAAACGATCTTGTCAAAGGTCCCCTCGCAATCGCGATAGTCTTCGATGCGGATATCGGCCCGGCCCTTCAGCCCGGCTTTCTCCAGCCGTTGGCGGGCAAAGACAGCCTGCTCTTTCGATAGCGTCAGCCCTGTCACCCGGCAGCCGGTTGTTCGGATGGCGTGTTCTGCAAACCCGCCCCAACCGCATCCGATTTCCAGCACATGATCCTGCGGGCCGATCCGCAGCCGCCTGAGGATGCGGTCATATTTTTCTGTCTGGGCGTCCTCAAGACTCTGGCCCTCGCGCGTGAAAAGCGCCGATGAATAGGTCATCGTGCTATCGAGCCATTGGGCATAGAAGGCATTGCCGAGATCGTAGTGGAAGGCGATGTTTCGCCGGCTTCCCGCGCGGGAATTGCGACGCAGCCTGTGGCGCAGGAAGTCGAAACGCGAGACGAGGGCTGATGTGTCGAGAATGCCGCCCCATGCGCTTTCATTGGCAATCGCAAGCTCAAGCAGGGCATCGAGATTGGGTGTCTCCACATGCCCGTCCATGAAGGCGCGTGCGAACCCGAGATCGCCACCGGTCAAAAGCTGCATGAAGGCGCGGCCCGAAACGAAATGAAGCCGCGCAGATGGGCCCTGCCGGGAACCAGCGGCTTCGTGTGTGCGGCCATCGGGAAAGCTGAGCGTGATACGCCCGAACGCGATGGCATCGGCCCAGCGGCAGAGGATTCTTTGCCAGAGAGGCCCGGCGGAGACGGCTGGAGCTCGGGAAGCGTTTTCAATGTGGCTCATGATGAAACGCCTTCGCTTTCACGGGAATGATTGTTCTGTCGATAGGGTTTTGCGCCGGCTGGTGCTTGTGGAACGGGACGCCTTTGAACCAAAGTTTCAACGCTTCGAAATGGATTGCTCCGGTCACCTTCAGGGTCATGAGGGGATAGGCGATCAGCAGGCGCAGCAGCGATTTGTCGCTGAAATGGCGATGCGAACCTGCAAAGGCGGCATAAAGGACCCGGTTGCCTGCCTCCGTTTCGTCAATCGCGATGCGCACCCTTTCCGCCGGGGGAGTGATGGTGAAACGGTATCGGCAATCCATCGAGAGGAACGGGGAAACGTAGAGTTCCTTGGCGCATTCATGGCGCGTCGGTTCGTCGGTATCGTCCTGCACCGGGATCAGATAGCTGTGCCGCTCTGCGAACGTGTTGCACACTTCGTATATGACGAGGCGAAGCCGCTCCGTGTCGTCATGGCAGAAATAGACGGTCAGCGGATTGAAAACATAACCGAAGATGCGCGGATAGCAGAGCACGCCGACGCGCATCCGGCGGCTATCGAGACCGGCGGCTGAAATCTGCTTGTCGACCCAGGCACGCAGTCCTCTTGCTTCGCCGGCACCATGGTCGCTGTCCCAAAAGGAGAAGACGGCCCTGCGGTTGTGGCCGAACATTCGGGATTTCCGGGAAAGCTCCGGCAGCTCGTCCAGATCGAGGAAAAGCGAGAATACGCGATAGTTCAGCCGATGCGCGCGCGGGCTGGAGCGCACATGCACCACCTGGCCTTCATAGATCGCCGATCGCCTGGTCATTCAGCCGCCACCAGTCCGGTGAGGGGTGGTGCGCCGGCTTCCACGACCCAGGGGCGCTCGATGCCACTCAGCTCCTCCGCCACCGCGAGGCCGGCCTTGATCCCGTCTTCATGGAAACCACTGCCGAAATAGGCACCGCAGAACCACGTGTTGCGCTTGCCCTGCAGTGCGTGCAGCCCGCTTTGCGCCGAGAGTGCGCGCCGGTCGAACAGGGGATGCGCATAGTCGAACGCCCGGATAACCTGTCCATCGGGTATCGGGCGAATGGGGTTCAGTGTCACGAAGAACTGTTCCCGGGTGCCGAGATTCTGCAGCTGGTTCATCCAGTAGGTTACGCAGAGCTGGGCATCGTCGCCGCCATTTCCGTCCGAAACGTAGTTCCAGCTCGACCAGACCGAACGCCGGCGTGGCATCAGCGTCCGGGCCTTGTGCAGAACGGCCGTATTGGGTGTGTAGGCGAAGGCGCCGAGCAGGCGGCTTTCTTCCGGACTCGGGTCATCGAGCATCGCCAGTGCCTGATCTGCATGGACAGCGATCACGACGTCATCGAATGTGTCGGAATGCCCCGTTCCGTCAAGGACCGTCACCCCGTCATCGCCCCGATAGACACGCAGAACGGGAGTGTGCAGCCGCAATTCACCCGAAAAGTCTTCCAGAAGCCTGGAAACATAGGTCCGGCTACCGCCGCAAACGGTGCGCCAGCGAGGCCGGTCCTTGAGAAGCAGGAGCCCGTGGCGCTCGAAGAAGCGAATAAATGCGAAAAGCGGGTAGGCGCGCATTTCGCGTGCTGTGGTGGACCAGATCGCTGCACCCATGGGCAGAAGATGGTCTTCGATGAATGCTGCGCTGTAGTCTGCGCCGTCGAGATATTCGCCAAGGGTCACGCTGGCGAGTCCGGGCTTTGCCAGAAGCCCGGAAGCCTCGCGATAGAAGCGCCGGATGTCATTGACCATGCGCCAGAAACGGGGGCGCATCAGGTTGGTCTTCTGTCCCAGCAACCCCTTGAGTCCGGATCCCGAATATTCGAAGCGGCCCTGATCCAAAGATGCGGCAAAGGACATGTCGGAGAGCTGGGTGGGAACGCCAAGCTGCTTAAACAAAGCCACAAGGTTGGGATAGTTGCGCTCATTGTAGACGATGAATCCCGTGTCGATAGCGACAGGTCCGTCGGCTGTTTCCACATCGACGGTATTCGCATGACCGCCGGGGCGCATCTCCGCCTCATAGAGCGTGACTGAAGCGCTCTTACCCAGAAGCCAGGCTGCGGAAAGCCCGGCTATGCCGCTTCCGATCACGGCGACGCGTTTTTTGTTTGAAGGGCGCGTGGTGGCAACCAAGGGATGTTCCTTTCCCGGAAACTTTCTCCTTGTTACGCGGCGCGCCATGTTATGGATTGGTAGCCGGAGAATATTTCTTCGAGTGATCTGCTTGTCAGGTTCGCCCGTAGAGCGTGGCATGAACCTGGAACTGTCTCCGGCACGGCCTGTCGAACAGGCAGCTTTTTTGATGCAGCACCCCGTAAAGGTGCGGCCGATGGCGTCTTGTAGGCGGAGGAAGATGGAAGACGGAGATCGTTCCGAGACGGAGGAAGGCGACATGGCCCGCCTGCTTGCTGCTGTGGGCAGGGACGCAAGCATGGAGGCCTTTGAAGTCGTTTTCCGGAATTATGCACCGCGCATCCGCTCTTACATGATGCGGCTTGTGCGCGACCCACAGATGGCTGAAGAGCTGATGCAGGAAACAATGATGACGGTCTGGCGAAAGGCCGCGCTGTTCGATGCGGAAAAGGGCAACGTGTCCGCCTGGATATTTACCATCGCCCGAAATCTGCGCACTGACAGTTTCAGGCGAACAAGACGCGCCGATTTCGATCCCAACGATCCGGCTTTCGTGCCGGATCCTGAGCAGCCCGCCGATGCGGCCTTCGAGGCGCGCGAGGCAGAGGCTCGCTTGCACGAAGCCATGAAGGGACTGCCCGCCGAGCAGCGGGACCTGTTGCATCTCGCCTTCTTCGAGGAGGTTTCCCACAGTGAAATCGCCTCCCGTTTGGCTTTGCCTCTGGGCACCGTGAAATCGCGCATAAGGCTTGCTTTCGGCAAGCTGCGCTCAGCACTGGGGGAGCGGCCATGAGCGTGCGCCACCAGGTCAGCGACGAGCTTTTGCTGGATTACGCGTCGGGAAGCCTGTCGGAAGGATGGCGTATTGCAGTGGCCTCGCACCTTGCGCTGTGCCCGCAATCCCGCCGCCGCCTTGCCGTCATGGAACTGACCGCCGGCGCATTGATCGAAGAAGAGCAACCGGAAAGCTCCACCGCGGACGACGACGATGCGTGGAGCGCAATGCGCACGCGCCTTGCCGCCGGTGGCGGAGCTTTAAGCGGTGGTGTCGATACGCCTCGTCCCGTCTCCCGCGATGCAATCGTCCTTCCAGAGCCGTTGCGCTCCTATGCGGGTGGCGATGTCGGCTCACTCAAATGGCGCCCTCTAGGGCGCGGGGCCTATCACATCCTCATCCCCACTGCCGACAAAAGCACCAGCGTGCGCCTGTTGCGCATACCGGCCGGAAAGCCGGTGCCCGAGCATGGTCATGGCGGCCGCGAACTCACCCTGGTCCTGTCCGGAAGCTTCAATGATGGCGGCGAAGTTTTTGCGCGTGGCGATCTGGAAGAGGCCGATGAAACGCTCGAGCATCAGCCTGTTGCCACGCCCGGTGAGGATTGCATCTGTCTCGCAGTTACCGATGCGCCGCTAAAATTCCGCAGCTGGCTGGTACGTCTCGTGCAGCCGGTATTGGGTATCTGAACCGCAACCGCGAAGGCAAGAAGCAGGCCTCATGAGCTACATCGTCGCTTATATCGCCACCGCAGTCGTCTTTTTCGCCATCGACTATGTTTGGCTGTCGCGGATTGCGGTCGATTTCTACCGCTCGCGGATGGGCGATATGCTGCTAGCCCAGCCGAACCTGGCTGCTGCCGGCCTGTTCTATCTCGTCTATGTCGCGGGTATCGTTTATTTCGCGGTAGCGCCCGCATTGAGCAGCGGAACTGCACTGAGCGCCTTTGCAGCCGGCGCCATCCTCGGTCTCATCGCCTATGGCACCTACGACATGACCAATCTTGCCACCTTGCGCAACTGGTCGATGGCCGTGACCGTTGTCGATATTGCCTGGGGAGCGTTCCTCACAGGAACGGCTGCAGCGGCCGGGTACATGGTCGCCATGCATTTTTCGCGCTGAGCTGAAAAAGCGCCGCCGCCGCTCCATCATTTTCCACAAGACCTCTGCTTCCCGACCCGGCTGAAAAGGCTCGGTCGAAAGAAGCCTCTCATCCCATGTGTATGACGGGATTCGAACGTCATATCCGCGAAATAAAATTCGTTTAGTGAATTATTTTTCGTGCGAAGGCTCTGATCTTAACTCCGAAATTTTTGTCCATTTTTTGACATTCTGCGCAGAAAGCTTAGGTTCTTGCCTGAACTGGAAACCGGAACGGAAGGATAAACTTTGAGTATCGAACGAATTTCCATGAAGATGGCGACGCTCCTTGCCGGCACGGCCCTCATGTTCAGTGCGACCGCGGTTAATGCCGCATCACTCGACGAAATCAAGGAAAACGGCACGATCCGCATCGCCGTGGCCAACGAAATCCCCTACGGGTTCGTCGATCCGACCGGCGCTGCCAAAGGAGCGGGCCCCGATGTGGCGAAGCACATCATGGATGCGCTTGGTGTTGAAAAGATCGAATGGATCACCACGGATTTTTCCTCGCTGATACCGGGCCTCAAGGCCGACCGTTTCGATATGGTCGCAGCCGAGATGGCAATTCTGCCGCAGCGTTGCCAGACCGTGCTCTTCTCCGAGCCCAACAGCTCCTATGGCGAGGGGCTTCTGGTGGCTGATGGCAATCCCAAGGATGTTCACGCCTATTCGGATTTCGCTGAGAACAAGGATCTGAAGATCGCCATCATGGCTGGCGCCGATCAACTTGAAATGATGCAGGCGCTTGGTGTGCCGGAAGGACAGATTGTGACGCTTTCGGCAAACTCGGATGCGATCTCGAACGTTTCTACCGGGCGTGCCGATGCCTACGCGGCCACCAGCCTGACCGCCGCCAATCTTGCGGAGAAGTCCGACAAGGTTGAAGTGGCTGCCAATTTCACCGATCCGGTGATTGACGGCAATCCGGTGCGCAGCTGGGGCGGCTTCACCTTTGCGCAGGGTTCCGAGGGCCTGCGCGATGCGGTGAACGGTGAACTCGCAAAGTTCAAGGAAACCGACGAGTGGAGGGAAATCCTCACCTCCTACGGTTTTTCGGATGCCGATGTGAAAGGTTCCGGCGAGCGCACGACGGAAGAGCTGTGCAGCGCCTCTGAGTAACCAAGCGGGAGCACCGGCGGGTTTGAGATGATCCGCCGGTGCGCCGACCTTGCTGCCTGCGAATGGAGCGTGCATGAATGAAATGACCTGGACCGATTACCTCCCCGTCCTGTGGGAGGGGGCTTGGGTGACGATCCAGTTGACTTTTTGGTCGACCATCTTCGGGGCGCTGCTGTCGTTTGCGGCCGGCCTCGGTAAGCTCTCGTCCAATCGTGCGCTGCGCTGGCTTTCGGTTGCCTATATCGAGGTGTTTCGAGGAACGTCGCTGCTCGTTCAGCTGTTCTGGCTTTATTTTGCATTGCCGCTAGTCGGCGAGGCGATTGGTGTGAACCTGCGGCTTCCGCCAGTCGTGGCCGGAATTCTGGCCTTGTCGCTCAACATCGGCGCTTACGGAGCGGAAGTGGTGCGCGGCGCGGTGCAGGCGGTGGCCCGCAGTCAGTATGAAGCAGCCAAAGCGCTCAACTGCACCCGGCGTCAGACCTTGTTCCGGATCGCTCTCCCGCAAGCCATTCCCGAGATGATGCCCCCCTTCGACAATCTGGCGATCCAGAACCTCAAGGATACGGCTCTCGTCTCTCTCATCTCACTCGCGGATCTTGCGATGCGCGCCGAGCAGCTGCGCAACTACACACAGGACAGCCCGACAATCTATACGCTCGTCATCCTCATGTATTTCGGCATGGCGCTGGTTCTGACCGCGTTGATGCGGCTTCTGGCGCGCGGCGTTGGCCGCTGGCGTCCGGCGGGGAGATAGCCCATGCTCTTCGGTATCGAATGGGACGCAACCAACAGCTGGACGCTGGCCGTCTCGATCTTTCCAATCCTTCTACATGGTTTGTGGGTGACGCTTCAGGCGACCGTGCTGGGGTTCTTCATCGCGGTTGTTCTGGGGCTCGTGCTGGCGGTTTTGAAGGCCGCGCCAACGCGTCTTGTTTCATGGCCGACACGGTTGATTTCGGAGTTCCTGCGTGACACGCCGCTCCTGATCCAGCTCTTCTTCCTTTATTATGTGCTGCCGGAATTCGGCATCGTTTTGCCAGCCTTTCTGACGGGTGCGATCGCGCTTGGCGTTCAGTATTCCGCCTATCTGTCGGAGGTTTATCGCGCGGGGATCGAAGCCGTTCCCATCGGCCAGCACGAGGCGGCGCGCGCTCTCAATTTCGCGCCGACCCGCACTTTCACCCATATCATTCTGCCCCAGGCCATCCCCCGCATCGTGCCGGCGATGGGCAATTACCTGGTCTCGATCAGCAAGGATGTTCCCGTCCTCTCTGTGGTGACGGTGCTCGAGCTTCTGAATGTCGCAACAATTATTGGCGACCGCACGTTCAATTACTTGGTGCCGCTTTCCATGGTGGGCGGTCTCTATCTCATCATGACGCTGCTGGCTGCCCAGGGCGTCAAGCGCCTCGACATGGCGCTGCCCAAAACGGGGATACCGCTGAAATGACAGAACCGATCATCAGATTTGAAAAGGTGGTGAAGCGTTTCGGCGACGTGACGGTTCTCGATGGCCTCGACTTCACTGTTGCCCCTGGCGAAAAGGTTACGATCATTGGACCTTCCGGCTCGGGAAAGTCCACGATACTGCGCATTCTCATGACCCTGGAGGATATCTCCGATGGTGTGGTCTGGGTAGGAGACGAGCCTCTGTGGCATGAGAAAGCCGCTGATGGCACGCTGAAGCCTGCCTCCGAGGCGCATCTGCACCGGATGCGGACACGGCTTGGCATGGTATTCCAGAGCTTCAACCTGTTTCCGCACATGACGGTGTTGCGCAACATCACCGAGGCGCCGGTGCACGTGTTGAAGGTCGGCAAGGCCGAGGCCAGAGAGCGCGCCATGGGGCTTCTCGATATGGTCGGCCTGACCGAACACGCCGACAAATTTCCCTATCAGCTGTCCGGGGGGCAGCAGCAGCGCGTTGCGATAGCCCGCGCACTGGCGATGCGCCCCGATATATTGCTTTTCGACGAGCCGACCTCGGCGCTCGATCCGGAGCTGGTGGGTGAGGTGCAGGAAGTGATCCGCAAGCTTGCGGAGGAGCACGATCTGACAATGCTTCTGGTGACCCATGAGATGCGCTTTGCCCGCGAAATCTCCGACCGGGTCTGTTTCATCGATGCTGGCGCTATCCGTGAAGAAGGTGCGCCGGAAGAGCTTTTCACTGCCCCAACGGAGGAACGTACCCAGGACTTCCTGCGCGCGGTGCTGGACGACGGCTAGAGGCCGTACCTCTTCTGCCTGAAACGCCGAAGACCCGGTCGATCCTCTTTTTTCGCGGCAGTGGTGCATGCGGCATCTTCAAAGAATTTCGGAATGTTTGAAAACGTGATTCTGCATTGAAGGTGTCGCCAGCAGCCAGTTCCGAGGGGCATTTGCGTCGATCACGTCACGTTTTAACGGCAGCGCTGTTGCTGTCTGACCGCTGGGACAGACAGGAATGAAGGGATGACGGTTGCGGTTGCCCCCTCGTAGTTGTAAGCGACCAGCAATGGAACCTTTGCCCGGACGATAATGACCATGGCGCTTTGGAAGAGTATCCGGCCCTATCTTTCCGCGGCCATACGTTTTTTCCACATCAGTTATATCGAGGCAAAAGCTCAGCATCACGGCGCAAGGCTTGGCGTTCTCTGGGGGCCCCTTTCATCCTTGTGCTTCGTGGTCATGCTGTCGCTGATCTTCCATCATTCGGAATCGATGCCGCAGAGCGATTTCTTTCTGTATGTGTTCGTTGGATACATACTTTGGAGTTTTATCGCTGAAACGATAACTGGAAGCACCGATATCATACAGAAACGGCTTGATTTTGCTGTTCACAATGGTCTCTCGGTTCCCGGTCTTTTCGGGAAAATTCTCGTCGACCGGTTGTTTTCATATGGGTTGAACCTCGTTTCTTTGGCGCTTGTCGCGATAGTTTTTTTTCACGACAAACTTGGCGCCAGCCTTGTTCTCTTTCTTCCATTCGCCTTGATGATTGTGGCCGCGTCGTTCTTCGGAGCCTATCTGGTGAACATCATCACGATACTGTTCCCGGATACCAGGACACTATTTCAGGTCGGCGTCCGCTTCTTGTTCTTCGCCTCTCCCGTGTTCTGGAGCGCCAATGAAGTGACTGGCGGCGTTCGCGGATTGCTCACGACCTACAATCCGGTGTCCTACTTTCTGTCGATGGCAAGGCAGACGATGGGCATTCAGGTTTTTAACCCGTCTGACTGGCTCATCGCCCTTGCGGTCACGGCGGCGATCTGCGTGGCGGGCACGCTTGCCTATCTCGGCTCCCGCAATTTTATCCGAAATCTGAAATAGAAGATCATGGCTCGGATCGACATAGAAAATGCCAGCGTCAGCTATTACCTGCGCAAGCGGGGAGGAGCCTCCGGGCTGAAGGGTGGATCGGTCGGCGCCCAGATCATTGTTGGCAAGCGCTATCTTGAGATTGCTGCCCTTCGCAACATTTCCCTGTCGCTCAAAGACGGGGATCGCGTCGGCCTTGTCGGGATCAATGGATCGGGGAAATCCACTCTCTTAAAGCTCTGCGCGGGCGCTGTGGCTGCGCAATCGGGGCGTGTGTCGGTCGAGGGGACGGTGAGCCCTCAATTCGCACTTGGTTCCGGGCTGCGACCTGAGCTTACGGGTCGGCAGAATGCTGAGCTCAAATGCCTTTATATGCGTGTCCCGCAAAGTATGGTCTCCCGTTACGTAGAGGAAGTGAAGGAGCTCTCAGGCCTGGGCGGTTATTTCGAGCTGCCGATGCAGAGCTATTCTGCAGGTATGCGCTCCCGGCTCGTGATGAGTTTGCTGCGGTTGGTTCGCGGTGAAATACTGATCATGGATGAATGGATCAACGTTGCTGACCCTTCTCTCAATGCAACCGTTGGCGGTCTTCAGTCAAAGCTTATAGAGCGCTCAAAAATACTGATTTTGGCAAGTCATTCCCGGCGTGTTCTTGATGACTGGGTCAATGAGATAATGTGGATAGATAAAGGCGAAATTCGTGACTTTGGTCCAATTGGAGATGTTTATCCAAAATACCAGAAATGGCTTACAGAGAGAAATGAAAGAAAATAGTTATATTTTATGAGAAAAGAAAAATAGATTATTATTTTCGGTGTGTTTTGATGGTCGTTTAAAAATATTAATTTTCATAAATATGTAATTCTAATAAACCTTGGGTTGAATTGCCAAAAAATTTCGCAATTGATATATTTTTTGAATTATATTTCATCGGCGTTCGTGAAATTTGTATGTTGTAAATGATTTGAATTCTTGCAAAGAGCCTGTTGCGCAAATAAGACGCGAAATGGATTCGTAGACGCAACCCTGGCTACCTTTTGAGCGGTGCTTGGTTTGCGACGGCTCATGAGGTTGCTGGATTTATGAGAGTATTGTCCGTAGTCGGGACGCGGCCTGAGGCGATCAAGATGGCGCCCCTGATTCTTGCTCTGGATCAGGATGAGCGTTTCGAAGCGAGGCTCTGCATAACGGCGCAGCATCGGCAAATGCTCGATCAGGCGCTGGAGCTGTTCGGCTTGTCTCCCGCGTTCGATCTGGATGTCATGCAGCCCGGCCAGGACCTGACCGATGTCACTGCGAAGATTGTCGTCGGGATGCGTGAGATATTGAAGGAGTTTCAGCCCGATATTGTTCTTGTTCACGGTGACACCGCTACAACTTTTGCGGCAACTCTGGCTGCATATTATCAGCGTATCCCGGTGGGACATGTCGAGGCGGGGCTGCGCACGGGGAACCTCTATTCTCCGTGGCCCGAGGAAGCCAATCGCAAGCTGACTGGCGCATTGGCTGAACTGCATTTCGCGCCTACTGAAACGGCGAAGGCCAATCTGCTGCGCGAAGGCATCGACCCCGCAGGTATTCACGTCACCGGCAACACGGTTGTCGATGCGCTCTTTCATGTCGTTGGTACGCTCAAAGACGATGCTCCAGCGCAGGAGCGTTTCTGTGACCAATTTGCATTTCTGGACGAAAGCAAGCGGCTGATTCTCGTCACGGGTCACCGCCGCGAGAGTTTCGGTGGAGGTTTTGAGAGAATCTGCACGGCCTTGGCGGAGACGGTTTCACGGTTCCCCGACGTGGAAATCGTCTACCCGGTGCATCTCAATCCCAATGTACAGGAGCCGGTTCGCCGCCTTCTTAGCACCAATGATCGCATTCATCTGATCGAACCGCTCGATTATTTGCCTTTCGTTCACCTGATGAACCGGTCGCACATCGTTGTGACGGATTCCGGCGGCGTTCAGGAAGAGGCCCCTTCCTTGGGAAAACCCGTTCTTGTCATGCGCGACACGACCGAACGTCCCGAAGCGGTGGCTGCCGGTACGGTGAAATTGGTGGGAACGGATGCCGGCAAGATTGCTGGCGAAATCGCCACGCTTCTTTCCGACAAGGATGCGTATGAGCGCATGAGCTTTGCTCATAACCCCTATGGTGACGGCAAGGCGTGCGAGCGCATCCTGTCGGCATTGGCAGCATTCAGGAAGGCCTGACGTCGCATGAGCTATGAAACGGTTTCCGTCATTGGTCTCGGATATATCGGTCTGCCGACCGCAGCGGTTTTGGCGTCGCGCAGAAAGACTGTCATCGGCGTCGATATTAATGTGAAGGCTGTCGAGACGATCAACCGGGGCGAAATCCATATTGTCGAGCCGGATCTCGACATGGTGGTGCGTGCTGCGGTCACGCAAGGCTTGCTGCGGGCGACAACGACGCCTGAGCCTGCGGATGCCTTTTTGATTGCGGTGCCGACCCCCTTTGTCGACGGGCATCAACCGGATTTGAGATATATTCGGGAAGCCAGTTTCGCCATCGCCCCGGTGTTGAAGAAGGGTGATCTCGTCATTCTGGAATCCACGTCTCCCGTGGGCGCGACGGAGGAGATGGCTGAGTGGCTTCAGGAAAAGCGACCGGATCTCACCTTCCCGCAAACGCATGGCGAGAATTCTGACATCCGCGTGGCCCATTGTCCCGAGCGGGTCTTGCCGGGGCATGTGCTGAAGGAGCTGGTTGCCAATGATCGCGTCATCGGCGGCATGACACGGCGTTGCTCCGATGCTGCGGCCGAACTTTACAAGACCTTCGTGGAAGGCGAATGCATCATCACGAATGCGCGTACCGCCGAGATGTGCAAGCTGACCGAAAACAGCTTCCGCGATGTGAATATCGCGTTCGCCAACGAGCTTTCGATCATCTGCGACAGATTGGGCATTGACGTCTGGGAGCTGATCCGTCTGGCAAATCATCATCCGCGAGTGAACATTCTGCAGCCAGGCCCAGGTGTCGGCGGGCATTGTATCGCGGTCGATCCGTGGTTCATCGTTGCGAAGACCCCGGACGAGGCTCGTCTCATTCGCACTGCGCGTGAAGTGAACGATGGCAAGCCTGAATGGGTGGTGGAGAAAATTCGCCACGCGGTCAGCGAGTTCCTGCTTTCCAATCCGGATCGAACGGCAGCCAGTGTGAAGGTTGCCTGTTTCGGTTTGAGCTTCAAGCCGGACATCGACGATCTGCGTGAGAGCCCATCCATTGAAATCGTGAAGCGCTTTTGCGCCGATTTTGGCGGGCATGTCCTCGTTGTCGAGCCTCATGTTGACAGTTTGCCAACCAATCTGGGGACAGCGCAGTTATCGGCGCTTGAAGAGGCCGTGAGCAGCGCGGATATTCATGTGGTGCTTGTGGGGCACAAGGCCTTCAAGACTTCGCAGCTTTTACGCGGCGTTTCCACCCTGGATTTTTCCGGTGCCATCGCTGGGGTGATGAAAGCGGGTTAAAAAAGGAATCCATGTAACTGTCGGGGGCATTTGTCAGGGGAAGGACGGTTCGAATGGGGCGCGAAGTATGGTGAAAATACCAGCGCTCAGCATGTTCGGGCCGCTCGGGCATCTTCTGAGAGGCTTTTGAAATGACTGGTTTCAATCGGATATCGATCGACGGCGCTGAATATCTCATTGCGCTGCCGAACCAGGAGACCGACTACATCCAGAAAAAGATTGTCGAAGAGGAGCAGCCCTACGAGCTGCCCATGCTTCGTGACATTGCCAAGCGTGTTCGTCCCGACGGTCTTGTCCTGGATATTGGCGCAAATGTCGGCAACCACACACTTTATCTGGCTGCTGTTGTCGGTTGCAGCGTACATGCGTTCGAACCGAATGCCTCGCTATGCGAAGCATTGAATCTGAGCGTTGAAGCCAACGAGCTTTCGAAGAAAGTCGAAGTTCACTGTGTTGGTCTCGGACGAGAGCCTGCGAAGGCGCATTTCGGGCATACCGACGAAAGCAACCTCGGTGGCCAATCCCTCGCGATCGGATCGGATGAGGGCGACATCATCGATGTGATGCGCCTCGACGATCTGATCTTCGACAGGCCGGTCGAAGCCATGAAGATCGATGTGGAAGGCATGGAGATCGATGTCCTCGAGGGGGCCTCGGAACTCGTGCGCCGAGATCGCCCGCTTCTGTATGTGGAGTGTCTGAACGAGCAGGATTTTCAGAATATTCGCGATTGGCTGGAGCCGTTCGATTATTGCTACTGGGACACGTTCAACGCCACGCCCACACATCTTTTCGTGCGCGGTGAAAGCGTAACGGAGGCGCAACGCATTGATCGCCTCATGACCAAGCTCGTGCGTGAGGGCTACCAGCGCGAGGAGCGTATTCATAGCCTGCGCTCCCAGCTCGATCAGGCCAACAAGAAGTATCACGATGCAGTGGAACAGGTTTCGGTCCTGAAGCAAAGATTTCACGATGCGAATCTGAAATACCGCGAAGTCTCCGAACGGCAGCAATCGATGAAGCGCGAAGTCGAGCTGCAAAAGACGATTCGGGAGAAGGACCTCCAGCTGGTTTCCGAACGCTCTGATGCTCAGAAAAAGCTCTTTGAAGAACGCCTTGAAGAACTCCAGCGCGGAAAAGCACTGGTTGAAGCACAGCTCAAGGAAGTGCTCACCCAGCACCAGGGTACACAGGAAAAGGCGCTCGATATCGAGGCATCGAGCGCGCAGGTCATGCGTGAGCTTAACGAACGACAGGCCGAGATAAGAGGTCTCCGCGACGAACTGACTGTCGCAAACCGGCGATATGACGAGACTGTGCAACTCAATGCTTCTCTGAAGGCGGAGATCGAGGTCCGGCGATCTTCACATCAGGAGGAATTGACGGCTGCGGACAGACATGCGGAAGCGCAACGTAGCATGTTTGAAACTGAATTGGCGCGCCTCGGCGATGAAAATGCGGAATTGGAAACGCGAATGCAGGAAGTGGACGAAAAGCGAGAGGCCGCAGAAGCGGCCCTTCGGGAGCTCGAGCAAACCCATGACGACGCTGACCGGGAATTGGTTGAGCTGCGTTCGCAGCTTGAAGCTTTGAAGGCGGAGCTTGCTGAAAGCCACGACAAATACAGGTTGCAGGCACAGGAATTCGAGCAGCTCAAACGATCCTTAGAAGCCGAGCGCGAGGCATTCCATCAGGAGCGCGCTGATCAGCAGGAGCGGCAAAGGGCACAAAGTGCGCTCCTGGAAAGCAGTGTTACCCAAGCTCGCACCGAAGCGTCTGTAGCCGAAAAGCGGTTGCGAGACCAGTTGCATGCAACAAACCTCAAATATCGCAAGGTCACCCAGCAACTCGATAAGGTGCGGCGTTCGCGCGCTTTCGAGGCGGCAACACATCTGAAGCAGGCCCGCCAATCCTGGAAATCGGCGGTCAAGCTGCCTTGGCGCCTGCTGAAACTGACCCGTTCCAATCGTAGTGGCGCGTCAGGGAAAGCTATTTTAGCGAGCGAGGCTGACCGGAATGAACCGGTTGCACCGGTTGTTCTTTCTACAAATTTCGCCGAACGGATCACGGACATTCCGCAGAAGAAGTTGCGGATGGCCTGCATCATGGATGATTTCACCTTTCAATCGTATCAGCCTGAATGCGAACTGTTCGCCCTGACGCCGGATGCCTGGCTGGAAGAACTTGAAGGCTTTCGTCCCGACATGCTGTTCATCGAAGCGGCCTGGCGGGGCAAGGACGAGCTTTGGGGCAGCAAAGTCGGTCACACCAGCCAGGAATTGAAGGGCATCGTGCAGTGGTGCCGGGAGCGGAAAATTCCGACCGCCTTCTGGAACAAGGAAGATCCGGTCCACTTCGAGACCTTTTTGAACACGGCGCGGCTGTTCGATCTGGTTTTCACTACGGACATGGATTGCATCCATCGCTACAAGGCGGCTTTGGGGCATGAGCGTGTGTACCTGCTTCCATTTGCCTGTCAGCCCAAGGTGAACAATCCGATTGAGAAATATGAGCGCCGGGACGCATTCTGCTTTGCTGGCGCCTATTATGTTCGCTACCCCGAGCGAACGCGGGATCTGGGCAATTTCGTTTCTCATCTGTCACAATATCGGCCGCTGGAAATTTATGATCGTAATCTTGGAAAAGATCATCCTGATTATAAATTTCCCGATGAATATCAGTCTTTTATCGTAGGGAACCTGCCCTTTGAGCAGATCGATAAGGCGTATAAGGGCTATCGATATGCAATCAATCTGAACTCCATCAAGCAATCGCAGACCATGTTCGCGCGTCGCGTATATGAGTTGCTGGCTTCCAACACGATCACGATCAGCAACTACTCACGTGGCGTCCGGCTGCTATTCGGTGATCTTGTCATCACCAGCGATGATGGCGCTGAGATTATTCGAAGGCTGGAGCAACTCGATAGCGATGAATATCGGCTGCGAAAGTTCCGCCTCGCGGGCCTACGCAAGGTGATGAGCGAGCACACTTATCAGGATCGGCTTTCTTATGTGCTGTCCAAGGTCAACGAGGCGCGCGCGCCACAGCGCCTGCCGGAAGTGCTTGTGACGGGACATGCGAATACGCAGGCGGAAGCCGATGCGCTTCTTTCCCATTTCAATCGCCAGACCTATGACAGGAAGCGGCTTCTCCTTGCCGTGCCCCGCTCCTTGCGCAGGCGTATTCCTGCGGGCCAGAACGTGACGGTTGTCAACGCGTCCGATAAACGTGGTCTCGGTGAGATCGCTGCCGGTTCCGAATGGATTGCGGGTATGGTCGCCGGGGATTTCTACGGAACGAACTATCTGACAGACCTCGTTCTGGCGACCCGCTATAGTGATGCGCTGGCGATCGGCAAGGGGACGTGCTTCTCTTGGAAGCGTGAAAGTGCGGAGCTTCAGGCACCGGACGCGGCCCTCGAATACAAGTTCGTGCCGCAATTGCGGTATCGCTCGGCGATTGTTCATATGACCAGAATTGCCGACCTCTCCTTCAATGCGTTTACTTCGGATTTGGCTGACGGTGAGATTGAGGAGGTTGGAGCCCTTTCCATAGATGCGTTCAATTATTGTCGTGATGGCAATATTGAGGGTGCTGAGCGGGAAGCAATTGAAAACACCGTTAGCGATCTTGCCGATCTGGATGTCGGTTTACCGCTCGCCGATCTCGTGACGCGCGTGGAGGGTATTGAAGCGGAAGTGCAGTCCGAAGATGAAGCGCCTGTGCTTTCCGGTGCGGAACTCGCCGGCTTCTTCAAGAGCCCTGCGAACAAGCCCTATCGTTTGAGCGTGGAGGGTGCGGGTTGGGTGGTGAGTTCGTCACTGCCCGACGGCAAGCATGACTATCTTTATGCCGCTCAGGATGTCACGCCGGAGGAACTGGATTTCAACGATCTGGCGTTATTTCATCTGGACGTGACGCCTGGCCTGAATCTTCAGATGGTTCTGTTGTTCCTTGACGCAAACAAGCAGAGGATCGCGGCAGAGGTGCGTCCATCCAATCGCAATCATTCAGTGCGCATCCCTGAGGGCACGGCTTTTATTCGCATGGGCTTGCGCATTTACGGCAATGGCGATGCCACGATCAACGGGCTTGTTCTGGGAGCACGCCGTCTGCATCCTGCCGAGGTCGTGGGCCGCAGCAAATATCTCCTGCTGACGAACCATTATCCAAGCTACAGCGATCTATACCGCAATGGCTTCGTGCACAGCCGTGTGAAGGCCTACAAGGATCGCGGCGTGGACGTTGACGTTTTCCGCCTGCGTAAGGGGGAGGCGCTGGGCTATCACGAGTTTCAGGATGTCGATGTCATCACCGGTTCGCAAGAAGCTTTGGAAACGCTGCTGAAAAAGGGCGATTACCGGCATGTTCTGGTCCATTTCCTCGACCCGGACATGTGGACCGTTCTCAAGAACCATATCGATAAGGTCAAGGTCACCGTCTGGGTGCATGGCGCGGAGGTTCAGCCCTGGCATCGACGCGAGTATAATTATACCGACAGCGTTGCGCTGGAAAAAGCGAAGCAGGAAAGCGAAAAAAGAATGTCGTTCTGGAGGCATGTTCTCCAGGATATGCACGAAAATTTATCGCTTGTTTTTGTTTCGAATTATTTCGCTGAAGAAGTTATATCTGATGTTGGCGTAAATATTGATAAGGATAAATATAGGGTTATAAATAATCCAATCAATACAAATCTTTTTGATTATGTAGAAAAAGACGAGAGTCATAGAAAAAAAGTTTTGTCTATCCGCCCATTTGCATCCAGAAAGTATGCAAATGATTTGACTGTCGAGGCGATCGTTTATCTCAAAGACAAGCCTTGGTTCAATGACATGGATTTCCATATCGTTGGCGATGGGGCTCTGTTTGAAGAGACATTGCGCCCCCTACAGGGGGTGGAGAATGTTAAGATCGAACGGCGGTTTTTGAGCCAGAACGAAATTGCATCCCTCCATAAGGAATATGGAATCTTCCTCACTCCCACGAGAATGGACGCGCAAGGGGTGTCTCGTGATGAAGCCATGTCTTCAGGGCTTGTTCCGATAACCAACTCAGTTGCGGCAATCCCCGAATTCGTGGATGAGGACTGCGGCGTGCTCGTGCCCGCCGAGGATGCGCGCGCAATGGCCAATGGAATTGAGAGGCTGTTTGAAAATCCCGATCTGTTCGTATCTCTGTCGCGCGGTGCGGCTGCGCGTGTCCGAAACCAATCAGCTCAGAAAATAGTAGTCGAACAGGAACTGTCCCAATTTATCGAGTGATACGCATAAATAAGCCGCGCCGAAAATATTGGAGCGGCTTATTTATTTCATGAATTCCAGAATTCTTTGTCTTTTTTGTAGTATTCTGAAACGATAAGTTCTGCTGATGGCAATGTTCCATCTTCACCATAGGCGCTTTTGCGGCCAACGGTTGAAAGGCGTTTTGGGAAATCGTGAATTATTCCTATTTCCTTTAAACGCTCATTGTCTCCCAACTTGAAGATAAAATCCGGAAGGACCTGATCGTGGCTCGTGATGGTCATCCACTGAGGCTTGATGTGTGGGTCGCAATATTCCGGGGGAATATGGGAGATGAACTTCGCAGCCATTTCAGCAGAAACATCTTCGTCCATCAAAACTGAAATTGGACGAATGAAGTGCTCTTCATTCGGACTTCCCTTCGGCGCCAGCAGCTTGTCGCGGAAGAAGGAACCGAAGCGATCCATGGGTTCTCGTATGAACGTGAATTTCTTGTATCCGTGATAACGCTCATCGGTGGGGTCGATCGATTGATTGAGCGAAGTACTGCTGCTTGTATCGCGATCGGCAAATTCCTGAAAATGCGTATGCGCGAGCGCGCGGAATGAAGAAGTGCCGCATTTGTAGATTGGCAGGAAGATAACCTTTACTTCCTCGACCACGACAGCCGTACGCAGGGGCGTTTTGAGAAAGTTCTGACTGTCCGGTATGACGATGGCCGCTTCCTTGACACCTGCTGCCTTGAGGGCTGCGAGTGAGCGGAACCAGGAGCCGAACGCATTGTCGATGATGGCCGGCTTTCCGGATTTGGCGAAATCCCGGGCGAGGCTCAAACGCTCGTCCCATGGCAGGGTTGTCTTTGCGAGAAAAGGCGCCCCTTCCGCTCGTGCCTGTTCCTGCGAGAAGAGCACACGCATACCGAATAAGTCCGCAACATCACCTGTCATCATATGGATGATTTTCCTAGCCGCATTCTAGTGTCTTTGATGAGAACGAGCCTGGGACCCGTTTCAGTCTTGGCGTCACATTCGCTTGTCCCAGGCTGGCAGGGTTGTCAGGAATGCCCCTGCATAACGATTTCAACTAGGATAATTATCAAGACTGCGCAACCAACGTAGAGGTACCCCTTGCAACGGAAAGTGAGCGGGGTCTTTGGGTTGATCCTTTCGGTGTTTGCACTATCACATGAAGCTCCAGTGGCTACGCCGGTATCAGAAAGCAGTGAGTGCAACCCATGAATGGTTCGCCCAACATTCACGTCCGTCTTATCGATGCCCTTCGCGCTGATCTTGCAGCGCGGGAAGAGGAGGTGAGGCGCCTGCGCGATAGCGCCAGGTATCGCGCGGGTGGATGGTTGCTCACCGGCTGGCCTCCTGGACGTGAGACACTGAAGCTTGTGCCACGCTTGCTTCGTCTTTTCTGGGGGAAAAGCAGGCGCGCGGTGAAAAAGCCTTCAATCAGGAAAATGCTGGGTACCGGCGATACCTTCGATGCAGCGTCTGTTCTGGTTCTGGGGGCTTGTGAAGGGGGCTTGCCTTCGTTGAAAGCAAAGGCCTGGCAGACGGACGATGTCGTTTCGATGGCGCGCCGCCTCGACGCGGCAAAGACACCGGGAACGCTGATTTTGTGCCGCCAGGATCCGGAAATTCTCAGGCGCTTGGCGCGATTGCGCATGATGGGGTGGCAGGTTTTCTGGCACTCCGCCTGCAAGAAGGACGAAGACGATCCGGCCTTACGCGCCTATCTGCGGGCGCATGCTCTGGAATATCGGGAGCCATGAAGCCGATGAGGATTCTTTACGGCTATCGATACGGGATCGTCGGAGGCGTATCGACGCAGTTGATCTTGCGGCAAGGCGCATTGCGGCGGGCCGGCCACGATTGCGAGCTTTTTTTCACGCAGGACAACGGCCTTGGAGCCGTCTTGACCGAGCGCCAAGGAATTCACTTCGGCTCGCCTGCGAAATTCCGCCGTCTGGTTCGAGCCGGTCGCTTCGACGCCGTGGTAATCATCGATACGCCGGAACTGCTCGATCTTGCCGCAGGGCTCGTATTTCATCGCGTTCCGGTCTTTCTGGATATTCACACCACCACCAGCGCGGGGCTGGCGTATCTGCGCGACGTCGACATTTCGAAACTTTCGGGAATCATGGTGCCGACGGTCTACTCGTCGAATCTTGTGCGCGCCCGATTGCCCAAAGCCGACCGCGTGAGTGTGGTGCCGAACATTATCGACAGCGATCTTTTCGCGCCTCGACCGATTACCGATACGAGTGAAGAGCAGGAAAAGGACCTGACCCGTGAATTCGTTTGGGTGGGGAAACTGGACCAACATAAGAATTGGCGGCTGGCATTGATTTACACCGCGCTTTTCAAGCAGCTTCTGGGAAATGTTCGCCTTACGCTGATAGGCGGATACACGGCCCCTGAGAAGCAGGCCCGCGCGTTTTTTGATTTGGCCTGTGAGCTGGGTGTTTCGTCCGATGTCGATTGGCTGGATCGCGTCGAAAACAGAATGTTGCCGGCTATTTATTGCCGCAGCGCCGAAAGCGGCGGCGCCATGCTCGTGACATCGCGTGACGAGTCCTTTGGCATGGCTGCGGCGGAAGCGCTGCTTTGCGGCTGCCCGCTCATCGCGAACGATCTGCCGGTTTTCAGGGAAGTCTTCCCAGACAGCCCCCTTGTCCAGTTGCTAGACATATGGCGACCCGAAGAGGTGGCCGCTGCCGCCGGGCGCCTTTCCCGGCCGGATACGGCTCAAGTCGAAGAATTGCGCAACGAGCTCGCCGCGCGTTATGGCCCGCAAGCGTTTCTTGTGAGCATGGAAAAGGCCCTGGGAGGCATGAATGCTGCCTGAATCGGGGCTGGAGACGGTGCAAACGGAATTGAAGCGGTTGCAGGATGAAAACAGACGGTTGCGCGAAAGCGCGAGCTTCCGTCTGGGGCATCTTCTGGTTTCTGCGGCGCAGTCGCCGCGGCGCATGCTTTCATTGCCAGTGGATTTGGTTCGGCTGGTTGCCGAACTGAGACGGGGCAAGGCATTCTCGGAGTGGGTGCCCCGGCAATGCGCGATGGTGCGGGAACAATGGCACAGCCTTGCTTGTGATCTCCGGCTGAGGAATGACGGCGCATTCGTTTTCCTCTTCTCTGGCACGACCTTCATTCAGGGAACGAGAGGAAACCGCCCCATACGACAGGCACAGGCTTTGCTTGGAAGAAAGGTGCCGGTGCTGTTCAGCTATCATCGCAGTCGGCCGCTTGATGATCTGCCGGTGTCCGCAAATCCATCGCTTATTCAAAGCCCCGTGGACGTGACGATGCAGTTGATGGAAGAGTTTGCCACGGAAGATCTGGGTGCGCTTCGAAAGCTCTTCATTGTCTCATACCCCTATCCTGGCATCGAGCGATATATTGCGCTGTTCCGCTCCAATGGCTGGAAGATTATCTACGACTGCAGGGACGATTGGGAGGAGTTCGCCAAGGTTGGAATGGCGCGCTGGTTTGATGCAGAAGTGGAGAGCCGGCTGGTTGCGCAGGTGGATAGAACTTACTGCGTTTCCACTCCTCTGGTCGCCAAGATGCAACGCTTGGCGCCGGGCAGTCAGGTTGCCTTGATGCCCAACGCCGTGGAGACCGATTTCCTGCCTCCCGACTATCGTCACGAGCCGCAATCCTCGCCACCTATCGTGGGATATTTCGGCCATCTCTCGTCCGCATGGTTCAACTGGGATGCGTTTGAGGAGATTGCCCGCCGGCTCCCGCAATACCGTTTCGAGATTATTGGCCATTCGGCGCCTGAGGACCGAAATCTGCCTCCCAATGTGGAGCTTCTGGGGCCGAAGCCCTGGCAGGAACTGCATCGCTATGCGCGTCGATGGAGTGCGGCCATCATACCATTTCGTATCGGTGCCCTGAGCGATGGTGTCGATCCCATCAAGATTTATGAATATCTGTCCTTTGGGCTACCGGTGGTGTCGTTCCGGATGCCCCAGATAAGGAACTATCCCTATACGGTCACGGTCGAGACCGTCGACGCATTCTGCAACGCCTTGGAACGCGCATGCGGTACCGTGGTGGAGCGCGGCGTCATCGATGCCTTTCTGGCGCGCAATACCTGGGAAGTCCGCGCAGAGGAATTGTTGCAGATTCTCGACGATAAAATGGGTCGCTGAAGCCATCTGCGCCGTGCTGATGTCCGGCACTCTAGCCACAGAAGGCCTGTTTCGTCCCCGCTTGCCTTGGCGGCTTATGGGTGTCGTCGCTTCGGATGCAATGTGAAGACATTATAATTGATGGCTTAGATCATTGTAATGAAAGTACTTCACGGCTAGGTAGCGCTCGACCCCGATCATGCACCTTGGAATTTGACCCCATGCATACAGTCTTGAG